>NZ_CP067019.1:652574-1305148 GCF_016599715.1 Acinetobacter sp. CS-2
TCAGTTCAGAAATGCTCCGCAATGGCGGAGCATTTTTTTGATTTTTACACAACATGTTAAAAAAAGGCGCATTATGCAATTTCGCAAATGCTTCAGACTTGGCATTATGCTGCTAAATTATTTTGAGTGAGATTCACATGGCACAAGGACTATTGGCGGGTAAGCGTTTTCTCATCGCGGGTATTGCAAGTAAATTATCCATTGCATTTGGTATTGCTCAAGCCTTGCATCGTGAAGGTGCTGAACTGGCATTTACCTATCCGAATGAAAAATTAAAAAAACGTGTTGATGAGTTTGCTGCACAATTCGGTTCAACACTGGTTTTCCCTTGTGACGTGGCGGTAGATGCTGAAATTGACCAGACTTTTGCAGAATTGGCAAAACATTGGGATGGTCTGGATGGCGTGGTTCATTCAATCGGTTTTGCACCAGCACATACTTTAGATGGTGACTTTACCGATGTTACCGACCGTGAAGGTTTTAACATTGCCCACGACATTAGTGCATACAGTTTTATTGCCATGGCACGTGCTGCAAAACCTTTATTAAAAGTTCGCCAAGGCTGCTTGCTGACTTTGACTTATCAAGGTTCTGAACGTGTAATGCCGAATTACAATGTTATGGGTATGGCGAAGGCATCATTGGAAGCGGGTGTACGTTATTTGGCATCAAGCCTTGGCGCAGAAGGCATTCGTGTAAATGCTATTTCAGCAGGTCCAATCCGTACTCTTGCAGCTTCAGGTATCAAGTCTTTCCGTAAAATGCTCGACCTGAATGAAAAAGTTGCGCCACTGAAACGTAATGTGACCATTGAAGATGTCGGTAATGCGGCATTGTTCCTGTGCTCACCTTGGGCTAATGGTATTACTGGCGAAATTATGTATGTTGATGCCGGCTTTAATACTGTGGGTATGAGCGCTGATTTAATGATGGATGGTGAATAAATTCATCTAAAAGCTCCTCCCTTTTTTAAAGGGAGGTTGGGAGGGATTCTGTAATCTCCCCCAACCCCTCTTTGATAAAGAGGGGCTTTCTCCTCTCAGGAGAGGGAAATATGGCAATAAAAAAGACCGCAAATGCGGTCTTTTTTATATTGAAGCTTAAGCGATTAAGCTTGACCTTCAGCAGCGGCTGCTTGCGCACGTTGCATATTTGCTTCGAATTCAGCATCGAAGTTAATTGGTGTAAGCAGCAATTGCGGGAAGCTTCCTTTGGTGACCATATCATTCACTGCTTCGCGTAAGAACGGGAACAGGATATTTGGACAATAAGCACCCAGAATATATGGCAGGCGTTCTTCTTCAACACCGTCAATCAGGAAAATACCGGCTTGAGTTACATCCACGATAAATGCAGTATCACCTGCATTGTTCGCTTGAACCACGACTTGTAATGACACTTCGTAATGCGTCGCATCAATTTTTTCTGCAGAAGAAGACAGGTTGATATTTAATTCAGGCTGCCATTCTTTAGTAAATACTTGTGCCCCAGGTACTTCAAAAGAAATATCTTTAGTGTAAATACGTTCTAGTGCTAATTGTGGTTGAGCTTGTTGTTCACTCATTCTTTAATCCTTAATATGAAGAGCTGACTTAATATAGGGTTAAGCCAATAGTTCGTTTAGTTTTCCTTCACGCTCTAAAGCATAAAGTTGATCAAAACCACCAATAAACTGGTCGTTAATAAAAATTTGTGGAACAGTACGATGATTGGTGCGTTGCATCAGTTCCACACGTACTTCAGGCGCTTCGTTAGATAAGTTAATTTCTTTATAAGCCACGCCTTTACGCTCAAGAAGTTGTTTTGCGCGAATGCAATATGGGCATACGGTGGTGGAATAAATAATTACTTCAGCCATTCAAAATCTCCAAGCGTATTATTTGCTTTTAATCAGGGGTAAGCCTTGCACTTTCCAGTTGTTGATTCCACCGTCTAGACGGTAACTGTCGGCATGTCCCACTTGTTGTAAGGCAGTTCCTGCGATTTGACCCAGGTTACAAATGAACACTAGTGGTCGATCGGCAGATTTTAACTCTTCAATATGACTGGTAATCTGGCTATAGGGAATATTACGGCTACCGCTGATATGACCTTCACGGAAATCTTTAGCATCACGTAAATCAATCAGCATGGCATTTTTAGCTTTGACTAAAATACCTAAAGATTGTGGTGAAATTTTACGGCCATTGCGTTGTCCTTCTAAAATAAAGAACAAAACAACCAACACCCCGAGTGTTCCAAACAAGAAGGGGTGATTCCCCATAAATTCGAACCAACGTTCCACAAGTCACCTAATTACAATTTCAAAATTGCGTAGAGTATAGCCTATAAATATGGCGATCAAAATCACTGCTTCAAGGGCTAAGGGTTAAGAAAAATTAATTTTTTTGCTGCGCTTCAGTAATTTCATCGATTAAACGCAAATAACTGTCTAAACGGCGTTGCAAGATTTCACTAGATTCCACAGCCTGACGCAAAGCACATTGCTTTTCATGCTTATGGGTACAGTTACGGAACTGGCAATGTCCCAGCAAATTTTCAATTTCAGGAAAGCCATGCTGCACTTTGGCCAGGTCCAGATGCCATAAACCAAATTCACGGATTCCCGGAGAGTCAATCAGTGCAGCGCCTTCACCAAAGGCAATTAAACGGGTAGAAGTGGTCGTGTGCTGACCCAGCGCCGAGTTTTCCGAAATGATATTGGTTTTTTGCGCCGCTTCGGGAACCATGGCATTAATCAGCGAGCTTTTGCCGACACCAGACTGACCGACAAAGGCGACCGTTTCACCGGCCAGGCGTTTTGCCAGTTCAGTTAAATCGCCATCAGATTGAGTTTGCATCACTTCATAACCCAAGACCTGATATTCTTTGACCAAGTCTAGAATCGGGTCATTTTCCTGAATTAAATCTGCTTTATTCAATACCAGTAAAGCTGGAATTTCAGCATCAGCACAGGCCACCAGATAACGGTCAATCAGGCTGGGGGCAACTTCTGGAAAAGAGGCAAACACAATCACAATCAGGCTGACATTGGCAGCAACAGGTTTAACCTTGTGATAACGGTCAGGACGGGTTAGCAGCGATTTACGTGGATGAATGGCGGTAATGATGCCAAGTCCGGTATTCGGATCGGCCTGCCATTTGACCCGGTCACCTGTGACTAGTGCTTCCAGATTGGTTCGGGTATGACAGCGCCATACACTGCCGACTTCAATCGGCTTCCAGAACGGTTCGGGTTCACCTGCTGCAACGACAGGTTTACTCGGGTGATTTTCGGGCGTTGATAAGGCTTGCACTTCAAGTTGACGACCATAATGTTGAACCACCAGGCCTTCTAAATCATTTGAAGTGTCGGGTTCTTCTTGACGTGTTTGATGTTGTTTCTGAATGCGACGTTGCTGCTGTTCAGTTAAACGACGTTTACGAATTAAAGCCATTCATATCCTAAAAAAAAGCATGGACTAAGAATGGCAAAAATAGCATGAAGCGGGGTAGGAGTTACAGCCAAGTTGCAATAAATTTGCTACTATAGCCATTTTTAAGCCCAATAAGATTGCACATTTATGAGCAGCACCCCTGATACTCGCCTGATTTGGATTGACCTTGAAATGACAGGTCTGGATACGGATAACGACCAAATTATTGAAGTTGCAACGATTGTGACTGACGATAACCTGAATATTCTGGCGGAAGGTCCAGTGCTGGCTGTGCATCAGTCGGATCGCGTACTGAATGCGATGGATGAATGGAATACGCGTCAGCATGGTCAATCGGGGCTGATCGAACGGGTACGCCGCAGTAAATTGACTGCACAAGATGCCGAACAGCAAACCCTGGAATTCCTGAAAAAATGGGTTAATCCAAAATCATCCCCGATGTGTGGTAACTCCATTTGTCAGGATCGCCGTTTCTTGCACCGTTTAATGCCGGAAATGGAACAGTACTTCCATTACCGTAATCTGGATGTATCTTCAGTGAAAGAGCTGGCAAAACGCTGGCGTCCGGAAATTATGAGTGGCTTGAAGAAAAATGCCTCACATTTAGCGATGGATGACATCCGTGATTCGATTGCCGAACTGAAATATTATCGTGAATATTTCTTTATCATGAATAAATAAAGTAGTATTGATAAATGGATAGAAAAGGGGCGAAAGCCTCTTTTTTTATGTCTGCTACAGTTATTGAATGATGAGAAAGAGATAGATTATCGAATTGAGCCGGAATTTGATAAAATGCGTCGGTGTTTTTTAGCTGTTAGATGACGAATGACTGATCTTCCTGAAGATGATGAATATGAACGCCGCTTTGCCGGGGTAGAAAAAATTTATGGAGATGAGGCGTTTTGTCAATACGAACACAGCCATGTGATGGTCATCGGCATTGGCGGCGTGGGTTCCTGGGCGGTTGAAGCCTTGGCACGTACCGGCATTGCTGAGCTGACCCTGATTGATATGGATGTGGTCGCTGCATCGAATATTAACCGTCAATTGCCGGCCATGAGTTCGACCCTGGGACGGGAAAAAATTGAAGTGATGGCCGAGCGCTGTTATTCAATTAATCCACGGATCAAAATTAACGTGGTGGATGACTATCTAACCCCAGACAATGTCAAAGAACTGTTAGAAAAAGCCCCTGATGTGGTTCTGGACTGTATTGATGATGTCAAAGCCAAGCTGGCGTTAATGCTGCATTGCCGTTTTAATAAAATTCCGCTGATTGTCTCGGGTGGGGCCGGTGGTAAGCTGGACCCTTTAAAAATCCGTGTTGCCGATTTGTCCAAAACTGAACAGGACCCGATGCTGGCGAAACTGCGCAGTCAGTTACGTGCCAAAGGTATTTGCAAAAAGCCGAAAGAAAAATTTGGCATTACTTGCGTGTATTCCATTGATAATCCGTTTTCTGGCGCAGAAGTCTGTGCCAGTGCAGGCTTACGTTGTGGCGGTTATGGCTCGGCAGTGGTGGTGACCTCAAGTTTTGCTATGGTAGCGGTATCAGAAGTGTTAAAAAAACTGGTACTAAAAAAGCCTAAAAAATTGCAATGACCTCATCACGATAAAAATTAGAAGCTTATAAAAAGGATGAATCCGATGTGATGTGATCGGGTTCATCCAGATTTTGAAAGCTTATAAAAATTAAAGTCCAAAATAATAAGCCAATACACAAATGACAATAGTCAGCAGAATCAGTTTGATGACGCCTGATGTCCCGACCTTGTGCGAGGCATGTGCAGGATGGCTTTTTACTTGTGGAGCGCTATGTGGAGTGCTGGGTGCATCATCCAGAGGATTGGCGACTTCAACTTTGGTTAAGCGTGCGGATTGATAATGATTGGCAACTTTAACTATAAATTTTGCAGTTAAATCATCCAGCTTTTGCGAGAAATGGCGTAGATTCAGCTGCTCTTCTGCTGTCAGTTCACTGCCATCCGCATGATAGGGATGTTGCTGTTTTTGCTGAATATAACTAGCTAGTGCTTCTAAACGATGCAGTGTGGTATGCGCATAATCCGCCTGATAATCGCTTGGCAGTAAAGGCAGATATTTACTCTCGGATAATGGGGAGCCATCGGCATTTTCCGTTGCAGTTTGCGGCATTCCATAATATGGAAAATCCCGCTGGGCAGGCTCGATAAAGCCTTGGGCAAACTTGCTGTCAAATAATTCGTTATTAGTATAAATCTGAATGTCATCCCACTTCGGCTGTTGCAGATCGGCATCGATACGCTTTGCCAGTTTTGAATTCAACTCGAAACGCCAGAAGGTTTCCTGACGACACTGTTCCTGTTGTGGCTTGGGCGCTGCATAGTCATGATCTGCGTTATACCACTCGGCCAACTCCTTGCCAAAAATCCATGCCGTTTTCTTATTTTGTTCATGGCTGACAATAAAATGCGGAATGGCCAGCAGTTCCACATTGGCATTTGGATTTTGTTCATCATTGAGCAGACTGGAACTGTGCAGGCTGATGCGCAGCGTTCCCTGTTTTTTTAGACCTTCCAGCCAGATTTGAAAATGTTGTGCCAATAAATGTTGTGACAGCAGATCTCGGAAACGCAAATTGTGCTGGTTAAAAATGGCATGTTGTACCCAATGATTAAAGCTCAGATTCTGGCTGAGATATTCATTGCCATAGGTCACCAAAGTAAGCTGCTGTTTCCAAATCTGATCGAGTGCCATTGTTATTGATCTCATAAATATTGGCTTTATCTTATACTTTTTCTAAATATGGTTGCCAATCTAATTTTTCCTCTATAGGGAACTTCATCAATGCGCTTAAAAACTGTTAGAATATGGGGTTTTATTATATTTTTAAATTGTTGCTTTGAGAGTTACTATGTCACTGGAAGCCCTGACCACTGAAGCGCTCGCTGCGATTGCAGCAGCAGAGGACCTTGTTACACTCGATCAAGTACGAGTGCAATTTACAGGGAAGAAAAGCCAGCTCGCGGAACAATCCAAGGCACTGGGTAAAATGGACCCTGAAGAACGTAAAGTTTTCGGGGCAAAAATTCATGCTGTGCGTGAAGCCATCACTGGTGCATTAACCACACGCCAGGCCGAATTACAAAAAGCTGCACTAGAACAAAAACTTGCCAGCGAAACGATTGATATTACATTGCCGGGTCGTGGTCAAAGCGTAGGCAGTATTCATCCTGTGACCCAAGTGCAGGAACGTATTTGCCAGTTCTTTACCAAAGCCGGTTTCACGGTTGCGACAGGTCCTGAAGTTGAAGATGATTATCACAACTTTGAAGCGTTGAATATTCCGGGTCATCACCCTGCACGTGCAATGCATGATACTTTCTATTTTGATGCCAACCACTTGCTTCGTACCCACACTTCAGGTGTGCAAGTGCGTACTATGGAAAAGAATCAGCCGCCAATTCGTATTGTCTGCCCGGGTCGCGTATATCGCTGTGACTCGGATCAGACGCATTCGCCAATGTTCCATCAAATTGAAGGTTTATACGTGGCTGAGAACACCAGCTTTGCAGAACTGAAAGGTTTGCTGGTGAACTTGCTGAACGAATTCTTTGAAAAAGATTTAACCGTACGTTTCCGTCCATCTTACTTCCCGTTCACTGAACCAAGTGCCGAAGTGGATATTATGGATGAACGCGGTCGTTGGTTAGAAGTTTTAGGTTGCGGTATGGTGCATCCGAACGTGCTTCAAGCAGCCGGCATTGATCCTGAAAAATATAAAGGCTTTGCATTTGGTTTAGGTGTAGAGCGTTTTGCCATGCTGCGTTATGGCATTAATGATTTGCGTATGTTCTACCAGAATGATGTGCGTTTCTTACGCCAATTTGCTTAAACAGATTATTGATGACTTCTCCCTCAATTGAGGTGAGTGTTAAAACAGAAATTGAATTTTTAGATTTAAAAAAATCCCCCTAAATCCCCCTTTGAAAAAGGGGGCTTACGCGAAGAAAAATAACGTGTGAGAGTTCCCCTCTTTGAAAAAGAGGGGTTAGGGGAGATTCAGGAAAATGAATTTATGAAAATTAGCGAAAATTGGTTACGCACCTGGGTCAACCCAGCAATTGACAGCGATACCTTATCTGACCAACTCACCATGCTCGGTTTGGAAGTGGATGAACTGGCGCCAGCGGCAAAACCATTTACAGGTGTGGTTGTGGGTGAAGTACTCACTGTAGAACAGCATCCGGATGCAGACCGTTTACGTGTGACTACAGTCAACATCGGTTCAGGTGAGCCTTTACAGATTGTCTGCGGTGCACCGAATGTACGTGCAGGCATGAAAGCACCTGTAGCCACCATTGGTGCAGTTTTACCGGGTGATTTCAAAATCAAGAAAGGTAAGCTTCGTGGCATCGAATCCCAAGGTATGCTGTGTGGTGCTTCTGAAATTGATCTTGAAGATAAAATTGATGGCCTTCTAGAACTACCTGCGGATGCATCGGTGGGCATGAATATCCGTGAATATCTAGACCTTGATGACAATGTCATTGATATCAGTATCACGCCTAACCGTGGTGACTGTTTCAGTATTCGTGGTATCGCACGTGAAATTGGTGTCATTAACCAGCTTGCTGTGACTGCACCGGAAATCAAGGAAGTAGCTGCGACTATTGCTGATGAGAAGCAAGTAGTTGTAGAAACTGAAGGCTGCCCACGTTACTTGGGTCGTGTGATTAAAAACGTCAATACCAAAGCCGCGACCCCGGTATGGATGGAACGTGCACTTGCCCGTTCAGGTATCCGTCAGCACAGCATTTTGGTCGATATCACCAACTATGTCTTAATTGAATTGGGTCAACCATTACACGCATTTGATGGTGGCAAAGTTCAAGGTTCAGTGCATGTACGTCAAGCCACTGCTGCTGAAAAACTGGTGTTGCTCAATGAACAAGAAGTTGAGTTATCTGATGATGTAATGGTGATTGCTGATGATGTGAAAGCATTGGCAATTGCCGGCATCATGGGTGGTTTATCTTCTTCTGTTACCGATGAAACCACGGAAATCTTCCTGGAATCTGCTTTCTTTGCACCTTTACATATTGCGGGTCGTGCACGTAGCTTTGGTTTACATACCGATGCATCTCAGCGCTATGAACGTGGCGTAGATTTTGAATTACCACTTATCGCCATGCACCGCGCATCACAGCTGATTGCTGATCTTGCTGGTGGTGAGTTTGGTCCAATTACTGTTGCAGAAAAAACTGAGCTTTTACCAAAACGTGAAGCGATTGAGCTGAATCAAGCTCAAGTGGATCAGTTATTGGGTTACAAAGTTGAAAGTGACTTTATTACCGATGCACTGCAACGCTTAGGTTGTGTTGTGACTGTAAAAGCACAAGGTGAGTGGACTGTAGTTCCTCCATCACATCGCTACGACATGGCGATTTACCAAGACCTGATTGAAGAAGTTGCCCGTATTCATGGTTATGACAACATTCAGATCAGCTTGCCAGTGATTGATGTAAAACTTGCCAAACATCAAGATCAGTTTGAATTGCCACAACTTCGTCAAACCCTGGTGACTTTAGGTTATCAGGAAGCGATCAGTTTCAGCTTTGCCGATGCTAAACTTGAAAAACAGTTGAATCCTGCGGTCAATCCGTTGATGTTGGCCAACCCGATTTCAAGCGAACTGGCTGCAATGCGTTCGACTTTGTTATCCAGCTTGATTCCATGTGTGCAATACAATATTAACCGTCAGCAAAACCGCGTACGTTTCTTTGAACTGGGTTTACGTTTTGATTATCAGGATGCACAAAGCATTCATGATCTAAAACAGATTCCGACTTTGGCTTTAATTGCAGTCGGTGCTAAAACAACTGAATCTTGGCATGGCAAGGCTCTACCGATGGATTTCTTTGACTTAAAAGGTGAAGTTGAGGAAATTCTGGCAGCTGGACGGGTTCAAGTGGAATATGTTCGTTCAGAGCGTAGCTGGTTGCATCCTGGACAATCAGCTGAAATTCTGGTTGATGGTCAGTCTGTTGGTTATCTGGGTCGTTTACATCCCTCTTTGGAAGACGAACTTGATTTGGGCATGACTTGGGTTGCCGAACTTGATCAAAAGGCTGTTTTGCAAACTTATGTATCTAATTTTACAGAATTATCACGTTTTCCATCAGTAAGACGTGATATTGCGCTTTTAATTAGTGATAAGATTAATGTTAGCGAAATTCAGAGACTTATCGAAAAAACAGGTGGGGAGCTGCTAGACTCGACATGGTTATTCGATGTGTATACTGGACAAGGGGTAGAAGAAGGGAAACGCTCACTGGCATTTGCCCTTCTCTGGCAGCATCCAAGCCGTACATTGGAAGATGCTGAAATTAAATCAGGTATGGATAATATCCTTCAAGTGTTGGAAAACACTTACCAAGCGACATTGAGGGCTTCATGACAGCACTAACAAAAGCAGAAATGGCTGATCATTTAAGTGAGCTCACGAGTTTAAACCGTCGTGAAGCTAAACAAATGGTCGAATTGTTCTTTGATGAGATTAGCCAAGCGCTAATCTCGGGCGAACAGGTTAAACTTTCGGGGTTCGGTAACTTTGAGTTGCGTGACAAGCGTGAACGTCCAGGCCGTAACCCGAAAACTGGCGAGGAAATTCCAATTTCAGCACGCCGTGTAGTCACATTCCGCGCAGGGCAGAAATTCCGCCAGCGTGTAGGAAATGAGCAGATCGATTGATCTGCTCTTTTTTTGCTATAAGATTTGTATATAAAAGCGTTATTTGTGGAGTAGAGCCTAAGTATTTGAGAGATTCAGCCCTTTGTAATTTAATTGACAATCGGGATTAGAAATCAATTCTGTACTTGGAATAGGGAGAGGTACAATTGTTTTTATAGAATTGAACTTTATTTTAGTCATAAAAAAAGAGAGCCAATGGCTCTCTTTTTTGTACTGAATAATCGTAAAGATTATTTAGCAGCAGAAGCAGCAGCTTCAGAAGCTGGAGCAGCGTCAACAGCAGAAGCAGCAGCGTCAGTAGCAGCAGAAGCTTCAACAGTAGCAGCAGAAGCAGCAGCAGTAGCTTCAGAAGCAGCTACAGTAGCTTGAGATGCAGCAGCATCAGCAGCAGGAGCTTCTTCAGTTTTTTTAGCACAACCAACGAAAGCTAAAGTAGTAGCAACTGCAGCAGCAATAGCGATTTTTTTGAATAACATGGCATCACTCTCTAAAATATGAGATTAAAAAAAACCTATGTTAGCCTGTTGAGTGCTTTTATTCTTCCTAAAATCTGTTAGGCAGTAACAATGCAGAGGCAGTCTAACTGGTCTGCGAATATGCTATCACTGCGCATTTTGAATTGCTACTAGGAGGCTAGTAAAAAATGCAAAAAAAGATAAAAAATGAGCATTTTTTTAACAGAAAATAACAATCAATCGGAGAGTTTATATTGGATAAATACTAAATAACTCGCTAAAAATTATGGTTTTTTAAAGTTAATATTTTTAACAGGTATGAACTAGTCCCTTAAGTTTACAAAGAAAAGACTTGATTGTAGCTTTATGTAAATAAAGTCAACCAAATAAAAAGGCTATCGTTAGAGATAGCCTTTTTATAGAAAAAAAGAATAATACCGTGTTTAGTTGGTCGCTTTACGCTTCATTTGATCGAAGAAATCATCATTGGTTTTGGTTTCTTTCATACGATCCAGCAAGAATTCCATGGCAGCCAGTTCATCTTGAGTATGCAACAATTTACGCAAAATCCATACTTTACGTAAGTTGTCTTCAGACATCAGGCGTTCTTCACGGCGAGTACCAGATTTTTTGATATTCATTGCAGGGAATACACGTTTTTCGGCAATGCGGCGATCAAGCGTAATTTCCTGGTTACCGGTTCCTTTGAATTCTTCGTAAATCACTTCATCCATCTTACTACCGGTTTCAATCAGGGCAGTAGAGATGATGGTCAATGAGCCGCCTTCTTCAATGTTACGTGCAGCACCGAAGAAACGTTTTGGGCGCTCTAAGGCATGCGCATCCACACCACCAGTCAACACCTTACCTGATGAAGGGATGACAGTGTTATAGGCACGCGCTAAACGAGTAATCGAGTCCAGCAGAATTACCACATCTTTCTTGTGTTCTACCAGACGTTTTGCTTTTTCAATGACCATTTCAGCCACTTGTACGTGACGTGCTGGGGATTCATCAAAAGTTGAAGCAATCACTTCACCACGAACGGTACGTTCCATTTCGGTTACTTCTTCAGGACGTTCGTCAATCAGAAGCACGATCAGAAAACATTCAGGATTGTTACGTACAATTGACTGTGCGATGTTTTGTAACAACATGGTTTTACCCGCTTTTGGCGGCGCAACGATAATAGAACGTTGGCCTTTACCAATAGGGGCCACCAAGTCCACTACACGTGCAGTCAAATCTTCAGTGGTACCGTTACCCAGTTCCATCACCAATTGTTCAGTCGGGAACAATGGGGTCAAGTTTTCAAACAGGATTTTGTTGCGCGAGTTTTCCGGCGTGTCGTAGTTAATTTGATTAACTTTTAAAAGCGCAAAATAGCGTTCGCCTTCTTTGGGTGGGCGAATTGTGCCAGTAATGGTATCACCGGTGCGTAAGTTGAAACGGCGAATTTGTGATGGGCTGACATAAATGTCATCTGGGCCTGCAAGATAAGAGCCCGCTGCTGAGCGGAGGAAACCAAAACCATCAGACAGAATTTCCAGAACACCATCACCAAAAATCTCTTCGCCATTCATTGCATGGCGTTTTAAGATGGCAAAAATGATGTCTTGCTTGCGGTTACGAGCCATTCCTTCCAGGCCCATAAACTCGGCAATCTTGATGAGTTCGCCAATCGGTTTTTTCTTGAGTTCAGTTAAATTCATAGGGGGTCAGATAGAATTAAAATTCTGGGATAGAGATGAGAAAAGGGAGCAACATTCAGCCGCTTACACGCAATAAACGTAACGCAATTGTATTTGCACAATAACAATTCAGAGGTCTGATTCATTGTTTCGAAGAGAAAAGTGTAAAAACAATTTCTGTTGCCGAGCGGCGATCTTATGTGTTGTGTCTTGTAAGAAAATGACGGATTAGAAATCCTTTATTCCTTGAACAAGCAATATAAGAGCTAATCAAGTTTTTGTCAATTTATAGACGAAAAAAATACGCTATCTGATGATAGCGCATTGGATTCAATTACACTGTTTTTAAATTAGATATTTTCTTCAATAAAAGCAGTCAATTTAGATTTTGGCGCAGCACCAACTTGTTGAGCGACAACTTCACCATTTTTAAACATCAATAGTGCAGGAATGTTGCGGATATTGTAGTTTACGGCAGTCGCTTCACAAGCAGTTACGTCAACTTTAACAACTTTAACTTTGCCTTCGAATTCTGTAGATAATACTTCAAGTACAGGTGCAATAGCTTTACAAGGTGCACACCAGCCTGCCCAGAAATCGACAAGTACAGGAATGTCAGATTGTAAAACGTCAGCTTCGAAGTTCGCATCAGTTGTGTTTACGATATTGCCAGACATGGAATGCTCCAAATAAATTTTAAGTTAGTTCTATAACTATAAGTATTACATAGCCTCGTTTAACTATGTAGAGGGATATGTAAATTTTCAATCATTATATTGAGTTTGTCTAATTGATGCTCACGATATTGATTATCGTGTCCTACAATTGTTTAAGCGATTAAAAAAATTAAAAACTGCTTCAGTTGAACTGATAAATGGCTTTTAAATTGCATGTATGTGAATTACTCTAAGCACAATTCTTATAGGTTTGTTTGAATAATGTCTGATTTTTTGATTGATGAAGAGTTACTTGCTGCCATCGATATGGGGTCGAACAGCTTTCACCTGGCGATTGCACGTGTAGATCATGGCGAAGTAAAAAAAGTGGCTTCAATGTCAGAAAAAGTACAATTGGCCGCGGGTTTAGATGAAAACAAAAATTTGACTGAGGCGGCACAGCAACGGGGTCTAGCCTGTCTGGCACGCTTTGTCGGGCGTTTAAGTTCTGTACAGGCCAACCGGTTGCGTATTGTAGCTACCAATGCTTTACGTCAGGCAAAAAATGGTCATGAATTTATTCAAAAAGCCGCAGAAATTTTACCTAAACCGATCGAAATTATTGCCGGTCGTGAAGAAGCCCGTCTGATTTATTTAGGTGTATCGCATACCATGGCCAATAGTGGCCGCCGCCTGGTGATTGACATTGGTGGTGGATCAACTGAACTGATTATCGGAGAGGCATTCGAGCCAATCCATACTGAATCAGTACAAATGGGATGTGTGGCCTTCACCAAAGCCTATTTTATGGAGGGTGAGATCAATCAGAAAAGTTTCGATAAAGCGGTGACCGCTGCCCGTAAGGAAATTTCAGGGATTGCCAATACCTATAAAGCCGCTGGTTGGGATACTGTGGTGGGTTCAAGCGGAACAATTAAAGCCTGTCGACAGATTACCGTGAATATGGGCTGGAGCAATGAAAAAGAAGAGCTCACCCGTGAAGGTCTGGAAAAACTCAAAGACAAGCTGCTCAAATACAAGCACGTGACCGAAATGGAATTTGATGGCCTGAAAGAAGACCGCCGAGCAGTTTTGCCAGCAGGGATTGCCATTTTATATGCGGTATTTGATGTGCTGGGGCTGGACAAACTGGTTTATTCAGATGGTGCGTTACGTGAAGGTGTCATGTATGACCTGCTTGGTCGTTTCCAGCATGAAGACGTTCGCGACCGTTCTGTACATGCTTTAATGGGACGCTATAACGCAGATAGCAAACAGGCTGAGCGTGTAGTCAATACGGCACAGCAACTATTTAATGGCGTTGCACAATCACTAAATTTAACTAATGATGACAGTGACTTACTGCGTCGTGCTGCATATTTGCATGAGATTGGCCTGGCGATTAGTCACAGTGGTTATCATCGCCATGGGGCTTATTTATTGCAGCATTCGGATATTCCCGGTTTCTCACAAATTGACCAAAACCATTTGTCACATTTGGTCGCTCATCACCGTCGTAAACTTCGTGGCGATGCACGGGTTGATGTTGCTAAAGTCGGTGGTAGCAAACTTGTGTACTTATGTCTATTGCTGCGTTTAGCAGTTTTACTGAATCATAGTCGTAGTGATGAGATGCTTCCTGCCATTGAATTAAGTATCATCAATGAGCAACAATGGCAGCTCAGCGTTTCTGGCGATGCCAAACAATGGCCTTTGCTTGTAGCAGACTTGCATGATGAACAGATGCAGTTCAAGCATTGGGATATTGAATTGAATATTCAGTCGGAACAATTTATCTATTAACAAGTGATTGGTTAACAAGGTATTGTTAATTTAGGGATAATGGTCGACCTATGAAAAATAAAGCTGCTCAATCTAAAGCATGGACAACGGTTCAAATTGCGCGTCATCCAGAACGTCCGCAATTCCTGGATTATGTTGGTGAAATCTTCACTGAATTCGATGCTTTACATGGAGATCGGGTATTTGGTGACGATGGTGCGATGATCGGTGGCTTGGCACGTTTTAATGGTCAGCCAGTGATGATTGTTGGGCAACATCGTGGTCGCAGCACTCGTGAAAAATTGCAACACAACTTCGGTATGAGTAATCCCGAAGGTTACCGTAAAGCACAGCGTTTACTCGACATGGCTGAACGTTTTAAACTGCCGGTATTCACTTTTATCGATACCATGGGTGCATATCCTGGGGTCGGTGCGGAAGAACGTGGTCAGGCAGAAGCGATTGCCACTAGCCTTGCACAGCTTTCAAGCCTGAAAGTTCCGGTGGTTGCGACCGTTTTAGGTGAAGGCGGTTCAGGTGGTGCACTCGGTATTGGTGTGGCGGATCGCGTGGTGATGTTGTCTCACAGTATCTATTCGGTGATTTCTCCTGAAGGTTGTGCATCCATTTTATGGAAAACAGCAGAGAAAGCGGAACAAGCCAGCGAAGCCTTGGCATTAACTGCAGAGAAATTAAAACAACTTGGTATTGTTGAATATGTGGTTGATGAAGGTGAAGGCGCGCATTTGCAGCCTGAAAAAGTGATGCAAGATCTTAAAGATGTGTTACAACAGGCTTTAGAAGAATTGCAATCGATGGATGCGAATGAGAGATGCGAAGCACGTTACCAGCGTTTAATGAAGTTTGGCAGCGACAATTCCGGTCTGGCATCTTAAAACAAATCCAGTGCTTTCCTCCTGAAAGCACTTTCTTGATTGGATGTAGTGGCGGCATGGATTCCATGCTGCTATTGCGTTTAATGTCTGATTTATTTCCTGAAAAAATCCGTGCGATCTATGTCGATCACCAGTTGCAAAAAATTAGTGCAGACTGGGGGCAATTTGTATCTGATCAATGTGCAGCGCTGCATGTACCGTGTATTGTTGAAGCCGTTGAAGTGCAAGATGGCAACCTGGAACATCAGGCACGTAACGCACGTTATCAGGCCTATGCAAAGCATTTAAAAGCCAATGAAATCTTGGTCTTGGCGCATCATCAGCAGGATCAGGCCGAAACCTTGATGCTACGCTTGCTTTCGGGTGCCGGCGTACATGGTTTATCCGCCATGAAGCAGGTCGATGTACGAAAGCAATTCAGCATTTGGCGACCGCTGCTGGATATCTCACGTGAGCAGATTTGCCAATGGGTAATTCAGCTGGGTGTGCAAAATATTGAAGATCCCACCAATTTAGATACTCATTATGATCGGGCCTGGTGCCGTCATGAATTGTGGCCGCTGTTGCAACAACGTTATCCAAAAATGCAACAGGCACTCAGCCGCACCAGTTATCTCATGCAGGATGCGGAAGATATTTTGCTGGACGTATTACAGCAGGATTTAAACCATTGCGGATCGGCCACTGAACTGGATTTAGAAAAGTTATCCCAATTATCAAGTGCACGGCAAAGGCAATTGCTCTCTGCCTGGATGAAAGGACAGGATACCTATCGCCCCAGTTTTGAAATGGTGCAACGCTTGTTGCTTGAAGTGATTGGCTCCAAATCTGATGCACAGGCGGCATTGCACTGGAATCAATATTATTATGTGCGTTATCAGCAAAAACTTTTCCGCTTAAGTGCCACAGAATATTTGGCTGAAAAAAATCAATCGATTGCTAATAAACAGGCAATCTTTGTCGAGTTAGGACAAAAGCTTGAAATACTGTCAGGAAATTATCTTGCTGAAACTGCAAAAGTAGGCCTGTCAGCAGCATTGCTGGGTCAAAAACTGGATTTAGTGATGCGCCAAGGCGGCGAAAAAATTCATTTGTATGGACGAGTGGGGGCTTGGCCGTTAAAAAAAGCCATTCAGGAAGCACAAATTTTTCCCTGGCAGCGTTATAGAATTCAAATATTAAGCATAGATAATGTTATGCTTGGTGTTTTTACACCAAAAGGGTTTTGGTTAGCCCAATCTGAATATTGTGAAATCGGTGGATGGCAACCAAATTTGATCTCTTAGTTAAAAAATTCTAAGTCGAGTATGAATCCATGAGTGCAGCTTTAAATTGTAATATTAGTTTTATTGGTGGCGGTAATATGGCCCAAGCCTTGATTGGCGGGCTGATTTCGCGTGGCTTGCCGCCAACACGTATTACAGTTTCTGATCCGGTCGAAAAAGTCCGTCTTTTATTAACAGAAAAAGATGTACATGTGACGGATGACAATATTGCTGCCATTCGTGATGCCGATATCGTACTTTTTGCAGTGAAGCCGCAAGTACTGGCCAGCGTATTAAAACCGCTTAAAGGTTTGTTTGAAGGCAAACTGGTGATGTCGATTGTGGCTGGAGCTGAAATCGCGACTATTGCCAACCTGCTAGAAACCAATCGAATTGTTCGTGTTATGCCCAATACACCTGCTTTGGTGCAAACAGGAGCACATGGCCTGTATGCAACGGAAGCTGTGAATGCACAGGATCGTGAGTTGGCCAGTCAGGTTTTGGCTGCAACCGGTTTAACCCTTTGGGTCAATTCAGAAGCACAAATTGATGCTGTAACGGCAGTATCGGGCTCTGGTCCGGCTTATTTCTTCTATATGATGGAAAGCATGATTCGTGCAGGCAAAAACCTAGGGCTGGATGAAAAAGTGGCGACTGCATTGACGTTGCAAACAGCATTGGGTGCCGCACAAATGGCGATTACCAGTTCAAATACACCTGCAGAATTGCGCAAAAATGTGACCTCTCCAAATGGTACAACTCAAGCTGCACTGGAAGTATTCGATCGTGCGCAAATCTCTCAAAATATTCAGGCCGCTTTGGCTGCCGCGCAAAAGCGCAGTCAAGAACTTGCTCAAGAGCTAAGTGAAAGTAGCAAATAACTCGTTTTTATTTAGGAAAGTTCCAGTATGGGTGCAAATTCTGCGCTGATTTTTGGCATTATTATTAACGTAGCGATTTTGCTCGTATTCTTTCGTTTTCTGATGCAGCTTGCAGCGGTGAATCCTTATAATCCTGTCGTCATGTCTACTGTGAAAGCGACAAAAATCGTCGATCTGTTTGGGCGTATTTTTCCCACCTTGGCAAAAGGTCGTGTCAATTCTGCAGCCTTGGCTTTGGTGGTACTTTTATATTTACTCAAGATTTTTGGGGTAATGTACCTTTCAGGTGCTATGCCGAACAGTCCGGTACATCTGGTGATTTTGACCTTTGTCACCATGATTCAGGACCTGATCCGCTTCTGTCGTTACCTGATTTTTGCAACGATTATTTTAAGCTGGGTGGTGATGTTTACCCAATCTCGCTCACCGTATATTGAAGTCATTCAAGAGCTGGCAGAACCATTGTTGGCTCCGTTCCGCCGTATTTTGCCGAATATGGGTATGATTGACCTGTCGCCAATTGTTGCCTTTTTGGCATTGTATATTGCCGAAATTATTATGAATGAAGTGGCTATTGTACTTTTGACTGGACTTTAAAATTCAGATAGTAAAATCTGGATAATAAAAAAGGACTCGATGGAGTCCTTTTTTATTGGAAAAATTCCTCTCCCTCTGGGAGAGGTGAGGAGAGGGTAAATTATCAGATAGATAATCAATTATTTGTCTGAAAATTCCACTTGTCTTATAAACAGATTTAATTCTAGGTTTATTTAGAAAACCCTCATCCCAGCCTTCTCCCTGAGCCATATATGGCGTAAGAGAAGGAGCTTTAAAAGCGAGAAGGATCTTAATATAAGATTAGTGTGCCTCATCCCAGTTATTGCCTTTACCCACTTCGACAATCAGCGGTACTGAAAGCTGGATCACCGATTGCATCACTTCTGCCAGTTTTGGTGCCAGTGTATCGGCAATGTCGGCATCGACTTCAAACACCAATTCATCGTGGACTTGCAGTAACATTTTGGCTTGATCTTTAGGCAGCATTTTATCCACTTCAATCATGGCTATTTTAATGATGTCAGCAGCGCTTCCTTGTAGCGGGGCATTGATGGCCGCACGTTCGGCACCTTTACGTACCATCATGTTACGGGCATCAATATCCGGCGTATATAAACGGCGACCTAGAATGGTTTCGACAAAACCTTGTTCCAAAGCCACCTGACGCGTACGTTGCATGTACTCATAAATGCCCGGATAACGATGGAAATATTGCTTGATATAGTTTTGCGATTCTTCACGGGTAAAGCCCAATTGACGAATCAGACCAAATTCGGACATGCCATATAAGAGACCGAAGTTAACGGCTTTGGCCTGACGACGCTGGTCATTGGTGACATCTTCCAGTGCAATACCCAGAACCTCAGCTGCAGTACGGCGGTGTACATCCTGACCATGCTTAAAAGCATCAACCAAAGCTTCATCCTGGGAAAGATGCGCCATTAAACGCAGTTCAATCTGTGAATAATCGGCAGCCAGCAAAACCCGACCTTCAGGTGCAATAAAGGCTTTACGAATCTGACGGCCAATTTCTTCACGCACTGGAATGTTTTGCAGGTTGGGATCTGTTGAGGACAAACGCCCTGTTGCTGTTAAAGCCTGATGATAACTGGTATGCACACGCCCGCTGTCATTGTTGGCCTGTTTTTGCAAGCCATCGGTATAGGTGCTTTTCAGTTTGGAAAGACCGCGATACTGCAAAATTAAATCAGTAATCGGGTGGTCGATTTTTTCCAGAATACTTTCACTGGTGCTGTATTGACCGGTTGCTGTTTTTTTGCCGCCTTTCAGACCGAGTTTGTCAAACAGGATTTCACCGACCTGTTTCGGCGAGCTGACATTAAACGGCTGACCGGCCATTTCAACAATCTGGTTTTCCAGGTCTTGAATGGTATTGGAAAAGTCTACACTCAACTGATCTAAAAATTTCAGGTCCAGCTCGATGCCGTTTTCTTCCATAATGGTCAGCACACGCGCCACCGGCATTTCAATATTGTGTAAAATATTGTTCAGCTCAGGAATGGCCTGCAACTTTTTCGACAGGACTTCATACAGGCGATAGGTGACATGTGCATCTTCCGCCGCATAATGTGCCGCTGTTTCAATGTCGATCTGGTTAAAGGTCTTCTGTTTAACGCCTTTGCCTGCAATTTGTTCAAAGGTGGTGGTCAAATGACTCAAATACACACGAGCAACATCATCCATACCGTGACGGGTCGCCACAGAATTTAAAACATAGGATGCCAGCATGGTATCGAAATACCAGCCTTGCAGTTCAATGCCGTGATTTTGCAGGATGTGGGCATCATATTTTAAATGATGGCCAATTTTTTCAACCGATGCATCTTCTAAAATCGATTTGATTTGTGCAAGGATAGTTTCACGATTCAGCTGTTCCGGTGCACCTTCATAGTCGTGGGTCAGCGGAATGTAATAGGCATCGTTGGCATCAAAAGCCAGTGAAAAGCCAACCATTTCCGCTACGCGATAATCCAGACTGGTGGTTTCGGTGTCAAAGGCAAAGCGTTTTTCAGTGCTTAAACGCTGGAACAGTTTGTCCCAGTCCGCTTGAGTCAAAATGGTGTGATAAGTGGCTTTGCCTAGTTGATCATCCACACTTGTCAGCTCTGCCTCATCTTCAGTATTAATGACAGCAGTGGTATTGATCTCAGTTTCAATACTCTTGGCCGCCTGTTTATAAACTGAATTGTTTGGATTATTTGGATGATCGAGGGACTGTAACTGGTTACGGAACTCAAGTTCGGTATAGAGCCGGCACAGTTCTTCCACATTCGGATCACCGAGTTTCAGGTCTTCATAACAAAGACCCATATCCAGGTCGCAAACGATACTGGCCAACTGATGATCTAGGGTAATGCCTTCAACATTATCCTTAATGCTTTGACCGACTTTGCCTTTAATTTTATCGACATTTTCCAGAATGCCGCCAATAGAACCGTATTCGGTCAACAGTTTGGCAGCAGTTTTTGCACCGACGCCGGGTACGCCACGGATGCCATCGGAAGCATCACCCATCAAGGTTAAATAGTCGATAATCTGATTCGGCCATACACCGAACTTTTCAAAGACAGCATTCACATCCATCGGCTTGTCTTTAAAGCTGTCTTCCAAAGTCACTTTGTCGGTGACTAGCTGGGCCATGTCTTTATCACCAGTCGAGATCAGCACCTGATAACCTTTGGCTTCAGCACGTTTAGCCAAAGTACCAATCACGTCATCTGCTTCAGCGCCGGGAAGGGTGTGTAAAGGAATGCCCAAAGCACGAATCAGGTTATGAAGATAGGGAATTTGCTGCGACAGTTCATCCGGCATGCTTGGGCGGTCACCTTTATAAATCGGTGAAAGCTGATGACGGAACGTCGGTTCAGGGGTATCAAAAATCACAGCCATATGCGTTGGCTGAATACGACGCATCAACTTTTGAATCGCAGAAATGGCACCACGAATTGCGTTGGTCTGTAAACCAGTCGAAGTGGTTAGTGGTGGCAGTGCATGATATGCACGAAATAAAAAATATGAGCCATCGACCAAAACAAATGGTGTCATTGAAGGATTCCTAATTCAAATATCGGCCTTATTGTACGTGATTTTGCCCATGAGCATAGACACATCATTCAAGATGCGTGTTACCGAATATCTGATGAATGCTTAAAAATCAAAGTCACAGCTGTTGTATGATCAAATCAATAAGGATTGAGATAAAGAAAAAATGGGGAAAGGACAGAGCGAAATCCGGATGATTTGGCTGATGGTATTGATTATTGTCGGGGTGGGGTCTTGGTTTTTGGATGTACGCATCTTCACCTATTTATGTGGTTTGGCCTTTGTCATGAGCCTGATGCAATATGTCGATGCCATCCAGACACCGGCAGCACAAATTGCTGCAGAAACAAATCTTTCAGTTCAGGAAAGCTCTAAAGTTCCTTTATATCTTTGTTCAATTGTTGCCATTGTCGGCGGCATTCTGGATTGGGAGTTTGCCGTCGGGTTGGGTATCACAGCGTGGATTTTTTTCTTTTTAAGATGGTTACGCCGTTTAGAGGGCTTATTGAGCCTGTTGCAAATGCGGTTGCATCAGGGGCAAATGGTCACTGAGGAGAAGATTGAAAAGCCACCCATTCAGGTATTCGAATCAGCTCCCGTATCACAGCCCATCGGCTTGATTGAACAGTTAAAGCAGTGGATTTTTCAAGGTAATCCAGTTTTAAAAGTGGCTATCTTGGTACTGGTCATTGGCATCATCTTGTTGCTACGTTTTGCCACCGAACATTGGCAACTCAGTTTGGCGATGAAACTGGCGATTGTTGCAGGCGTCAGTGGCGCTGTAACGGCCCTCGGTTACTGGATGCAGAGTAAAAACCGCAGTTTTTCCCTAGCCCTGGAAGGATTGGGTTTAGCGGCCTTATTTTTGACACTTTTCTTTGCCTATTACAATGCCGTGATTCCGACGCTCGCCATCGCTGGATTATGTTTTGCCCTGATCATGGGGGTGACCCTGATTCTCAGCTTAAAACAGCAATCCATTGAACTGGCGCTGATGGCGATGATCATTGCCTATATTGCACCTTTTACCTTGCCGGTCCGCAACGCGACAGCAATTGAACTGACTGCTTATTATGTGGTGATCAATCTTGCTGTTGCGATCCTCAGTACCTTACGTCCCTGGAAGATGCTGAATCAAATTGCCTTTTTAATGACCGTGATTGTGGGGGGAGGCTATGCCTTCTATCAGGGCAAAGAATTTGAAAAAAATACCTTAACGTTCTTGGTGGCGGTGCATACGGCAATTTTTGTCTGGTTAAGTTTTCGTTTTAGTCAGCTACTGGCCAAAGAAGATCTGGTTCAGTTCAAACTGAAACCGGCTTTGGATATTGCCCTGATTTTTGGTGCGCCTCTGGTCGGTTATATTTTTATTTATTTAATGCATTTTGAAGAAACGCGCTGGCAGGCTGGAGTGAGTCTGGCCTTTGCTGCCGTGTATGCAGGCTTGTATCAACTATCAAAACGCCATCAGGCGGTGCAACTGATTTCACAAAGTTATTTCAGTTTAATGCTGATTTTTCTGGCCCTGATTCCTCCAATTCTGTTGCATAAGCAATGGAGCGTGATTGGCTGGGCTGTGGAAGGGCTGATCATTTTTAGTTATGCCCTATATCGTCAGTCGGATATCAGTCGCTATCTGGCTATGGGTCTAATGATTGTTGCTGGCTTATCCAGTTTGTATTATCTGGTGGAGCTAAATGAATTTCCTAATCAAATGTATTGGGGTTTATGCTTGAGCTATTTTGCTGTGGTTGTGGTAGCAAATAGCCGGGAGTCCTTTAGGCAGCAACTGAGCAGTTCCACGATAGCCTTTCACTGTTTGCAGATGCTGTCTGCAACTACCATGTTGATTGTATTGTTGCTGGATGAAATTGACGGTCCTCAACAGCTGGTGATGAGCCTGTTGATTGTCAGTGGATTCTATCTGCTGATGAATGAGTTGATGCTGCGTTGCAAAGCTACCTGGACTTGGCTGTTTCCGAAATGGCTCGGCCTCATTCCTGTCTTTGTTTTTGCCCTGATTATTGTGATTGATCAAAGTCAGCAGGGCATCATTATTTGGCCGACCATGTTTGACCGTCTGAGTTTTGCACTTTCCGGATTGATGTTGACTGCATTGTGGCTGCGCCCGATGTTGGGTGTGCGAACTGAAAAAGAGTGGGTCAGTTTTGGCACCCTGACCAGTCTGGCCATGACCAGCTTAACCCTGCTTCCAAGTACGCCTTATATCAGTGTGGTGATTCTGCCTTTACTGTTCTGTGCCTGGTGTTATTGGCAGCTGGATAATCCGGACTGGAAAATGTTCTGGCAAGCCCGTAGCAGTTTGGTACTGATGGCAACCTGGATTGTCTGTTCGCAACTTTTTACCCAGCAAGCCTTTCAGGCTTATATCCTGCCAGTCATCAATCCTTTTGATCTGGTTAGTATTGCAATGTTGGCAGGTTTTATCTGGATGTTGTCCTTACAGCTGAAATCAGGTTTAGATAAAGGCATCGTTGCCGTGCTGATGGTACTCAGTCTGCTTTGGTTTAGCAGTTATATTGTGCTGCGTGCATTACATGTTTATTGGGGTACGCCGTTTAATGAGCTGGCTGTATGGGGAAATGCAACCGTTCAACTCAGTCTGACTTTGTTGTGGGTCAGTTTGGCCTTTATGACCATGAGTCTGGCCAGTCGCAAACAGTTGCGTTCAGTCTGGATTTTAGGGGGCAGTATTTTGGTGATTGTGACTTTGAAACTGGTACTTTTTGACCTGTCACATATTGGCACTTTAACCCGGGTGATTTCATTTCTGGGGGCTGGTTTTGTGATGTTGCTGATTGCCTATATTGCGCCGATTCCTGAAGGGGAAACAATTTAACATTTTTACCTCTTCCTAACCCTCTCCTAATAGGAGAGGGAATTGTTTCCTTCTCCCTTTGGGATGGGGAATATATTCCGCAAGGGAATGAGGGGGTTATAAAAACTATTTCAATCCCGCCTCATGCTTTACTTCTTTGGCATTGGCATACTGATCAATATCTTCCTCATTTAAAGGCTGAACAGCTGTAGGGCGATCAACAAAGCCCATTTTCGGTACTGGAATTTCAATCTGATTGGCGACAAAACCGTTGCGGATACGTTCCTGCATTTCATCACGCACTTTTAAAAAGTTTTCACGGTTACACCAGATGGCAAATAACAGTTCAATGGAAGACTCACGGAAGGCTGTAACCGTAACCGCCGGTTTAGGGTCAGCCAGAACCAGTGGATATTTATTGGCTACATCCAGCAGTACTTCCCGAACTTTAATGATGTCCTCATGAAAGTTAATGGCTAAAGTGATTGGAATCCGCCGAATCGGGAATTTGGACAGGTTATAGACGGGAGCACGAATCAGCTGTTCGTTCGGTACGCGCACATAGACATTGTCCTGAGTCAGCAGTTTTACCGAAAGCAGGTCAATTGAAATCACTTCACCTTCAATGGTGTGACCACGAATCAGGGTCATTTGTACCGTATCCCCAATTTCAAAAGAACCTTCCCCAATCAGGAATAAACCGCTGATCAGGTTGGAAGCAGAGGTTTGTGAAGCAAAACCCAGCGCCACAGTTAAAATGCCGGCCGCACCTAAAAACACGCTCAGTTTAAAACCGGCTTCTTTTAGGCTGGCCATCACAAAAATCAGGAAGATAAAATAAAAAATACCACGGCGCCAAACCAGACTTTGGTGGGCATTAAAGCGTGAGCCAACAGTGCGGATAAAGGTATTGGAGACAAAACGTGCAATTAAAAAACCAATAAGACATAGTACGACGGCAACGATAATTTCAGTCAGGCGTTCTGTGTTGATATTGGTAAAAATACTTTTGAGGCTGCTGGTAATTTCTTTTGGGATATTCGAATCTGCCATATTGCCGCCCTAGAAAAATGAATCAAACATGTTGAACAAAGCACTTGCCTGTTCACGTGGTGGATGGACATACATCACTTCACCCGCATGAGGAGGGGTACGGTTTTCAATTCGAATTCGTGGTGGTTTATCCAACCCTTCATGCAAAACTTTAATCTGTGACGTCCATAAGCGACCGGTGCTTTCACTGTAGAATAGGGGAAGTGCAGAAACCGGCACGTTCATCCGGTCAAAGCGTAATTGCTGATGACTGGTATTATGAAATTCAATCGGAGTCACCGCGCGAAAAGCACGTGGCTTGAGCTGATGCAGTTCAGTACGGCCATCAACCGCGGTGGCATAACAAATTTCACCGATACGATGATTGGGTCCGAACCAGGTATCTTTGGGCAGAATCACCGGAATATCAAACAGCGGGTCTTTTTGGCTTTCGACAAAGCCTGCAATCCATAAAGGGGTGCTGATATACAGCGTACCGCGCTGTCCTGCCGGAATATAAATCGGATCGACCGGTTTAATCACCACGGAACGATCGGCCAGGCGCGGCATCAGCTGTAATTTATTGTGAGTGGACTTGAACATATAACGTTCAACTTTCAGCGGTTGCGGAAAAGCAAAATTCGGATCTTCAATCGCATGCCACTTTTGTTCATAGTCGTACTGCACCTGTGGACGATGATATTCCATGCGCCATTCTTGCAGACCACGAGTCAGACGAAATAACAGTGAACCAAACTGCCAGGCCTTAGGCTGATTCAATTCAAAGCTTTGTTCGCCCCACCATTTGATTAAATTGGGCTGCTCTGCATCTATCAGTTCATCGTTTTTAGACAACGGCATATTTCCTTTATAGCTTAATCATTAAAAACAGACTTCACGCTGTCTTATGCTTAGAGTACACTCAAATCAATTTATTCATCATTATAAACTTTGATGCAAGTACTTAAACAATTACAAATACCATATAGTTTTGCCAAGCGTCATGGCGTATTGCTGCGCTACGAGGGCAATCAGGCTTTTATTGTACGCCGTGAAAATACGCCCTTGCTGGCGATACAGGAAGCACGTCGCTATTTGGGGCATCCGGCACAGCACCAGTTGTGTTCTGAGCAGGAATTTCATCAGTTACTCAGTTCCAGTTTTGCTGGTGATACCGGAGAATCGCAACAGGTAGCAGCTGGTCTGGAAGATCATCCCGATTTACTCAGTTTGGCAGATTCGGTGCCAGAAGCTGAAGATTTAATGGATCAGGAAGATGATGCACCGATTGTCCGGCTGATCAATGCCTTGCTGTCTGAAGCCATCCGCGTGGGGGCTTCCGATATTCATATTGAATCCTTTGAGAAAAAACTGTCGGTACGTTTACGTGTCGATGGACAGTTGCGCGAAATTGTACAACCGCGTCGTGAACTGGCACCATTGTTGGTGTCACGTATTAAAGTCATGGCCAAACTGGATATTGCCGAAAAGCGGATTCCGCAAGATGGCCGTATTTCGTTACGTCTTGCTGGACGAGAAGTGGATGTGCGGGTTTCGACGCTGCCTTCATCACATGGTGAGCGTGTGGTCATGCGTTTACTGGACAAGCAGGCCGGACGTCTGAATATGACCCATCTGGGCCTGATGCAACCGGATTATGAATGCTTAACCCATCTGGTGCATCGTCCACACGGCATTATTCTGGTGACTGGACCAACCGGTTCGGGTAAAACCACCACCTTATATGCAGCCTTGTCTGACCTGAATGATGGCTCAAAAAATATTCTGACGGCTGAAGATCCAATTGAATATCAACTGGAAGGTATCGGACAAACTCAGGTCAACAGTAAAGTAGACATGACCTTTGCCCGTGCTTTAAAAGCCATGCTGCGTCAGGACCCGGATGTGGTGATGGTCGGGGAAATCCGTGATCTGGAAACGGCTGAAATTGCCGTTCAGGCATCTCTTACCGGTCACTTGGTTTTATCTACACTACATACCAATACGGCAATTGGTGCAGTCACCCGTTTAAAAGATATGGGCATTGAACCATTCTTGCTGGCCAGCTCCCTGATTGGAGTGATTGCCCAGCGTTTGGTTCGAACCTTATGTCCACGCTGTGCCACATGGCATGACGCTGATGCGTTTGAAACCGAAATTTTCAAACATTTACAAACAGATGCTGTATTTAAATTACCGAAACCGAAAGGTTGTGATCACTGTTCGCATAGCGGTTTTATGGGGCGTACCGCCATTTATGAAATTGTCCCTGTGGATGAACCCATGCGCCGTTTGATTCATGGCAATGCTGCGGAATATGAGCTGGAAAGCTATGCGCGTAAACAGTCTGGTTCAATCCGCGATGATGGTTTACGTAAAGTACTGGCAGGAAAAACCACTTTGGAGGAAGTACTGCGTGTGACCAATGAAGCTGCCGAATAAGTGGGATCATGACTGATCATCTGTACTTGTAAATAAAAAAACATAGCTTTAAAGCTTTGCGGCACTGTACTTAAAAGTAAAAAGGTTGATCGTATTTGTTGATCAACCTTTTTTATGGGTATTAAAAATCTAAGTTTAGAATTGCAGCAAACGACGGTGCTGCATCAAAGGCATTGACTCACGGATTTTGGTTTGTTCGGCTAAATCAAACGGTACGGTAATTAGTTGAGCGCCTTCATTTTCTACCATTGCCAACAACTGCCCGCGTGAATTGGCAGCGCCTGCATGCCCCCAAGTTTGGCGTTTTTCACCATGCCAGCCTTGTTGAGCTGCACCTAAAATCTGGCATTGGCTGTCCATCGCACGGGCTTGTAGTAGTAATTGCCAGTGCATTTGGCCGGTAGTGTAGGTAAAGGCGGATGGTGCGGTAAGTATGTTTGCACCTTGACTGCGTAAGGTTAAAGCCAGTTCTGGAAAACGCAAGTCATAACACACCATTAAGCCAATATTACCAAACGGAGTTTTGGCAATCACTACATCAGTACCCGGTTCAAAGAATCGAGATTCCTGATAGCCACCCACAACATCACCCACTTGTACATCAAACAGGTGAATCTTGTCATAACGTGCTTCAGTACCTTCAGGACTAATACATAAACTGACGGTACGTACACGGCCATCACTCATGATGGAACCATCTGGGCGGAATGGGCAGGGAAGTGTTCCTGCTACAATCCAGATTTGATATTGATGTGCCAGTTGTTCCAGACGTTTCTGAAGGCTTTCAAACTGTGCTGCGGTCTCGCGTTGTTTTCCACCTGCAAAACAGATGAAGTTTTCAGGGAAAACAATCAGCTCTGCACCATCGGCTTTACTTTGTTGTATCAATGACTCGATTACGATGAAATTGGCTTCAATATCATCCTGGGAATTCATTTGTACAACAGAGAGTAAAGTCATGGTGTAAGCTCTAAATCATCATTTTTATACGTTTTGCTGCGACACTTGTTCTAAGGTGTCTTGTTCTTTTTGTAATTGTTTCACCAAAGGTTCAAACATGTTTTGGTTACTTTCATTTAACTTCATCAATGTTTTATGCGCATCTAGAACAGTGGTTAACATGGCGTTATGGGTAATGTGCTCTTCGATTAGCTCGCGAGTACATACTTTCGGATCACCACAGTAATTTAAAATCACGAATACCTGTCCCAAGCCCATGCTATTGGCCAAGGTAGTAATATCCGGATTGGTGGATAACATGACTGCCTGAATTTGATGGACCTGTTTCAGCTTTAAACCCAGCTTGGCCAGTACACCTAAAACAGTGCTGTCAATAAATGTGGTTTGGGTTAAATCTACGATTGCCCCAACGACATTTGATTGCTGTTCAATTTTACTAAGAAGTTTGTCTAGACTAATACAAGATTGAGCACGCACTTCGCCAATAAGCTTAAAAATATGCGTTCCATTCAAGCTTGCATATTCAACATGACCTGTTGACATATAAATGCCATTTGCAGAGAAGGATATTAAAATTATCACATAGGGCCACTATAGACTCAAGTAGCCTAGAGTCGTATATCGCTTAGTTGAAAGTTAACATATTGATTATACGATTAATTCATTCGGCGTAAACTTAAGATGGCGATGTCGTCTGCCACATGTTCAGGGGCCTGAAAGGATTGATTCTGCAAATGAAAGACTAATTTTTCAAATTGTTCATTCAGTCCGCCATCAAACGGTTCCAGTGCACCATCTGAACAAATAATAAACCGGGCATGTCGATTTAGCACACATTCAAATTCTTCCACTTCCAGGTCTTCAGTCAGTCCCAAAGGGAAACTGCTGGTGTTTAAAATTTTAGGCGGCTGATTGGGTTCAAAGATAATGGCAGGAGGATAATGTCCGGCACTGGACCAGCGTAATTGATGGGTTTCTAAATTAAGAACGCCTGCAATCATGGTAATGTGCTTTTCGATATTTTCCTGAACCAGCATGCCATTCAGCTTTTTAATCAATTCACGGGGTGTTTTGGATCGGCCATGAAAAGCCGCCATCCAGGATGTCAGTAGACTGCTGGTGACACCATGTCCGGAAACATCGGCCAGATAAAACATGATTTCTTTATCGCTGATTTTCCAGTAATCGTACCAGTCACCAGACAAATAGGCAGAAGGTTGAAACAGAGTTTCAACCTTATAGTTGATTAATTCTAGAGGGTTGGGCAGTAAACGTTTTTGTAATTCTGCTGCTGAAGGCAGGTCACGACTATCCTGATTACGCTTGTATTGGGCATCAATTTTTAATAAGGAAGCTTCCGGATCACGTGGCAGCTTGTTCCAGATCCAGCCGGCTAAAGCACCCAATTCCCATGCCTGAGCCAATGCCATCCCTTCATTTTCAAAAGCCAGGACGATGGTCGGGAGTGACCATTGGTGAGTCAGATAGTCTTGTACATCAGCAATCGCTAAAATGGTCGGATCATATAAATTAATATCATCTATGTGAATCATTTGCACACCGGGAAGTGCACTGAGTACCTGATCTAAATAAGGAATATTGCGAGTCGGTTGAATGAAATACATAAAGAAATTGTATGACCCTTAAATTGATATCATCTAGAGTTGTACTATAACAATCTAATGATCAGCAAAGGAAGATGCTGTGCTGATCATATTGCTATTAAATAGATACGACTTATTTGGTTGTAGTGTCTACGTCATCTTCTTGGATTTCATCATTGGATGAATCAGGATTACTTTGTTGATCTTGATCTTGATCTTCATTGCTGTCCTGATCATCTTCAATGAACATGGTTTCAGGTTCTAGACCTCTCTTTTCAGCAATGGAAAAACTTTTACGCTGTAAATAAATATCACGGATTGCCGCATATTTATCACCTTGTAAAACATCTTCAATGTCTAAAAGCTGGGAGCGGGCATCAATACCGCCTAACATTTGCTCACTCCAGTACACTCCATCACGATCTTCTAAAATATACTTTTGGGGACGGGCTTGACCATCGACAATCAGACCTAAAGTATCACGGAAAGTGCTAGGGCCAAACACAGGCAGGACTAGATAAGGACCAGAAGAAATACCGTAATAACCTAGCGTAGTGCCAAAATTTTCTTCTTCGACATATAAGCCGATACGACGAGCAGGGTCGGCAAAGCCTAGGGTGGTTAGAGTGTTAACGGTAAAGCGACCTAAAGATTCCGCAGCACGAAGTGGACGGCCTTGAATTAACTGGTTTACTGCATTCCATGGTTCCCCTAAATTTTTACGAAACTGGCGATAAGAGCCACGTACTTCATTAGGAACTTTTTCCTTATATTGAATCGCAAGAGGGCGGGCAACCTTGCGATCTAATACCTCATTAAAAGCAAATATCTGTCTATTTAAGGGTTGTAATGGATCTTTCTGGTTTTCAGGTTGAGTTGCACTTGCATCCACTTTCAAATCTTTGGCTTTAATGTTTTTTAATTCTTTCAATACTTCAAGTCTGGAGTTGGTATGTTGAGCAGATTGAGTTTGTGCTGTAGCAGATTCTAGCTCTGAAGTATTCTGTGCTTCAGAAGGAGCAACTAAATCCTGCGCAAATACAGGAGAAATTAACCCTAAAGATAAAAAGCTAGCCCAAATATAATGAAAGTGACGCATAAAAAATCCTAGAGCTCTATTAAGTAAGCTGGTACTTAAAGTAAGTAAGCTGGTACTTAAAGCAAAATACGTAATTGAATATATTAACAGGTCTTTGAACAGGCGTATTAAAACAAATTTGATCAAAATATGTAGGAAAAAATACTAAAATGGCTAAAAAATGTCCTTATGGCGTGAAAAGTTAAAAAAAGGAGTTGCATTGGATAAGGGATGGTGTAGAATGCACATCCATCGGCGGTGATGAAGATTAAAACTTCTGATAAAACAGTAACTTAGTTAAAATTGATTGAGTTGGGTTTTAGAAAGAAAGTTTAAAATAATTTGAATTACTAATTGACACTGAGAATATCTAGTGTAATATACCCGACCTAGCTTGCTGGTGACGAACCAGTAAGAAGATCATTAAGAGATTATGAAGAACAACTTGTGTGGATTTTTACTGGTTGATTGATCGAAATTATTTTCATTGATTGATGGTAGAAATTACTCGAAGTTTATTTGAGAAATATTTGTCAGAAAATTGATGAGCCAGATTTGGTGTTTTGAATAAAGCACTATTGATTTTAAACTGAAGAGTTTGATCATGGCTCAGATTGAACGCTGGCGGCAGGCTTAACACATGCAAGTCGAGCGGAGTATTGGTGCTTGCACCAATACTTAGCGGCGGACGGGTGAGTAATGCTTAGGAATCTGCCTATTAGTGGGGGACAACATCTCGAAAGGGATGCTAATACCGCATACGCCCTACGGGGGAAAGCAGGGGATCTTCGGACCTTGCGCTAATAGATGAGCCTAAGTCGGATTAGCTAGTTGGTGGGGTAAAGGCCTACCAAGGCGACGATCTGTAGCGGGTCTGAGAGGATGATCCGCCACACTGGGACTGAGACACGGCCCAGACTCCTACGGGAGGCAGCAGTGGGGAATATTGGACAATGGGGGGAACCCTGATCCAGCCATGCCGCGTGTGTGAAGAAGGCCTTTTGGTTGTAAAGCACTTTAAGCGAGGAGGAGGCTACTCTAGTTAATACCTAGGGATAGTGGACGTTACTCGCAGAATAAGCACCGGCTAACTCTGTGCCAGCAGCCGCGGTAATACAGAGGGTGCGAGCGTTAATCGGATTTACTGGGCGTAAAGCGTGCGTAGGCGGCTTTTTAAGTCGGATGTGAAATCCCTGAGCTTAACTTAGGAATTGCATTCGATACTGGGAAGCTAGAGTATGGGAGAGGATGGTAGAATTCCAGGTGTAGCGGTGAAATGCGTAGAGATCTGGAGGAATACCGATGGCGAAGGCAGCCATCTGGCCTAATACTGACGCTGAGGTACGAAAGCATGGGGAGCAAACAGGATTAGATACCCTGGTAGTCCATGCCGTAAACGATGTCTACTAGCCGTTGGGGCCTTTGAGGCTTTAGTGGCGCAGCTAACGCGATAAGTAGACCGCCTGGGGAGTACGGTCGCAAGACTAAAACTCAAATGAATTGACGGGGGCCCGCACAAGCGGTGGAGCATGTGGTTTAATTCGATGCAACGCGAAGAACCTTACCTGGTCTTGACATAGTAAGAACTTTCCAGAGATGGATTGGTGCCTTCGGGAACTTACATACAGGTGCTGCATGGCTGTCGTCAGCTCGTGTCGTGAGATGTTGGGTTAAGTCCCGCAACGAGCGCAACCCTTTTCCTTATTTGCCAGCGGGTTAAGCCGGGAACTTTAAGGATACTGCCAGTGACAAACTGGAGGAAGGCGGGGACGACGTCAAGTCATCATGGCCCTTACGACCAGGGCTACACACGTGCTACAATGGTCGGTACAAAGGGTTGCTACCTAGCGATAGGATGCTAATCTCAAAAAGCCGATCGTAGTCCGGATTGGAGTCTGCAACTCGACTCCATGAAGTCGGAATCGCTAGTAATCGCGGATCAGAATGCCGCGGTGAATACGTTCCCGGGCCTTGTACACACCGCCCGTCACACCATGGGAGTTTGTTGCACCAGAAGTAGGTAGTCTAACCGTAAGGAGGACGCTTACCACGGTGTGGCCGATGACTGGGGTGAAGTCGTAACAAGGTAGCCGTAGGGGAACCTGCGGCTGGATCACCTCCTTAACGAAAGATTGACGATCGGTAAGAATCCACAACAAGTTGTTCTTCATGACGATGTATCTGAGGGTCTGTAGCTCAGTTGGTTAGAGCACACGCTTGATAAGCGTGGGGTCACAAGTTCAAGTCTTGTCAGACCCACCACTACTGACGAAGTACGGAAAATCAGAAACATTGACTTATTGATAAGCTGGGGACTTAGCTTAGTTGGTAGAGCGCCTGCTTTGCACGCAGGAGGTCAGGAGTTCGACTCTCCTAGTCTCCACCATGTATCTTCGGATGCATAATAAGCAAACGGTTAGATAGCTTATAGAGCTTAGTAAGAAAGCGGCGTATAATGCGCGGCATTGTTATTAACCTCTGTGATTTATCACAGTTTCTCGATCTGACGAAGACGAGAAAAATCATTAACAGAATATATTTGAGTTGAAATAAATTGTTCATACTCGTTTTAAACAACCTAGCAAGTAATTGTGAAAGTTGGATGAAATAAGTTACTAGCGATTAAACTGAATCAAGCGTTTTGGTATATGAATCTAATTGAAGCTGTACAGTGCTTAAGTGCACAAACGCCAACTGTAAGAAAGTGATGAGAAATCATCATAATCTGTTGCTTATCCTACTTGTAGGGATAAACGACTGTTTGGGGTTGTATAGTCAAGTAATTAAGTGCATGTGGTGGATGCCTTGGCAGTCAGAGGCGATGAAAGACGTAATAGCCTGCGATAAGCTCCGGGGAGGCGGCAAATATCCTGTGATCCGGAGATTTCTGAATGGGGAAACCCACTTACCATAAGGTAGGTATCGCAACATGAATACATAGTGTTGCGAGGCGAACGAGGGGAAGTGAAACATCTCAGTACCCTTAGGAAAAGAAATCAATTGAGATTCCCTCAGTAGCGGCGAGCGAACGGGGAAAAGCCCATTAAGTCATATAAGCTTTAGTGGAATGCTCTGGGAAGTGCAACCATAGTAGGTGATAGTCCTGTACACGAAAGGGCTTATATGATGATGTCGAGTAGGGCGAGGCACGTGAAACCTTGTCTGAATATGGGGGGACCATCCTCCAAGGCTAAATACTCCTGACTGACCGATAGTGAACCAGTACCGTGAGGGAAAGGCGAAAAGAACCCCTGTGAGGGGAGTGAAATAGATCCTGAAACCGCATGCATACAAGCAGTGGGAGCCGACTTGTTCGGTGACTGCGTACCTTTTGTATAATGGGTCAGCGACTTATATTCAGTAGCGAGGTTAACCGAATAGGGGAGCCGTAGAGAAATCGAGTCTTAATAGGGCGTTTAGTTGCTGGGTATAGACCCGAAACCGGGTGATCTATCCATGAGCAGGTTGAAGGTTAGGTAACACTGACTGGAGGACCGAACCCACTGTCGTTGAAAAGCCAGGGGATGACTTGTGGATAGGGGTGAAAGGCTAATCAAACTCGGTGATAGCTGGTTCTCCCCGAAAGCTATTTAGGTAGCGCCTCGGACGAATACCATTGGGGGTAGAGCACTGTTTCGGCTAGGGGGTCATCCCGACTTACCAAACCGATGCAAACTCCGAATACCAATGAGTACTATCCGGGAGACAGACTGCGGGTGCTAACGTCCGTAGTCAAGAGGAAAACAATCCAGACCGCCAGCTAAGGCCCCAAAATCATAGTTAAGTGGGAAACGATGTGGGAAGGCATAGACAGCTAGGAGGTTGGCTTAGAAGCAGCCACCCTTTAAAGAAAGCGTAATAGCTCACTAGTCGAGTCGGCCTGCGCGGAAGATGTAACGGGGCTAAAACTATGTGCCGAAGCTGCGGATGTATACTTTGTATACGTGGTAGGGGAGCGTTCTGTAAGCCGATGAAGGTGGATTGAGAAGTCTGCTGGAGGTATCAGAAGTGCGAATGCTGACGTGAGTAACGACAAAGCGGGTGAAAAACCCGCTCGCTGAAAGACCAAGGGTTCCAGTCCAACGTTAATCGGGGCTGGGTGAGTCGACCCCTAAGGCGAGGCCGAAAGGCGTAGTCGATGGGAAATTGGTTAATATTCCAATACTTCAGTGTAATGCGATGAGAGGACGGAGAAGGTTAAGTCAGCCTGGCGTTGGTTGTCCAGGTGGAAGGAAGTAGGCATGCATCTTAGGCAAATCCGGGGTGCTCTATGCTGAGATCTGATAGCAAGCTGTACTTGTACAGTGAAGTGGCTGATACCATACTTCCAGGAAAAGTCTCTAAGCTTCAGTTACACTGGAATCGTACCCGAAACCGACACAGGTGGTCAGGTCGAGTAGACCAAAGCGCTTGAGAGAACTCTGCTGAAGGAACTAGGCAAAATGGTACCGTAACTTCGGGAGAAGGTACGCTGCTTTTGGTGATGGAACTTGCTTCCTGAGCTGAGAGCAGCCACAGAAACCAGGCCCCTGCAACTGTTTATTAAAAACATAGCACTCTGCAAACACGAAAGTGGACGTATAGGGTGTGATGCCTGCCCGGTGCTGGAAGGTTAATTGATGGGGTTAGCGTAAGCGAAGCTCTTGATCGAAGCCCCAGTAAACGGCGGCCGTAACTATAACGGTCCTAAGGTAGCGAAATTCCTTGTCGGGTAAGTTCCGACCTGCACGAATGGCATAATGATGGGGGCGCTGTCTCCAGCAGAGGCTCAGTGAAATCGAAATCGCCGTGAAGATGCGGTGTACCCGCGGCTAGACGGAAAGACCCCGTGAACCTTTACTGCAGCTTGACATTGAACTTTGATCTTACTTGTGTAGGATAGGTGGGAGGCTTTGAAGCTGGGACGCTAGTCCTAGTGGAGCCAATCTTGAAATACCACCCTGGTAATATTGAGGTTCTAACTCTGTCCCGTTATCCGGGACGAGGACCATGTCTGGTGGGTAGTTTGACTGGGGCGGTCTCCTCCTAAAGAGTAACGGAGGAGTACGAAGGTGCGCTCAGCGTGGTCGGAAATCACGCGTAGAGTATAAAGGCAAAAGCGCGCTTAACTGCGAGACCCACAAGTCGAGCAGGTACGAAAGTAGGTCTTAGTGATCCGGTGGTTCTGTATGGAAGGGCCATCGCTCAACGGATAAAAGGTACTCTGGGGATAACAGGCTGATACCGCCCAAGAGTTCATATCGACGGCGGTGTTTGGCACCTCGATGTCGGCTCATCTCATCCTGGGGCTGAAGCAGGTCCCAAGGGTATGGCTGTTCGCCATTTAAAGAGGTACGCGAGCTGGGTTTAGAACGTCGTGAGACAGTTCGGTCCCTATCTACCGTGGGCGTTGGAAATTTGAGAGGATCTGCTCCTAGTACGAGAGGACCAGAGTGGACGAACCTCTGGTGTACCGGTTGTGACGCCAGTCGCATCGCCGGGTAGCTATGTTCGGAAGGGATAACCGCTGAAAGCATCTAAGCGGGAAGCCTACCTCAAGATAAGATTTCCCCGAGACTTTATGTCTCCTAAAGAGCCGTTGAAGACTACGACGTTGATAGGTTGGATGTGGAAGCATAGTGATATGTGAAGCTGACCAATACTAATTGCTCGTGAGGCTTGACTATACAACACCCAAACAGTTGTTGTATAAAGCATCAATTGATTCGATATTAAGCAAAACAGCTTGATTTAGTGAACGCTAAAGAACAAAATATGACAGCTCAGATATACCTGTTAATGAATTCTATTTGACCAAGCATTGGCATCTAAATAAGACCAAACGCAAAGTCATAAACAGTTGTGCTGGCGACCATAGCAAGAGTGAACCACCTGATCCCTTCCCGAACTCAGAAGTGAAACCTCTTAGCGCTGATGGTAGTGTGGGATTACCCATGTGAGAGTAAGTCATCGCCAGCTCATTATTCCTAAAAAGCCCCTGCCAAGTGCAGGGGCTTTTTTTATGCGGGGAAAGATAAGTAATAAAAAAACCAGCATTTGCTGGTTTTAAGATTGGAATTTTTGCAAATTTTAAGCAAAAATATTACATGCTGCAGAGGTCAGTACCCAGAGAATTGCGATTGCAACGACAGGCTCAACAATCTTTGCCCAGGTTGGGGGGCTTACAACAGTAACTTCTTCAACATCATGCTGCTGGATATTCTGGTGAACCATTTGACTAAACTCCTTCATTGTTGAGTCTAATGATATCTCTTCTTGCTCAATTGGTTTAGAGCCTTTTAATTCTGTTAGATCATTTGTTGACCAAACCCAATCAGAAGCCTGCCCAGATAAGTGTTCAATCTGTCCTAAGATCAGTTCACGTAAACCTCTGATATTCAGGTTTCCAATATCATTAAGCTGTTTTAATTCTGTCAGTTGTAATTTTAATATTTCAGTTACTGTTGATTCTAATTCATTTTTAGGCAGGGTAGACCGATTTTTTGAAGATGTTGTAAGGTGTCGCGCAACCTCTTGAATAAAAAGATCATCGGGTGAAGAAATCTCCTGATAAACTTTTTTATCGTCAGTTCGCCAAAGTGAAATGAGTTTACCTAATACCAGTGCATTAATTTCTAACAGATATGTTTTTCGATCTTCTCTAGAATAGTGTTCGAGAAGCTGAAGCTTTTGATTGTTAATCTGCTCAGCAAAATATTGTACTAAATCAAAAGCCATTCACTTGCTCCATATTATTTTAATCTAATAACCGTAGGCTTGGTTTTTTCTTAGGTTGTTCAGTTTCTTCTGATGTTGTGGTTGATTTTAAAGTATCTTCAGTAATTTGGATACCTTCATATTCATTTGGATCAAAGAACAAACCTTGTCCATTCTCGCGTGCATAAATCCCCAATACTGCATTTAAGGGTACATAGATGTCACGTGAAACGCCACCAAAACGCGCAGAGAAGGTGATTGCATCATTGCTCATATGTAGTTTATGCACTGCATGAGGAACGATATTTAAAACAATTTGACCATCTTGAATAAACTGTTCTGGCACCATGGTATTAGGCTGGGTGGCATCAACCAATAAATATGGAGTCAGGTTGTTGTCACAAATCCATTCATAAATAGCGCGTGCTAAATAAGGTCGGGTAGGCGTGAGATTCAATTCTTGTTCAGACATGGTTGTACTCGATTAATTTGCTAAAAATTCGCTGTAGCGGTTTTTTTCCTGCATGGTTAAAGATTTGATGAATGCAGGTCGACTAAAAATTCGTTGACAATATAAGTGAATAGGACGGCAATGCTGTTTAGGCAATTCGATACCCATCGCCTTTAACCGTATAAAAATAGGTGCTAGCATACAATCTAAAATTGTAAAATTTTCAGACATAAAATAGGGGAAATGCTGAAAAAGAGGTGTAAGAGAAATCAGGGTATCTCTAAGTTGCTTTTGAGCTTTCTCTTTAGCTTTCTGATTCAGGGTATCTGAATGACATAGCATAATATCTGCCAGCCTTAACCAGTCTTGCTCAAAACGCCAGATATATTGACGTTGCTCTGCTCGTGGCATTGGTGCATCGGCATAGAGTTTGTTCTGACGGTAGCGATCGTCTAGATATTCAGAAATAATGCTGGAATTAAATAATTTTAAATCATTTTCGATCAGCATGGGGAGCTGATTATAGGGATTGAGACTGGCCAGATCCTCATCGTCTTCATCTACAATAATTAGATTATATTTGATTTGCTTCTCTGCAAGTACATAGCGTATCCAGTGGGAGCGAAAATCATCCGCATGACTGTAAAGCGTAATTCCTTGTAGATGTGCATTTTCGATTGACATAATCCGAAACAGTGATAAATGAATGGAATAGGATACTAAAATTCAAGCTAAAAAGCACGAAGCATAAAAGCACAATTGGGGTTAAGATAAAAAGATGATAAGAAAAAATAACTGGAGGAAAACAAGATGCTGATTAAACTGGCGATAATCTTACTGTTTATTTTGATTGGTCTTGCGAATTATTATCTCACCAAATCTTTCTGGTGTCATGAAGGCGTGTGGGGTAAGGATGTGCATGAACAGTAAGATGAAATATTTATCCAGATTAAAATTTAAGTCCCATAAAAAAACCCTGGATAATCCAGGGTTTTTTGTCCAATTCGGTAAACGAATTAACGTTTAGAGAATTGAGGACGTTTACGAGCTTTACGTAAACCAAGTTTCTTACGTTCAACTTCACGAGCATCACGAGTAACGAAACCAGCTTGACGAAGAGCAGGTTTTAAAGTTTCGTCAGCAGCGATCAATGCACGAGTAATACCGTGACGGATAGCGCCAGCTTGACCACCAATACCACCACCAGCAACAGTGATGTAAAGGTCATATTTTTCAGTAGCTTCTAGAAGCTCTAAAGGTTGACGAACAACCATACGAGCAGTTTCACGACCGAAGTACTGTTCAAGAGTACGGTTGTTGATTACGAGTTTACCAGTACCAGCTGATAGGAAAACACGTGCAGTTGCGGTCTTACGGCGACCTGTACCATAGTTAGTAGCCATGTGCTGTATCCCTTAGATGTCCAAAACTTGTGGCTGTTGAGCAGTATGTGGATGCTCAGTACCAGCGTACACTTTCATTTTTTTGATCATTGCATAACCAAGAGGACCTTTTGGCAACATGCCTTTTACAGCGCGTTGGAAAATTTCTTCTGGTTTGTGAGCAACTAATTTCTCGAAATTAGTTTCACGAATACCACCAGGGAAACCAGTATGGCGATAATATTTTTTATCAAGTGATTTTTTACCAGTCACTTGAACTTGTTCAGCATTGATCACAACGATGTAATCGCCAGTGTCAACGTGAGGAGTATAAGAAGTTTTATGCTTACCGCGTAAACGACGAGCGATTTCAGTCGCAAGACGACCTAAAGTTTTGCCAGAAGCATCAACAACGTACCAGTCGTGTTGAACTTCAGCTGGCTTAGCGCTGAGAGTTTTCATTAAACCACTACCTATTATAGTTGGTTTGGACGGTGGAATCTGTCCAAACAAAAGGAGACAGAATTCTACCTGAAAGTCAGTAGAACCACAATGAAAATATAAAATTTCAAGCGCTATATTTTAAAAGAACAAGGATGAAAATGGAAGTGTTGGGAAATCTAAAACGGGTGATCGGTAAATGAGGATAAAAATATTGGCTTGTAGTTCTGCAACTGTGAATTTTGCATGTTCTGCTTAAAAGCAATAGATATGATTTTATCGACTTGAGTACTTGTGCCATTCAGTATTTGGGATAAGCGATGATGAAAATTTAAAATTTTGTTTTTATTGAAATATTAGATACCTTTCATAAATTAAAATATGTTCAATCTGATTTTTAAAATCAGCACGGCCTCAGCTTATGGATTTGATTTTGATGCCTTTGCGTAGGCAATATGTCTACTTTTGAAAGGTCAAAAGTAGACAAAAACCTTTTGTTCCCCATACACGACTTCCTTGTCGTGATGGGAAACGTGGTGGCATCCATGCCACACTCATGAATCGAATACCGGCTAAAAAAAATTAAATTTTTGTTTTCGTATTATGAACAACTTATAGTCATTAAAAACGATTTATGAAAGAAATCTATTAAAGTGAAAAATATCGATGTATTGCTAATTACGAGTTGTTTTGTTGATTAAAGTAGTTGATCTATATGTTGTTTTGCGCAGCTTCAGCTTTCTTGTTTAGCATTCGCGTTATAATGTTGAATATTGAACTTCTTGGATAAATTATGCTTCCTTTATATGTTACGAGTGGTGAACCTGCTGGTATTGGTCCAGATATTTGTTTAAGTTTGGCGGATCGTGTTGATGAACGTCCGATTGTGGTACTAGCCGATATTCATTTATTAAAGCAACGTGCCGAATTATTAAAGAAAGAGATTGAACTAATTGAATATCAAGGACAATTAGAATCTGCAGCTCAAGGACAGCTTTATGTCGAACATGTGCCCTTAAATACAGAAGTGGTTTTGGGGCAACTGAATGCCCAAAACGCAGCATATGTGCTGGAACAATTACGTCGTTCTGCAGATTACGCCATGACAGGCAAAAGTGTCGGTGTAGCCACTGCGCCCGTACAGAAATCCATTATCAATGAAGCGGGTATCCATTTTAGTGGTCATACTGAGTATTATCAGGAATTTGCTGGTGTCGATCGGGTGGTGATGATGCTGGCCACCAAGACTTTAAGGGTGGCACTGGTGACTACGCATCTGGCTTTACGTGATGTGCCTGATGCGATTACGACTGAGCGCCTGCATCAGGTGATTGATATCTTAATCCACGATTTAAAAACCAAATTCAGGATTGATCATCCGCATATTCTGGTGTGTGGTTTAAATCCGCATGCTGGGGAGGATGGTTATTTGGGAATGGAAGAAATTGAGTTGATTAATCCTGTGCTGGAAACTTATCGTGCGCAAGGCATCAATATGAGTCTGAGTTTGCCAGCAGATACCTTATTTACCCCGGAAAATTTAAAAGATGCCGATGCTGTATTGGCGATGTATCACGATCAGGGCTTACCTGTGTTAAAATCTCAAGGATTTGGTGAAGCCATCAATATTACTTTGGGCTTGCCGTTTATCCGTACATCTGTCGATCATGGCACAGCACTCTCCCTTGCAGGTACAGGTCTTGCGAAAAGCTCGAGCTTACATGTGGCTGTGGATTTGGCGCTCGAACTTGCGCGTCAGTGATCTTGTCTTTATTACACGTTGGAAATGTTTATGTATCAGATTAATGCCTTAAACCCCAAAGATGAAGGGCATCACACGCGTAAGCGTTTTGGGCAAAACTTCTTACATGACCAACGTGTCATTGCCAAAATTGTCCGTTCAGTGAATCCTCGTTCTGGCGATAACATTGTTGAAATTGGTCCCGGTCTTGCAGCATTAACTTCACCTTTAATTGGTGAATGTGATGCCTTAACTGTAGTTGAACTTGACCGTGACTTGGCGGCAGGTTTACCAGGCCGTGTGCCGCATCCTGAGCGTTTAACCATTGTTGAAACGGATGCCTTGAAATATGACTTTACTGAGTTGTTTCAAGAAGGCCGTCCGCTACGTGTGGTTGGTAACCTGCCATACAACATTTCAACGCCATTGTTATTCCATCTCTTGGAATTTGGTGACAAAGTTAAAGATATGCACTTCATGCTGCAAAAGGAAGTGGTTGACCGTATTACCGCCTCACCCAATACCAAAGAATATGGCCGTTTGTCGGTGATGATCCAGTATTACTGCAAACCGACTTTCCTGTTTGAAGTGCCACCGGGATCATTTAATCCACCCCCAAAAGTCACTTCTGCCGTCTTTCGTCTGGAGCCTTATGCTGTTAAACCGATTGTGGCCAAGAATGAAAAAGCCTTGGCCCGTCTGGTGTCCCATGTCTTTACCCAGCGTCGTAAAACTTTACGCAATAGTTTAAAAGGTATGCTGGTTGAAGAGGGATTTGAGAAAGCAGGTGTTGATCCGATGGCGCGCCCCGAGACTTTAACGCTGGCTCAATTTGTAGCATTAGCAGATCAAATGGTGGATTAAATGGCAGCTTCGAATATTCGATACAATTATGTGATTGGTGATATTCAGGGCTGTTTTGAAGCTTTGAAAATATTACTTAAAACGATTCAGTTTGATGCAGATCAAGATTTTCTTTGGTTTGCGGGTGACTTGGTTGCACGTGGTGAAAATTCGATTGGGGCTTTACGTTTTATCAAAAAGCTGGTTGATAAGGGTGTTGCTGCAACGGTTTTAGGTAATCATGACCTTAATTTATTGGCTGTGGCACGTGGGACTAAAGAGATTAATCCCAAAGACAATATTGATGATGTCATTCATGCTTTGGAAAGTGATGACTTGATCGAATGGCTGCGTAAACAGCCTTTATGTTTATTTCCGAATGAATATACGGTTTTGACCCATGCAGGGATCCCGCTGAATTGGACAGTAGAACAAACAGCGGTTTTAGCTAAGGAAGTTGAGGTAGTAATTGGTCATGATGACTTTGACGTGGTCGATGCTTTTTTGGCTAACATGTATGGCAAAGAGCCAAATTGTTGGTCGGATGATTTGCAGGGTCATGCCCGTTTACGTTGCATTACTAACTACTTGACCCGTATGCGTTTAACCAATGCAGAAGGGCGAATGGAATTCAGTTTTAAAGATTCTCTGGATGATCCTATGCCTGAAGGCTTTCAGCCATGGTTTGACTTTGAGTCCAAAGCGGCTAAAACCCATCAAATTATCTTTGGACACTGGGCTGGATTACAAGGGAAAACCATTACGCCCCAGATTCAGAATGTGGATGGGGGGTGTGTTTGGGGCAATCAACTGATTGCTTATCGATTAGAAGATCGACAATTGTTTAAAGTCGATAATCCTATGATGTCATCCTCAAGCTAAGCCATAATAAAAAAGCCACATCATGTGGCTTTTTTATATTTAAACTTGCTTAGTCAAGTCTGATCCAGGTCTGGCTTCGTCCCAAGGTGGAAATACCCATATAGGCTCTTAATGTTAAACGCTTGCCTGTTGCATTCAGTCTGATTTTGGCATCATAAACTTTACCCGCTAGTGGATCTATAACACGGCCTTTTTCGTAGTTATTGGTTCCAGATACATGTTTTAAGCCCTTCAGGATTTCCATACCTAAAATAGGCTGATTGGTATATGGTGCTGGGCAATTATTACATGTCTCTCGTGGAGTATAACCTGGGCGAGGAGTAACTTTAATAATTTTCCCGGTAAATGTATTATTGTTTTCTTTATTAATTTTAATAATCGCTTTCGCAGCACCGGTCTTATCATCAATTTGTTGCCATGTTCCAGAAATGTCTTCTGCGAAAACATTTCCACTGAAAAGTGCAGCAGCAAAAGCAGCCAGCAATAGATTCTTTTGCATATATAAGACTCTCACTTAATCTTTCATTTTCTAATTAACGGATATATTAGATAGATAAAGTAATTAGTCAATATACTCTAGAGTCAAGCAAACAGTTTTAAGCTGATTTGGATAAAAAGCCACAATATTGTGCAATGCTGTTCACTTAAGAGGAGCAGCATTGTGATCTACCGGATAACGGGTTTTTGACATCTTAACCGTTCGGGGTGTTGTTGGCCTCGAACGCCTTTCCAGAAACAGGCTACCCATCCCTGATCTCAGCTCCGATAGCCGCCTGCCAGTCCCTGACAAAGGGTTGGCATTCGCCATCACAATCAGCTGAACGGCTATGTACTGGCATGCAGGCTTAAAACGGATATCCGAAGGTGAACGCCCAAAGGCTACCGCTGCAAATGCCGCTTCTCGCCGAATAATATTGTAGCTCAGCAACAGACCCCACAACTCCTGATAAACCAGCTCTACCGTCTTGCTGCGAAGCGTGATGGCATTATGCTGCATCGAGCTTTTGATATCCCGAAAACCCAATTCGATTTCCCAACGCTCTTGATAGAGCCTGGCGATATCCTTTGCAGGATATTGATCGGCCGGCAGCGAGGTCAGAACTGTCTTTATTCGTCCGCCCCGCACAGCATAACTCACTTGCCTGACTTCCCAGTATTCGGGGAGCATCGGGTTTTTCTTTCTTGCCTGGGGTGACACTTTCATCCGTACCCGCACGTCACCTTCTGCATACGTCTCGATCACATCACTTTTCAGATTTTTGCGCTCCGGAATCAGCCAGTGACGACCTTGACCTTGCATCGAGAGTGAAAGCAATAAATCCGCACTCCAAAAACCCTTGTCAAACAAGGTGATCGAGTTATTCGGAATCTGGGAGATAAACTTTGCAGCCAAAGGAATCTCGCCCCGGCGATAGGGACTGATCTGTGCATCGACCAGTGTATGTGAGCGCACATTCATCAGCGCGACGAGCCGTAGCATCGGAAATGGCGTCTGGCGCTGTGTAGAAGTATTGCCTGAGCCAAAGTGCTCACGAAGATCAGTCGTATCCTGGGTTCGGAAGAGTGCACCATCGACAGCAAAGACCTGAAGCCCCTGCCATTGATCATCTGGATATCGCTCATGTCCCCAGTATTGACCCGTCTGGCGAAATAGCCACTCTACAGGATCTGCACCCAAACGCTTACGGGCTTCAGTTACCCCACTACGTGCCAGCAGGTCAAGAGAGGCTAACCCCTGAGCGCAAATATTCAGTCTTCTTGCCACTTCATGGATGGGCTCATCCCGAAAAATTGCCATCCCAAGAACCAGCCAGAGGACTTGATCTGCAGGCAAGCGTCGCCTGCGGATAGTAGCTGAACTGCTCAACTTGAGTGCGGATTCGACCCACTCAATGGGGATATTGTGAGTAAAGGTACTCAGATCCGAGAAGTTAAATAGACCGTTGAGGTCGAGAAGATCCTGCTGAAACACCATAAAAAATCCGATGCCAAACCTGACATCGGATTCTCTAATAAATTTCGCGAGGCTTCAAATGCTTAAGTGAACAGCATTGCACAATATTGTGGCTTTTTAATTAAAAACAGGGATTTGAATTAATCGACCCGTAACCAGGTCTGACTGCGACCTAATGCTGAAATACCGATGTAGCCACGTAAAGTGAGACGTTTTCCGCTCGTATTTAGTCGAACTTTGGCATCATAAATTTTACCTGCTAAAGGATCGATGACCCGACCTTTTTCATAGTTATTTGTACCTTCCACATGCTTTAATCCGGTGAGTACATCCATACCTAAAATAGGCTGATTGGTATAGGGGGCAGGGCATTTGTTGCATGTCTTTTGCGGTATATAACCTGGACGAGGGGTTACTTTGACGATCTTACCGGTATAAATATCATTTGTATCTTTACTAATTTCGATAATTGCTTTGGGTGAACCGGTTTTATCATCAATTTGTTGCCAAGTACCTGATAGATCTTGTGCCAATACATTCCCACTAAAAACTACAATGGCAAGAGCAGCAAGTAAGATATTTTTTTTCATATATATTCCTGCGGTTGTGGTGAATAATTTTTTTAATTTAAAAACTATATTAGGATTGTTTATAAAATAGTCAATATAGTGGTTCATGAAAATGAAGAATAATGTGAATTATTTAAAATTCATTGAATAATAAAGCCAGATAGTACAGCTTTTTGTCATATTTAGTCGTTTCTAATCCAGATTTGAGTTCGACCCAGAGCCATAATTCCTACATATCCACATAATATAAAACGTTTAGCATTCAGTGTAATTCATCCTTTCAAGTTATTATTTTTCCTGTTAAAGAGTCTAGTACACGACCATGTGTATCATTTAATCTTGTTTAATCCAGGTCTGGCTACGACCAAGTGCGGATACACCGACATAACCGCGTAGAGTGAGACGTTTACCATTCGGACTTAATTTTGCTTTGCCGCTATAGATTTTACCGTTCAGTGGATCAAGAACTTTGGCATTTACAAACTGATTATCACCGATAGATTTTAATCCCGTTAAAACATCTAATCCTAAGATAGGTTTGTCGGTATAAGGTGCTGGACAATTTACACAGGTCTCTTTCGGGGTATAACCTGGACGAGGAGTGACTTTTACAATTTTTGCCGTATAAGTTCCATTGCTTTCTTGGCGCATTTCTAGAATGGATTTTGATGAGCCTGTTTTATCGTCAATGGTTTTCCATGTTCCGCTAAGATCATTTGCCAATACGTTCCCACTACAAACTAAACTGGCAAAAGCAGCAAATAATAGATTTTTCTTCATATCAATTCCTGTGAGTGTGGAAAATATTTTTTTAATTTATATAAAGATATAGTTATCGTTTAAAAAATAGTCAACCCACTGTTTCATAAAAATGAAATATAATGTGAATTATTTAAATATCAGTGAAGAAAAAAGCCACATAGTGTGGCTTTTTGTCATATTTAGTCATTTCTAATCCAGGTCTGACTACGGCCTAATGCTGAAACCCCAACATAACCACGCAGGGTTAAGCGTTTACCATTTGGACTTAATTTCGCTTTCATGCTGTAGATATGACCAGATAGCGGATCGATAATTTTACCATTCGCATAGTTGGGTCCTTCTATATGTTTTAAACCTTTCAAGACATCCATGCCTAGAATGGGCTGATTGGTATAAGGTGCCGGGCATTTGACGCAAATTTCTTTGGGAGTATAGCCAGGACGCGGAGTGACTTTGACCACTTGTGCGGTATAAGTGCCATTATTTTCCTGGCGAATTTCAAGAATGGCTTTTGATGAACCGGTTTTATCATCAATATTTTTCCACGTTCCTGTAAGGTCTTGAGCTAGAGCAAAACTCGCTAAAGTTGAGCAAATTAATGCAATAGTAAGTTTCATCTTGACCATTTTGAATGTTCCTTCATTCCACTGACAGTACTCCTGATACTAGGAGTATTTTTGACAAGCAACAATCATTATCAATGCAAATGACTGTTTGGTCACATTTTTTGTAAATAAAGTATAAAAGTAGGCAGCCATATGGCAGTAAATACAGCATTCACTGCCATGCCAAATGCAGCATAGCGTCCTGCTACGCTGCCTCTTTGCCATGCCTGTGCTGTTCCAATGGCATGTGCAGCCAAACCTAATGCCAGACCTGAAGCTCGTTCATCGTTAATATGACGCAGGATCAAGGGAGAAAAGGCTGCTCCAATCACGCCGGATAAAATCACAATAAGAATGACCATACTCATAGGTGCATGTAACAGGGTGGCAATATTAATTGCGATGGGGGTAGTCACGGCGCGTGTAGCAAAAGCCATAATGCTGGAATCAGTCATATGCAGTAAATAGGCAAGTCCCATCGGTAGTGCGACCGCACTGATACTGGCAAACACCAGAATTCCGAGCATGGCTTTCAGCGGCAGATCATCATAACGCATGGCCGCGAGAGGAATGGCCAATGCAACGGTGACATAGCCCAAGAGGCGATTAAAAAGCGGATTGACCTGTGCCATATAAGATTCATAACGAATCCCGAATGACAACAACAGTCCAATAATCAAAAACATGCCAATCACAATGACCGGAATTTGCGGCAGGCGTTTATTGATCGGTTTTGCGACCAGATAGGCGATCAGGGTGATAAAAAAACCCGAGAGTACTGTGAACATATAATTTCCCTATAACCAGCGCTTGGACATTTTTGCATAGACCCACAAAGGAATCAGAGTGCTGACAAACATCACCAGTAAAAAAGCCGGCATTTCCTTGCCCATTTGAGTCAGCATAATCAAGGACCCTGCGCTAATTGGCAAAAAGGCAAAGGCACTTTCTTTCATGATCTTGTTATTGGTATCGACCAAGCGACTGGGTAATTTCTTGAAACTTCTCCAGATAAATAAAGTCACCAATAGGCTGATCAAGCCCACCAGATTACCCAGTTCAGGATGATGAAATTGTGTGGTTAACCATACGGCTCCTTCACGGAAACAGATGATTAATGCCACGGTGCCAATCCAGGCTGGCCAGTCCGTTGTTTTTATCCAGTCCATTTTTACCAACAATTATAATTACACTTGTCACGTTTTAACCGATTTATCTTTTTATTTCAAATTCCTCAAGCGGCCGTTTAAATTGTGCAGCCTTGTGTCCTAGAATTTCATCTATAGGCAAATGTGCCTGTTTAATCAGCTGTTCCAGCTTTTGCGGTGCCATAATCACATGCAAATGCAGATTACCGACATCATCATAATTTTCAGATTGAATGACATTCAATGCATAGAGTTGGGTGCGCAATTTGCCATAGGCAGGCTTTAACATTAGCTCAAAGCTTTGAATTTGGCCCATCAAACATTCTTGTACCGCTTGACGCAGCAGGTCTAAACCCTGGCCTGAGTGTGCGGATACATACACCCGATCGGGCATATGCGGTTTAGCATAAACAATTTTGGCATCTTCACCACTGACATCAATTTTGTTATAGACGCGCAGTACTGGCACATTGGCACCAATTTCCTTGAGTACCGATTCTACCGCTTCAATCTGTTCCAGCATATCCGGGCTGCTGGAATCAATCACATGCAGCAGTAAGGTGGCTTCCAGCGTTTCTTCCAACGTTGCCTTAAAGGACTCGACCAAGGAATGCGAGAGATTACGCACGAAACCCACGGTATCTGCCAGCACCAAACGTCCAATACCATCCCATTCCAGGCGGCGCAGTGTAGGGTCTAATGTTGCAAACAGCTGATCTGCCGCGTAAACATTGCTGTTGGCCAAAATATTAAACAGGGTGGATTTGCCGGCATTGGTATAACCGACTAAAGAGACAGTCGGAACAGCAGCCTTTTGCCGTGCAACACGACCTTGCATGCGGGTCTGGCGGACTTTATCCAGTTTGGTTTTGAGTTGTCCCATGCGGATACGCAGTAGACGGCGGTCTGTTTCCAGCAGGGTTTCACCCGGGCCACGCAAGCCAATCCCGCCTTTTTGACTATCAAGATTACTGTGGCTGCGCACTAAACGTGAGGAGAGGTGCTGTAACTGTGCCAACTCAACCTGCAATTTACCTTCATAGGTCCGGGCACGTTGCGCAAAAATATCTAAAATCAGTTCGGTACGGTCCACCACACGGCAGAGCATGATTTTTTCTAAATTACGGGCTTGAGCGGGTGTTAGCGAATGATCGAAAATGACCAGATTAGCTTCAAGCTCCTGTACCAGAGCGGCAATTTCTTCTGCCTTGCCAGAGCCGATAAACAGTTTGGGATCGGGTTTAATACGTTGAGCGTTAATATGGTTTAAAATTTCAGCGCCTGCAGATTTTGCCAGTAAACGAAATTCTTCTGCATCAAGGTCATCTAATAGCTGTACCGATACACTCACTAAGATTGTTCGTTCACCACCCTGATGTTGCTCAAAATATTCCACTAAAGATGATCTCTACTGCATTAAAATTTTATTTTAGTTGAAAATGAACAGGCAAAGGGAAAAATAGCAAAAACTTAACAAAGCATCGTAACAAGATATTCAGTCCAGGGCGTGTTTTTATGAGCAGGGATCTCTAGAAAGCAGTCATTAAAAGCAGAAAATCACGGAGATGTATCTGAGTCTTGTTTTTAATTTCCAGCGTATGATTCAAGCTCTTTATTGGTGATAAAAATAAATGATTTACTGGCTTTATTGGCTGATTTAGGTTTTTATGATCAATGCAAGTTCAAAATGAACAGTATAGAATGGCAGCAAATAAATGATTAAACGCTGCAGCTAATAATTAGTGATCCATCTATGACTCAATCCTCCGTAACTGAAAGTTCATCGTTAAATGGCTTGTCTAAATTTTTTTTATATAACAAAAAGTTATTGGCTGTTTTAGCGGCAATTATTCAAGGGTTTTATCTGGTTTTCCGTCATCGCTTATATAAAGATCCGAACAACCCATGTAATACGCGTTATGTACAGCATTTTTGCCGCGAGTTATGCAAGGTATTTAACCTTGAGATTCAAGTACATGGAGTAATTCCACGTGAGCCGGCGCTGTGGGTGAGTAACCATGTTTCGTGGTTGGATATTGCAGTGTTGGGTTCAAGTGCCCGGGTATTCTTTTTGGCCAAAGCTGAAATTGAAAAATGGCCTTTATTTGGCAAACTGGCCAAGGGCGGTGGCACATTATTTATTAAACGTGGCTCGGGTGATTCGATTAAAATTAAAGAGCAAATTACCACATTTCTAAAACGTGATATCCCGGTATTATTTTTTCCAGAAGCCACCACTTCGGATGGCAGCAAAATTAAAAAAATCTATGGCCGTATTTTGGGTGCCGCCATTGACGCAAATCGTCCGGTGCAAATTTGTCTGATTTGTTATGTGAATCAAGAGGGAGAGCTGGATACAGTGGCACCGTTCATCGGTGATATTAGTTTTGCGGACCATGTTAAAAACGTTTTGGAAATGCCAAAGGTGATGGTTCATCTCATGGCTTTACCGGCAATCGCCGTGGAAGGACATGATGTTGAAAGTTTAACAGAAGCCGTACATACCCAGATGATTGCCGGTTTAGCACAGTTACAGCAGAAAGCACTGAAAAAGCCGCCTGAGTCTTTGCATGACTAGTGAATACCATTGCAGCTTACATAAAACCTTCAACTGGTAACCATGAAATCATTTTGACACCGGCCTTTTGCCACCATTTCATCTTGGGTTCTTTCTGGTAAGTTTTAATGCTGCCATCATGACCTTTAATTTGCCAGTTGATTTTATTGTTGGCATCTAACACCAGTTTGTAGGCATATTTAGACAGGTTCTGATCCATGGTGGAGTGGACCGCTTTGGCCAGGTTTGGGCTGTCCAGCAATACTCCAATTTCGGTATTCAAATAGGCGGAACGTGGGTCAAGATTAAAAGAACCAATAAACACCTGTTTTTCATCAATAGCCATCAGTTTGGCATGCAGGCTGGAACGGCTTAAACCTTTGATGCTGACTTTGGCTTTTTCTGCAATTTCCTGGGTATGGGCATTCAGGTTTTCGCTTTCCGGAACAGACAGAAACTCGTAAAGCTGGACATTATTCTGAAGTAAATCCTTGCGATATTTGCCATAGAAAGCATGAACCAAAGCCACGTCATTGGCTTTAAAGGAATTGGTCAGTACCCGAACATTAATATTATTTTGCGCCAGATCACTCAGCATTTTCTCGCCTTTTTTTTCCGGGACAAAATAGGCTGAAATAATATCGACGCTGTGTTCGGGTTTTTCTAAACGGTTAATCAGCTGAAAATTCAGATGTTGTTCTTTTTTGGCTTTTGCCCGGATTTTACTGGGTGAATCACTGACGACTTCTGCCTTGACCCAGTCAAATTGAATACTGTTATTCAGCCAGTTTTCAAAAGCATGCGATCGGGTGGCTAAATCGAGATAATTCTGTACGGTAATGTTTTGGGAGTGTTCCTCAAGCTGTTTTTTCAGGCTGTCAAAACGCAAGGAATAATGTCGGGGATTGACAATTTGCTTGACCGGAAAAGCATAATCGTCATTCCAGTATTCATCGAAGGAATGAATAATTTCATCCGATGCAGCGCCGACCAGCATCACATCGACATCGGAAAACTGATAATTGTCGCTAACGTTATAATACTGGTTACTCATATTGCGACCGCCAATCAATGCAATCTGGTTGTCGGCAATAAAGCTTTTGTTATGCATGCGACGGTTAATCCGTTTTAAGTCCAGTACCATGTCCATGGCACGATAATGTCTAAAACGGTAAGGATTATACAGGCGCACATCAATATTCTGATGCTGATCGAGGGCTAGATAAATGCCTTCCATCTTTTTGGCATTATTGTCATCCATCAATAAACGGACCTTTACACCTCGGTCCGCTGCCTGAATGATGGAGTGCAGGGCCAGCGCGCCAATTTTATCGTTGTCCCAAATGTAGTATTGTAAATCTAAAGTTTTTTCTGCTTTATCAATTAAATGGATACGTGCTGCCAATGCCTCAAGCGGGTCGTACAGCACATGATAACCGGTCAGGTTCGGGTTTTGTTCCCTTAAGGGCACAATGATTTTAGCCAGTGAAGTCTGTTCGGCTTTGGTATCAAATGAATATTCAACAGGCTGTGGTATTTGTTTGGGAAGGGTGGAACATGCCGGAATTCCGAGCAGCAGACTACAACTTAATAATACGGTGGTTTTATAGCTAGCTGTGCTAGGGGATTGACCACTGTTTAAGTGTGTGAGCTGATGAGAAGATCGCGTCATAGGGTGTAAACAATACCAAAAATTGGTTTGAGTATAATTGTGAGCTGTGAAAAGATAAATATCAGAATAGATGAATGATGTAATATCATCGTAATGATTAGAGACGATAATATGTGGGATTCGCACGCAGTTGCTTTTTATTTTTATATTTGTTTCGCTCTGCTTGCGGTGTGGGGTATCGCACATGCTTGGTTAAGCCAGACACGGACAGAAACTATTCATCCCTTTAAGGCCTTTGTACATTTATTGGCCTTTTATTTATCTTATTTACTTTTCCCATTATTTTTCTTTAGCCTGTTTGCCGGTTGGAGTGGTTATTACTCGATTCACCAAGCCGTGTTTATTTTCTTGCTGAGCTGCGTGCTGATTTATGCCCGTTTTATCGAACCTCAGCATGTCATGGTTAAAACCCTGCAATATCAGCTCCATCCGGAGCAAAATCTGCAAAGCCCCGTCAAAATTGCCTTGATTGCCGATTTGCATATTGGTCTGTTTTCCGGGCACGAACGCCAACTGAAAATTATTGTCGATAAAATTAATCGGCAGAATCCTGATCTAGTGATGGTGGCAGGGGACTGGACCTATGAACCTGAAAACAAACTGGCCGATGAACTGGCCATTTTGCAAGACATTAATGCGCCGGTGTATTCGGTGAATGGCAATCATGATGAACAGTATCCCGGACCGCCGATTCTAAACCTGTTGCGGCATGCGTTAAAAGTCAATAACGTGATTGATATTGAAGGTCAGATGATTGAATTCGATGAATTTCGGTTGCTGGGCGTAGGGGATTTATGGGCCGGAAAAACCGATATGCGCTACATGCCGGATTTGCCGCAAGACAAACCCTGGGTGATTTTGTCGCATAACCCGGATACGGTGGATATGGTGCCGCAATTGCCAACCCGTCCTCTGATGCTGTCGGGGCATACTCATGGTGGGCAGGTGGAACTGCCTTGGCTGACCAACTACATCATGAAAAAAGTTTCCATCTTGGGACATAAAAAGGGTTTGTACCAGCATGAAAATGCAGATGTCTTTGTGACTGTAGGCACAGGAATGGTCGGTGTGCCCTTTCGTTTTCGCGTACCGCCGACCATTGATATTATTGAATTGGTTTAAATCTTGAAGATCGGTTTTAGGAACAATTTTTGACATACCGTAAAACAAGATTGTTTTATAACAATGAGAACAAAATAGGAGAAGAGCATGTCTTTTTTAGAAGAGGTTGGTCAGTTTTTTGCTTTAACAGAACCTCAATCGGCACAGCTTGAAGCGGGTTTAATTGCCTTAGAAACGTATTTTCAGCAAGCAGAGGCGGATGTAGTGAACACGCAAGAATTTGCGCGCACATTTTATCAAAAGTTTCAGCAACTGATGACGCGATTCGGTATTGATGAAAATAATGTGGAAGCTTTGCTGGATCATTTATATGGCACAGAGCGATATCGCCAGCTGGTGACTTACATTGTTCCGAGTTATTACAATGCCGGTGGCGATCGAGCGGTGTTTGAAGAGCTATATCAAGAAATGCTCAGTGATGAACAGATCTGAAGTAGTGAGAAAAGACACATAAAAAAACCAGCATGATCACGCTGGTTTTTTTATGTCTAGATGAGATTAAACCTGGTTGTTTACATCATCATGTTTAGTTTCACGAATGGCCAGGAAGGCAAGCAGTGAAAGGATAGAAGCTGCAGTTAAATAATAACCTACAGCATATAAACCATAAGTCGTTGCAAGCTTGGTTGCAATTAAAGGTGCAAAAGATGCGCCAAAAATACCAGCGAGGTTAAAGGTTAATGCTGAACCGGTATAACGTACTGAAGTCGGGAAAATTTCAGACAGTACCGTACCAATCGGGCCATAGGTTAAGCCCATGATCGCCAGACCAATACATAAGAATAGGAAAACGACAACAGGGCTGCCAGATTCAAGCATGCTTGAGAACACCAGGCCAAACAATGCTGAAACAATACATACGCCAATTGAAGTGGCTTTACGACCAAATTTTTCCGCAAAAACGGCAGAAAGTGGAATGAATGCCGCAAAGCATAAAGTGGCAACCAGTTGCAGTTGCAGAAATTCGGAACGTGTGTAACCGAGTTTGGTGGTTCCCCAGTTTAAGGCGAACACTGTGGTTAAGTAGAACACCACAAAGGTACAGATGGCAGCGATAGTACCCAGAATCAGCATGCCCCAGTGTTTGGTCAACACTTCTTTAAATGGAATATTTACTTCTTTCTGTTTATCCAATACTTTTTGGAAGGCAGGCGTTTCATGCAGTTTCAGGCGAATCCATAAACCCACAATCACCAGTAAAGCACTTGAAATAAACGGAATACGCCAGCCCCATTGCATAAATTCCTGTTCCGACATGAATGCACCAAGGGTGATGAAAGAACCTGTCGCCAGGATAAAGCCGATTGGGGCTCCAAGTTGAGGGAACATACCGTACCAGGCACGTTTACCTTCAGGCGCATTTTCAGTGGCCAGAAGAACAGCACCACTCCATTCACCTCCCAAGCCCAGTCCTTGACCTAAACGGCAAAGCGCAAGCAATAAGGGTGCAGCAAGACCCACTTGTGCATAAGTGGGCAGTAAGCCAATACAGACGGTCGAAATACCCATCGTCAGTAAGGCTGCGACCAGGGTTGCCTTACGGCCAATCCGGTCACCCAAATGTCCAAACAGGGCAGCGCCAATCGGACGTGCAATAAAGGCAATCGCAAAGGTGGCCAAAGACTGAATGGTTGCTGTGGTTGGGTCCGTACTTGCCGGAAAGAACAGATGGGGAAAAATAATGACTGCCGCTGTTGCATAAATATAAAAATCGAAGAACTCGATTGTTGTACCTACAAGGCTCGCAGTAAGAACGCGGAATTTTGAATTGGTTGCAACTTCTGCTGAAGCAGCAATAGAATCTGATGACGCCATGGATGACCTTACACTTACTAAAAATAAAAAAAACTTAGTTTTAAAAGCGTAATCTTTTTAAAAAAGGCGTAATTTCTTAAAAAAACAACGAAGAATCTTCTCTACTCAACTCGCTCAGGGTCACTGAAATGAAGAATGAGAGGATTAAATCACGTAAAGATAGATAGACAGAAAATGTGATCCTGCACCGATCAATACAAAAATATGCCAGATAGCGTGGGTGTATCTTACCTTTTTTAACGCATAAAACAATGCACCCACAGTGTATGCAAGTCCGCCAACGATCAAATAGGTTAACGCCTCGGCACTTAAATAGCGTTGCATATCATCCATAACTAGTAAGGCCAGCCATCCCATGAGCAAATAGGCGATGAGTGAAATTTTCTGGAAACGATGAATGAAAACCAATTTGAATAATGTGCCAATCAGCGCAATCAGCCAAAGGGCAATTAATAAATAATGTGCTTTAGCCGTAGGCAGGGCGATGGACAGGAAAGGGGTATAGGTTCCTGCAATCAGATAATAAATGGCAGTATGGTCCAGTTTTTTGTACCAGCCACGTCGTTGTGGTGATTCGGCAAAATGATACAGGCTGGAGGCAGAAAAAAGTAAAATCATACTGAGTGCGTACACACACAAGCTGACAAATTGCCCGAGCGGTAAATCACTGCCTTTGATCAGCATAAAAATACTGGCAATAAGCGCTAATAATGCGCCAAGTGCATGACTGATCGCATTAATTTTTTCTTCATGTGGATCATAAGCCTGCAGTTGAGAAGTCGTCATTATTTATTTTCTATAATTAAAAATACACTTGTATAGTAATGCAATTTTACCTTTAAAGTAAGAAGTTTTAAACTGATGACCTAATTTATTCGAGTGATATGTATGTCTCAAGCGGCTTCTCCTTTTATTCAGGAACAAAAATTCTTAGATGCTTTTCAGCAAGCCATTGAAACACATAGTTTTGATCGAATGATTATTAGCCAGTATAAAGGTGAGCTGGAACATCTGGAGAAAATGATCTTAAGAGTCATTTCACTGCAAAACCAGCCTGTGCTCAGTTGTCTGTATCGTTATAAGACTCAAGATGTCACTAAAAATTACCCTTTGGCTGAAGCCGTGCCCTTGGTGCAGTCATTGTTGGCACAATCGAAGCAGGCCAATCTGTTTACCGCGAGTGAAGAACTGCAACTGAAAAAAAACAAGAAGAAAGCCATGCTGAGCAGCAGTAAAAAGGCGATTACGATAGTGAATCCTGCAGAGACCCAGCAAGGCCATGACCGTACCAAGCATCGCTATGTCGATCAAGACAGCTATTTTCTACAGCCGCTGGGCATTACCGACCATAAAGCACAGATTATTCCGAGCATGGCACGTAAATGGAAACAGATTAATAAATTTGTCGAAATTTTCTCGGGTGCTCTGGATCAGATTAACCAACACGATCATGCACTGCGTGTGGTTGATTTTGGTTCAGGCAAAGGCTATCTGACTTTTGCTTTATATGACTATCTGGCTAAACATAGGCAGATGCCTTTTGTTACAGGCGTGGAGCTCAATCCGAAAATGGTGGAGTTTTGTCAGGATGTTGCGCAGCGTTCCGATTTTCAGCAACTGGATTTTTTTCAGGGTGATGTGCGTACCTATCAGCCTGAACATCTCGACGTCATGATTGCGCTGCATGCCTGCGATGTGGCAACCGATTTTGCCATTCATACCGGGATTCGCTTAAATGCGCAAATGATCATGTGTGCGCCGTGTTGTCATAAAGAATTGCGTCCACAGCTGAAAAGCCCTGAAGTGCTGAAACCGATGTTGCAATTTGGCATTCATGCCGGACAGCAGGCGGAAATGCTGACAGATACCATTCGTGCTTTATTGCTTAAAGCATACGGCTATGAAACCAAAGTGTTTGAATTTGTGGCGCTGGAACATACCAGTAAAAACAAGATGATTCTGGCCACCAAACGTAAAGATTATAGTGAACCAGATCAGCAGGTTTTGGCGCAGATTCAGGCCTTAAAACAGATGTATGGCATTCAAAAACATTCCTTGGAACTGTTGCTGAATGATCAGTGGGATCAGCAGGATATAGGCTGTAAGTGTTAATCGAAGAATGAATAAAGCAGTTTTAAAGATGTTTTTATTTTTAGGAAGATGATGGTTGATGCCCCCATTTACGATACGCACAGGCAGTTGGAATAAATTGCAACATGATGCAAAACTGATTCGTGAGCAGGTTTTTATTCAGGAACAAAACATTGCTGCTGCCGATGAATGGGATGCGCAAGATGCCATCTCATTACATTTTGTGGTTTATGATCAGGCAAAGCCTATTGCGACAGCGCGCCTGCTGCCAAATCACAGCATTGGCCGGGTTGCGGTTTTAAAGGCTTATCGTAGACAGGGCATTGGCAAGCTGTTGATGCTGGAGATTATTCAGCAGGCTAAACATGAGCAGCGCAAATTTTTGAAACTCTCTTCTCAAGTACATGCCGTGCAGTTTTATGCAGGACTGGGCTTTACTGTGGAAGGAGAGCAATATCCGGATTGCGGCATTGCGCATATTGATATGTATTTAAAATTGCAGTAATTCAATAGCCATTAAAGTAGGTGTAAAAAAGCGGGATACCTCATCCCGCTTTTTTATTTTCTATAATCAGTGACCATGGGCAGCAGAGGCATCGTGCTCTGCCATATTGGCATGTTCTTGTTCTGTCATATTCATCTCAGCCGCAGTAGGTTCGGAAGCCGAAGATTGCTGCTGGTGTGCAGTATGCGTCTGATTGCGCTTTTGACTTGGCATATAGTCTGGTTCGTTGCTCACGGCAAGATAAAAGATGCCCATAAATAAGGCACCTAAAATACACACAATAATGACGGCTTTCCAACCCCAAGATGATTTTTCAGGAGAAGAGTTATTTGTCATAAGAGGACTACCCACTGGATAAATAAAAAATTTAGAACTTATGTAACTTTATAACATAAAAGCCCTGTAAAAGCAGATGAGATTCTGTGGTTTAAAAAAGCATCATGCTCGAGTAAAAGAAGAGAAGCATTTCGCTTCTCTTCTTTTACAATATTTTTGCACAATAAGATTTAAATTTTTTCGCCTTGGGCAATCTTGTCTTTGAGCAATTGCGGTGCCTTAAAACGTTCGCCATATTTGGCTTCAAGCGTATTGGCACGAAGCAGGGCTTTTTCTAAACCATATTGATTTAAAAACTGCAAAGCACCACCGGTCCACGGGGCAAAACCAATTCCGAAAATAGAGCCGACATTGCCATCAACCGTCGATTCCAGCACACCTTCTTCCAGACAGCGTAAAGTATCCAGAGATTGCACAAACAGAAAACGGTCAATCATTTCCTGTTCAGAAATATCCGTATCTTTCTGCCATTTTTTCAGGCCCTCCCAAAGCTGTTTTTTAGCACCTTCCGGATAGTCATAGAAGCCTGCACCAGCAGCTTTGCCTTTACGGTTAAACTCGTGAATCATGCTGTGAATTACATCATCTGCCCCTGAACGTGGCAGTTCTTTACCTTCTGCTTGCAGGGCTTTACGTGTTTCAGTCGCGACATGTTCTGAAAGCGTCAGCGAGACTTCATCCTGAATGGCCAGTGGACCCACAGGCATACCGGCTTTCAGAGCAGCCATTTCAATACGGGCTGGATGTATACCTTCGGCCAGCAGGCGCAGACCTTCCTGAACAAAGGTGTCAAACACGCGACTGGTAAAGAAACCGCGGCTGTCATTCACCACAATCGGGGTTTTGCCAATTTGCTGCACAAAATCATAGGCTTTGGCCAAGGTTTCACTGGATGTGTTTTGCCCTTTGATGATTTCAACCAGCTGCATTTTATCGACCGGACTAAAGAAATGCAGGCCAATAAAATTCGCCGCATTTTTAGAAGCCTGTGCCAAAGCGGTAATTGGCAAGGTCGAGGTGTTGGATGCCATCACGCCACCATCGACCAGATAGGGTTCAGCTTCTTGCGTGACTTTGGCTTTCAGCTCGGGATTTTCAAATACCGCTTCAATGATCAGGTCGCAACCTTGCAAGTCCGCAGCATCCACCGTTGTCTTAATAACGGCTAAAATTTGATCTCTTTTCTCTGCGCTTAAATGACCCTGTGAGACTTTCTTGTCTAAAAGCTTTTGGCTATAGGCTTTGCCTTTTTCTGCAGCCTCTATAGATATATCTTTTAGAACCACCTGAATGCCTTTCGATGCCGTCGCATAAGCAATCCCTGCACCCATCATCCCGGCACCTAAAATGCCGACTTTAGACGCTTTCCATTTGGCGATGTCTTTTGGACGGCTGGCACCAGATTTAATCGCATTTAAACCATGCCAGAAGGTGCCGATCATGTTTTTGGAAATTTGACCGGTGGCGAGGTAAGTAAAGTAACGCGATTCAATGGTTAGCGCAGTATCGACATCAACCTGAGCACCTTCTACCGCAGCCGCCATAATCGCTTCAGGTGCAGGGTAGCAGCCTTTGGTTTTGTCACGCAGCATGGCAGGCGCAATCGCCAGCATTTGTGCCACAGCAGGAGAAGATGGCGTACCACCTGGAATTTTATATCCTTTTACATCGAAAGGTTGTGCAGACTGCGGATGGGTTTTTACCCAGACGATGGCTTTGTCTAAAAGCTCCTGTTCAGAATCGGTTGTGTCGTGAATCAGCCCTAAAGATTTGGCTTTATCAACAGCAAATTGCTTGCCTTCCATCAGCAAAGGAAAAGCATTTTGCAGACCGAGCAGGCGCACCATGCGTACAATACCGCCACCGCCAGGCAACAAGCCTAAAGTTACTTCAGGCAGGCCGAATTTGGCTTTGGCATCATTCAGAGCAATACGATGATGACAGCACAATGCCAGTTCCCAACCGCCACCCAGTGCCGTGCCATTTAAGGCTGCAACGACAGGAATACCGCGGGTTTCGATATAACGCAGCTGGGCTTTCATCTCTTCAATCATGTTGAAGAATTCAGTGGCATGTTCAGGTGTGGCTTGAATCAGCTCATCCAAGTCACCGCCAGCAAAGAAGGTCTTTTTTGCGGAACGGAAAATAATCCCTGCGATATGGTCATCGGCTTTTAGCTTCTCTACAGTTTCTGTTAAAGCGTCACGAAAATCTGCATTCATGGTATTGGCAGACTGGTTTGGAGAATCTAAGGTTAAAATGACGATATTGTCGGCATTTTTTTCAAATTGAATTGCGCTCATTTTTGTTCTCCTTATACCAATTCAATAATGGTTGCGATGCCCATACCGCCACCGACGCACAGGGTTGCAAGACCACGTTTCTTGCCTTGACGCTCTAATTCATCCAAAAGTGTGCCCAAAATCATTGCGCCTGTTGCACCCAGTGGATGTCCCATCGCGATCGCGCCACCGTTGACATTGACTTTGGCCGGATCAACATTGAGTTCATTAATGAAACGCATCACCACGGCAGCAAAGGCTTCATTCACTTCAAACAGGTCTATATCATCAATCGTCAAACCGGCTTTTTCTAAGGCTTTACGTGCAGCTGGAGCAGGGCCAGTCAACATGATGGTCGGGTCGGTACCTACAAGTGCAGTCGATAGCACTTTGGCTCGTGGCTTTAAGCCCTGTTCTTGCACGGCTTTTTCCGATGCTACCAGCACGACAGCAGCACCATCGACGATGCCTGATGAATTTCCCGCATGGTGTACATGATTGACTGCACCCACTTCTGGATATTTTTGCAGGGCAATGGCATCAAAGCCCATCTGTCCCATCATGGCAAAGCTTGGATTGAGTTTGCCCAGACTTTCTGCTGTAGTGGTTGGCTTGATGAATTCATCTTTATCCAAAATCACTACACCGGCTTTATCTTTTACCGGCACAACTGATTTGTCGAAATAGCCATGGGCTTGTGCAGATGCCGCTTTTTTCTGTGAATCGGCAGCAAAAGTATCGACATCTGAACGCGTATAACCATCAATGGTGGCAATCAGGTCGGCACCAATGCCTTGCGGAATAAAGTCACAGGCCATATTGGTTTCAGGGTCCAGTGCCCAAGGGCCGCCATCTGAACCCATTGGTACGCGCGACATAGATTCAACGCCACCAGCAACCACTATATCTTCCCAGCCTGAACGGACTTTTTGCGCAGCCAGATTCACGGCTTCCAGACCTGAGGCACAGAAGCGGTTGATCTGTACTCCAGCTACATCATTATCCCAACCTGCAGCAATGGCGGCTGTTTTGGCAATATCAGCACCCTGGTCGCCAATCGGTGTGACACAGCCCAGGACAATATCATCAACCTTTGAAGTATCGAGTTGATGACGGTCTTTTAATTCATTGAGTAATGTGGTGAGTAGGGTAATCGGTTTCACTTCATACAGTGAACCATCCTTTTTTCCTTTTCCGCGTGGTGTGCGAATGGCATCAATGATATAAGCCTCGCTCATGGCATTTCCCTTTTATGATTTTAAAATTTTTATACTTTTTTGAGTGTAATGATTAATTTTCGAAGTGCAATGACGAGAACGGATCAGGTCAGATGATGTTTTTGGTCAATAAAAAAGCCCAAGTCGAAACTTGGGCATAGAGAGAAACTGAAAAGATTAAGGGTTGATCAGTGATAACCATGCAACTGACGATATAACCCCGGTGTTACGCCGGTCCATTTTTTAAAGGCACGGTGGAAAGTACTGGTTTCACTAAAGCCGACCTGCTGCGCGACATCTTCGAGGGTCAAACCTGGATTTAGCAGCAGATGAATGGCGGCATCACGGCGCAAGGCATCTTTCACGCCCTGATAGCTTTTTCCTTCCGCAGCCAGACGGCGACGCAAAGTTTGTGGAGAAAGATACAACATCGAAGCGACATCGTTGAGTGTTGGCATTTCTTCACCAATCTGGCTCTTTAACACTTCACGGATACGAGAAGTCAGCGAGTTGGTGTTTTTGAATTTAACCAGCAACTGTGCAGGGGCCGCTTTGAGGAATTCTTCCAGCGTTTCTTCATTTTGACGCAGCGGAAGATCCAGATAGTCTGCGGCAAAGGTAATTTCGGTACGTGGCGCATCGAATTGCATCACCGGTGCGAAGAACAAGGCATCATATTCATCGGCATGTGCAGGACGTGGGTAGCCAAAATGAACGCGTTCAAGTGGCAGACGGCGTTCGATGAGCCAGGAGGCCAGACCGTGCCAGATCATCAGCATGCTTTCGGTAATGAAGTGATCGGAGTCCATGCTTTTAGGAATAAGCGGAACTAGGCGTGCTTCATGTTTGTCCCGTTCCAGAGTCACAGACCATTCATCGCCAAACAGTTTATAGAACTGGGAAGAAAGCTCTAAGGCATCTCCTAGCGTTTTCGCATGAATAATCAACTGACACATAATGGCAAAAGTGCCCAGACGACGTGGCTGTATATCAAAGCCGACATGTTCGTCCTGGGTCACCATCCAGAGCATTTGAATAAATCGGGTATATTGTTCCGGAGAAATACGGGCTTTAGGTTGACGTAATAATTCCGCTTCAATGCCGACATGTGACAATAAAGTTTCGACATCCATGCCCAGACGTTTTACGCCGGTTAAAGCCGCATTGACGAAGTGGATACTAATCGTATCGCGACTCATATTAAATCCTTCAGTCTCTTTCTCTTTTATATTCACTTGCAGTTGACCTAAATGACGCTAAAAATTGTTTGGGTGGCAATTTACAATAGTTGTTGCACCCTATTTACATCTTAAATTGCCGAAATGATCAAGGTAAATGGCTGAACATGACATTGTTTTATGAGTTTTATATTTCTAATATGCATATAAAATCAACATAAAAAGAGAAAAAACGGACATGACTACGGCTTTAAAAGGATTAAAAGTACTTGATTTTTCAACTTTACTCCCGGGTCCATTTGCCACTTTGTATCTGGCAGACCTCGGTGCAGAAGTGATCCACATTGAATCACCTACACGGCCAGACCTGATTCGGTTATTGCCGCCTTATGCCCATGGACAGGCAACGGCGCACAGTTATTTAAACCGTAATAAACAGTCGGTTGCTCTGGATTTAAAAGATCCGCACAACATTGAACTGATTAAACAGAAGATTACTGAATACGATATTGTGGTCGAGCAGTTTCGGCCGGGGGTGATGCAGCGCCTGGGCCTAGACTACGCCACGCTTGCAGCATTGAACCCTCGACTGATTTATTGCTCCATTACCGGTTATGGACAAACCGGAAGTTATAAAGATAAGGCCGGACACGATATAAATTATTTGGCCTTGGCTGGAATTGCTGGACATAGTGGCCGGCAAGAGGGTGGACCACCGGCATTAGGGATACAGGTCGCCGATGTGGCTGGAGGCTCCTTACATGCGGTCATTGGGATTTTGGCTGCCGTGGTGGAACGTGAGCACAGCGGTTTGGGACAATATATTGATATTTCGATGACCGATTGTGTAGCCACTTTAAATAATATGGCAGCGGCTGCCACATTGGCAGGAAATACCAAACAATTTCCCGAACAGTCGTATTTAAATGGCGGCAGTTTTTATGACTATTACCAGACTCAGGATGGCCGTTATTTATCGATTGGGAGTTTGGAGCCACAGTTTATGTCGGGCTTGGCACACATTTTGGATCTTCCCATCCTTGGTGAAAAAGGGGCTTCGTTTGACCCGGCAGATCAGCACGTAGTCAAGCGGGCGCTTCAGGAAAAGATTCAATCGAAAACTTGGCAAGAGTGGCAAGTGATCTTTGCCGATCAGGATGTGTGTGTAGAGCCTGTTTTAACTCTGGATGAAGCCTTGGATTCTCGTTTGGCTCAAGAACGAAAATGGGCAGTTGAAGTGCCGCTGGCTCCGGACAGCAAGCAGACGGAAACCCAGTTGGCCTGTCCGATTAAATTTTCCCGCTCTCAGGCAGAATATTTATATATAGGACAGCATTTAGGCGCCGGAAACTGGTAGTTTTCACATAGATTAAAAACATTAACATTGAAAAACAATGTATTCACAATTTGCGCCCAATGTTAAATAAAAAACAGGAGTAGCATCAGTATTAGAAAAAATAATATAAAGGTGAGCGGCTGTGAAGCAGTTATGGAGCACGTTCGGTGTCGGTGTGGGCCTGATCTCTCTCAGCGCTGTATTAAACACCGCAAATGCAGGCAATGCATTTGATTCACAAAGCCAGTGGATGTTCGGTGACTGGAATGGTCAACGTACAGCATTACAACAAAAAGGATATGACTTCAGTCTGGGTTATACCGGTGAAATTGCGACTTTACTGGACTCAGACCATCATTCCAGTCATGGCACTGAATATGCAGATCAGTTTGCAATCGGTGCCCACTTCGATTTAAACAAAATTCTAGGTTGGCAAGGCACTGAAGTGCAAATAACCGTTACCGAACGTAATGGCCGTAATCTGTCGAATAGTTCAGCTGCCTTAAATGGTCATCTCAGTTCGGTACAAGAAGTTTGGGGCCGGGGGCAAACCTGGCGTTTAACGGACTTCTGGATCAAGAAAAAATTCCTAGAGCAAAAACTGGATCTCAAAGTGGGGCACTTTGGTGAGGGTGAAGATTTCAACAGTTTTGATTGTGATTTCCAGAATCTGGCGCTTTGCGGTTCTCAAGTGGGGAACTGGGTCGGTGATCAGTGGTACAACTGGCCAGTGAGTCAATGGGCTGCCCGAGCGAAATATAACTTCACTCCTGACGTCTATGCCCAGGTCGGTGCCTATGAATATAACCCTGAAAACCTTGAACGAGGCAAAGGCTTCAACTTAAGTACCGATGGTTCTCATGGGACGATTATTCCTGCTGAAGTGGTCTGGACACCGAAAATCGGCGCGGCAAAACTTCCGGGTGAATACCGTGCCGGTTATTACTACAGCAGCGCCGATGCTGCAGAAATTAAAGATGTATCGCAAACTGAGCACAAACAAGGTGTCTGGGTCGTGACCAAACAGCAACTGACAGCACATAACGGTGATTCATCTCGCGGTCTGAGTGCTTTTGTAAACTTAACTGTACATGATCGTGACACAAACAAAGTCAGTGACATGCAAAATATGGGTCTGGTTTATAAAGGTTTAATGGACTTTCGTCCTCAGGACGAGATTGCGATCGGTATAGCCCGCATCAAGATCAATGACGGTGTAAATGATGCGAACATTCGCAATAACAGTGTGGATGCCCGTGGCCTACAGAGCGAAGAATACGATACGGAAATTTACTATGGTATTCATGCAACAAACTGGCTCACTATCCGTCCAAATATTCAATATATCCAACAGGTTGGTGCATATAAAAATGGTGAGAATACCTGGGTTGGCGGTATTAAGCTACAAACAGCGTTCTAGTTTCTAGATGATAAGTACTTGGGTTTTATCATTCGATGCTTGGAGCACAACTTTCTTTTGCAGATCGGTTTAATCCAGATATTTAAAATCTAAAAATTAAAAAGGTGCTCATATTTAACTTTAGGTATGAGCTTTAAAAGAATTCTAAAAATAGGTGGTCAATATGAGTACTCCATCTTCAGGTTCAGGGCTAAAAACGATTTTGGCTGTTGTGGCCATCATTTTCGGTTTAGTACTGCTGATTGGAGGAATATATCTTGCAGTGCTTGGTGGGTCTTGGTACTACATCATCGCAGGTCTATTCTTCATTGCTACTGCAGTTTTATTACACAAATTAAAAAGCTCGGCACTGCTGATTTACGCGGCGCTGCTATTAGGGACTGTGGTGTGGGGGCTTTGGGAAGTGGGCTCTGACTTCTTTGCGCTGGCACCTCGTCTGGACATTTTAGGACTATTTGGTCTTTTATTACTTATTCCTGCGGTGACTCGCGGATTTGAACATCCCAAAGGGGCACAACTGGCTCTTGCAGGCACATTGGTCATCACCATTGCCGTGATGATTTACTCGGTATTTAATGATCCACAGGAAATTCGTGGCGAGTTAAGCACTAAACAGCCTGCAACATCGCAGCCCATTCCGGGTGTGGCCGATGGGGACTGGCCGGCTTATGGCAGGACACAGTCCGGTTTACGCTATTCTCCGTTAAAGCAAATTAATTCTGAAAACGTAAAAGACTTGCAAGTGGCCTGGGAATATCACACTGGTGAATTCAAAACTGAAAATGACTCGGGTGAAACCACCAATCAGGTCACGCCGATTAAAGTGGGTGACAATATGTACATTTGTACAACTCACCAGAAATTGACCGCACTTGATCCGGCAACAGGTCAAGCCAAATGGACTTATGACCCTAAATTACGTGCTGATAATACCTATCAACATTTAACTTGCCGTGGTGTGTCTTATTATGATGCCAATAACACGGCAGGCTTCGAAGCCAGTCTTGCTGCCAAAACAACAGCTTCAGCCGATTGCTCTAAGAAAGTGATTTTGCCGGTGAATGATGGCCGTCTTGTCGCGATCAATGCCGACACGGGCAAGGCGTGTACTAACTTTGGTAAAAATGGCGAAGTCGATCTGCAAAAAGACATGCCATTCCCATACCCGGACGGTTATATCCCGACCTCTCCGCCAGTGGTTACAGGTACAACCATTATTATTGGCGGTTCAACCACCGATAACTATTCGACTGAAGAACCATCGGGTGTGATCCGCGGTTATGACGTCAATACTGGTGAACTGCTGTGGGTATTTGATACCGGTGCTGAAGATCCAAATGCCATTCCTGCGCCAGGCCAGAAATTTGTTCATAACTCCCCCAATGCCTGGGCACCTTTGGCCTATGACGCGAAACTGGATATGGTCTATGTACCTACAGGTGTAAGTACACCAGATATTTATGGCGGGCACCGTACCGAGCTGGATGAGCGCTATGCCAACTCCATGCTGGCTTTAAATGCATCTACCGGTAAGCTGGTCTGGAATTTCCAAACCACCCATCATGACTTATGGGATATGGATGTACCAGCACAGCAGACTTTAGCGGACATTAAAGATAAATCTGGCAATCTTGTTCCTGCAATCTATGTGCTGACGAAAACAGGGAATGCTTTTGTGCTGGACCGTCGTACGGGTAAGGCAATCGTTCCGATTACAGAGAGGCCGGTGCCGCAAACGGTAAAACGCGGCGCACAAACCAAAGGCGAACTTTATTCACCAACTCAACCATTCTCTGATTTTGACCTGGCGCCTAAAGAAAAATTAACCGACAAGCAAATGTGGGGTGCCACCATGTTTGACCAGTTAATCTGCCGTGTAGCGTTCAAGAAATTAAACTATGATGGCATTTATACGCCACCTTCTGAAAATGGCACGCTGGTGTTCCCGGGTAACCTGGGTGTGTTTGAATGGGGCGGGATGTCGGTCAACCCCGACCGGCAAATTGCAGTAATGAACCCGATTGGCTTGCCATTTGTGTCCAGACTGATCCCTGAAGATCCCAAGCGTAAGCAAACAGCCAAAGGCGCGGGGACTGAACAAGGTGTTCAGCCCATGTACGGTGTGCCTTATGGGGTAGAAATCAGTGCCTTTCTGTCTCCCTTCGGGCTGCCGTGTAAACAGCCGGCCTGGGGCTATGTGGCGGGTGTCGATTTAAACACCCATGAAGTGGCCTGGAAACGTCGGATCGGTACCATTCGTGACAGTATGCCGGGTATTCCATTACCGCCATTTAAAATGGGGGTGCCAATGCTGGGCGGTCCAATCTCGACTGCAGGTAATCTCATGTTTGTTGCTGCGACACAGGATAACTATATCCGTGCCATTAATGTGACCAATGGTGATGAGCTTTGGAAAGGCCGTCTACCGGCTGGTGGTCAGGCAACGCCAATGACATATGAAGCCAATGGTAAACAATATGTAGTCATTATGGCCGGTGGTCATGGTTCATTTGGCACCAAAATGGGCGACTCTATCGTGGCTTATGCCTTACCCGATAAAAAATAAGCTACCTATTTATTCGGTTAAATTTGAAAAGTCCGATTCGTCGGGCTTTTTTATGAAAATAAATGCTAAAGAATAAATAAAATAAGCAATATCGTTGAAAATGAATCAAAAAAGGCTGAAAGGCTTTATATCTGTGACGGTCTGATACACTTATCAATAAAACCGCTATTAAATATGTAAAAAACGCATTTTGTTGATAGATCAAATCTCGTTATGCTGTCCGCCGTTATAATAGAAACTACTAGCTGTACACCATGTATTTATATACTGATTTTGACCAGCAACTGGTCAATGAACGTGTTGCACAATTCCGTGACCAAACGGAACGTTATTTAGCCGGTAAATTGACGGAAGATGAATATCGTCCGCTTCGTCTGCAAAACGGCCTTTATGTACAACGTTATGCGCCAATGTTGCGTGTTGCAGTGCCTTACGGTCTGATGAATTCAAAACAATTGCGTAAAATTGCGCAATTGGCTCAACACTATGACCGTGGTTATGCACACGTATCAACACGTCAAAACATTCAGTTTAACTGGCCTGCACTAGAAAATGTACCGGACATGCTGCAAGAGCTGGCATCTGTACAAATGCATGCCATCCAGACTTCTGGTAACTGTATCCGTAATACCACCACTGACCAGTATGCCGGGGTGGTTGCCGGTGAAATTGCAGATCCACGTCCGACCTGTGAGTTGATCCGTCAGTGGTCAACCTTCCACCCTGAATTTGCCTTCTTGCCACGTAAGTTCAAAATTGCGGTTTCTGCATTAGAAGAGACTGACCGTGCGGCAACTTCATTCCACGATATCGGTGTTTACATCGTACGTAATGAAGCAGGCGAGATGGGCTATAAAATCAAAGTGGGTGGTGGTTTGGGCCGTACCCCGGTGATTGGTAGCTTTATTCGTGATTTCTTGCCACGTGAAGATTTGATTGCGTATTTGGAAGCAGTGCTTCGTGTCTATAACTTGCATGGTCGCCGTGACAACAAATATAAAGCCCGTATCAAGATTTTGGTAAAAGCGTTAACGCCAGCCGTATTTGCAGAAAAAGTGGAAGCTGAATTTGCACATACCATCAAGACTCTAAAAATCGATGCAGACACCTTGGCAAAAATGGATGATAACTTCACGCCATTTGCTTACCAAGATTATGCCGATGAAGACTTTACAGAACAGTTTGCAGCGCATCCGAAGTTCAAGCAGTGGTTCAACATCAACACCAATGCCCACAAAGTGCAGGGTTACCGTATTGTTACGATTTCTCTGAAACGTGCCGGTATCGCACCAGGTGACATGACGGTTGAAGAGATGAACCTGATTGCAGACCTTGCTGATAAATATACTTTTGGCGAGTTCCGTACCACCCACGAACAAAATATTGCTTTGGTGGATGTGCCGCAAAAAGACCTGTTTGAATTGTGGCAGATCCTTGATCAGCACAATCTGGCTCGTGCGCACATTGGTTTCTTGACCGATATCATCTGCTGCCCAGGCGGTGACTTCTGCTCGCTTGCAAACGCAAAATCTATTCCTATTTCAGAAGCCATTTCACGCCGTTTTGATGATCTGGATACTATTTACAACTTAGGTAAACTCGACCTGAACATTTCAGGTTGTATGAATGCCTGCGGTCACCACCATGTCGGTAATATCGGTATTTTGGGCGTAGACAAAAAAGGTGCTGAATTCTACCAAATTACACTTGGTGGTAATGCCGACCATGATGCATCAATTGGCGACATTCTTGGGCCATCATTTGCAGCAGACCGTATTCCAGATGTAGTGGAAGAAATTCTAAATACCTATCTTGACCTTCGAAATGACGGTGAAGAGTTTATTGATACTTACCGCCGTGTTGGCATTCAACCATTTAAGGAGCGTGCATATGCTTAATACCGCACTACAAGTGCTCTCTAAAGATGGCACGATTGCAGACAATATGTATCAATTAATTGGTGAAGATGACGTATTACCACAGGGTGACGTGGTTTTAACGGTTGAACAGTTAGACCAGATTGCCAATATTTCAGGTAAAAAAGCACTTTACATTACTGTAGATGCCTCTCCTGAAACGCATGAGTTTCCGCTTGACCAGTTAGATGCAATCTTTATCGAATTTGCAGGCTTTAACGATGGTCGTGGCTATTCATTCGCTGCATTGTTACGTCGTCAAGGTTTTGCAGGTGAGTTACGGGCTACTGGTGATGTATTTAAAGACGTGTTGAACTATATGAAGCGCTCAGGTTTCGATACTTTCGTGATTAAAGAAGGTAAAGATATTGCTGAAGCTGCTGCAGGTTTGGGTGATTTCACCAATCCTTATCAAGCTTCAACTGCAGTGCCAAAAGCACATTATCAAACAGGTGCTTGATTGTTTTAAGCAAATGTTAAAAAGCCGGATTGATTCCGGCTTTTTTATGCATGTTTAAATAAAAAACCGTGATTACATGGCTTCTAATTGGCAATTGACCATCCATTTAATCCCAAACTGATCGGTAAATGTGCCATAGAGCGCTCCCCAAAATGTCTTTTCTAAAGGCATTTCTATTTGTCCATTCACAGATAAAGCATCAAATAAGCGTTGTGCTTCTGCCTGCTCATGGGCATTCAGATTAATTGAAATATAGTGATTATTCCCTTTAGTGAAAACGGTATTGTTTTGCGCACAGAATTGATCATTGGCATCAGATCCCATCAATTCCGTAAATGCATTAATCGGTAAGGATACATGCAGAATAAGATTTTTATCTGCCTCAGATAGCGTGACACCTTCTTGCGCTGGCAATTCACCATAACGGGTCAGATTGGAAAACTCGCCACCAAAAACAGATTTATAAAAGTTAAATGCTGCTTCGGTTTCGCCTTGGAAATTAAGATAATGATTAAGTTGCATGAAAAGCCTTTGTTGTTGTTTTGATGCTTCTAATCTAGCAGGCTTAAGCTTAAATTTAGATGATGAAAATATAAAAAAGTGTAAGCATAAAAAATCCCTCAACAGAGGGATTTTTTTATCTTCTCTCCCTAAGGGAGAGAGTTAGAGAGAGGGGGAATATACTTGATTTTCTCTTTAACGAAGGGAAATTTTTTACAAAAGCTCAATCGCTACAGCAGTTGCTTCACCACCACCAATACACAGGGTAGCAATCCCTTTTTTACCACCAGTACGTTTTAAAGCATGAATGAGCGTCAAAATAATACGCGAACCGCTAGAGCCAACCGGATGACCAAGGGCACAAGCACCACCATTGATGTTGACCTTAGCTGGATCAAGTTTGAAGTCATCCATTGGACACATGGTCACCATGGCAAAAGCTTCGTTAATCTCCCAAAGATCGACGTCTTGAGCATTCCAACCGGTTTTATTTAAAACTTTCTGAATGGCACCGACCGGAGCAATGGTGAACTCAGATGGATGTTGAGAATTTGTAGCATAGGCCACAATTTTAGCCAGAGGTTTTAAACCTTTTGCTGCTGCATTATCCGCCGATGTTAATACCAATGCAGATGCACCGTCTGAAATCGAGCTGGCATTCGCTGCAGTAATGGTGCCGTCTTTGGCAAATGCAGGGCGAAGTGTTGGAATTTTTGCAATATTGGCATTGAACGGTTGTTCATCTTTATCAACCACTATATCGCCTTTGCGGCTCGATACGGTTACAGGCACGATTTCATCGGCAAAGTAACCTTCATTCACGGCTTTTTGTGCGCGTTCTAAAGAGCGAATCGCAAAGTCATCCATTTGTTCGCGAGTGTAGCCACGGGTATTTGCCATGTCTTGTGCAAAAGAACCCATTAAACGGCCTGTTTCCGCATCTTCTAAACCGTCAAGGAACATATGATCTTTGATTTCGCCATGTCCCATGCGCAAACCACCACGCGCTTTAGGCAATACATAAGGAGCATTAGTCATAGACTCCATGCCACCTGCAACCACAATTTCAGCAGAACCGGCTTTTATCATGTCAGCCGCTTGCATCACTGCTTTCATGCCTGAACCGCATAGTTTGTTAATGGTGACTGCACCTGTTGAATCGGGCAGTCCAGCTTGACGCATTGCCTGACGGGCTGGTCCTTGCTTTAACCCGGCAGGCAACACGCAGCCCATAATCACTTCTTCGACATCAGTTGCTTGTAATCCTGCACGTGCAATCGCTTCTTTGATACATGCTGCGCCAAGTTCTGGGGCTGTTACACTGGCCAAGCTACCTTGGAAGCCGCCCATTGCAGTACGTGCCCCATTTACAATTACGATGTCTGTCATTGTTCTTTCTCCGAGATTGATTTTTTTAGGGAATTACTTTCCAAGCTTAAGCAGTATATTGAAAAATGAGCCGGAATAAACAAAGATTGTAGGATGTCTTTAGACTGATAAGTTTTTTAGCAGCTCGATAGGTTTTCTATCCGCATATGTCCCATCGCACTTAGAACCAGCTTCCGGTGATGATCAGAAACCATTGAACAATAATAAAAACTACCATTTGAACCTATAGGCAGGCCATTTTCAGCTTGAAAAGTTAAACTGGGAACACTCAAAGTTCCTCTCCAGTCTAAGTGCCCATATTTTAAATCGGTAGATTCTGTATAGATAATTTTTTCACCTGTATCAATTTGTCTATTTTTATTACTGTCGAGAAAAACCAGTAAACCAGCAGTCCATTGGCTTGTTTGACAATTCACTTTATTTTGACTTGGACATAACACTACATTGGTATGATAGAGCGTAGCTTGAGATTTAGCTAAATAAATCGTTGAAATCAGTTTATTAGTGGTGGCGTTGACTTCCTGTTTGGCTTTCATGTCTTGAAAATAAGGTAAAGCGATTGTTGCCAGAATTGCAAAAATAGCCAAAGTAACGATGAGTTCAACTAATGTGAAGCCATTTTTTTGTTGAAAAAGCATTGAAAGTAATCCTGTAATATATTTTTTTTTAATTATGTATGTTATTAATGTTTTGTTTTTTAATTGTTTTTTAATTGTTTTTTTGCAGGTAATATTTATTTCTCAACTTTATAAGAAAGCTGTTAAAATAATTTGCAAGTGACAATAAGCTATTCATCAGAATAAATTGAGTAAAAAATTACCGAATTACAACGGAAATTGTAAGTAATTTTGTCAATAATTTACTTGATTAAAATTATCAAGCACTTGGAAAAAAAATAAAGTGTTTGTATGATTCAAAGTGAATAGCTTAAGAATAAGACTGGGGTATAAAAAAGCCTATCTCAGAATAGCCAAATTCTAGGCTTGAGCTTGAACAACAATTGTTATCTCTGGAGGATAAATCCATGAAAATGAGTCGTATTGCTTTAGCAATGCTCGTTGCTGCACCTTTAGCTGCTGCAAACGCTGGCGTAACTGTTACTCCATTAATGGTCGGTTATACATGGCAAGATACTCAACACAACAATGGCGCAGATCATTTAACTGATGGTCCTGAGCTTCAAGACGATTTATTCGTTGGTGCAGCACTTGGTGTTGAATTAACGCCTTGGTTAGGTTTTGAAGCTGAATATAACCAAGTGAAAGGTGATGTAGAAGGTCTTAATGTACCTGCTGGTGCAGAGTATAAACAAACTCAAATCAATGGTAACTTCTATGCGACTTCTGATTTGATCACTAAAAACTATGACAGCAAAATCAAACCTTATGTATTGTTAGGTGCTGGTCATTACAAATATAAAGCTGCAGGTTCAATTGCAGATGGTGAGTCTGAAGAAGGTACTTTGGGTAATGCTGGTCTAGGTGCTTTCTGGCGCTTAAACGATGCTTTATCTCTACGTACTGAAGCTCGTGCTACTTATAATATCGACGAAGATTTCTGGAACTATACAGCTTTAGCGGGTCTTAACGTAGTTCTTGGTGGTCACTTGAAACCTGCTGCTCCTGTAGTAGAAGTTGCTCCAGTTGAGCCTGTAGCTCCAGTTCAACCTGCTCCACAAGAGTTGACTGAAGACCTTAACATGGAACTTCGTGTGTTCTTTGATACCAACAAATCAAACATCAAAGACCAATACAAACCAGAAATCGCTAAAGTTGCTGAGAAGTTAGTTGAATATCCAAACGCTACTGCTCGCATCGAAGGTCACACAGATAACACCGGTCCACGTGCATTGAACGAACGTTTATCTTTAGCTCGTGCTAACTCTGTTAAATCTTCACTTGTAAATGAATACAATGTAGATCCAGCTCGTTTGTCTACTCAAGGTTTCGCTTGGGATCAACCGATTGCTGACAACAACACTAAAGAAGGCCGTGCTATGAACCGTCGTGTATTCGCGACTATTTCTGGTAGCCGTACTGTTGTTGCAGAACCTGCTCAACAAGCTCCTGCAGCTCAATAATAAATTATTGAACTGAGTTAAAAAAGCAGCCGTAAGGCTGCTTTTTTTTGTGTGCTACATAAGCATAACTTGTTTAATACACAGTTTCATTTTGATCTTGTTCTAATAAACATCCATATAGACAATAAAAAGAGGGTGAAAAAATGACGCAGATGTTAACGACAACAGATGGAACCTCGATTTATTATAAGGACTGGGGAGAGGGGCCGATTGTGGTCTTTTCCCATGGATGGCCTTTATCTAGTGATGCTTTTGAAGATCAGATGTTATTTCTTGCAGAACATGGCTATCGGGTGATTGCATTTGATCGACGTGGTCATGGACGCTCGAGTCAGCCTTGGGCTGGACATAACATTGATCAATATGCGCAAGATATGCATCAACTCATTGAGCATCTTGGATTAACCGAGTTCGCTTTAGTCGGACATTCTACCGGTGGGGCAGTCGTGACCCGTTATACGGCAAAATATGGTCAGCATAAAGTCACTAAACTTGCACTTATTGCAGCCGTAACTCCACTCATGATTAAACGAGATGATTATCCAGACGGTGTAGATTCGGACGTGTTTGATGAGATGCGCGCAAATTTATTGGCCAATAGAGCTGATTTTTATCTGGATTTTGCTAAAGCATTCTATGGATATGACAAGCTGTTAAATAAAACTTCGGAAGGGGTAATACAAAATTTCTGGCGTATTGCAATGCAGGGTTCAATCAAGGCGCATTATGATTGTATCCATGCATTTTCAGAAACCGATTTACGTGATGATTTAACCCAGATTACAGTACCGACCTTGGTGCTTTATGGAACAGCAGATGACATTGTTCCGCCAGGAATTTGCAGTCAGCAGACCGTTAAACTCTTAAAACATGGTGTCGAAGAGCAAATTAAGGGAGCACCGCACGGGTTGTGTACCACTCATAAAAATGAAGTCAGTTTTGCCTTGAAGGAATTTTTGGCACATCATTGATATAAGTTAAATAAAAAAACAGCCTAAAGGCTGTTTTTTTATTTGAATACCCGATTTAGTCCTGATCAGGATTCATCGGTTTAACATCCATATCTTGATAAGAAACCAACTTGGTTTTGTTTTTCCATTTATAACCCAGCCAGATTGCTAGAAATAATGGAATACTGATATAGGTGGACAATACACCGAGCCAATCACCCGTAATAAAGGCTTGATAGTTCTGTCCAAGTACGACAATCGTACAAAGAATAAAGGCAAACCAAGGGGCAAATGGGAAAAACTTGGCTTTATACGCTAAATCTTCCAGTTTATAACCTTGTGCCAAATAACCTTTACGGAAACGGTAGTGTGAAATGGCAATACCCAGCCATACAATGAATCCGCACATTCCCGACATATTCAGCAACCAGTTAAATACTTGTTGTTCCCCAATAAAAGTGGTGAGAAAGCAAAGTGCGGCAATTGCTGTGGTGGCATACAGTGCATTCATGGGTACACCACGCGAATCCAGTTTACCAAAAATTTTTGGTGCACTGCCTTTGCGTGCCATGTCAAACAGCATACGGGTGGATGAATACATGCCTGAGTTACCTGCGGACAGGATTGCAGTTAGAATCACTGCATTCATTAAACCTGCGGCGAAAGCAAAACCGACTTTTTCATACAATAAGGTAAAAGGTGAAAGGGTAATATTTTCACTTGCTGCCGCTTGTAAAAGGCGTGGATCATCATAAGCCACTAGCGTACCAATAATGAAAATACATACCACATAGAACAATAAAATACGCCAGAAAATTTGCTTGATGGCTACTGGAATGGTCTTTTTAGGATCTTTCGATTCACCCGCAGCAACTCCCACCATCTCTGTGCCCTGGAAGGAGAATCCGGCAATCATGGCGACACCAATCATGGCCTGTAAACCACCAACAAAAGGTGCATCACCTTTAGTCCAGTTGGCAAAGGTCACCATATTCGGCGTCAGCATGATCTTAGCAATCATGGCAATACCAATAATGATAAAGACAATAATGGCAATGACTTTAACCAAAGAGAATAGAAATTCACTTTCACCAAAGCCTTTTACAGAGAGTGAGTTAATGGCAAAAATAACGCTCAGAAAAATGGCACTCCAGTAGAATCCGGGAATATCAGGAAACCAGAATTTCATAATAAACTGGACTGCAACCAGTTCAAAAGCAACCGTAATGGCCCAGTTGTACCAATAGTTCCAGCCCAAAGCAAAGCCAAAACCGCCTTCTACATATTTTGTACCGTAGGTAAAGAAAGCACCTGAGGTCGGGTTATGTGTTGCAAGCTCGCCCAGACTGGTCATCAGGAAATAAATCATGATTCCAATCAGGCAGTAAGCCAATAAAGCACCGCCCGGACCTGCATTGGCAATGGTTGCACCAGAAGCCAGGAATAAGCCTGTGCCGATAGAACCACCAATGGCGATCATATTCAAATGACGTGCACCCAGCTTACGCTGTAAATGTGCAGATTGAGTTTCGCTCATCGTTGTTCCTTAAGATTTCTTTTCAGTGCTAGCGAACAGCACTTTAAAGCCTTGTTGATCGGCTTTGGTTGTACATTTTCCAAAGCTTTGTTCAATGAGTAATGGATAATTTAAAAAGCGGTTTGCCACAATCCAGAGTTCACCACCCGATTTCAAATGACGGCGTGAAGTCTTGCACAAGCTTTCGCTGGCATCATAATTTGTCTGAATGCCTTGATGGAAAGGTGGATTACTGACGATGGCATGCAAGAAAAGCGGCGCATCTTCAATACCGGTCACAGCAGTTATCTCAAGCTGTTCGGGAGAAAGACTATTTTTCTCAAAAGTCATGCGGGTAGAGGCCAATGCAAAAGCATCAACATCCAGCGCAAAAATACGGTTTTTCGGATTCAATTTGGCCAGATAAGCGCTGATAATACCGGCACCACAGCCAAAGTCTGCAATTTTACCTGAAGTGACCTGTGATAAAAACGGTAAGAATACTGCTGTGCCGACATCTAAACGATTTTGGCTGAATACACCGGGCAGGGCACAAATAGTGAGATCACCTTTTGGTGTTGCTACCGTATATTCTTGGGCCCAATTTGCCAAAGTCTTTTCTTTAACCGTCGATTCAATCTTGAGTTGCCAGAGCTGGCAATGACGTGCACTGTCCAGTTTAAAGGCTTTACCATAAGGCTGTAGCTGTTTGGCTGCACGTTCAACGCCGCCTTTTTTCTCACCCACCAGGAAGATGGAAGCCCCTAAACCTAGACGGCTGACGACATTATGCAGGACATAATTTAACAGTTCTTTGGACTTCGGTACAAAGATAATGGCCTGGTCAAAACTGCCTTCAGGAAGCTCTACGCCAAAATGTACAGCGGCCTGTTGTGACTGAAAATATTGAAATTCATTATAATTCCATGTCCACAAACAAGGGCTGATGTCTTTCTCTAGATTGGAAAGTAAATCATCAGTCGGTGCATTGACTAAAAGCACACGTCCAGAAAGGTATTCATGCTGCCGAATGACAACTTCACTTCTTGGATCCATTTTTTATCTCGCCATTGAAAAACTCTGCCCAGACAATGCTGGGCAGAGTTGATGCTGAAATGAAATTATTGCTTCGATTCAGGAAGAATAATATTTAAAAGCAATGCTGCAATACCACCAGTCGCCACACCGGAACTGAAGATGTTACGGAATAATTCAGGAAGATGTTCCAAAATTTGTGGGACTTGTGCAACCCCCAAACCGAGTGCCAGTGAAATGGCAATAATTAACAGGGCACGACGGTCAAGATGAATCCCTGACAGGATATTAATACCAGAAGCCGCCACAGCACCAAACATCACCATGACTGCACCGCCAAGCACGGCTTGAGGAACTGCTTGAATCACGCCAGCAACCGCAGGTAACAAGCCTAAAATTACCAGTAATGCTGCAATCCAAATACCGACATAACGGCTTGCAACACCGGTAAGTTGAATGACGCCATTATTTTGTGCGAACACCGAACTTGGGAAAGTATTGAATAAGCCGGCGAGCAGAGAGTTGGCACCATTCACCAGCACACCACCTTTAATACGCTCCATCCATACTGGACCATCGACTGGCTGATTGGAAATCTTTGAAGTTGCGGTAATGTCACCAATCGCTTCTAAAGATGTGACCAAATAAATAAAGGCCATTGGAATAAACAAGCTCCAAGAGAAGCTTAAACCAAAATGCATCGGTGTTGGAATCTGAACCATTGGCGCATCTTTCATGCCTGAAAAATCAAGGTGGCCCATGAAACCGGCAAGGGCATAACCAATAATCAGGGCAATCAGAATGGCGGAGCTTTTGATCCAGGTAATACGGACACGGTTCAGGACAATAATAATCGCCAGTACTGTACAGGACATAATCAGGTTATCGGCGTTGGCAAAGGTTTTATCGCCCATGGCCTGATAACCACCCCCCATACTGATTAAACCTTCCTTAATTAAGGTCAAACCAATCAGCAGGACGACAATACCTGTAACAAGGGGAGTGATCAGTTGTTTTACCCAAGGTAAAATACGTGATACACCCATTTCAATAAATGAGCCGGCAATTACTACACCAAAAATAGAAGCCATCACTGCTTCAACAGGGGTGCCTGCCGCGACCATGGCTGAACCAATGCCGATAATCGGACCAATAAAGTTAAAACTGGTGCCTTGTACAATTAAAAGACCCGCGCCCAAAGGGCCAACTTTTTTACATTGTAAAAAGGTTGCAATCCCGGAGATTACCAAAGACATGGAAAGAATCATGTTGGTGTCTTCTTTTGAAACGCCTAAAGCAAGACAGATCAAAAGACCAGGGGTGACAATCGGGACAATAATCGCAAGTAAATGTTGCAGGGCAGCGAGAAAAGCGATAAATGGTTTGGGGCGATCGTTTAATCCGTAGACCAAATCAAGACGATCTTGTTGTTTGGGAGAGTTTTGTAAATCAGACATGTAAGAAAGGTACAACAGCAATTTGGCGTTATTCTAATCGAGTTACAGGAGTTTACAAACGAAAAAAAGGACGAATAGTCAAAAAAACTTGTAACTGTCAATAAACTGTCACTACTAAAAGTTTAGTTTTTTCTGTATAATTTGCCCTCAAATTTAAAGTTTAAAGCGTATCGAATTTACATGTCAGATATTAAAACTCTCCGCAACATTGCCATTATTGCGCACGTTGACCACGGTAAAACAACTCTTGTAGACAAACTTTTACAACAATCAGGTGCACTCGGTGAACGAGCGGGCGAGATTGAGCGTGTCATGGATTCAGGCGCTATTGAAAGTGAACGTGGTATTACCATTCTTGCAAAAAACACTGCAATCAAATGGTTAGATGAACGTACTAATACTGAATACCGCATTAACATCGTGGACACCCCGGGGCACGCCGACTTCGGTGGTGAAGTAGAACGTGTATTGTCGATGGTAGACTGTGTATTGCTACTTGTGGACGCACAAGAAGGTCCAATGCCACAAACACGCTTCGTAACACAAAAAGCCTTTGCACGTGGTTTGAAACCAATCGTGATTATCAACAAAGTCGACAAGCCAAGTGCACGTTGTGACTGGGTGATCGATCAAGTTTTTGATCTGTTTGATAATCTTGGTGGTACTGACGAACAGTTAGACTTCCCGATCGTTTATGCTTCAGGTCTTCGTGGTGTTGCTGGTCCTTCTCCAGAAGAACTTGCTGAAGATATGACACCGTTGTTCCAAACAATCGTTGACATCGTTGAGCCACCAGCAGTTGATGTTGATGGTCCATTCCAAATGCAGATTTCTTCACTTGACTATAACAGCTTCGTTGGTGTGATCGGTGTTGGTCGTATCCAGCGCGGTTCAGTGAAATTAAATACGCAAGTGACTGTGATTGATAAAGATGGTAAGACGCGTAACGGCCGTATCTTAAAAATCATGGGTTACCATGGTCTAGATCGTGTTGACGTTGAAGAAGCTTCTGCAGGCGATATCGTTTGTGTAACGGGTATTGATGCACTCAACATTTCTGACACAATCTGTGATCCGAAAGCTGTTGAAGCTTTACCGCCATTGTCTGTAGATGAACCTACCGTATCGATGACGTTCCAGGTCAACAACTCACCGTTTGCTGGTAAAGAAGGTAAATTCGTGACTTCACGTAACATCCGTGAACGTCTAGATCGCGAATTGATCCATAACGTAGCACTTCGCGTTGAAGATACTGACAGTCCAGACCGTTTTAAAGTGTCTGGCCGTGGTGAACTTCACCTTTCAGTTTTGATCGAAAACATGCGTCGTGAAGGCTTCGAGATGGGTGTATCTCGTCCGCAAGTAATCTTGAAAGAAATCGACGGCCAAATGCAAGAGCCGTACGAAAACGTAACTTTTGACGTTGAAGAACAGCATCAAGGTGCTGTAATGGAACAAATGGGTCACCGTAAAGGCGAGATGACCAATATGGAAGTTGACGGTAAAGGCCGTATCCGTATTGAAGCAACTGTTCCTTCACGTGGCTTGATCGGTTTCCGTTCTGAATTCTTGACCATGACTTCTGGTACAGGGATCATGACATCAAGCTTCTCTCACTACGGTCCAATGAAACAAGGTACTGTTGCTAAACGTCAAAACGGTGTGTTGATTTCTATGGTTCAAGGTACTTGCCTGGGCTATGCATTGTTCACACTACAAGACCGTGGCCGTCTATTTGCTAAACCACAGTTGGAAGTTTATGAAGGAATGATCGTGGGTATTAACTCTCGTTCAGACGACATGGTGGTTAACCCGACTAAAGCGAAACAGCTCACTAACGTACGTGCATCAGGTACTGATGATGCCTTAACACTTGTACCTAATATTGAATACACGCTTGAACAGGCGCTTGAATTCATCGAAGACGACGAGTTGGTTGAAGTAACACCGAAATCAATTCGTATCCGTAAACGTTACTTGACTGAAAACGAACGTAAGCGTAACCGCGGTAAATAATTTTTCTGTTTAGCAGATATAAAAAACCGCTAACTAAGGTTAGCGGTTTTTTTGTGAGCATAAGTTACAAAATGAAACTGCTCTGTGAGCGAAAATTGCTAAAGTACCCCTAACAACAGATTAATTATCACCCTATAAAAACACTGAAAATGGTCTAAGGAGTCAAGTATGAGTATTGTTCAAGAATTTAAAGAGTTTGCCATCAAGGGCAACATGATGGATTTGGCTATCGGGGTTATCATTGGCGGGGCATTCGGTAAAATTGTCGACTCATTGGTGAAAGATATCATCATGCCCATCATTACCCTGATTACGGGTGGAGGCGTTGATTTTACCCAGAAATTTATCGTCCTCGGGGATAATCCGGAGAATCTGCAATCTTTGGATGCATTGACCAAAGCCGGAATTAACGTGCTGACCTATGGTAATTTCCTCACGATTTTAATTAACTTTATCATTTTGGCTTGGGTGGTGTTCCTGATGGTAAAAATGTTAAACCGTATGCGCCGTACAAAAGAGGAAGTGCCGGCAGCACCTGCCCCAACACCGGAAGATATTCAGTTACTGCGTGAAATCCGTGATGAATTGAAGAAAAAGGTTTAAGGATTTTCTGCTTGAAAAAAATGGTGCTGAATGTCCCTTTTTTTATAAAATCCCTCCCAACCTCCCTTTGATAAAGGGAGGAGTAGTCCACCTTTGGAAAAGGTGAGAAGCACTGCTTCGCAAGGAGGGGATTACATCCGAAACTTGATTTCTAACAAATGCCAGCCAAACTGACTCTTAATCGGGCCATGTAATTCACGCTCAGGCAAGCTAAACACGGCTTTATCAATCGGACTGACTAACTGACCTTTTTTAATATCACCCAGTTCGCCACCTTTTTTGCCCGAAGGGCAGGTGGAATGCTGTTTGGCAATTTTTGCAAAATCAGCCCCATCCTTAATTTTCTTTTTCAGCTGTTCAGCAAGCACTTTATCTTTGACCAAGATATGTCGAACGATGGCAGATTTCATACTTTGCTTCCTTTAATGGCTTTCTGGTGGGCTATTTTAACTTTTTTTAGGGGCTGACACTCTGGACAAAATACCGATGCACGCTGTCCGAGTTTTAAATTTTCCAACGTGGTTTCACAGTTCACGCACATTTCACCGGCACGACCATAAGCCAGCAGGGTTTGCTGGAAATAGCCGTTTTCACCCATGGCATTGGTATAGTCACGTAAAGTCGAGCCACCGAGATCAATCGCCTGTTTTAAAATACGTTTAATTTCTATAACTAACTGTTCAATTTGCTGAAAACTCAGGCTAGAAGCAGGTTGAGCGGGGTGAATGCCTAAATTGAACAGGCTTTCGGTAGCATAAATATTGCCCACTCCCACCACCATGTGGTTATCCATAATCGCTACTTTCGCTGCTACATTTTTCTTTTTAAATTTGTCAAACAGATATTCAGCACTAAATGCTTCACTCAAAGGTTCAGGCCCTAAAGTATCAATCAGTTTGCTTTGCGAGTTTTGATCGAGCCATAAAATACAGCCAAAACGGCGCGGGTCATGATAACGCAGTTCAATATCTTCAAATTGAATGATCAGATGATCGTGTTTGCGCAGTTCATCTGTTGCTGCACATAATCTGAAACTGCCCGACATGCCCAAATGCCACAGCATACTGTCTTGTTCAAACTCTGCCAAAATATATTTGGAACGGCGGGTGAGTTTCAGCAATTTTTGACCCACCAACTTTTGTATATTTTCAGGAATAGGCCAACGTAAGCTCGGCTGACGGACCTCTACCTTTAAGACAGTTTGATCCAACAGTGGCAAGAGACTGGTTTTGGTGGTTTCAACTTCAGGTAATTCAGGCATAGGATCAAGTGTATCAAGAAAACTTTGTGCTTAATATTGGACTGCTAAGAGGGGATTGCAAGGGAATCTCAAAAAATCTATATGCTTGTTGCAATTCGTTAATCGATGTAATCGACTGATTCTAGCAGTCATTTTAATTCACCGATTGCTTAATGATTCATCTTAATTTGAATGAGTCATTAACCTTGGTACTACAAATAAACTTAAACGCTATGCAGGTAGTTCGTTTAAGCTTTTAAGCAGTATTTTAATAAGATATAGAGCAAGCTATGCTAGGTAAATATAACGAGATTCTCTTCCCTAAGACTTTGCTTTACCTGACAACATGCCTCTGCCAGCATCTTTATGCTGCTCCTGATTCTACGAACCCGGTTTTGCTTCCTGTCATTAAAATAGAAGCGACACGTAGCGATACTGACGGGCTGCAAACACCTGCTTCAGTATATCGAATCGAACAAAATAAGCATACGAATCACCTGGGTGTAAATCTTTCTGAAACTTTAAAAGGTGTACCTGGCTTACAGCTGAATAACCGTGAAAATTATGCCCAGGATTTACAGATTTCCATGCGTGGCTTTGGTGCACGTTCAACTTTTGGTGTGCGTGGTATCCGTTTATATGTCGATGGTATTCCTGCGAGCATGCCGGATGGACAAGGCCAGACCTCAAATATTGATTTAAGCAGTCTAGACCATATTGAAGTACTGGGTGGGCCATTTTCTACGCTTTATGGCAATTCCTCTGGCGGAACGATTTTGACTACGACCAAACAGGGAGAAGGCAAAGATTCCATTGAATTGGGCTATTCTGCTGGCAGTCAGTATAAAAGCCGTGCCAATGTGATATTGCAAGGTGGTGCAGATCGGGCCGGTGAGCCGAGTTATGTGCTCAGTTCCTCTTATTTTGATACTGATGGCTACCGTGACCACAGTGCTGCGCATAAAGTACTGAGTAATGCCAAACTGACCTGGGATCTGGATGACGGCTCTAAACTGAACTGGATTATGAATCAGGTTGATATAAATGCCGATGATCCGCAAGGTTTGACCCGCCAGCAGTGGCAAGCCAATCCCAAACAGGTCAATGATGCGAACAATATCTATGACGTGCGCAAGGAAATTAATCAAACCCAGACCGGTCTGACCTGGTCAAAACCGATCAATGATCAGTATGAACTGTATGCTATGGCTTATCTGGGACATCGTGAAGTGACCCAGTATCAGTCGATTCCTTCGGCAGCGCAAATAAACCCACGCCATGCCGGCGGTGTGATTGATTTCAGCCGTGATTATTACGGCACTGATATTCGCTGGACTGGAAAGAATCTTTTACCCAATACGCGTCTGACCGCGGGTCTGGCCTTTGATTATATGGATGAAGACCGCCAGGGTTATGAAAACTTTGATGCCAATCGGCAGTTTGGCGTAAAAGGGAATCTACGTCGTGATGAACAGAATTTTTTATGGAATTTAGATCCCTATCTTCAAGCCGCGTGGGATTTTTTACCCAATTGGACCTTGGACACAGGGCTGCGTTATAGCAATGTACATTACCAGTCCAACGATCACTATATTGTCACAGGCAATGGCGACGATAGCGGCAAGACCGACTATAACCAGATGCTACCTTCAGTGGCTTTAAGCTGGAAAATGAATGACCGGTTCAATGCTTATGCCAGTTATGCCAAAGGTTTCGAAACACCGACCTTTACTGAAATGGCCTATTCTGCAAATGATGGCATGAATTTCAATTTAAAGCCCGCCAGCAGTAATAATTATGAGCTGGGTGTGAAAGCACAAAATATGTGGGGCAATTTCACGGCTGCAGTCTTCCAAAGCAAAACACAAAAAGATATTGTTTCTGCTGGAACAGTGGATGGCCGTGCGACCTATAAGAATGCGGATAAAACGCTGCGTGAAGGGCTGGAACTGTCCTGGAACAAAAATCTATGGCGTGATTTAACTGCTCAGGCCAGCTACAGCTATATTGATGCTACATTTGATGCAGCAATTCCGGACAGTACGGTGCAGAAAGGCAACAAGATTCCGGGCATCGCTAAAAATCAGGCCTTTGCCTCTTTAGGCTGGCAGCCGGAAACCGGTTTTAATATGGGTGTTGATGTCCGCTATATGGATCAGGTCTATGTAGATGATACAAATAGCGATGCCGCACCAAGTTATAGCATCATTTCGGCCAATGCCGGTTATGTCTGGAAACAGGCCGACTGGAAAGTCCGGACTTTTACGCGAGTCGATAATCTGTTTGATAAAGACTATGTCGGTTCAGTGATTGTAAATGAGGGTAATGGACGCTTCTTTGAACCCGCGGACGGTTTGAACTGGAGTGCGGGATTAAGTGTGAGCAAGGTATTCTAACAGGGGCTAAACGTGGCGTTATTATTTCAACCAATTCAATTTGGTTCGTTAAAACTGAGCAATAAAATCGTAATTGCTCCAATGTGTCAGTATTCGGCAACTGAACAAGGGGAAGTGACCTATTGGCATGAGCAGCAATGGGCCAATTATGCCTTGTCTGGTGCCGGTTTATGTATTGTTGAAGCCACCGCAGTGCAAGCGGAAGGGCGGATCAGTTATGCCGATTTGGGACTGTGGAATGATACACAGCGTGATCAGATTAAGGCATTACTGACAAAAATAAAGACACTTTCGCCTATGCCATTTGCTGTGCAATTGGCACATGCAGGGCGTAAAGCCTCAACCGATAAGCCTTGGAATGGAAGAGGTCAATTTAAGCCGGCAGAGACTCATGGCTGGCAAACAGTTTCTGCCAGTGATATTCCCTTTAATCCAGCCGATCATGCACCGCATGCACTGAGTAAAGATGAAATCCAGCAAGTGATTCAAGACTTTGCTGATGCTGCCAAGCGTGCCGTGGATGCCGGTTTTGACTTAATTGAAGTGCATGCAGCACATGGTTATTTGCTGCATCAATTTATGTCACCATTATCGAATCAGCGTCAGGACGAATATGGCGGCAGTTTCGAGAACCGCATTCGCTTAACGCTGCAAGTTTTTCAGGCCATGAAAAATGCGGTACCAGAAGGCTACCCTATAGGCGTGCGTATTTCTGCAACAGACTGGATGGAGGGGCAGGCTAGCTGGGATGTCGAATCTTCGGTCGGTTTGGCCAAAGCTTTAGAGCAATTGGGGGCGGTATATATCCATGTGTCGAGTGGTGGCTTGCATATCGATCAGAATATCCATCTGGAAGCCAATTATCAGGTTCCGTTTGCTCATGCTGTTAAGCAGGTCGTCAGTATTCCCGTGATTGCTGTGGGTTTAATTACTGAAGCCATGCAGGCCGAAGGAATTTTGCATTATCAGCAAGCTGATGCAATTGCTTTAGCTCGTGCTATGCTGTATGACCCGCGCTGGCCATGGCATGCTGCCGCAGAGTTGGGTGAAAATATTCAAATTGCACCACAATATTTGCGCTGTCAGCCGCGTGGATTAAAAGCGTTGTTTAGCGCTTTTTAATACTTCATCCCGATATTTCGCTTGAATGTTTTAAGACTCCGACTCTAAAGAGTCGGAGTCTGGGCAAGTAGTTTTATTTATTGAAAGGACGAATTCCATATGGTCTTTACGGTCATCGTGCCGATCTTTTTTTTATTAGCTTTAGGTTATTTTTCGGTAAAGTTTCAGCTTTTAACAAAAGAGCAAGTTAATGCTGTTGGGGCCTTTGTCATTAAAATTGCGCTACCTGCTTTATTTTTCCAATCCTTGGCCGCAAAAGATTTGCATGAAATCTGGTATCCCGAATACTTTCTTGTCTATAGCGGCGTGACTTTTATTTTATATGCTGCGGCATTTTTTATTGTTTCACATTACTTTAAAAATGACCGTTCACAGTCTTCAGTTTTGTCGCTAGGTGCGGCCATGTCGAATACCGGGCTTATTGGTACGGCGGTATTATCCTTGCTGCTGGGACAAAAGGCGATGACCTATACCTCTTTGGTGGTAATCATTGAAAGTGTGCTGCTCATTCCGGCAGTACTGATTCTGGCGGAACTGGGAAATTCACAAAAGGCCAGTTTTGCCCAAATCCTCCAGAGCACAGTAGTTACTTTATTGAAAAATCCCTTGTTTATGGGCGTCATGCTGGGGATAGCCTGCGCCATCTTTCAGATTCATATTCCTAAACAGCTGGATCAGGTCTTGGCCCTGCTTGGACAAACTGCATCGCCTTTGGCCTTATTCTCGATTGGTGGTGGGATTGTGGGATTGACGCTGAAATATGTGAATCTGCAAAGCTTTTATCTGGTGATTTCCAGTAACCTGATCATGCCTTTGCTGATGTTTCTGGGTTTGAATTATTTAACCAATGTGAGTCAGGAAATGGTCTATGCTGGAACGCTTATTGCCGCTTTGCCGATGCCGACCATTTTTGCTATGTTAGGTCAAGCGTATGGTTTAAATGAAAAAACTTTAACTCCTTTATTGATGAGTACCATTTTAGGATTTATTGTGGTGAGTGTGTTAATTAGTGTCTGGTGGGCTTAAAATTTTACGGTCAGCATGAATAGCAACAAAATAACAGCTATAAAAAAAGCCCCTGGAATGAGGCTTTTAATCATCTCTGCAGTAATTAGCTTTTCTTTTCAGCAGTAGCTTTAGGCGGGTTTTTGGCCTGTTCGGCAATCATTTTATCCACCACAGCTAAAGATTGTTTGGCTTGCGGGATATTTTCTTTGGCTAAAGCCTCAAAAATCTTTTTCGCTTCAGGCAGGTTTTGCGGAACGATTTTACCGTTGGCAAACATGTTACCTACAGCCATTAAAGCGGGAATATAGCCTTTTTGTGCCAGATCCTGAATGCTTTTTAAGCCTTGCTTAATTGGCGCTTCGTTTTTGTTTTTGAAACCCTGACTGATGTCATATAACGCTTTGGCATGAATGGCCTGATAATTGCCTTTTTTGATCAGCGGGTCCAATTTTTGTAAAGCCAGTTTATCTGATGCTGGTGTACCTTCAGAAAACAGTAATACGGCCAAATCTACGCTGGCATCATCAAAACCTTGCTTGGCAGCCTTTTCTAAATACTGTTTGGCCTTTTTAGTGTCTTGGGGCAGACCTAAAGTACCGGTCATGTAGTTTTTACCTAGGACATAGTTGGCTACCGGATAGCCTTTGTTTGCAGACTCTTGATACAGCTGGATGGCTTTTTTCTCATCTTTGGTGGTGCCCTGACCGGTTTGAGTCAGGTAGGCTAAATTATAAAGTGCCTGTGCATTTCCTGTTTTTGCTAATTTATCCAGCTCCTGATAAGCGCCTTTCATATCGTTGGCTTTGACCAGTGTTTCTACTTTGGCAAATGCAGGATCAACAGAAGTGGTTGTCATTTCAGCCATCGCAAAACTTGAAGACAAAGCGATCAGGCTGGCAAGTATAATTCTTTTCATATTTTTAAAAAACCTTTTATAAACATAATCTTAATTCCATTTATGTGCTTAAAAATGAATATGGAACCCTTCCTTTAACATCATAAGTTTATTTATGTGAATGTAAATACATGAGGGGTGCATTACCATAATATTTCATAGATATTTACATAATTTCTACTGGCTCGATTTTGGGTAGAAAATCTTAAAGCAAGCTTAAATAGGATGAGGACTTTGTAGATGAATTGTTTTATGCTTAAAATTTAAAACCATCAAGCACAAGGATCAGAGAAAAATACTCAGCAGCGAAACGGCACTTTGTTTTTCAGCCAATCTTTGTTTAAATCGCGGCTGAATTAATGTGTGAGTAGATAAATGTTCATTAAAGCCATTAAACGCGCCTATGATCGGGTCAATTTGGACAGCAATATTCCTGAAGAAGAAAAAATGGATGTTTTGCTGATGAAACTGGGGGCTGAATATTTGGTCAGTAAAGATGACCGTGTCTATATTTTTAAAAAAGGTGAGCTTGAAGCAAAATTTGATGCCAAGCATGCGCGTGATTATTCATTTAAAGAATATGTCTGCAAAGACATGAACAAGCTGTTTCATGGTTTTTAATCCGGAAATGTGATCGGTTTAGTATCCCTTCAAATGCATAAAAAAGCCTCCAAAGATGGAGGCTCAGTGCAGCATATATCTAAAGCTTAAATATCTAAAGTTTCAATATTTACTGTGGACGTGCTACATCACCATTTAAGGCTTCAGGCAAATCTAGAACTTGTAATCCCAGCTCTTCAAGCGCAGCAGGTTTTGCCACGACCAGGGCTTTATAACCGCCATCCACAGTAATGCTGTTGACCACTTCAACATCATTGTTTAACTGGGTTGCAGCAGCAGGAGCATCACCGCTACCTTGCACCAAATGCAGCCAGTGTTTCGGTTTGGCCTTGAACCAGAGGCGTGCAATAATTTCCTGACCCAAATAGCAGCCCTTGTCATAATGTACACCTTCACGCTGATGTAAACGCAGTTCTTGCGGCTGGAATTCTTGTGCCGTTGTCGCTTCAATCCAGGCCTGACCGGCTTCAATCGCTTGAAGCTGCCAAGCAGCGATATCGGTTTCAGTGCTAGAAAAATCGGTGCTATCGCCATTGAGCGTAGGGAAAACTCGGCCGACTTGTTCCAGTTTCATTTTCGAAAAAGCGCCAAACTTTTTAATATGTTTGGCAAATTCTTCGGCCTGATCGTCGGTGACCACAATTTCAAAACTTTCCGGATTAATTTTTTTCAGCCATAAGCCAAACTGGATTCGTCCTTTTAAACTACAGATCGCGGTATAGCGAGTCAGGTTTTCGGCTAATGCCTCAGCATTTAAAGTCACTTGGCCCTGAAGGAATTTTTGTGCATCTACCCCATTTAAAGTGAATAGTGTAAAAGCAGTAGACGTTGACATGACTAGCCTCTGGATATATTTCACAAATCATTAGTGCAGATATTTTGCAGCATGCAGGGCAGATAGGCAAACAAAAAGCCCAGATTGCTATAGCTTTACTGAAATTCAGAAATATGTAGTTTTATTTAAATGAATGCGGTTAAGCGACAAAATCATCAGCGTTAAAATCGCTGCTCTAACGCAAAAATGGCGACTAAAATTTTTTACCCCTGATCAATTTTTGTAAGGTGAAGATCTTTTCTAACCTAATGGGATAAATATTACAGAACAAGATTGTTTATTATTCGCTTAGGCACATCTAATACTAAAGAATGAGGCCTATTTCCCGCTATTTTTCGAAAAAAAGCACGATTAGAGCAAATATCCCAAAAATTATGTAACAATATGTTTCTAAAACACCTGTTTTTATACCTAAATATATGAAATATAAAAGATTTGGGAAATGGCTTTTCGGCGGTGTACTATGCCGTTGAACCGATTGTAACTCGCAACAACAATTACGTAGTAAAGAAAAAATGATTCAAGAGGCAGGTAAGCTATGAACAACAACTACCGCAAACCACTGCAAGGTACCCAGCTCGAATATTATGACGTACGCCAAGCCGTAGAAGATATTCAGCCAGGCGCATATGCAAAACTTCCTTATACCTCGAAAGTACTGGCCGAACAGCTGGTACGCCGTTGTGATCCTGCTATTTTGGAACAGTCTTTACGTCAGCTGATTGAACGTAAGCAAGATCACGATTTCCCTTGGTATCCGGCACGTGTGGTGTGTCATGACATCCTGGGGCAAACCGCACTGGTTGACCTTGCAGGTTTGCGTGATGCCATTGCCGATCAGGGCGGCGATCCGTCTAAAGTCAACCCGGTTGTTCCAACCCAGCTGATCGTTGACCATTCATTGGCTGTGGAATACGGCGGTTTTGATCCGGATGCCTTCGCTAAAAACCGTGCGGTGGAAGACCGTCGTAACGAAGACCGTTTCCATTTTATTGAATGGACCAAAACCGCATTTGAAAATGTCGATGTGATTCCTGCGGGCAACGGCATCATGCATCAGATCAACCTGGAAAAAATGTCTCCGGTGATTCAAAAGCGTGAAGGTGTGGCATTCCCGGATACCTGTGTGGGTACAGATTCACATACGCCGCATACCGATGCTTTGGGTGTGATTTCTGTCGGCGTGGGTGGCTTGGAAGCTGAAAACGTGATGCTAGGCCGTGCGTCTTGGATGCGTCTGCCGGACATCATTGGTGTAGAGCTGGTAGGTCAGCGCAAGCCGGGCATTACTGCAACCGATATCGTGTTGGCGTTAACGGAGTTCTTGCGTAAAGAACGCGTCGTGGGTGCGTACCTGGAATTCTTTGGTGAAGGTGCTGACAGCATGTCTGTGGGTGATCGCGCAACGATTTCCAACATGACGCCTGAATATGGCGCGACTGCGGCGATGTTCTATATTGACCAAAACACCATTGATTATCTGACTTTAACCGGTCGTGAAGCAGACCAGGTGAAACTGGTTGAGCAATATGCCAAAGAAATTGGTCTTTGGGCTTCAGACATGAAACAGGCGGAATATCCACGCGTACTGCGTTTCGACCTATCGACTGTAACTCGTAACATTGCCGGACCATCGAACCCGCATGCACGTGTATCAACGGCTGACTTAAAAGAAAAAGGGATTGCAGGTAATTTAGAAGCTGCTCGCGCACAAGAAGCAGAAGGTTTAATGCCGGATGGCGCGGTGATTATCGCGGCGATTACTTCTTGTACCAATACCTCTAACCCGCGTAATACAGTGGCAGCCGGTTTATTGGCACGTAAGGCAAACGAGTTGGGCTTAACCCGTAAGCCTTGGGTGAAATCATCTTTTGCTCCGGGTTCTAAAGCAGCTGCACTTTACCTTGAAGAAGCAGGTGTACTGCACGATCTGGAAAAACTCGGTTTTGGTATTGTCGCTTATGCATGTACGACTTGTAACGGTATGTCGGGTGCGCTAGATCCAAAAATTCAGCAAGAAATTATTGACCGTGACCTGTATGCCACTGCGGTACTTTCAGGTAACCGTAACTTCGATGGTCGTATCCATCCTTATGCGAAACAGGCTTTCCTGGCTTCTCCGCCTTTAGTTGTGGCTTATGCAATTGCCGGTACCATCCGTTTTGATATCGAAAAAGATGCTTTAGGTACAGACAAAGACGGTAACCCGATTTACTTAAAAGACATTTGGCCATCGGATGAAGAAATTGATGCCTTGGTGAAAGTTGCTGTAAAACCTGAGCAATTTAAGAAAGTGTATATCCCGATGTTTGATTTGGGCGAGCGTGAAAAAGCGGCAAGTCCACTGTATGACTGGCGTCCGCAAAGTACCTATATCCGCCGTCCGCCATATTGGGAAGGGGCTTTGGCTGCACCGCGTACCTTGACAAATATGCGTCCACTGGCGATCTTGCCGGATAACATCACCACCGACCACTTATCGCCATCAAATGCGATTATTATGGATTCGGCTGCGGGTGAATATCTGCATAAAATGGGTGTGCCTGAGGAAGACTTTAACTCTTATGCAACGCACCGTGGTGACCACTTGACTGCACAGCGTGCAACGCTAGCCAACCCGAAACTGTTCAATGAAATGGTGGTGCGTGCTGACGGTACCATCAAACAGGGTTCGAAAGCGCGTGTGGAGCCGGAAGGTGAAGTGATGCGTATGTGGGAAGCGATTGAAACTTACATGAACCGTAAGCAGCCGTTGATTATTATTGCGGGTGCGGACTATGGTCAGGGTTCTAGCCGTGACTGGGCAGCTAAAGGTGTGCGTCTTGCTGGTGTGGAAGCCATTGTAGCAGAAGGTTTTGAGCGTATTCACCGTACAAACCTGGTGGGTATGGGCGTATTACCGCTGGAGTTTAAACCGGGTACAGACCGTAAAACGTTGAAGCTGGATGGTACGGAACTGTATAGCGTAGTAGGTAATATTGCGCCACGTTCGACCTTGACTTTAGTGATTGAGCGTTCAACTGATGATGGTAAAAACCAGATTGTTGAAGTGCCTGTAACCTGCCGTCTGGATACCGAAGAAGAAGTTTCTGTGTATGAGGCGGGTGGGGTATTGCAACGCTTTGCGCAGGACTTCTTGGAAGGGAATGTGGCTTGATTTAAGTTACTTCTTTTTAATCCACCCCAACCCTCCTTTAAGAAAGGAGGGAGCTATGCGTATCAAACTTCAATTTGATTAGTAATGGATTTTTCCCCTCTTTTAAAAGATGAGAAGCATTGCTTCGCAAGTGGGGAGGTTAAAGTTATTGATATTGTTGTAAAAAGATCCTACTGTTAAGTGGGATTTTTTTATTTGAGAAATTTTTATGCAATTTGAAAAAGAGGTACAGAATAAATTAAATATTATATTTAAGGATTTTACGTATGTTGATTGTATAGCTGAAGAGTTGCTTGATGATAAGACTCAAATTTCTATTTCTCGTGAGGATTTTCCAGTTGAGGCAATTCTTTTATTTACTCTTCATAAAATATGTAAGTTTAGCCCCATTTATAGATGGGATAAAATGCATTGGGGAATAATTTTTAAATATAAAGGGATTGTGAATTTAATAAGTTCTCATAAATTTGGTATGAGAATGTATAGTCAAAAAGTAGAGGGGGAAGCAAAATATCAAGTTGAAATTATCAATAAATTAAAGAAAAATATTAAATATATTGAAAAAGATATTTTAACAAAATATGGCGAAGATCAAATTTTATCAAGTAACTTTACGATTCAAAATAATTTTCATAAATTAAATAATCAGTACTTATATTTTCGCAAACAAGCTCAAGATCTATTTAGTGAAAAACCTTTTTGTAATAAAAAAAATGCTGATTTTAATGAAATTATGAATCTGTATTTAAGCAAAAAAGAATTTGATATACATGCTGTTTATAATGCATTGGCAATGATTGACTCCTATTTTAGTAGATTGGAACATTTATTAGTCTTATCTTTACCATTTGTAAAATCAAATCAATCATACGATATGAAAAAATTCATAGGTGAAATATGGTCGAAAAAATATGTGGAAGTTTTAGGATTAAAAGGTGAAGCTAAAAGAATATTTGATGAATTGAATACTATCAAGGAGCGATATAGAAATACCTTTGCACATGGTGGTTTTGAGAAAAAAGGGCATTCATTTCATTTTCATTTAGAAAACTATGGTGCTATTCCAGCAACAATGTCGGACTATAAAAATAGTGTTCATTTTAGATCAACCCCTTTAGATAAAAAAAAATTTCAACAAATTTGTAAGTTACTGGATGATCTTGATAACTTTTTTAGTGAGAATTTTGAATCAGTTTGGATGTTTTGTTTAAGTGGTTTGGATTTAATTATGGATAATAAATCACTTTCACTTATGCTATATAAGGCTATGGATTTAGAAATTTTTGAAGATTGGCTAGAAAATGAAAATGAGCGTTTATGTAATTATATCAACGCTGATTACTAAAAATTAAGTTAATTGATAAGTATGCTTCGCCGAAATGCCATTATCAATTGTCGAAATGACCAATAGACAATCATCACGATAGGGGTATACTAGGTTCACCATTTCTAAAACCTATGGAGAACAAAAATGGTTACTGCTGGCTCTAAACCCGGAACAGGCTTCTATTTTTGTGTCAAATGCGGACACCGCACCTACTTAGAAATTGGTACTGATCGTCTACCACCGTGTACCAAATGCCTTGGCAATCAATTTAACAACAAAATTGCCTAAGCAGCACCTATCAAACAGTTATCCTCTGTTTTGAACAAAAGCCCTATTCATCTATAGGGCTTTTTTGTTGGCTGGGCATTCTATAGCAGTCTATCAAACGCGGCTACAGGCGGAATTACAAATTCTATGATTTCCACAGCTGAATGAATTGGGGTGACTCTGCTATCCATTCTGTCTCTGCTTTGCCTGTGCCCCGATGTGTCAGGATGCTGATTATTATGCTGATATTTTGGGTGGGCTTTGGACAAGAACATCACAGGAAAAACCTGCTTTTAAATGTAAATAAAATATATGTTTATGCAAAATTTTTAAGAAATATTTATTTAAAGAATGTCACGGATATTTCATGTAAAACCGCTTGATTTTTACCCAATAAAGGCATAATTATATTATGGAATTAAATCCATAAATTTTATATGGGTTTATTGTGGTTCAACTTTATAAAAATTATTCGGGGAACTATCAATGATCAAATTTATTGTAGATGAACAACCTGCAGCTAAAGGCATACACTATATACACAATGCGACACTGGGCTGCGAAAACCTGCCAAAATCGGATGACCAGATTTTGATTGGATACTTTGCAAATTATGAACTCGCCTATAAACGCGCAAGAATGAACTGGCCAACAGAAAGAGTAGAAGGCTGTAGCAAGTGCTGTAAGGAATAATTTAAATCTGAAAATGAAAAACTCTGCCTGACTGGCGGAGTTTTTTATTGGGCGGCTTATTAATTTGGCTAAGGAACACTAAAATGTTTCAATCTTAGATCAGGTTTTGAATAAATATAAATAGATAGGAATAACTGGCGAATAGAAATCGCTTCCCATTCATCTATGGACTGATTATTGTAAATTGTTTGAAAAATACTCAACACACCCTCATCTTAAACTCTATATTCACGGTATTTAGGGCGCCCAATTGCAACATTATCTTGATCTGAACCACGACTCTGGTGTGGCCAGCTATGAAATTGGCAATCAGTTTATTCATGTTCAATTTAAGAAAAAATCAAAAATTTATACCTATAGCTATGCCAGTGCCGGCTATCAGCATATTGAAAATATGAAACAGCTGGCGCAATATGGCGATGGCTTAAATGTCTATATCAATCAGAATGTTAAACAGCTCTATGTGCGATAAAGGGCAGTGGAATTCACAGCTTGGCTTTGGTTTAAATTTTTGTTTATAAACGAATAAACAACATAAGGGCTCACTGCTATAGGCCTATAGTATCTGGCATATTTATCTTTAAAGTTGCTGGATTATTGCTTTAAAATTAGCCTAAAAATATGGAAGGGATAAAGTTAAAACCAAGCTTGTCCTGGCAAAATATGACCAGAAACAAGTGTTTATTTAAGTCTGGAAATGATCAACATTACGGCATATTGAAGTATAGATGAAACAGAAGGTATGGGGTATGAACGGAAGAACAGAATGTCAAACATGCATGGTCTGCAAAAAAAGCTTTCCTAAAAAAAATCTTATCCCGATCGGAACAATTCGCAAAGTCATTACAGAGGAAATTTCAAAGGACTTTCCACAGTGGTCACCTAGCGACTTTATCTGCCAAGCCGATTTAACCAAATACCGTATGCAGTATGTACAGTCCATTTTAAAATCTGAACAAGGTGAAGTCACTGATCTGGAATATGAAGTGTTGAACAGTATGCAGCAGCATGAGCTGATCAGCAAAAATGTAGAGAACAAGCTCGATCAGAATTGGACTTTTGGAGAAAAACTGGCCGATAAAATTGCAAGTTTCGGTGGTAGCTGGACCTTTTTGATCTGCTTTGCCATTTTCTTGGCGCTGTGGATTTTGATCAATACCGTGGTAATGGTGAAACATCCTGCAGATCCATATCCCTTCATTTTATTAAATTTAATGCTGTCCTGTTTGGCCGCCATTCAGGCACCCGTAATCATGATGAGCCAAAACCGGCAGGAAGCCAAAGACCGTTTGCGTTCGCAAAATGATTATCAGGTCAACTTAAAAGCTGAACTGGAGATTCGGCATTTACATGAAAAACTCGATCATCTTTTGATGCATCAGTGGGATCGTCTGGCTAAAATTCAGGAAATTCAACTGGATTTGCTGTCGGAAATGACCAAGAAAAAATAGCCCTTTATAACCTGATGCTAATCTTCAATGTTGCAATTTATAGAGATGGAGAAAATATTCCGATTCATGTTGGTTTGGCGCAATAAAAAGCGGCATTTTATATCAATTAGGGAAATTTTTTTACAAATATAGATAAAGTGGGAAAATATTCCAAAAATAATTAAAAATGCAAAATCTTAGGAAATTAATCCCGCATGTCTTTGGCTATTCTATATCTCAAGGGTGTGAAGGGATCGAAAAGAGTAGATTGCTGCCAGTTGCGTACAACGTGAGTGTAGTACTTACCCACAAGGTCTTGATTCGGCTTAGGACGCTATAAATTACCAATTTATAGGCATCAGGTTATCACTTACAAAGTGGTAATGGTTGAAGTAAAACAGTATGTTTTCCCTGACCCCCCTAAAAAATTCTCAAACCCATAAAAATAGAAGAAATCAAATTTACATTCAAAAAACCGGATACAAATCATTGGTTCATTTTTGTGGATAAAATCTGCTAATTTAGAAAATATCAGCGAGCATCCGGTCAGGCTATAAAAATGATAAATGATGATTTTTGGAGTCGTTTTTTACTTTGTTCATTACTCATTAATTACATCATATTAATGATCTGGTTTTTGCTGTTTATTTTTGCCCGTAACTGGATGAAACAGCTGCATGGCAAATGGTTCCAGCTTTCAGATCACACTTTTGATGCCATCCATTATGGCGGCATGGCTATATATAAAATTGGTATTTTACTGCTTAATCTGGTGCCATTTCTGGCCTTATATCTGATACGGAATTCCTAACCCAAATTCAACTTTAAAAGGCTTATAGGCAAATAGATCATCTTTAAACAGCAGTTTCGAAGTTTATAAAAACAGGACCGCTACAATCAAAAACAAGCAAAAGAGGAATTTGGCAGCATGAATCAATTCAAACCTGCACTGGTTTTAGGTGTTTTCATTTGTCTGGGGATGATTATTGCGGGATGGATCTTAGGCAGTAGTGCAGTCAAAATTAAACAATATGAACGTATAGTCTCGGTCAAGGGCTTGTCTGAGCGTGAGGTGAAAGCTGATGTCGCAGTATGGCCAATCCGTTTTAGCTCGGCCAGTCAGGACCTGACCCAGTTGTATGACACCATGGAAATACAAACCCAGCAAATTCAGGCATTTTTAAAGGCTGAAGGTTTTAGCGATCAGGAAATTACCACTGCGGCTCCGGTTACGACCGATAAATATGCCCAGCAATATGGCGGCGATGCCAATGTCGCGCTACGTTATACCGCCCATCAAACCATTACCGTCTATACCCACCGAATAGATGCAGTGCGCGCAGCACAAAGCCGTCTTGTAGCTTTGGGTAAAAAGGGCATTGCCTTTGGTGGCGATGATTCAGGTCAACGAACCGAATATTTATTTACCAAGTTAAATGATATCAAGCCAGCGATGATTGAGCAGGCAACGCAAAATGCCCGCAGTGTGGCAGAAAAATTTGCCGCAGATTCCAAAAGCCGTTTAGGTAAAATTAAGGCGGCCAATCAGGGACTGTTTAGCATTGAAGATCGCGACAGTAATACTCCCTATTTAAAGAAAGTCCGTGTCGTGTCCACGGTAGACTATTATCTGGCGGATTAACGTGAGCAAATACAGGGAAGGATACAATTTGATTTGCAGATAAATTCCAGTAATTCCAATTTTTCTGCAATAAAAAACCTGTATTTTAATTCGGAAGATAAAAAATTCTATTTATTATTCATTTAAGGAAAAAAATTCCCAAAAAACTTGGGAAATTAAAAAACTGAGGAAATTAATCCCGGCCGTGTTTGGCTAATATATGTTTCAAGGGTGTGATAAGGGATCGAAAAGAGTAGCTTGCTGCCAGTTGCGTACAACGTGAGTGCAGTACTTACCCACAAGGTCTCGATTCGGCTTAGGACGCTATAAATTATCAATTTATAGGCATAGGGTTATAACTTACAAAGTTATAATGGTTGAAGTAAACCACAGATGTTTTCCCTAACACCCTCAAAAATTCTCCGGCAAAAATATAAGATAAAAATCTCTCTTCTTTTTCTTCATTGATAAAATATTTAATAAATCATTTACCTATAATAAATTATATGCGTTATCTCGATATGCTTATTCAATATTGTCATGCTGCTAAAATGGCTATACCCGTTCAGGAATTTATATTTTCAACTGTAGATGATTTACCTCCGATATCTAAGGCGATTTATATCATTGAACAAGTAGATGGTGATATGAATGAAACATTTAATCACTTTCGTATGTTTAAAGCGCAGGGAACTCATGCCTGTGCAAGATTAAATGCGCCTTGCACAGTGATGTATGTAGGTTCATCTACCACAGGACTTAAAAATCGGTTGAAACAACATTTGGGACAAGGTCAAAAGAGCACGTATGCACTACATTTGAGTCAATGGTTTCAAGGTCAGTTTAAAATCACGATCAGGCAATATGAAGTAGATCATCAGGTACTGCAATTGATTGAAGATGACCTTTCTCATCAGCTTAAACCTGCGTTTGGAAAATTGGGTGCAAACAATAAATAATTCCAGATAGACTCTGTATTTCACAGACGTTGACAGTCGGATCTGACCTTGTTATTTTGCGCCCATTCTCCTACGTGCTGTAATGCTATGCCCATCAACGATAACTTCGTGTATATGCCGCCTCAGGAACCGCTTGTTATCGTCTATGAAGATGAAGACCTAGTGGTGATTGAAAAGCCGGCAGGGCTGTTGTCCGTTCCGGGACGCTTACCTGAACATCATGATAGTGCCTATTTTCGCGTATTGGAACGCTATCCCAACGCTAAAATTACCCACCGTCTAGATATGGCAACTTCCGGCATTTTGATGTTTGCCAAACACCGTGAAGCAGAAGTAGCGGTCAGTAAAATGTTTCAGGCGCGTACGGTCAAAAAAAACTATATTGCGCTGGTTCAAGGCAAGCTCGAAGCTGAGGGCAGTGTCGAAGTGCCATTAATTACTGACTGGGAAAACCGGCCGCGTCAAATCGTGCATTTTGAATTGGGAAAACCCGCTAGAACGCTGTATCAGGCCTTAGAATATTCTGCAGCGGAAGACATTAGCCGGGTATTACTGACTCCGATTACCGGACGTTCCCATCAACTCCGGGTGCATATGCAATATATCGGACATCCGATTACCGGCGACAAGCTCTATCATCCAGAACCCTATCAGAGTCCATTACAACGTATGGCCTTACATGCCAGCTATCTGGCTTTTAAACAGCCTTTAAGTGGAGCAGATGTTGAAATAAAGGCTAAAGTGCCTTTTTAATCAGTGTCTTAAACTTTTATCTGTTTAACATTCTAGAATTTTAATCATAAGTTACATATATGATATGCGGGCTATCTTCTGCTTAGCTCACTGATTTATGATGAAAATCTTAGAATAATAAAAAGTACGATCATTCAGACATGATATCCCTTTTCTGGTAATGGAAAAATAAACGAATAATAATGCGTAACATTTCTTTGAAATAATAATAATTTTGAGATAATAATAGTTTATCTATATATCCTGACCACAATGATTTATCTATATATCCTGACCACCCTCATTTTGCTGGGATTGCTTTATCGGGCAATCATGCAAATGAGAAAAAAACAGATCATGCTTGAATCTTTACAGGTGAATCTGGATCGTACGCGAAATAATCTGGCAGAGCATGAGCAGCAAAATGATGCGCTGCACCATCAATTAAATACCTGTCGTATAGAGATTGGAAATTTAAAAAACAGGGTTGAAAAGCTGAGCCAGTATCAGGACATTGTAGATATTGAACATTACATTGCGGAGCGAAAAAACCAGGTCGAGAGCTTTGTTGAAGTCACTAAAACTGAAGCAGAGTTCCTGCTGGAAAAAATGAAGGCAGAGATTGAAAATACTCGACATTATCTGGAAAAACTGGAAAAAAACAGCCAGCTTAAGCTGGAAGCCCAAGCCAGAGAACGATTAGGTGCTTTTTATAATCAGGTCTTAGAACAAGAAAACTTGGAGGCAATTTCTAAAGCACTGGAAAACAAGATTCAGGGTTATGGTATTCAAGATGTATATCCTGTACAAACCTTTCTGGATCAATTGATTGATGGCTATGGTGATATTCATGCCGCGCAGCAGTTAAAAGAAGTCCGCCGTAAAATAAAAAATGCCATTGCAGCAAACACGGGGGGGCAATGTGAGTATGTCGAAGAAAATCGCCAACTTTCTGCCATCGCTCTGGTTACTCATGTGTTTAACAGTAAAGCTGATCTGTATTTATCTCAATTAGACCATGACACTGTGGACCTGTTTATTCAGGCGCTGCAAGATGACTTTATCCTGATCAATCATTATGGAGAAGCATTCGGTCATACCCGAATTCATGAATCATTTTTAAAGTTACGTCTGGAAGAATTTAAACTTACAGCCCTGGTTTTAGCCTTCAAGGCACAGCAACAGACTGAGCCAAGTGAATTGCAACAGCAGAGGGTGGAAGGCTAATACCAGAGATCTGTAAAAATGGTAGAAAGAGAGATTGTTCATCAGCACAAGTGCTGTAGTTAAGCTAATATAGTTAAATAGATAAACTGAAACAAACTTGAGCTAATCTATATGGCATGATATAGCTGGTACCTAATTACAATAAGGAAACGCTCCATGACACGCGATTTTGAACAATTCCCCGATGATGAAAATGGTAATGTACTTTGGCAAATGGCGGAAGATGGCGATGACCTGACCGAAGCGCATGAAATTGAATTTTCCATTGCTTTTCAATCTGAAGAACAGGCACAAAAATGTGCACTTTATCTGCTTAAAGAAGAGCAAAAAATTAGCCTGTTTGAAGATGAAGAAGCTGATACAGTCGAGTGGATTATTACCATTTATGTGTATATGGAACCTGAATATTCAGACATCGTCGATCTGGAAGAATGGTTCACTAAAATTGCGACGCAATATGATGGCGAATATGATGGCTGGGGCTGCATGGCCTATGTCTATGAAGATGAAGAATGGGAAAATGAAGTCAAAAGTTAATCCATATTCCTAAAAAAATTAACAGGTTGGGGGTGATCCAAGTTAAGTCAATCGGATCGAACCTGTTAAAACAGGCCCTAAGCATTTAGATGCTTAGGGCTTTTTTAATGGCAAAATTTTATTAAAAGCATCAGAAATGAGCCGAAACTCAGCGCTGCATGGCTAAAAGCGGGTTTCTCATTATTTTTAAATTTCTATCTGTTTCAATTCTTCTGAATTTTTAATTTAAATATTTGATTTTAATATTAATGTGGTTGTGTGGCGATTTTTAACTCAGCTATTTGAATGTCATCTCTCTGCATTGTTTACCAAATACCTGCAATGTATTTACCAAGCACTTCCTTTGTAAAGAAAACTCCTTGCTAGATTAATACATAAATTGCAAAAAAGTTTATCTCTATTCCCAGAAAAAAAGGAGCATAGCATGGCAGTCAATCACTATGTGGCCTATGGTCCAGAAGTAGAGCAAAAACAGGAAAATGAAGAAGCAGACATTCAGCACATCGTAGAGTATATGGCGCAAACCCATACTCAGGTTTTTGACAAGCATCGTCATGCGGTACGCGATGCACATGCGAAATCTCATGGTTTTTTAAAAGGAATTTTGACCATTCCTGAAAACCTGCCCAATCACTTGGCACAGGGAATTTTTGCCCATCCGGGTTATTATGATGTCATTGTGCGTCTGTCTGCCGCTCCTGGGGATTTGCGTAGTGATAAAACACCCGCACCTCATGGTTTTGCCCTTAAAATTTTAAATGTACCGGGCGAGCGCTTATTGCCAGAAGATTCAAGCGATGGAAAAAATCAGGATTTCCTGATGGTCAATATTCCGGTGCTGGCTTTCGGGACGGTACGCAAATATATGCAAATGCTGCCTTTTATCATTGAAGGGGAAAGAACGCCTGAACTGGTCATGCGTAGCCTGCGCCGTGTCATGCGCGGAATGGATCATCTGCTCAAACGCGCTGGCTTGCCGGCATCTACGATGATAAAAGGTCTGGCACGCAGTCAACATCATGTGCTGGGAGAAACCTATCACAGTATGGCTGCTCTTCGTTATGGCAACTATATTGCCAAAATGAGTGTGGCACCTGAATCTGAATCGGTGAAGCAGTTGACCGGTTTACAGATGCATATTCAGGATGATTCTGGCATACGTGATCTGGTACAGGACTTTTTCAAGCGTAATACGGCTGAATATGTGATTCGCGCCCAGCTCTGTACTCATCTGGAGCGTATGCCTGTCGAAGATGCGTCGGTCTTATGGGATGAGGATGAGTCACCGCATCAGGCCATTGGAACTTTACATTTTCCGCGGCAAAATACCTTCAGTCCGGCACGTCGGGTTTATTCGGATGACGTGCTGTCTTTCAGCCCATGGCATGGGGTAAAAGAACATCAGCCTCTGGGTTCCATCATGCGTGTACGTATGCAGGCTTATGAACGTTCATCCTGTTTTCGGCACTGTATGAACATCCAGCCCCGCACAGAACCCAATGATATTGATGACATGCCAGATTAAATATTCACAGCCGGATTTTACACTCAGACTAAAAATACCTGCCTGAATGCAGCTGTTTTAGACCTATACTCTTTAGGGATATTTTAATTGCTGATTAACAAGGAAGTGAAAAACCTGCTTAATATTGTATTAAAGTCCTACATTGTCATAGAGTAACAGCAAGAGTTTTCATCTTAGATCAGCATTTAAAAACAACAATAAGATGAGGTCGTAAAATGAGCAAAAGTAATACGGTTAAATTGCATCGGGTATTGAGCGCACCCCCAGAACGGGTGTTTAAGGCCTTTATTGATCCGGATGCTCTGGTTAAATGGATGGCCCCCCATGGTTTTACCGCGAAGGTTCATCATCTGGATGCAAAAGTGGGTGGAAGCTATAAAATGTCGTTTAGCAATTTTTCTACCGGTTCCAGCCATTCCTTTGCTGGCACCTATCATGAAATCATTCCCAATCAATTGTTACGCTATACTGACCAGTTCGATGATCCCAATTTTCCCGGAAACATTGAAGTGGTCATTCAATTCAAAGCAGTGTCGGTGGGAACAGAAGTGCATATTACCCAATTGGGTATTGCTGATGTTATTCCAGTGGAAGCCTGTTATTTGGGATGGCAGGAATCTTTGCAACTGCTCACTTTACTGGTTACTCCTGAAATTCCAGATCAATAGTGTTTTACAATGCAAATTCAAATCAAGCGTGCCTATGCCGAAGTTTTGGCTTCAGATGGCAAACGGATTCTGGTTGATCGGCTGTGGCCCCGAGGCCTTAAAAAGGCAGATGCCAAAATTGATCTATGGCCCAAGGAAATCACACCATCGACCGAACTACGAAAATGGTATGCGCATGATCCGGAGCATTGGGAAGAGTTTCAGCAATGTTATAGGGCTGAACTGCGCTCACAAGCAGAGCTGCTACAGCAAATCCGGCAGATGGCGGAACATGAAAAAATCAGCCTCATCACTGCGGCAAAGAGTGAAAACTATAATCATGTTATTGTACTTAAAGAGGTTTTAGAGGAAATCTTAAATCACCTGCTGACCACTTTTATTCCATAATATAAATAAGGTTTTAGCAGAAGATTGGCTGATAAAATGCTATAATAAACTTTTTGAGGTTTTTTATGTCTTTGCCAAATTGCCCCAAATGTAATTCAGAATATGTTTATCAAGATGGCGATTTGCTGATTTGCCCAGAATGCGCTCATGAGTGGAAAGAGGGTGAAAGCAGTACTGAACAGGCTACAATTATTAAAGATGCAAATGGTAATGTGCTTGCTGATGGCGATACTGTTACCCTGATTAAAGATCTGAAAATTAAAGGTTCTTCATCGGTGATTAAAGTCGGAACCAAGGCGAAGAATATTCGTTTATTACCTGACTCAAGTGATGGTCACGATCTGGACTGTAAAGTGGATGGTTTTGGTGCCATGAAATTAAAATCTGAATTTGTGAAAAAAGCTTAATTCACTACATTAAAAACCCAAAAAAAGCTCTGGCGACATGCTGGAGCTTTTCTATGAGCTGGTGCCCATTTGCGCATGATTTTGGAATTGGTTTTTTATAATTGCTATGCTTGATTCAACATTGACATAATCTATCTGATGATTACTCCCTTCATGCTATAACTACAGTCCTTCATCTTAAAAAATTTTTGTTATGCCGCATATCCATCTTGAATATTCAGACAATGTAGAAAATTTTCAAGCAAAATCCCTCTTGCTTGCTTTAATCAGGCGCTGGTTGAGGGAGCTTATGTGACTGCTGCAAATGAGCTAAAAAGCCGTGCCATTTGCCAGCACGACTATGTCATTGGTTTGGGAGATGTTTCACAAGCCTATGTCCATGCGAAAGTTTCTTTATTGGCTGGACGTAGTCTGGAGTTACAACAGCAAATTGCTCAAGTGATTCTGCACACACTTGAACAGCACATACCAGCTCAAAGCCAAGTCAGTGTACAGATTTGTGTAGAAATATTGGAAATGCAGAAAGCCACTTACGCTAAAAAAATTGTTTAAGGCTTGGCTACTTATTCAATATCAACAGCCAGGGAGAGAATAGAGGGGTAATTTATTCTCTTGGCGGCCTGTTATTGTCTGCGATAGAAACTGTACCTGGAGAAACTGGGCTTTGATAAGAATGACCAGGTGTCCTTTTAAGGCGATAAATCATACAATCCAGATTTAAATCATGATCATAAAATGTGCTTTTTTGAAATAAAAAGTCATTTTTATTTCATATAAATAGCGTATTTTTAATCATATAAATTCGATTCTTTTATAACTTTTACAATAACAAGGGGAGTATTTTATATGGCAGGATGGTATGAAGTCAGTCAGGCCAGCGATGGACAATATCGCTTTGTTTTGAAAGCAGGCAATGGGGAAGTGATTCTGACCAGCGAATTATACAAGAGCAAAGCTTCGGCACAGAATGGCATTGAGTCCGTACAAAAAAATAGCCCTGAGGATAGCCGCTATGAACGTCTGGAAGCGAAAAATGGTAAGCCTTATTTCAATTTAAAGGCAGCAAATTATCAAATTATTGGTACCAGCCAACTGTATGCAAGTGAGCAGGCACGCGAGAAAGGCATTGAATCGGTAAAAAATAACGGTTCCAGCACCACCATTAAAGACCTGATTGCATAAATCAAATCAATGCTCAGTAAAGCATGTATTGATACATGCTTTATTTTTTTCTGACAGCATCTAAATAGAAGGTAAAAAAATCAGGAGATGTACTGATCTTCAAGCCAGTGTACTCAGCTGATGATCAGTTTAATCCGAAATATTGATTTAAAAACGTTTAGGAATGCGCTGCCCATTTGGTACTGGAGATTCCGCCTTTTTCAGCACACCAAACAGCCAGGTTTCAGCATGGTTGACAGCCTGTTTTAAATCGTCACCTTGCGCTAAACGGCCGGCAATAAAGCTGGCCAGCGAACAGCCTGAACCGTGATATTGACCTTCAAGGCGAGGACATCGGGTTTCAGACACCAGCTTGCCATCAATATATAAGGCATTGCGGATATAATCTGGGGTATCCTCGTGTCCGCCTTTGACTAAAACTGCTTTGGCGCCCATGGCAAAAAGTTTTGCCGTTGCCTGGTCAATATCTTCAAGACCGGTTAAGGCACGAAGCTCTACCGTATTCGGGGTCAGTACAGTCGCTAGCGGAATCAGTTCGACAAAGGCTTTCACCAGTGTGGCTTGATCACCCAGTGAACCGCCACTATTGGCTACCAGTACCGGATCGAGCACATACAGATATTCAGGATGTTCACGTAAAAATTCAGCCAAAGCTGCAATATTGTCTGTGGTGCCTAACATGCCTGATTTAACACATTTAATTGGTAAGTCACCCACCACGGCATGCGCCTGAGCTAACAGTAATTCTTTGGAGGTTGCTTCAAAACCAAACACCTGCTGCGAGTTTTGAATGGTCAGCGCAGTACAGGCAATTGCTGCATGTGCGCCACTTTGGCCAATCGCTTCAATATCTGCCTGCAAGCCAGCGCCACCGGATGGATCTAAACCAGAAAAGCAAAGTACAGTAGGGCGCACAATGATGTCCTTAAATCACAAAATTTGCGTTAGTATAGGCAACTTTGAGCCAAGTCTCGATAGTATTTGTGAAGTAAAATTTAGGTTGAAGGGTTGGTTGGTGATTAAGAATATTTTGATTGATTTAGACGGAACATTAACGGATCCCAAAGTAGGGATTACCACTTCAGCGCGTTATGGTCTGGCCAAAGTAGGTCATCCGATTGCCGATGAAGTCAATATCGACTGGATTATTGGTCCACCTTTGCAGGCATCTTTGGCGAAAATTTTAAATGTTGCGGTGGATGATATTTTGGCTGAACAGGCCTTGATGGGCTATCGCGAACGCTTCGCTGTGACCGGTTTATATGAAAATCATGTTTTTGAAGATGTAGCTGCAACTTTGCAAACCTTGCAGCAAAAGGGTTTCCATTTGTATTTGGCTACGGCAAAACCTCAAATCTATGCCAAGCAGATTTTAGAACATTTTGATCTGCTGCAATATTTTACATATGCCTATGGCAGCGAGCTGAATGGTGAGCGTACCAACAAGGGCGAGTTGATTGCTTATATCCTGAAAAAGGAAAAGTTAGATCCAGCTGAATGTGTGATGGTGGGTGATCGTGAGCATGATATTTTTGGTGCTCGCAGCAATGGTATAGACACCATCGCAGTGGACTATGGTTATGGTTCTGATGCAGAGCTCACTCAGGCACAACCCAAAGCACGGATAGCCAAATTTTCCGATCTGCTTCAATTTTTTTGATCACTCAATACAAGCAAGTAGTTCCTTTAGTATCTACCCTGAATCAGGCTTTTGGGACTGTTAACGTAAATCCAGATAAAAACTTTCCTTCACTTCTTCCATGACAATATAACTGTGTGAGGAAGCGGAGGAGGGAAGTTTCTTGAGTAAGTCGCCGAGTAGACGTCGATAGGCACTCATTTCTTTTAAACGTGCTTTGACCAGATAATCAAACTCACCCGAAATCAGGTGACATTCCAGAACTTCAGGAATTTCCACCAAATCGCGTGCAACCTGATCGAACACATCGCCTGATTTGGCTGATAGTTTGATTTCTAAAAATACCAGCAAGTTGCGATCGACCAGTTGCGGATTCAGCCGTGCATAATAGCCCATGATGATGCCATCGCGTTCCAGGCGTTTGACCCGTTCCGAACAGGGGGTAGTAGACAGATTGACCCGAGATGCCAATTCGCTGATGGCAATCCGTCCATCGCGCTGCAAAATATCCAGAATCTGTTGATCTATACGATCCAATTTACGCATTATGATTTTCCTTTTTTTAGAATTTTTTCGCGACGAAACTATTAAATTACCTAGATTATAGTGCTTAAAACAGTGAAAAAAACTATCAATCAAAAAATATACTAGTGAAATAAACTAGTATGCGTTAGGGATAAGCAATGCGTGTAATTGTCTTGGGTAGTGGTGTAATCGGGGTTGCAAGTGCGTATTACCTCGCACAACAGGGAGCAACCGTTACTCTTTTGGACCGTCAGTCAGGTCCTGCTGAAGAAACTAGTTTTGCCAATGCAGGTCAGGTTTCACCAGGTTATTCGACGCCATGGGCAGCGCCCGGTATTCCTTTTAAAGCGGTGAAATGGATGTTCCAGCATCATGCACCGCTCGCCATTAATATGGATGGCAGCATGTGGCAATTACAGTGGATGGCACAGATGCTGAAAAACTGTAATCCACACAGCTATGCAATTAATAAAGAGCGCATGACCCGGGTGGCAGAGTATAGCCGTGACTGCCTCAGAGAGCTGCGTAAAGAGACCGGCATTCATTATGAAAACCGTTCTAAAGGCACTTTGCAAGTTTTTCGTAATGAAGCGCAACTAGACATGGTTCAACGTGACATTCAGGTGTTAAAAGAGTGTGGTGTGGAGCATGAACTTTTGCTCAAAGATGATCTGGCCAAAGTAGAACCAGCTTTGGGATTTGCCAAAGATAAACTGGTCGGTGGCCTGCATTTACCGAACGATGAAACCGGCGACTGCTACTTATTTACCAATGCACTTGCAAACTTGGCCAAAGAGCTGGGTGTAGATTTTAAATTCAACCAAAATGTTGAAAAACTGGTGGTTGAAGGCGATGACATCAAGGGCGTGGTAGTCGATGGTCAAGTGCTAACAGCAGACCGCTATGTCTTGGCATTTGGCAGTTATTCACGTGACTTTTTAAAACCATTACACCTGAATTTACCAGTTTATCCGGTGAAAGGCTATTCACTCACCATTCCAATTATAGATCCTGCATTTGCACCGCAGTCTACGGTGCTGGATGAGACTTACAAGATTGCGATTACCCGTTTTGATCAGCGTATCCGGGTGGGTGGTATGGCAGAACTGAGTGGTTTTAATCATGGCTTGAACCAGGATCGTCGTGCCACTCTGGAAATGGTTACCAAAGATTTATTCCCGGGTGGAAACCTGGCAGAAGCGACCTTCTGGACCGGTTTACGTCCAATGACACCGGATTCTACCCCGATTATTGGCGCAACCCGCTTTAAAAACCTGTTCCTCAACACTGGTCACGGCACGCTGGGATGGACCATGGCCTGCGGTTCAGGCAAGTTGATCAGTGATCTGGTCATGAATCATCAACCGGACATCAGTACCGAAGGTCTATCGATCCAACGTTATCCTTCAGCAGCCTAATCCGTTTTAGGTCATATTGATTCAAGGAAGAACAACATGCCACGTCCCATTACTGCGGTGATTCATAGCCAGTCACTGCAGCACAATTTAAATGTTGCCCGTACCAAAATGCCGAATAGCCAGGTCTATGCGGTGGTCAAAGCCAATGCCTATGGTCATGGTATTGAACGCGTCTATCAAGCTTTCAAATCTGCCGATGGTTTTGCACTGCTTGATTTGGCAGAGGCGAAACGCATTCGTGCTCTGGGCTGGAAAGGTCCTGTCTTATTGCTTGAAGGCATCTTTTCCGAGCAAGATCTGTTTGACTGTGATGAGCTGAATTTGAGTTTCACCATTCATAGCCAATATCAGATTGAATGGTTAGCCCGATTCCCCAGACCAGCCCGGTTTGAGGTTTACCTGAAAATGAACAGTGGCATGAACCGTCTGGGTTTTACTGCTGTTCATTACCGCGACATCTGGCAACAATTATCTCAACTGAATAATGTTCAAAGCATCACGCACATGATGCATTTCTCCGATGCTGACGGTGAGCGTTTAGGACGCGACGGCATTGAGCATCAATGCCAGTTGTTTGAGGTAGTTACACAGGATTTACCGGGTGCACGCTCAGTCAGCAACAGTGCAGCCATCTTACGCCATCAGCAGTTGCAGTCGGATGTGATTCGTAGCGGCATCATGCTTTACGGCAGTTCTCCCGATTTCCCTACACATAGCATTGATGACTGGAACCTGCAGCCTGCGATGAGTCTGCGTAGTGAGATCATTGCCGTTCAACAGCTTAAAGCGGGGGATAGCGTAGGTTATGGCTCCAGATTTTTTGCTGAAAAGGAAATGCGTGTTGGCATCGTAGCCTGTGGCTATGCCGATGGTTATCAACGTATTACCGCAACAGGTACGCCCATTTTAGTCGATGGTCAACGCAGCAGTTTGGTCGGACGTGTCAGCATGGATATGTTGGCGGTCGATTTATCTCATATCCCAAGTGCCCAAGTCGGTAGTGAAGTGGTGCTGTGGGGTACATCGAAACACGGCACTGTGCTCAGTATTGATGAAGTGGCGGCAGGTTCAGGCACCATTGGCTATGAGCTGATGTGTGCTGTCACTGCACGCGTCAATTTTATCCAAGATTAAATTTTTAAAAAATCAGATCATTCATTCAATTTATTGATACAAGGAAATGTAGATGTCTCATAGCGATATAGAAAAGTTTAATAGCAACGCCGTCATGAGCGCCGTGACAGTGTTCAATCAGGTGGTGTATTTATCAGGACAAGTACCTAAAAACACCGGTAATGGTGTCGCAGGTCAGACCCATGAAATTTTAGCCACTATTGATGAACTGCTGGCTTTGGCCGGAACCGATAAATCCCGACTGCTGTCTGCACAGCTTTATATTAAAAATCTCGATGATTTTTCAATCGTCAATGCCATTTGGATTGACTGGATGAAAGGTTGTACTCCACCTTCACGTGCCACCATTCAGGCGGATCTAGTCAATCCAGACTGGTTGATTGAAATTGCGGTAACGGCGGCACAGCCTTAATGTCAAAAATCTCCCCCGTATGGCAGCAAAGCGGTTGAGACCGATGTGCTGCCTGGCGTGTAAATGTCGCTGGTTGGGATGACCGGCAATGTAAAGCACATGGTTTACACGCAATCGTATGTTAAAAGGATGTTCAGTTATGACCACTACACCACGAGCAGACGATGCCCAGGCATCATCGCATGAACTACAACGAAAACTGTCCAACCGTCACCTGCAACTCATTGCCATTGGTGGAGCGATTGGGACAGGCCTGTTTATGGGCTCAGGCAAAACCATCTCCCTGGCTGGCCCTTCAATTTTATTGATCTATACCATCATTGGTACCATGTTCTTTTTCCTGATGCGTGCATTGGGCGAAATTTTACTCTCCAACCTGCATTACAAATCCTTTATCGATATGGCGCATGACCTGATTGGTCCGGGTGCAGGCTACTATATTGGCTGGTCATACTGGCTGGGCTGGGTGCTGGTTGGCATCGCAGACTTGGCTGCTATTATCAACTATCTCAGCTTTTGGCTGCCTGAAGGGATGGTCTTTACGCCATCAGGACAGGCCATGATTAGTGTGGCCTGCGTGTTACTGGTGCTCGGTATTAATATGCTCGCCGTACGTCTGTTTGGTGAAATTGAATTCTGGTTTGCCCTCATCAAAATTTTAGCCATTTTGGGACTGATTGGTATTGGCGGATTTATGGTGTTTAACCATTTTCATGCGCCGGGTGGTTCGTTTGCCAGTTTTAGTAATGTCTGGTCGCATGGCGGCATGTTCCCGCAAGGTGGCAGCGGTTTTCTGGCTGGTTTCCAGATTGCCTTATTCGCTTTTGTCGGTGTGGAACTGATCGGAACCATGGCAGCAGAAACCCAAGACCCTGAAAAGAATTTGCCAAAAGCGGTGAATGCCATTCCGACCCGGATTATTTTGTTCTATGTGTTGTCGTTATTCATTGTGATGTCAGTGACCCCGTGGAACCAGATTCCTGCGGATCAGAGTCCCTTTGTGTCGCTGTTTATGCATGCCGGCATTGGTGCAGCAGCGATTATCATGAACCTGGTGGTGCTGTCATCGGTCATGTCATCCATGAACAGTGGCGTATTTTCAACGTCGCGCATGCTGTTTGGCTTGGCGCGGGAAGGGCAGGCTCCGCAAAACCTAGCGCAATTGTCCAAGCGTGCTGTGCCTGCCAAAGGTTTATTATTCTCTTGTGCCTTTATTATGGCAGGTGCAGCATTGCAATACTTTGTACCAAACACGGTTGAAGCCTTTACCTTGGCAAGTTCGCTGTGCGTGATTTTGTTTATCAGTATCTGGAGCATCATCATGGTGTGCTACATCCGTTACCGTAAATTGCGTCCAGAACTGCATGCCCAATCAACCTTTAAAATGCCGGGCGGGATATGGATGTCCTATGTGGTACTGGTATTTTTATTCTTTACTTTGATTATTTTAAGTCTGGAAGCCGATACTTTGCGTGCCCTGATGATCAGTCCGATTTGGCTGATTATTTTAGCCGTGACCTATCAGCTCCTGTATAAACCGCGGATGCGCAAACGTCATCAGGACATGCTGATGAAACGTAATCAGGAAATGTTGAACTAAGTTTCTCTCAGATATGGTTTTTGTCAGATGTAAAAAAGCCCTCGATTGAGGGCTTTTTTGATGCTTAGAAGATGGGTTTCACTACTACTAGAATTACCACGGCAAATAAAATCAGCGTTGGCATTTCATTAAAGAAGCGCCAGAACTTGTGTGATTTATAATGCGCGTTACCGATCAGTTTTTTACGGTAATAACCACAAACAAAGTGGTAAATCACCAATAATCCGACCAATCCGACTTTCAGGTAAAACCACAGTGCATCGTGATAATGACGCGTTGCATCACCCCAATCGACCAGGAAGTGTGCGGTGATCAGTGTTGCAATCATTGAGGGCCACATAATGCCACGGTATAGCTTACGTTCCATGACTTCAAAACGCTGATGACTCACTGCATCATCACTCATGGCATGGTAAACGTATAGACGTGGCAGGTAGAACAATGCAGCAAACCAGCAAACCACAGCAATAATATGTAATGCTTTTACCCACAAGAAAGCATCAGAAGGAGCATCCATCCATTCACCCTTTTAAAGGGCAGTGTGGCAGAAGTTGATCATCCACTGCTGAATGATCAACACTTCTTAGCTTAGCCTTCCCATTTTTTGAAAACGAGACAAGCATTTACACCGCCAAAACCGAAACTGTTACTCATCACAGTATTCAATTTTGCGTCACGTTTTTCAAGTACGATATCAAACGGTTTTGCACCTTCATCCAGTTCAGTCACGTTGATGTTTGGGGCAATAAAGTCATTTTGCATCATCAAGACCGAATAAATGGCTTCATGTACGCCCGCAGCACCCAGGCTGTGACCGGTCATAGACTTGGTTGAGCTAATTGGAGGTACTTGGCCTTCACCGAATGCACGTTCCATGGCTTTCAGTTCAGTCACGTCACCTGCAGGAGTTGACGTACCATGCGTGTTTACATAGTCAATCTTGTCAACGCCATGCTGTTTTGCTTCTTCAAGGGCCATCAGAATGCAGCGTGTTGCGCCTTCACCGCTTGGAGCAACCATGTCTGCACCATCGCTGTTTGCAGCATAGCCAATTACTTCAGCCAGGATATTTGCACCACGTGCTTGCGCATGTTCCAGTGATTCAAGCACCACAAAACCACCACCACCGGCAATCACGAAACCGTCACGGTCAGCCGAATATGGGCGAGACGCTGTTTCAGGCGTGTCATTGTATTTAGAGCAAAGTGCACCCATCGCATCAAACAGCAAGCTTTGTGACCAGTGATCTTCTTCACCACCGCCTGCCAGCATTAAATCCTGTTTGCCGAGTTGAATCAGGTTATAGGCATAACCAATGGCATCGGCAGAAGTAGCACATGCGCTGGTAATGGTATGTGCCACACCTTGTAATTTGAATGCCACACCTACGTTTGCGGTAATGGTGTTGGTCATGTTACGAGGAACAAAGAAAGGACCTACTTTACGCGCACCCTTGGTTTGCAGTAATTCGTTCATTTCAATGACAGATGCAGTTGAACCACCACCTGAACCACCGGTAATCCCATAACGTGGGTTGCCCGCCAAATCTTCAACGCTTAAACCTGCATGTTCTACCGCAGCAACTGCCGAGTTGTAGGCATACATGGCACAAACACCCATAAAGCGTTTCAATTTACGGTCAATATGGTCAAAATCTTGTTCAGCGGCTGCACTGACATGGCTCTTAAAGTTTAATTCTGCATAAGTCGGGTTAAAACGTGTTCCAGAAATCCCGTTTTGTAAAGAATGAGTGACATCTTCTAAAGAATTACCAATGCATGAGTTGATACCCATACCAGTGATTACAACACGCTTCATCTAAAGATCCCTTATATGGTGATATTTTTGAGTAAAGGCAGCTGATTCAGGCAGAAAAGTAAAAACCTCAATCCAGCGCATTACTCATGTCTTTCGGTCGCATTCATGATAGCAGAAAGGGTTTTGAATTCTTATGGCAAATATTATGCCTATTTCGACAGTATGTATCTGTAATGTTTAGGCGGCATAATTAACTAAAAGATACACATTCGTGTTGAGATAAACTTAGACTACACCTAGTATTTATCAATAATTGTAAGAATAGAAGATGAGGGTAAAAGAATGGCAGATACCAATAATAAACATTCAGGTGGATTCCTCTCCAATGCTTTGGGAGTGGCTAAAAAGATCAGTGCAACAGGAATGAGTGCACTGAATCACGCGGCTGCCGAGCGTGCTGGCAAGGCTTCCGGGGCCTTGGCCAACGGTCATGTCATTGAGGGAAGTGCCCGTTCTCAAAGCGTATTTGAACCCAGAAAATATGATAATCCTCAACAAATGATGCGTGAGTATTTACCCAATGTCTCCAGACAATTGCTGGGTCGCCAGTACAGCAAAGTGAATCGTGTGGCCAGTTTTGTTGCGCCGGACTTTTCAGACAAGGTTTCGGACTATTTTTTTGATCATTTAAATCAGTTCACTTCAAATCTCAGTTCTGTAGATACTGTACTGGATCAGGCTGGAGCAAAAGATTTACAGGAACTGACTCAAGATGTCGACCGTTCCAAACGGCTGAGTCAGGCGTTGGCTGAACAAAACAAATGGCTGGCTTCTATACAGGGGGCTGTTACCGGTGCCACAGGCGTAGTTGGTTCAGCGATTGACGTGCCTTTATCACTGCTCATGTCCTTGCGTATGATTTATCAGGTTGGACGTGCCTATGGCTTTGAATTGAACAAAGACACCGAACAGGATATTGTCCAGTTTGTATTTAAACAAATCGACTTGGGCCAGATTGCTGAAAAACAGAGTGTGTTGATGGCACTCAAAATTGTGTCCAATATGCTGCAAACCAATGACACTGCACAATTGCAAAACATGCTGGGTTCCAGCAATGACAGTGAGCCACTGAAAAAATGGCTGGTCAATGAAAATGGCGACATGAAATGGAACTGGTTAAATCATTTCCCAAACCTTTCATTGATCAGTAAATTAACGCCTGTTGCCGGAGCAGGTATAGGTGCAGCCTATAGCTGGAAACTGGTGGAAGATGTCAACCAGAAAGCCCAGCAAATATTTTCCCATGCCAGAAGCTATTTGCAGCAGCATCAGGGAGTGGATCTGTCTCCTATTGCGGCTTATGAAAAATCCCTGGAGTTGTTGGCGCAGGCAGCGCCAAGATTGTTAAATCCCTTTACTAAAGACGAGCCAAATTCCGGCGAGCTTAAACTTGATCAGGACATTCCGGTGCAAGGGCATGGCACGATTGCCAAAGTAACTATTAAGAAGAAAGCAGAGGATGCCATTGTTGATGATGAACGTAAAAGTGAGCGGGTAGAACAAGGATTAGAGTATTTGGCTGAACACATGGTTGAACCGCATGCTCAGGTTGAACCGCAAAAACCAGCTATCACGGTGGATGAACCGGAAATAGATGAATATACGCAGGCAGATGTTGAAGGAGTTGATGCAGGCACGCAACTTGCTGCTTCCCAATCTGAACAAAATGAAGCCCCTAAGCCCGCCAAGAAAAAAGTTACAAAATAGAGTGCATAAAAGTCTGGAATTGCGTCTTTAAAAAAGCGTCTACTGACCAATATACAGGTAAGTGGTCAATATTTGATATGGCCTCGAATATTGACCATTTTTCTATCTTCGCTTACAATTGTGTGCCCTCAAAAAGTGGTATTTTTTTTGAGGCTTTTTATTAACGGGAGAATTGCCAAATGGCAACAACAAATCAGTTGATCCGTAAGGGTCGTACGACTTTGATTGAAAAATCAAAAGTTCCTGCGTTGAAGGCTTGTCCACAACGTCGTGGTGTTTGTACACGTGTTTACACAACTACACCTAAAAAACCTAACTCAGCAATGCGTAAAGTTTGCCGTGTTCGCTTAACTTCTGGTTTTGAAGTATCAAGCTATATCGGTGGTGAAGGCCATAACCTACAAGAGCACAGTGTTGTGCTTATCCGTGGTGGTCGTGTTAAAGACTTACCAGGTGTACGTTACCATACCGTTCGTGGTTCTTTAGACTGCGCTGGTGTTAAAGATCGTAACCAGTCTCGTTCTAAATACGGTACTAAACGTCCTAAGAAATAATCTGTTTAGATTAGCTTTTTAAGAACGTAGAACCGCAATCCTTTATCGTCTCGCTTGTCTGATTTCTGCATTTAATTTTGTGAAATTCAAGCGACGTGTAGTAAGGCCAGCGAATGTACATGACACTTTGTACTCATGCTGGATAAACCTGAAGTGTCATATTTATAGGTGTATTAAAATGCCAAGACGTCGCGTAGTCGCTGCCCGTGAAATCCTTCCGGATCCTAAGTTCGGCAGCCAAACAATCGCTAAATTCATGAACCACGTAATGCAAGATGGTAAAAAATCTATTGCTGAAAGTATCGTTTACGGTGCTTTAGATCGCGTTCAAGAAAAATCTAAAGTAGACCCAGTTGAATTTTTCGAGACTACTCTTGAAAAAGTTCGTCCTATGGTCGAAGTAAAAGCACGCCGTGTTGGTGGTGCTACTTATCAAGTGCCTATGGAAGTACGCCCATCCCGTCGTACTGCCCTAGCTATGCGCTGGTTAGTAGACGCTGCTGCTAAGCGTTCTGAAAAAACAATGGCTTTACGTCTTGCTGGCGAGTTGCTTGATGCAGCTGAAGGTAAGGGTTCAGCGATTAAAAAACGTGAAGATGTGCACCGTATGGCTGAAGCCAACAAAGCCTTCTCTCACTACCGTTTCTAAGCGGATAAAACAGCCCCTATTCAGGAGGGTGGCAATTTTGGTTTTCACCATGTTGTCATCGAATCGCTTTAAGCTGCTTGGCAGCTTAAAGCGTCCTGTTTTAAACAACAAAATTTAGGAATGCAAGAAATCATGGCTCGTCAAACCCCAATTTCTCGTTACCGTAACATTGGTATCTCAGCTCACATCGATGCTGGTAAAACCACGACTACAGAACGTATTTTGTTCTACACAGGTGTATCTCACAAAATTGGTGAAGTACATGATGGTGCAGCAACAATGGACTGGATGGAACAAGAGCAAGAACGTGGTATTACCATCACTTCTGCTGCTACGACTACATTCTGGTCAGGTATGAGTAAACAGTTCCCAGAACACCGTATCAACGTAATTGATACTCCGGGACACGTTGACTTCACAATCGAAGTTGAGCGTTCTATGCGTGTTCTTGATGGTGCATGTATGGTTTACTGTGCTGTAGGTGGTGTACAACCTCAGTCTGAAACTGTATGGCGTCAAGCGAACAAATACCAAGTTCCTCGTTTAGCATTCGTGAACAAGATGGACCGTACAGGTGCAAACTTCTTCCGTGTTGTTGAACAAATGAAGATACGTTTAGGTGCATCTCCTGTACCTGTAGTTATCCCTGTTGGCGCTGAAGAAAACTTCCAAGGCGTGATCGACTTGATCGAAATGAAAGCGATCATTTGGGATGAAGCTTCACAAGGTATGAAGTTCGAATACGGTGATATCCCGGCTGAACTTCAAGCTTCTGCTGAAGAATGGCGTACCAATATGGTTGAAGCTGCTGCTGAAGCTTCTGAAGAGCTAATGGACAAATACCTAGAAGAAGGCGATCTTTCTAAAGAAGATATCGTTGCTGGTCTACGTGTTCAGACTTTGGCTTGTCAAATTCAACCAATGCTTTGTGGTACAGCATTCAAAAACAAAGGTGTTCAACGTATGTTGGACGCAGTAATTGAATTCTTGCCATCACCGACTGAAGTTAAAGCAATCGAAGGTGTACTTGACGATAAAGCTGAAACTAAAGCGATTCGTGAAGCATCTGACGAAGCTCCGTTCTCTGCGCTTGCGTTCAAAATCATGAACGACAAATTCGTAGGTAACTTGACATTCGTACGTGTTTATTCTGGTGTTCTTAAACAAGGTGACTCTGTTTATAACCCGGTTAAATCTAAACGTGAACGTATCGGCCGTATCGTGCAAATGCACGCGAACGATCGTCAAGACGTTGAAGAAATCCGTGCGGGTGATATCGCTGCGTGTGTAGGTCTTAAAGACGTTACAACTGGTGATACACTTTGTGATGAGAAAAATGTCATCACACTTGAACGTATGGAATTCCCAGAGCCAGTAATTGCATTGGCTGTTGAACCAAAAACTAAAGCTGACCAAGAAAAAATGTCAATTGCTTTAGGTCGTTTGGCTAAGGAAGATCCATCATTCCGCGTTCGTACTGACGAAGAATCAGGTCAAACAATTATTGCTGGTATGGGTGAACTTCACCTTGACATCATTGTTGACCGTATGAAGCGTGAATTCGGTGTTGAAGCAAACATTGGTAAACCAATGGTTTCTTACCGTGAAACGATCAAAAAGACAGTTGAACAAGAAGGTAAATTCGTTCGTCAAACTGGTGGTAAAGGTAAATTTGGTCACGTATACGTACGTTTAGAACCAATGGATGCTGATGCTGGTAAAGACTACGAGTTCGCTGAAGAAGTTGTTGGTGGTGTAGTTCCTAAAGAATTCTTTGGTGCTGTGGATAAAGGTATCCAAGAACGTATGAAGAATGGTGTATTGGCTGGTTACCCTGTTGTGGGTATTAAAGCGACACTATTTGATGGTTCTTACCACGATGTCGATTCTGACGAATTATCGTTCAAAATGGCTGGTTCTTACGCATTCCGTGACGGTTTCATGAAAGCAGATCCTATCTTGCTTGAGCCTATCATGAAAGTTGAAGTAGAAACTCCAGAAGACTACATGGGCGATATCATGGGTGACTTAAACCGTCGTCGTGGTATGGTTCAAGGTATGGACGATTTACCTGGTGGTACTAAAGCAATCCGTGCTGAAGTTCCATTGGCTGAGATGTTTGGTTACGCGACTCAAATGCGTTCTATGTCTCAAGGTCGTGCGACATACTCTATGGAATTCGCTAAATATGCTGAAACTCCACGTAATGTGGCTGAAGGCATCATCAGCAAGTTCCAATCTGGTGGTAAAAAAGGTGACGACGAGTAATCTTTCGATTACTATAAGCCCAAACTAATTCATAGTTAAAAACCAAAATCACTTATGGAGTTAACCCTCCATAAGTATTTTAATAAGGAAGATCTCATGGCTAAGGCTAAGTTCGAACGTAACAAACCACACGTAAACGTGGGCACAATTGGTCACGTCGACCATGGTAAAACTACTTTAACTGCTGCGATTGCAACTATTTGTGCAAAAACTTACGGCGGTGAAGCGAAAGATTACGCAGCAATTGACTCTGCACCAGAAGAAAAAGCACGTGGTATTACCATTAATACTTCACACGTAGAATACGATTCGCCGGTTCGTCACTACGCTCACGTAGACTGCCCAGGACACGCCGATTATGTTAAAAACATGATCACTGGTGCTGCTCAGATGGACGGTGCGATCCTTGTATGTGCTGCGACTGACGGTCCTATGCCACAAACTCGTGAACACATCCTTTTGTCTCGCCAAGTAGGTGTACCTTACATCCTTGTGTTCCTGAACAAATGTGACCTTGTAGACGACGAAGAGTTGCTTGAACTGGTTGAAATGGAAGTTCGTGAACTTCTTTCTACTTATGACTTCCCTGGTGATGACACTCCTGTTATCCGTGGTTCAGCTTTGGCTGCGCTTAACGGTGACGCTGGTCAATACGGCGAATCTTCAGTTCTTGCTCTTGTTGAAGCGCTTGACACTTATATCCCAGAACCAGAACGTGCAATCGACAAAGCATTCTTGATGCCAATCGAAGACGTATTCTCTATTTCTGGTCGTGGTACAGTAGTAACTGGCCGTGTTGAATCAGGTATCGTGAAAGTAGGCGAAGAAGTTGAAATCGTAGGTATCAAAGACACAGTTAAAACAACTGTAACTGGCGTAGAAATGTTCCGTAAATTGCTTGACGAAGGTCGTGCAGGCGAGAACTGTGGTGTTCTTCTACGTGGTACTAAACGTGAAGACGTTCAACGTGGTCAAGTACTTGCTAAACCAGGTACAATCAAGCCGCACACTAAATTCGATGCAGAAGTATACGTACTTTCTAAAGAAGAAGGTGGTCGTCACACTCCATTCCTTAACGGTTACCGTCCACAGTTCTACTTCCGTACAACTGACGTAACTGGCGCGATTTCTTTGAAAGAAGGCGTTGAAATGGTTATGCCTGGTGACAACGTAGAAATGTCAGTAGAATTGATCCACCCAATCGCAATGGACCCAGGTCTACGTTTTGCGATCCGTGAAGGTGGTCGTACAGTTGGTGCTGGTGTTGTTGCTAAAGTAACTGCATAAGTATTGATTGTGTAAAAAAAGCGTCCCTCTGGGACGCTTTTTTTATTGTTTTTATTTTCTATACTTAAAATGTAATTTTAAGTCGGGTGATTTTCTGTGGCACAAAAGAAGTGATAATTTATTGTCCTATTCCTTACATCGCAATAAAGCACTGCTTTATTTTTCCTCATGTCCTAAACTGATATTTTCATGACCCTATCTGCACTTATAGCAAGTTTTTAAACACGTAATATAACAATCAAGAAAAACAAAAGTGAATCTAATTATATCATTGCTAGATAGGAGTAAAGCATCATGAATGCAAAGGTCAATATGAGCAATCGTGCTGGTGCGAGTTTTCCTGTACGCCGCATGAACTTTGATTTTGAACACGTCCCGGAATACTGGATGAATGGTTCAGCCGGGTTGACACACTTTATGACAGCGCTATCAGCGTTATTTCCTGCAGGCGAAAAATTTTTTATCGACAGTGTTCGTGCCGTACGTCATCATCCTGCCTTAAAAGATAATGTAGAGTTACAAAAGGAAATCTCCGCTTTTATTGGCCAGGAAGCTATGCATACCCAGGAACATGTAGCTTTTAATGCATCAGCACAAAGATATGGGCATGATGTGGAGACCTTAGATCGCTATACTGATAAAGTGATTCAGACCACACGTAAATTGATGGCGAAAATAGCTAAACCTGTGGGTATTACTCAGGAAATGGTGGATTTGACTGCAACCACGGCACTTGAGCATTTTACTGCGACCATAGCATCGCAGCTTTTAAGCAATGCCCATATCCAGGAACTCATGACCGATGAAACCATGAAAACGATGTGGATGTGGCATGCAATTGAAGAAAATGAACATAAAGCAGTGGCATATGATGTATTCGAAGAAGTCTTTGGTAAGGGATTGAAGTCATATGCTCTGCGCACTTCTTCATTGGTGATTGCAATGGCCACTTTATTTATCGTACAAAGTTATTTCCTTGCACGTCTTTTAAAGCAGGATCAACAGCTTAACCTTGATTCACTGCAGGAGATTTATAGCTATGCCTATAGTCCATCTAAAGGCGTGATTACCGGTATGGGCAAGGAAATGTTGTTGTATTTCAAGCCAGGTTTCCATCCGAATGATGTCGATACCCATGGTTTACTGGAAAAATGGAAGGCTAAATTAGCCTTTTAAGCTGAAAAATGAGAGAGCGATAATGATCGCTCTTTTTTTTACTCGATTTTTATCACAAAGTTTTTATAATGCGAGGGTTAATTTTATATAAGATGAACGAAGATGATTCGTTTGATGCAAGCTGCGGATGTATTGACTGTAGCAAAGATTGAAAGATTGGTCCAAAGCCATCCCTGGACCGTTAAACAGTTTGAAGAAGCTGTCAGTAGTTATCAGAGCACAGTGATTGAACAAAATGGTCAGGTGGTTGGATTTTGTATTTTACAACCTGTGCTGGATGAAGCGAATTTGCTGTTGATGGCGATTGATCCATCTCAGCAGGGCAAAGGTCTAGGTTTTAAGCTACTGGATGCATCGCTTGCTATGCTGAAAAATAATCCCGTACAAATTTTTCTAGAAGTACGGGAGTCTAACACTCCTGCAATCAAGTTGTATGAAAAAGCAGATTTTCATCAAATCGATTTACGTAAAAATTATTATCCAAATCCGGATGGATCAAAAGAGCATGCCATCATTATGGTGAAAGCATGCACAGATGATTTTGCAAGTTTGTTTAAATAGGAATGGTGACATTACTTGATGATGGGGTTGTTCCAGCCCGAAGGTAATGTCGTCATCAGGGAGTTGCCCAATTGCTGAATTTCTTCAGGGTTCAGCAAGCGGTTTAAGCGTCGCCATTGCCCATCAATCAACAGTTCCAAAGGTACATATTGCGATTTATAGTTCATTTTATCGGAATGCGGAACCCAATAACCGAGATAGACATAAGGCAAACTTAAAGCTCTGACATGTTCAATCTGTTTGAGTACGGCAAAAACCCCTAGTGAACGGCGACTTTCATCAGGATCAAAGAAGGTATAGACCGCAGAAATTCCATCATCTAGCGGATCGCAGCTGGAAACAGCCAGCAGTTTGTCATCTTTCCAGAATTCGATAAAGAAACTGTCCGTACAGCTATGTACTAAAAATTTTTCGAATTGGTCCAGACTTGGTGGGAACATATCACCATCAGCATGACGTTCATTGATGTAGCGTTCATAGAGCTGATAATGAATGTTGGAAGCATCGGCTGTGCGGGTAATTTTGACCGTCAGATCCTGATTGCGTTTCCATGCCTTCTTTTGCGCATTGTTCATTTCAAATTCGGAAACAGGTACGCGGCAAGATAAACATTGACGGCAGAGATGGCATTCAGGACGATAGACAAAATCGCCACTACGACGAAACCCCAGACGTGAAAGTTCAGACAGGCTGACCACGTCAATGCGATGGGCAGGATCTAAAAAGACCATACGTGCCGATTTTTGTTCCAGATAACTACAGTTATGCGGTGGCGTAATGTAATACTGTAAATCATTGAGCAGGGACTTTGGGTGATATGAATTCATGGCAATCCCTCTTTTATTTTCATTCCATTAAACGCGCTTTTTGCGCTATTGTTTTACTTGAAAATACACCCTCTTGATATTTTTTCCAATCGATAGCGGACTGTTTTACAACATCTTGTAACGAATTAAGATATGCTTGGCGAGAAAGTGTACAGGCCCCCAGGCTGAGTAGATGATCATTGACCAATTGACAGTCAATCCAGGACAAATTATTTTCCTGTCCAATCAGCATTAAAGTATAAAACGCCATTTTTGAGACATCAGTTTGCGTGCTAAACATCGACTCACCAAAACAGCCGTGTCCAATGGTCACGCCATACAATCCACCAACGACTTTGCCTTCATCCCATACCTCAATACTATAGCCATAACCAGCTTCAAACAGCTGACAATATCCCTCAATAATGTCTTCCGAAATCCAGGTGTCATCGGCATAGCTGCGCGGCAGGGCACAAGAGCGGATGACCCGTTCAAAAGCCTGATTGACCGTGATTTGATAATCAAACTTTTTCATGTTTCGAATTAATGACTTACTCGGATGATAATCCTGCGGACGGATAATGCATCGTGGTTCCGGACTCCACCAGCAGATCGGTTCACCTTCAGAAAACCAGGGGAATAAGCCATGGGTGTAGGCTTCAAAAAGTGTAGAAGGGGAGAGGTCAGCACCGATGCAGATTAGTCCCTGGCCATCGGGATCAGCCTCGATGGGGTCGGGAAAAATGAATTCTGAGGGAGCTAATGGATGCATGGGATTCAGCCTGAACGAGAAAAGTAACTGGCAATAAACATTTATGATTTTTATCATACAAAAAAAAACCGCCCAAAGAGGACGGTTTTTTTGAGTTGAATTGATTTATTTAAATCAGTCAGCCAAAGCATCTAGATATTTCTCGGCATCTAACGCAGCCATACAGCCTGAACCTGCTGATGTAATGGCTTGACGGTAAACGCTATCAGCGATGTCGCCAGCAGCGAAGACACCCGCAACAGAAGTCGCAGTTGCATTACCCGCCGTACCACTTTGGACCTGGATATAACCGTCACGTAAGTTCAACTGACCTTCGAACATTGCACTGTTTGGTTTGTGACCGATGGCAACAAACATCCCGGTCACTTCAACGTCTTGTGTTGAATCGTCTTGGGTTGATTTTAAACGAACAGAAGTTACGCCAGATTTTGCATCGCCCAGAACTTCTTCGACCTGATGATTCCAGATAATACTGATTTTGCCTTCTTTTTCTTTAGCAAAAATATGATCTTGAAGGATTTTTTCAGAACGCAAGAAATCACGGCGATGAACCAGAGTCACATGCGAAGCAATATTAGAAAGATAAAGTGCTTCTTCTACAGCAGTGTTACCACCACCGACCACCATCACTTTCTGGTTTTTATAGAAGAAACCATCACAGGTTGCACATGCACTTACCCCTTGACCCATAAATGCAGCTTCAGACTCAAGACCTAAATACTGCGCTGTCGCACCAGTGGCAATGATGAGAGCATCACAGGTAAATTCTTCCATATCACCTTTCAGCACAAATGGGCGAACGCTTAAATCAACTTCGTTGATATGATCATAGACAATGTCGGTGCCAAAACGTTCCGCATGTGCCTGCATGCGTTCCATTAGCGCAGGACCGGTCAGACCTTCAGGATCACCCGGCCAGTTATCTACTTCAGTGGTTGTAGTGAGTTGTCCACCCAGTTGCAAGCCTGCAATCAGGGTTGGCTTCAAGTTTGCACGCGCTGCATAGACCGCTGCGCTATAGCCAGCAGGACCCGAACCTAAAATAATCAGTCTTGAGTGACGTGCGCTCATCCGCTGCATCCTTTTTTATTTAGAAATTTGTGGAATTATACGTGAAACTGTATAACAGTGGTGTGCGATTAAAGTCGATATTATTGATCATACAAATCGATTTGAGCTATATAGAACAACAGTGCTGTGCTAGATACTCAATCTGGTATATTTCTAAGCAGCAGCCACTACATAATATTGCATCTTTTTTTGTGGAACAGGTGCATAATACGCGTTTATTGTGAAACTATTTTGTCTTAGTTTCTTACAAAAACATGAATGAAAAATTGGTTACAGGACAGTATATGACTGCGGTGTCGAGTGTTTATGCACAGCGCTTAATAAAGACATTATTTTTAGTTTCATTTGGAATTTATTTATTCCTTGCAACAGTGACCTATACGCCTTTTGATCCGGGCTGGATGCACATTTCCAGTGATACCCAGCATGTATCGAATGCCAGCGGAGTTGCCGGGGCGTGGATTGCAGATTTACTGTTCGGTTTCTTAGGCTGGGCAAGTTTGCTCATTCCAGTTTTTCTCTTCGTTGAGGCAATTCAGGTCTGGTGGCCGTATAGCTTTTTGAATAAACCTTTTCGCTATGCTGCACAGTTCTTTATTTTACTGGCGACAGCAAGTCTGTTGTATCTGTATTGGCAAGTGCCTGCAGATACGCTGGATAATTCGTCGGGCGGGATCATTGGCTATGAGTTGGGGCAAAGTCTTACCCAGATTTTAACCATTTATGGTGCAACCACTTTTCTACTGCTGTTTTGGCTGGTTTTATTCACCTTTGCATTTGGGGTGAAGTGGAACAAAACCTGGGTTACGCTTAAGGCGACACCTGCTTATTTACAAGACTTATTTTATAAAAATGTGCCTGAAGCCGAATCTGCATTTGACCGGACCAATCCTGAAGTCAAAAAATCATTGGTAAATAACAAACAAAAAACAGCCACAGAAAAAGTAACAGTAGTAGCCGAACATAAGGAAGTAGAATTGTCACCAGTCGTTCGTGATCCGGCTGCAGAGCGCCTGTTCGATGACATGGTTGAAAAAGAGCAGTGTGCGCAGCAACAACTGGTGGATGATGAAGATGAGGCAGAATTTGAACAAATTCTAGAAAAAGCCCATCGTCTGGAACAAAATACGCATCGTGTTGTGGCGACAGGTGAAGTGTGGCGTGCATTACATGCAGATGAAAATCAAAATCATAACCAAGATATTGATGCACTGTTAAAAGCGGCTGAAGAATCTGGACCCCATACACCACATGACCATTTTCAGGCATTTGTTGATGAGCAACCTGCAGCAACGACTCCGCAGACCTCGAAGCAAAATCTGGATTGGGATGATGACGAAATTTTTGATGAATTGCTTGCAGCTGTGCCGGGTGGAAAAACGGCAACAGATGTACATACGCCATTTAATTCTGTGAATCCAGAACCAGCAGTAGTCATCCCTGAAGAAAAAATTCTGACAGCATCTGCAAGTATCACGGTATCGCCATCACTGAATCATAATACGCCTAAAAATAGCGCATTGGATGACGAGTTTGATGATCTGGATGATCTGTTGGTAGATGATTTACCAATAGATAATTTACCAGTGGACCACTTGGAGCCAGCAGCGCCTGTGGCACGTACTACGAGTAGTTATGCTCAATCTTCAGCCTTTGTGCGTGCAGAAATCAATACTCAATTGCAGCCGCAATCCACCATTTCTGAAGATGAAAAGGCGTTGATTGCTGCCAACAAAGATGCCTTCCGTGAAGTTTGGCAGGAAACGGCTGGAAAACCTGTCGACGAGCTTGAATTGGATGAAGATGATTTTGATCTGGATGCCCCTTTAACCGATGCCATGGGTCGTCCGATGTCTCGTTCCATGCAGGTGGCGCAAAAACGTCGTGATTTGCCGCCATTGCCAGGTCTGGAGCTGCTGGATGAGGTTGACCCTAACAAGAAGGTGAATTTCACTGCCGAGCAATTGGCACGTTTATCCGAGTTACTTGAAATTAAACTGCAAGAGTTTAATGTGAAAGCCAAAGTGATAGAAGCACAGCCTGGCCCTGTGGTGACACGTTTTGAGCTGGATTTGGCACCGGGGGTAAAAGCCTCTAAAGTGACCAATATTTCACGTGACTTGGCGCGTTCAATGTCAATGGCATCGGTACGTGTAGTCGAGGTCATTCCTGGTAAACCTTATATCGGTATTGAAGTGCCGAACAGTAGCCGTGAAATGGTTCGCTTGATTGAGCTGGTACAGATTCAAAAATTCAATGATCCGGATGGCATTCTTTCCATGGCCATGGGTAAAGATATCTCGGGTAATCCTGTGATTACCGAACTGGGTAAAGCTCCGCATATGCTGGTTGCCGGTACAACGGGTTCTGGTAAATCGGTTGCGGTGAACTCGATGATTCTATCGATGTTGCTGAAGTATACTCCTGATCAGCTGCGTCTGATCCTGATTGACCCGAAACAGCTGGAACTGGCCAACTATAACGATATTCCGCATTTGCTCACGCCAGTCGTGACCGACATGAAAGATGCAGTCAGCGCTTTAAACTGGTGTGTCAATGAAATGGAACGTCGCTATAAGCTGATGTCTTTCCTGAAAATCCGTAAGTTGAGCGACTATAACCGTAAGGTTGAAGAAGCGATTGCCAATGGTGAAGAACTGTTTGACCCGACCTGGAAAGCCAGCGAATCGGTTGTTGGTGAACGTGCACCGCGTCTGACTCCATTGCCATCTATTGTCATTGTGGCGGACGAATTCGCCGATATGATCATGCAAGTGGGTAAAAAAGCCGAAGAAATGATTACCCGTTTGGCGCAGAAATCTCGTGCTGCCGGTATTCACCTGTTACTTGCGACACAGCGTCCATCAGTGGATGTGATCACCGGTTTGATTAAAGCTAATATTCCAACCCGTGTAGCATTGCGTGTGAACTCGAAAATTGACTCGCGTACCATCCTGGATGCCGGTGGTGCAGAAGACTTGTTAGGTCATGGTGACATGCTGTTTCTCGGCCCAGGCAAGATTGAACCGGAACGTGTGCACGGTGCCTTTATTGCCGATGACGAAGTGAACCGTATCTGTGATGCATGGCGTGAACGTGGCGCACCAAACTATGTCGATGAAATCTTAACGCCATTTGATGAAGAGCCAAGTAGCCGCGGCTTTGAGGATGGTGAGGGTGGTTCGGACCGTGATGCGCTTTATGATCAATGTGTATCTTTTGTGCTGGAAACCCGTAAGGCATCCACGTCTTCGCTACAGCGCAAGTTTAGCCTGGGTTATAACCGTGCTGCACGTATTATTGACCAGATGGAAGAAAATGGCATTGTTAGCGGTATGGGTGCCAACGGTAAACGTGATATTTTAATTTAAGTGTAAATATCTTCCAAGGGCCTGCAAATGCAGGCCTTTTTCTTGAGCACAATTGGACGATATCAGGTAAATTAAGTGAATATTCATGAAAAACAAAAGTATCATGCAGCTCAGGGAAAGACTGAAATATTTCATTAAGGATACAGATAGAGCATGAATATTGTCATGGCGCTATTTCCATTGATCATTTTGATTGCAATGGGATATCTACTTAAACAGACGCGTTTTGTCACAGATGAATTTTGGGGAAACTCGGAAAAGCTCAATTATTTTATCTTGTTTCCTAGCTTGCTCTTTTTGAATTTATCTCATGTCGAGCTGGAGATGGCTACTGTATCGAGCATGCTGGGAATCTTGATTCTGGTAATTTTGCTGGCAGCTATGGCTCTTTTTCTGGTTAAAAAAATCTATAACATTCCGGTACAGCGTTTCGGCGTGTATATGCAAAGCCAGGTACGTTTTAATACTTATATCGGCCTGTCGCTCATGGCATCTTTATTTGGGCCGAAAGGCATGCAAATGTTTGCCATGCTAATCGCTATCGCGATCCCTTTGGTCAATATCTTGTCGGTACTGGCATTATCCAGTTTGAGCTGGAACACACTTGGAAAAACAGTTATTTCGATTACAAGAAATCCATTAATTCTCGGCTGTATTGTTGGCGTAGGTTTCAATCTACTGAATCTGCCCTTAATTGATGGGATAGGGCAACTTGTGAAATTACTCGCTGCAATGAGCTTACCTTTGGGTTTGCTGTCAGTGGGGGCAGCATTGCAATTTGATCAGTTTAAAACCAATATCTATCGTTTATTGATGAATGTGTTTGGGCGTTTGCTCATCATGCCCATTTTGGCATTTGCCGTATGCCAGGCTTTTGATTTAAGTTATTTAGAACGCATGATTTTAGTGGTATTTTTTAGTTTGCCAACAGCTTCAGCCGCCTATATTTTAACGCGGGTATATCAGGGTGATCATCGATTAATGGCGGCTGTAATTAGTTTGCAGACACTCTGTTTTGCGGTGACTTTTCCGGCATTGATGCTATTGTTGCCTTAAAATAAAGGCTTAAAAGAAAATTATTTTGATAAAAAAAGCCTGGCTGTTCTATGCAAACGGCCAGGCTTTTTATGTTTTACTTAAGCAAACTTGGCAAGCACTTCCAGAAAGCCTTCGCTTTGACGCGGGTACTGTGCAATCACATCATGAATGCGTTGACCTTCAGGATTGGTGGCATTGACATCACGGCCATCGGCAACGAATTGAGTCAGTAAACGCTCATAATCATTTGGACGCATGTGCTTGAATGCATGATAAAGCACATGAAAATCAGCATTAACGCCTGCAGGAGGTAGCTGGGTTAAGTAGGCAAATACACGCTCATCTGACCATTCTTCATTGAACGTTGCTGGCTGAGATAATGCCATCGCAATCTCCTTGGTATACTGATTAAAATAAAAAAGGCAAAATATGAGGCTAGACAAAGCGGTTTTGCTCGACCTTGCCAACTTGAAGCACAGCTTCTCGTCTTTCGGCTGACTAAGGCAGTACCTAAATCGTTCAGGCACTTCGAAGCAAAGCTTCTCGTCTTGCGCCTGAACAAAGCAGTGCTTTGTTCAGGCTCATATTTTGCCTTGATTCAATTTGCTTGACTAATCAGAAATCAGATTATCGCTCTTCAGGCAAATTGATATTCATTTCTAACATTTCAATATTGGCTTCAGAACGAACCGACATTTGAATGTGTTGTTCATCTACACCACGGACATAGCGGTTGACTACCTGCATGATTTCTTTCTTCATGAGGTCAATCTTTTCCTGACTTAAGCGTTTGCCTAGACCCTGTTCAGAGGCGACAATGACTTTTAAGCGATCTTTAGCAGTCTGTGCACTTGATGGTTTATCCTCACTACTAAAAAGTTTACTCCAGAATCCTGCCATTTCTTACGCTCCAAATAGTCTTGCTAACCAGCCTTTAGGTTTGACTTCAATATGACGGTAAGGACGTTCTTCACCCAAAAAGCGCGCTACAAGGTCATCATAAGCCTGACCTGCAGCTTCTTCAGTAAACAGAATAACCGGTTTACCTTCATTAGACGCTTGCAGTACGCTCTTACATTCAGGAATCACACCTAGTGTAGGGACACGTAAGATATCTTTAGAAATATCGTCAATGGTTAACATTTCTTGTTTATCGGCACGTTCAGGGTTGAAACGTGTAATACAAAGATGCTTACGGATGCGACCTTCGTTCTGTTCTACCTTTTTGGTTTTGCTGTCCAGCATACCAATAATACGGTCAGAGTCACGTACAGAGGAAATTTCCGGGTTGGTCACAATGATCGCTTCATCTGCATGATACATGGCCATGATGGCACCACGTTCAATCCCTGCAGGCGAATCACAAATAATATAATCAAACTCTTGAGAAAGTTCATCCATAACGCGTGCAACACCTTCATCGGTCAAGGCATCTTTGTCACGGGTCTGTGATGCAGGCAAAATATATAAATTTTCAATATCTTTGTCACGAATAAGTGCTTGTTGAAGACGCGCTTCGTTATTCAATACATTCACAAAATCATAAACAACGCGACGTTCACAACCCATAATTAAATCAAGGTTACGTAAACCCACGTCAAAATCGATCACAACAGTTTTGTGACCACGAAGGGCTAAACCTGTTGCAAAAGATGCACTTGTAGTAGTTTTACCTACACCACCTTTGCCTGATGTTACGACAACAATTTTCGCCACCGAATCCACTCCTGTTATGGTTCAAACCCCTTTTTAAATATGGGGCTTTTGGTGTTTATTTATACATTAAAACTCGAGAACTTCAAAGACAAGTTCTTGATGATCATTCAAGTAAATATGGACAGATTTTTTCAGGACATGTTGTGGAATGTCATCTGCCACACAATATGTCCCTGCAATCGATACCAGTTCTGCTTCCAGTGAATGACAGAAAATACGCGCTGCACCATTCCCGCCTGCGCCGGCGATGACTCTACCACGTGCGCTACCATAAATATGTATATTTCCTGAAGCAATGACTTCAGAGCCGCTATTGATTCCGGCGTTAAGAATAATATCGCCATGATCCTGAACCAGGCATTGACCGGTGCGCAAAATTTCATCGTGATAAGATGTCACATGGCTGATGACACGACTTGGTTTGACGGGCTCTTCTTCAGCATCTTGGGGCAGGGCAGAGTCAGCTTCAGGTTTGGCCTCAACCACTTGTTCTTTGGTCGCTTTAATACGCTGTAAGGGTTTGTTGTCTGCGGGCAGAATAGGAAACTGAATGGCCCGGGCTTCATCGGAAAGAATACCGTCAATCACGCCCATCGGCTGTAGATCCAGACTGATCAATAGCTGAATCAGTGCAATCAGTTCCTGTTCTACCGTGCTGTCAATAATGACCAGCGTGCCATGAGAAGCAGTTTCTTGGAGCATTTGAGTTAATTGCTGGCGGATTGCATTGTGATCATTGGTGTCAAAAGTTAATCGGGTAAAATTAACCATTCTGCCTGTAATCCGTATATCAGCCATAATTATTCCTTAAGACTTCTGACTCATTAATTTTATGTCGAAGTGATGTTGTAAATAGAGCAAATGCTAGAACAAATTGCAGCTTTTCTCTAGCCACGTTTTCAATATTTTTAATCTCATGATCATTCTTTAACTTGATCATGCTGTTCCAGGATTTGTTGCCATTGTTTTACTTTTACCTGTTTGCGAATGGCTTCTAAACTCTCAAAAACAGCCGATTCCACCAGGTTTTCCACATAGGTATTATTTTCAAATTGTATTTGACTGATTTTATTTGAAATTTCTAAATATGCCAGATTTTTTTCATTTTTATGACCGTATGCAAAAGGTTCAATCAGCCCTAGCGTAATATTTTCTCCCAAACGTTGTCCAATGCTCTGGATTTGTTGCTCGATGCGTCCCCCCACAATCGGAATCAGGCGCAATAATTGGGTCAGTTCAGGGGTATCTTCAATGGCACGATTGACAATGTCGCCGACATTTTCGGCAATCATGATTTTTTGCGCTTGCAGCTCTTTGCCTAAAGACTCTTGCAAAATATCCGCCAGGGCAGCGGCAAACATATCACGGTGATGGGCAACCAGATCTTCAATCAGTTTTTTATGTGTGGTACTGGTAGAGAGCTCACGTTTTATGCCATCTAAGACCGTAAGTACAATACGGCTGGTGAGTTCTTCAAGCACCATGTGGTAATAGAATTTAGCCCGCCGATACCAAGCGTCCGGAATGACTTTATAACCATGCTGGTGCAGGTTGTAGCCGATGGCCCCGGCACGTAATAAACGTAAGAAACGCAGCTGCGGAATAATGGAGAGAATTTCGTACCAGTGAATAAAGGGAAAGAAAAACCAGCGCTTATGATGTTGCCCAATGACCGCAATTACCCAGCGGGCCAGCAGTTCAATGACCAGAAAACTGGTAAACCAGCTTTCGGTAATGATGACCCAGGGACGCAATGAGTTACGGTAAAACTGTAACAGTTCAGGAAGATGAATGAAGTCAAACAGCCAGCCGCCAAAATCACTCATCAGAATGGCATTGGCACTAAGACAGAACAGGTTGATGATGATCAGAATCATCATAAAAATGTCATAGCCCAGTGCGACTTTCCATCCCCAAGTGCCTTTTTTTACAAAAGAAAAGGTGGGGGATGTGATCTGGTCGTCTTGCTTCATTTTCTTCCTTGCGTGTGCTTAAGCTTTTGCTGCCAACTCTTGCTGCATGCGTTCGATCAGCTGGTCTTTTTCAGTCCATAGCGCATGAACCCATTGCTGAAAACGTTCACGATATTCAGCATCATCTTCATAATTACCACCTAATACCCAGTCTGGAATCTCGATTTTACGCAAATTCACCGCAATGCGATTGACCTCTCCTAGCCAGAAATCGCCATAACCTGGGACACCATCCGGATAAACAATAGTCATGTCGACCAGCGCATCAATTTTGTCACCTAAAATGTTGAGGGCCAAGGCTAAGCCACCCGCTTTAGGTTTGAGTAAATGCTTATAAGGTGATTGCTGCTGTGCATGTTTCTCTGGCGTAAAGCGCGTACCTTCCAAATAGTTCAATAAGGTAAACGGTTGACTTAATAACTGTTCACAGGCTTTACGCGATTCTTCCATATCACGGGTTTTAAGTTCCGGATTTTTTGCAATCTGTTCCTTGCTATGGCGCTTCATCATCGGGAAGCCCAAAATTTTAAAGGCTTGCCCGACGAAAGGAATAAAGATCAGCTCCCACTTGGTAAAAAAACGGGTAAGTGGCATGCGGGTTAAACCAAAGTATTGATTTACCGTAGTATCCACCCAGCTTTGATGGTTACAGGTCATCAGGTAACGGCCTTGCATACTGAGCTCTAAACCTTTCTCAATCGTGATATCCCACTTTAAGTTGGGCAATACATGGTCGATCAGCCAATTATTGACACTGAGCCAGCTGTTGGTAATTTGAATGTTGGTTTCGTCTACTTTACGTGATTTTTTAATGAGTTTGGTTAATCCCAAAGCGAGTACAGGTGGTCCATGAAAAAAAGTGCTTCCAGTAATGACCGATCCGACAGTAAGCCCGCGAGATATTTTTTTTAATATCGGTTGCTTGGTATTTTGAGATGACATATAAAAAAAGGCCTTAAAAGAAAATCATCAAATGTTTTTATTCAGTATTCAATATAATTGTAGAATTTAAAATAAAAAAGTCTATTCATACAAGTATGGAGAAATTGTGCTGAAGTTATTCTTGACACTCAGCTGAAATATTACAAAATGTAACTAATAAATGGGTTATTTACAAAAAATCAATGGTATGCCGATTTTTTTTAATTCATTATTCCAGCATACGATAAAACACAAGAAGGAGGCATGCGATGCGTGCACTAGTCATTTCAGCAGCAGTAGCAGGGGCATTGGCACTATCAGGCTGTCAAACAACTGGCAACAACATTGGCGGTATGGAATACGATAAAACAGCAATTGGCGCAATAGTGGGTGCAGCTGCGGGTTATGGTCTTTCTAAAAGTAACGCAAACACAAGCGCTCAAAATAACCGTGCTGCAGCAATCGGTGCTGTATTAGGCGGTGCAACAGGTGTATATCTGGACAATAAAGAGAAAAAATTACGTCAACAAATGGCGGGTACTGGTGTAGATGTTACACGTAATCCGGATGGTTCTGTTGGCCTGATTATGCCGGGTAACATTACTTTTGATACCAACAAATCAAATATCAAACCTAACTTCTACACTACTTTGAATAAAGTTGCGCAAACTTTAACTGAAGATAACAAGAGCGGTATTCTTGTAACTGGTTATACAGACAGCACTGGTAATGACTCTATCAACATTCCATTGTCTCAAGCGCGTGCTCAGTCAGTAGCAAGCTACTTGGCTTCTAAAGGCGTTTCAACTTCACGTATTAATGCTCAAGGTCAAGGCGCTGCTAACCCAATCGCTGACAACAATACAGCATCGGGTCGTGAACAAAACCGCCGTGTAGAAATCAGCATCTACGCAATTCAATAATTCAGTTATTGAGTCAGAGAAAACCACCTTCGGGTGGTTTTTTTTTGAATGTCAAATCTGTATTTTAGGTTATGCAAGTTTGGCACAGATGACTATAATCGAGCTCCAATCAATACGAGGAAATACTATGTCGTCGGCAAGTCAACTCAATGACAAGCAACTTGAAGCCATGAAATACACTCAAGGGCCCTTGTTAGTACTTGCAGGGGCAGGTTCAGGTAAAACCTCGGTAATTACTCGAAAAGTCGCACATCTGGTTAAGAATTGTGGTATTCCGGCACATCGTATTACCGCCATGACCTTTACCAATAAGGCCGCACGTGAGATGAAAGAGCGTGTGGGCAAATTATTATCTCGTGAAGAAGCGAAAGGCTTGTCTGTTTCAACATTCCATACTTTTGGTTTGAATTTGCTGCGACTGGAACTCAAACATACACCGTTAAAGAATAATTTTTCTATTTTGGATGCCGATGATTGTAAGCGCATTCTGATGGATTTAATGCACCGCGATAATTTGTCGGGTGCGGAAAGTAAGGAACTCATTGCCAAGGCAATGAAAATGATTTCGGACTGGAAAAATGACCTGATTCCACCGGAACAGGCTCACACCACCTGTGAAACAGCCGAAGATGTACAGTTTGCGCATTTATATCAACTCTATGAGCGCAACTTGCGTGCCTATAATGCGGTGGACTTTGATGACCTGATTGTGATGCCAACCCGTTTACTACAAGAAAATGCCGAAGTCCGGGATAAGTGGCAAAATCGTGTTCGTTATCTGTTGGTCGACGAATATCAAGACACCAATACGGCGCAGTATATGTTGGTGAAACTGTTGGTTGGCGTGATGGGGCAATTTACGGCCGTAGGTGACGATGACCAATCCATTTATGCATGGCGTGGTGCAAAACCAGAAAACATGGCGCTGTTGAAAGAGGATTTTCCTAATTTAAAAGTGATTAAATTAGAGCAAAATTACCGTTCGACCAGTCGTATTTTGAAAGCTGCAAATACGGTCATTGGCAATAACCCGCATATTTTTGATAAAAAACTCTGGTCTGATAAAGGCCACGGTGAGGTAATTCGGGTGATTACCTGCCGTAATGATGATGATGAATCAGAACGCGTGGTGAAAGATTTAATTACCCATAAGCTGATGAATGGTAAAAACTGGAAAGATTATGCGATTTTATATCGTGGTAATTTTCAGGCCCGTATTTTAGAAACACAACTGCGTCAAATGCAGATTCCCTACAAGCTTTCTGGTGGCCAGTCTTTCTTTGCACGTGCAGAAATTAAAGACATCATGAGTTACTTGCGTTTAATTATTAACCCTGAAGATGACAGTGCATTTTTACGGATTATTAATACGCCTAAACGTGCCATTGGTCCGGTGACACTGGAAAAATTGGGCTTGTTCGCTCAAGAAAATCATTTGTCGTTATTGGCCGCGGCAGGTGATCAGCGCCTGACCATGGTGATGCCAAAAAAAGCCACTACACAACTGGCTGAATTTTCTGATTTTATTGCCAACTTTACCCGTAATCTACTCGATGATGATGAGCCTGTGCCGATTATTCGCCAGATGATGCATGAAGCGGGCTATATTGATTATCTTAAAGAAAATGCAGCAACACCGGCACAGGAAAAAACCAAGCTAGATAATATTGAAGTGCTGTATAGCAGCATTCAGAGCCTGATTAACCGCGCTGAAGATGTGGATGACAAGAATATTGAAAGCGTGATTCGTAAAATGGTACTGCTGGATATGCTGGAGCAGCAGCAGGAAGAAGAAGATACCGATAAAGTGAATTTATTGACTTTGCATGCATCCAAAGGTCTGGAATTTCCTTATGTCTATCTGATTGGACTAGAAGAAGAAATTCTGCCGCATAAAAACTCGATTGCAGCCGAAACCGTGGAAGAAGAACGCCGTTTGATGTACGTGGGTATTACCCGTGCCCGTCAAGGTTTGACCATTACTTTGGCTGAGCAGCGTAAAGCGGGCGGACAGATGAAACAGATGACCCCAAGCCGCTTCCTGGATGAATTGCCGCAAGATGAACTGGAATGGCTAGGTCGCAAGAAAAAATTGGCAGGCAATATTGATCCAAAATTGCAAGCCCAGCATTATCTGGAAAATTTACGCGCGCTAATCAAGCGTTAATTCACGATTTAAACCATGCAACATTTAAACTATGCAATTAGGAAAAAACAAATGAAAGTTCAAGTGAAAGTACTCGATACACGTTTAGGCAATGAATGGCCGATGCCTACCTATGCGACTTCGGGTTCAGCAGGTTTGGACTTGCGTGCTTGTGTCGATGAAGCGACTGTCATTGAACCGGGTCAAACAGTATTGGTGAAAACCGGTTTGGCTATTTATATTGAAGATACAAATTTTGCTGGCTTAATTTTGCCGCGTTCAGGTCTGGGCCATAAACATGGGATTGTTTTAGGCAATCTGGTCGGCCTGATTGATTCGGATTATCAAGGCGAGTTGATGGTATCGGTTTGGAATCGTAGCCAAACAGCATTTACCTTGCAACCGGGTGAACGTTTAGCACAATATGTACTTGTTCCTGTTGTCCAGGCGCAGTTTGATATTGTGAATGAATTTGAAGCGACTGAACGCGGTGCTGGTGGTTTTGGCCATACGGGTAAAGGCTAAGTTTGATTTAGCATAAAGATGACAAAACCTGATGCATAAACAATATTATTTGTTTGTGTCAGGTTTTATTCTTTCTTTAATTTGAACAGGCTTTTATTTAAAATTATTAGCTTTTTTATAAAAAAGTACAAATAAACAATGAATTATATTATTAAAGTGCAAAATAATTTTTAATGTATGGATCAGTTAAAAATATTTTATTGTTTTTGTAAATAATTGTTTTAAATTAAAGTTATTTGAATACTTTTGTTTTCTAATTTCACAAATGATTTATTTTTCAATCAAATAAAGTATTTTGAAAACAAAATTGTAAGAAACTTTTACCGTTGCTTAATAACACGAAATGCTTTTAAATATTAATCTTCTTATTTCATCAGATGATGCACTGGTTGTGAATACTGAGCTAATCCAGCATGCCATGAAATTCTCATTTCATGGGTTATTCTAAAGTAGAAGATGTCATCATGAATTTTAAAAATAAAAAATTTCCTCTACAAATTTTTCGTGCCTATGATATTCGTGGAAAAATATCACTTTTGACGCCTGAAATTGTACAAGCGACTGCCTATGGATTGGTTGAGCAATATCACAAGGCTGGGCAAACACAGCTGGCTATCGGCTATGATGCACGTTTAACCAGTCCCCAATATGCAGAAATTATCAGACGGGTATGTGAAGAAAAAGGACTGCATGCCACAATCATTGGCTGTTGTTCGACACCCCTTTTATATTTTATTGCCCGTCAGTTTGGCGGTAATGGCATTATGATTACAGCCAGCCATAATCCAAAAACTGACAATGGCATTAAATGGATTGTTCAGGGTGAACCACCCTGTCCAGACATGATTCAACAGGTCGGTCAGAGCGCGAGCGTGGCTTTTGATCTATTACATAATCTGGTGATTCAACCGGTTCAGCATGAAATTGTGGTGAAATACTGTCTTGAATATCAACAGGCACTCCTAAACGATATCCAGTTAAAGCGACCATTTAAGGTGGTGCTGGATGGCCTGAATGGCTCAGCTGGACGCTGTGCAGCCCTGGTGTTAAAAAAACTGGGCTGTGAACTGACCACTATCCGTTGTGAAGCCAATGGCCATTTTCCTGACCATGCACCCGATCCGTCACAAGAGAAAAATCTGGCAGAGTTAAAGCAGACCGTGCTTGAACAGCAGGCTGATATTGGTATTGCTCTGGATGGCGATGGCGACCGAGTGGTGTTGATTGATGAACATGGCACCACAATCTCCGCAGACCGGTTGTTGTCGCTATTTTCAGAAATGTGTCTTAAAACCCATCCCGGTCATGAAGTGGTTTTTGATGTCAAATGTTCCACCATGGTGGCGAATACGGTGCGTCATCTAGGCGGACAGGCCAAAATGATCCGTACCGGAAGCTCTTTTTTACGGACTTACATGTCGCAGTCCAAAGGCAGAGCTGTATTTGGTGGAGAATATGCAGGTCATTATGTGTTTAATGACGGGCGTGGTTTTGGCTATGATGATGGTCTGTATGCTGCGTTACGGGTACTGGAATATCTTGGTCAGCAGGCTGATTTAACCCTATCTCAGGCCTTAAAGGCTTATCCGGAACGTTATTGTACTGAAGATACCTATATTAGTACGCATAACATAGAGCCCAAAGCAGTATTGCATGATGTCGAAATGCAAAGTCAGGATTTTGGTGCCCAGTTAAGTAAAATTGATGGGGTACGACTTGATTTTAAAGATGGATTTGGCATTATTCGGGCATCGAATACCGGGGAATATTTTACCGTGCGCTTTGATGCGGATAATCCTGTAAGATTAAACGATATTCGACATACATTTGTTTCCATGTTAAGTGACCGATATCCTCAAATCGCACAAGACATTTTAGATGCTCAATAAGGAGAGGTGAATGCCATATCAACATACCGGCCTCGACAAAGCACAAGTTTTGACTGAAGCTTTGCCGTACATTCAACGTTTTGCAGGTAAAACGCTGGTTGTGAAATATGGTGGCAACGCAATGACCGACCCAGAGCTGGAAAGCTCGTTTGCACGTGACATTGTATTGTTAAAAACCGTCGGTTTAAATCCGATCGTGGTACATGGTGGTGGTCCTCAAGTAGATTCATTCCTGAAACAATTGGGTCGTGAATCTGACCGTATTGATGGTATGCGCGTGACTGATCCTGCGACTATGGAAGTGGTTGAAATGGTTTTAGGCGGTAGCGTGAACAAATCCATCGTGAATCTGATTAACCAGCATGGTGGTCGTGCCATTGGTTTGACTGGTAAAGATGGCAACTTGTTACGTGCACAAAAGCTATTGATGGAAAAAACCGCAGAAGATGGCACAGTGAAGCAGATTGATCTGGGGCTGGTCGGTGAAGTCGTTGGTGTGAAAACCGATGTATTGGAAATGTTTACTCAAGGTGATTTCATTCCTGTGATTGCACCGCTGGGTGTAGATGAAGAAGGCAATACCTATAACATCAATGCCGATTTGGTGGCAGGTAAAGTCGCTGAAGCTTTAGGCGCAGAAAAACTGATTTTGCTAACCAATATTACCGGTGTGCTGGACGAAAATAAAAACCTGCTGACGGGTTTAACGACCCAGGAAGTGGACCGTTTAATAGAAACCGGTGTGATTTATGGCGGCATGATTCCAAAAGTGGGCTGTGCACTAGATGCAGTCAAAGGTGGCGTGGTTAGTGCACATATTGTTGATGGCCGTGTTCCCCATGCCACTTTATTGGAAATTTTTACCGATCATGGAGTAGGAACTTTAATTACTAACCGTGCCAAGCATTAAACCGTGATTTTAAAAAGCCTCCTTGTGAGGCTTTTTTATGGCGACTATTTTGACCCGCTCAATAGACTGATGATTGAAATCTCAATTTTGTCTTAATACATAAAATCGTGATGACTATCGTGAATTGAGATTTGCAACCCTCTGCCCACTCATGCAAAATAGAAAAATCATGTATTTGCTGTTTGATCAAGATTATGTGTCAGTTACTCGGAATGAATTGTGCTACGCCAACGGATGTGACTTTCTCATTTCGTGGTTTTTCTCAGCGTGCTGGCATTACATCAGACCATTGTGATGGTTTTGGCATTGCTTTTTTTGAAGATAAAGCCTGTCGACTTTTTGTCGATAATCAATCCGCAGTTGAATCGCCGATTGCTGAACTGATCCGTAATTATCCAATTAAGTCGCGCAATGTGATTGCACATATCCGTAAAGCCACCCAGGGTAAAATCAATCTGGAAAATTCACATCCCTTTAGCCGTGAGCTTTGGGGACGGCAGTGGATTTTTGCCCATAATGGTGATTTACATGACTTTAATCCGACTTTATCGGGGCGTTTTACTCCAGTTGGCAATACCGACAGTGAGCGTGCATTCTGTTATTTGTTAGATCAACTGGTACTTAAGTTTGGTTATCATGAACCCAAACTCGATCAGGTCTTCGATTTATTGGCTGAAGTTTCTCCAAAAATAGCCGAACATGGCACCTTTAATTTCTGCCTGTCGAACGGTCAGGCACTCTTTACGTATGCAATTACCAAATTGCACTGGCTGGTACGTGAATATCCTTTTAAACCTGCACAATTGATTGATCTGGACGTTGAAGTTGATTTCAGTCAGGTGACGACTCCAGAAGATCGTGTCGCCGTCATTACCACAGAACCTTTAACCCAAAATGAAACCTGGAACGCTTTTGTACCAGGAGAGATGATTTTATTTCAGGATGGCCGACCGGTTCGGAAACAGCAGACTCATGTTGAGCGTTTAGAACGTGAACGCTTGAATCCGGCATTGAAACGAATCACTAAAGCCGATCAATATTGATTGCAATTTCAGATAAAACTTTAGTGTCAGATATTTATTAGATAAATGTCTGACTTTATTATTTATAATCAGTTGAAATATTTTAAAATTTTATCGCCAGATTTTAATCTTAAGGGCTTCGGGATATTTTTATATAATCGTACTATATTTATCTAATATAATTAAAAAATGACTTCTAAAAAATATAGTTTATAAAATCATGTTAACTCCTGAATAAAGCATTTTTTTAATGAAGCTGGTTAAAAAATACTTTATCCTTTTAGTAGGTATTATATCATAATTAGATATATATCAATGGTTTATGTTTATTTTATGAAAAAAACTAAAAGTCGACTGTTTTGGTGCATTTTTATTTGTTTAATATCAATATATTATGAATTTATGTGATTAATCGTTTATATCTGATAGGTGGTCGTAATGAAAATGAAATGGGTTCCAGAATATAATACTGGCATCGATGTGATTGACGATCAACATAAACGAATTCTGGATTACATCAATGAAATTGATGATATCGTTGAAAATACCGACCGTGCGCGTATTAAACAGATTCTTGAAAATATTATTGATTACACTCAGTCGCATTTTACTTTTGAAGAATCTTTGCAGGAAGAGGCAGGTTATAAATACCGCGTACCGCATAAACGTGTCCATGATTTATTCATTAAAAAGATTGAATCTTATCGTGATCGCTTTGAAATGGGACAGGCGATTGAAGGTGAATTGCATGAAGTACTGGCGAAATGGCTGATTAACCATATTCAGCATGATGATGCTGATTATGTCGGTGCTGTAAAACAAAACATGATGGGCATTATTAAAGAAAAAGAACAGAAAAAAGGTAAAAACTGGTTTGCTCGGTTTTTCTCATAAAAGATAAATGAGATAACTACAATTAAAAAAAAGATAATAATCTTGCGCTGCAAATCATTAGGCATAATGGTTTGCTTTTTTCTTTTTGATTTTCACTTATGAGAAAGGCAAAATAGCGAAAGACTTTTTTTAGGAACGCATCATGCAGGACAATGCTATGACACGATGGCTATCACCGCTGATGGCATTTTGTTTATCTTTTATCATCATTGCCACTTTAGCACCGATTGTAGGGATTCAGCTTGATCGCCAGCTTGATTTTTGGCTGTTATGGTTAGGTACCATGCTTATTTTGGCTTTACCGATCTGCTATTTAGAAATTGCCTTGGCAAAGCGTTCTAAAACCACAGCTTTAAATGCCTTGTCCAGTTTGACCCGTGATGCGGATGCCTCGCAAAAATGGCGTATCGTTGGCTGGCTGGCCGTGGTCTTTATTCCTTTCCTGGCAGGCGGCATATTGTCGAATGCGAGCCAATTGCTAGGGCATTTTGCCGCTAATGGAATTGCAGCCAATTTTTTATTTATTGCTCTTGCGATAGTTGCAGTTTTACTTTCATTTGCACCACGAAAAATTATTCTGCTTTTAACGGTGATTGGTGTTTTTGCTGCTTTAATTCTGGCCAATGTGATGGGAACTCCTTTACCGGCTTGGCATGTCACAGCGGTTGAATTTAGCGAGTGGGGCAGTGCTACCGTCTTGGCACTGGTAGCAAGTGGTTTAGGTATGGGCTTGTACTGGCAAAGTAGTCTGCCTGCGGTTCAACCGCAAGATACTGCAACTAAAACAGTATTGCCGATCTGGATTGCACAGTTACTTGCGGTAATTGCTTTTGGTTTCTTTGCTGCCAATGCTCAAATCCCGAGTTTGGCTTTTGTGGTTGCAGTGGTGAGTGCTGCGGCATTGTTATTGCAAATGGCGCGTGAACAGCTGTTACACCGTCAGTTGAATATCGTGATTCAATGGTTGCTTATTTTAGCTGCCGTATTTGTCTGGGCAATTCCAGCCATCACTCCAGTTTTCAATAGCCTGCTGATGCTTTGGGGTTTAGCAATTTGCCTGATCTATGCCATTTTTGCCGGATGGATCATGAAAATTAGCCATCTGCGTAAAGCGATGAATTTCAGCAATGAGTTATTTTATAACCTGTGGCGTATTGCTGTTCGTGTGATGTTACCTGTTTCGATTATTTTGGCGATAATCGCAATTATTGGGCAATTGTTCTGATGAGTGAGACACAACAGGTTTGGGTCGCCTATGCAGCACCCGAGCAACAGTTTCATATTGCGGTGCCCTTTCAGCAAGGGATGACCGCTTTAGAGGCGATTGAACAAAGTGGTATTCGGGTACAGGTTGATTTGGCAGAACCACTTGCTCTGGGAATTTTTGGCGTGCGCCTGAAAGATCTGCACCATATTTTACAAGCCGGTGACCGTGTCGAGATTTATCGACCGCTAACTATCAATCCGAAGGATATTCGACGCAAACGTGCAGCAGCCAACCCGGTTGGGCGATATTGTCGTGGAAATCGCTTTAAACAATTGAAGTAATAAGAAAAACCCCTCAATGAGGGGTTTATTTTTATTTTAAAGCGTCTATATTGGTGGCGCAGTTAAAATCGCTTCTTTTGAACCTGGTAAGCCGGGTTGAGATTCTGGAATAGTTTCTAGACCTTCAATCTTTTGCACTGTACCGGTTTGATCGAAGTAAATTTTTAAATGTTGACCATGTGCTGCAGGAATCTTGGCTTTTTTAGCATAAGTTCCTGGGATGTAGTTGTAGATATAGTCCCAACGTAAAGGATTCATTGGATCTGTGACCGTTGGACTGCCTAGCAAAAAGCGAACTTGTTGGTGGCTCATACCGACTTGAATTTTTGATGCTTGTGCTTGAGTTAATGGTGTTCCTTGAGGAATATCAACTTTATAAACGCCCAAGGTCGAACAGCCTGCGAGCAGTGAAGTGACGAATAACGTCAACATGATTTTTTGCATTTTGCTACACTATCCCAAATTAATTATGATGCATTTGATCCACGGATAGATCATACTGCATCTTAACTTTGTTGCATATTCCAACTTTAAATTTGTTGAGAGACCCTTTTACATGCCTATTTCAAATCAAGATTTACGCAAAGCTGGACTTAAAGTTACGCTTCCACGAATAAAAATATTAGAATTATTAGAAAATTCAAGACAACATCATTTAAGCGCAGAAGATATTTATAAGACTTTACTTGAACAGGGTGAAGATGTCGGTTTAGCAACTGTGTATCGCGTGTTAACACAGTTTGAAGCTGCAGGTATTATCCAGCGTCATCATTTTGAAAATAATCATTCAGTTTTCGAAATTATGCAAGAAGATCATCATGATCATATTGTTTGCCAAAATTGTAATAAAGTGGTCGAATTCACCAACGACGTGATTGAACATGAACAACATGAAGTAGCTGAAAAATTTGGCTTTACTTTAACTGGTCACTCTCTAAATCTGTATGGTTATTGTGATGCAGCGGAATGCCAGGACGCATTACGTAAAAAATAATACTGACTTGGAATCAGTTAAAAAAACAGGCTTTATTTGAAGCCTGTTTTTTTTTGCATCTTAATCTGGGCCTTAAGCCTGACCATCGAAAGTAATATTCGAACTGGCGCGCATTAAGCGATCTCCGCCTTCTTCCGACAACTTGATTTGCAAACGCAGATCGTTTGGTGAGTCGGCATGTTTCAATGCATCTTTATAGCTAATTTGCTTGGCTTTGTACAAGTCAAACAGGGCCTGGTCAAAGGTTTGCATGCCCAGTTCACGTGAACGTTTCATCAGGTCTTTAATTTCATGCACATCACCTTTACGGATCAGGTCTGAAATTAAAGGTGAATTGATCAGGATTTCAATCGCTGCACGACGTGAGTTGCCATCTATGGTTGGAATCAATTGCTGCGCTACAATAGCTCTTAAATTGAGCGATAAATCCATAAACAGCTGGTTATGACGGTCTGCCTCAAAGAAGTGAATAATACGGTCAATCGCCTGGTTGGCGTTGTTGGCGTGCAGGGTGGCAAAAACCAGGTGGCCGGTTTCGGCAAAGGCAATGGCATAATCCATGGTTTCGCGGGAACGAATCTCACCAATCAGAATTACATCTGGTGCCTGACGCAGGGTGTTTTTCAAGGCCACTTCAAAAGAGTCAGTATCGATGCCCACTTCACGCTGGGTAATGATACAGCCTGCATGTTCATGGATAAATTCAATCGGGTCTTCAATGGTAATAATATGACCTTTAGAATTTTGGTTACGGTAACCAATAATCGAGGCTAAAGAGGTGGATTTACCGGTACCAGTTGCACCGACAAAAATGATGATACCACGTTTGTTCATCGCCAGTTCTTTTAAAATGGGCGGTAACTTGAGGTCATCTATGGTTGGAATTACAGTTTCAATACGACGTAAAACCATACCCGGTTGATCGCGCTGTTGAAATGCGCTGACACGGAAACGGGCAGTTTTGTCGCGGTTGTTGATAGCGAAGTTACATTCGCGTGTTTCGGCAAATTCTTTACGTTGCTTATCACTCATAATCGAGTTTAAAAGCTGTCCCACAATTTCACCAGTCAGCTTGGTTTTGGCGATGGGCACAATCTGACCATTAATTTTCATGGATGGTTCAACATCGGCCGTAATAAATAAGTCCGATGCCTTCTGTTGAATCATCAAATTGAGCAAGTCATTAAAATCCATAATAAGAACCCCAATCCGTTTTCAAATTATAAGAATGATTCTGGCTGTTTTGCCATTGTGCGGGCAGTTTGCGCACTGATCACACCTTTTGCAACCAAGGTTTTTAAACTTTGATCAAGCGTGGTCATACCGTAGTTGGCACCGGTTTGAATGGCAGAATACATTTGCGCCACTTTGTTTTCACGGATCAGGTTACGAATGGCAGGAATACCAATCATGATTTCGTGTGCAGCGACACGGCCGCCACCGTTTTTCTTGAGCAGGGTTTGTGAAATAACAGCTTGCAAGGATTCAGACAACATGGCACGTACCATGTCTTTTTCTTCAGCAGGGAATACGTCAATCACACGGTCAATGGTTTTTGCCGCAGAGGTGGTATGTAGTGTACCGAACACCAGGTGACCTGTTTCAGCAGCAGTCAAGGCCAAACGAATGGTTTCAAGGTCACGCATCTCACCGACCAGAATAATATCCGGGTCTTCACGTAGTGCTGAACGAAGAGCTTCATTAAAGCCATGGGTATCGCGATGCACTTCACGCTGGTTGACCAGGCATTTTTTAGATTCGTGTACAAATTCGATCGGGTCTTCTACCGTCAGGATATGGTCATAACGCTGATCGTTAATATAGTCGATCATGGCCGCCAGCGTAGTAGATTTACCTGAACCTGTAGGTCCGGTCACCAGTACGATACCGCGCGGGTAATTACAGATATCTTTAAAGATCTGACCCATGCCCAGATCTTCAATGGTGAGGACTTTTGAAGGAATGGTACGGAACACAGCACCTGCACCACGGTTCTGGTTAAATGCATTCACACGGAAACGGGCTACACCTGGAACTTCAAAGGAAAAGTCTGTTTCTAGCTTTTCTTCAAAATCACGACGCTGTTTATCATTCATAATGTCATACACAAGTTTGTGTACTTCTTTATGTTCTAAAGCAGGCAGATTAATACGGCGAACTTCACCATCGACACGGATCAGTGGCGGCATCCCCGCAGACAAGTGTAAATCTGATGCCCCGTTTTTAGCTGAAAACGCTAAAAGTTCAGTGATATCCATAATTTCCCCGAGTTCATTTAAATGTTATTTATTTTGATAGAATAATAAGGCTTTCCCAAAACTTAACCAACAGTTAGTTGTAAGGGAAGCCCAAAAAAGATGAATGAAATGAGAACCTCGTCAATGAATAGTCTTCAACAGTCACGAAATCAAGTTATACAGCAAATAGAAGATGCCTGTAAACACGCCCGGCGCAATGTAGAAAGTGTGCAGTTGCTGGCTGTTTCAAAGACCCATCCAAGTGAGTCTTTGCGCGAGATGTACCAAACTGGACAACGTGCATTTGGAGAAAATTATTTACAGGAAGCTTTAGATAAAATTGAGGCTTTAAGTGATCTGGATATTGAATGGCATTTTATTGGTCATGTGCAGCGCAACAAGACCAAGCATCTGGCAGAAAAGTTTGCCTGGGTACATGGGGTAGACCGTTTGATTATTGCAGAGCGCTTGTCGAGTCAGCGTGAGGCGAATCAGGCGCCACTGAATATTTGTTTGCAGGTCAATATTGATGCACAAGACACCAAAGATGGCTGCCAGCCGGGTGAAGTTGCTGAGCTGGTGAAACAGATCAGCCAATTACCGCATTTAAAATTGCGTGGTTTGATGGTAATTCCTGCCCCAAATAATCCACAGGCGTTTAGCGATGCCAAAGCCCTATTTGAAGCTGTAAAAACTGAACATGCCCATCCTGAAGATTGGGATACCTTAAGTATGGGCATGTCGGGGGATATGGCGGAAGCTATTGCCGCAGGTTCAACCATGGTCCGTGTCGGCACGGCGCTGTTTGGTGCACGGGATTATTCAAAATAAAGTATCTGTATCGGGTCATATTGAACATTTGAAAACTGAACCTTAGGGTTCAGTTTTTGCTTTAAAAATTGAATCTTCCACTAAAGTTGGGTACAAAAAACAATCTAACTCACTACTTTAGATAAGACATCATTTATACGACCAAGGAAGCAGGGAAGTTTATGGCGGCATATTATCAACTGATCGGACGAAATGCGGATACAGGCGGAGAAGTTACGGCTCAATACCGCTCCACCCTACTGGCTCAAGGTGCATGGAATGAGCATGAACAGCACATGGCGCCTGCTACAGGCATTATCTGTGCAGAATTAGACCGTTTTATGCCACGTCAGGATATGCGGATTGGTCGGATCAGTCTGGATATTTTAGGTCTGATTCCTGCCGGAGAGTTTAGCATCACCACCAAAGTCATTCGCCCAGGAAAAACTATCGAGTTGATTGAATCAGAAATGCAGGCTCAGGGAAAAACCTGTATCGTTGCACGTAGCTGGCGCATGATGACGCAAAATAGTCAGTTAATGAAAGGTTTGGAAGATGTCCATGGCGAAAGCCCTGAGCATGCGCCCGTTTGGGAAGGAATCCGTCAGTGGCCGGGTGGATATATTGAATCGATAGAAGCAAGAAGCCATGAACGTCGTGCAGGCAAGGGCATCGTGTGGTTACGAACCCAGCATGACATGGTTGAAGCTGAGCCTACCACTGATTTTGTCCGTTTGATGGGCATGGTTGATACCGCCAATGGCGTTGTACCACGTCAAGAGGTACCTTTTAGCTGGAGCTTTCCTAATCTGGATTTACAGATCCATCTGCACCGCTTGCCGCAAGGTCAGTGGCTGGGCTTGGAAACCGTGCAGCAGTATGGCGAAGATGGCATTGGCCTGACCAGTTCAGTACTGCATGATATACATGGCCCATTTGGGCGCAGTGAACAGATTTTGACATTGCGTCCCATCGCATAACTGATATCTGTTTGATAAAAAGCCTAGAGCATTGTCTAGGCTTTTTAATGATATTTTCTTGGATGAGCCGAGCTTTTAAATTTATCCCATAATCTCGATGGTGCTTGCTCCGGCACCTAAAGGTTTAACCTGAATCTGCACCGGAATGCGTTCGTGCATTTCCTGAATATGCGAGATCAGCACCACTTTACGACCCTGATTCTGTAATTGATCCAGCGCATTCATCACCATATATAAAGAAGATGCATCTAAAGTCCCAAAACCTTCATCAATAAACAAAGATTCAATTTTCATGGAACCTGATGCCATATTGGCAATCGCCAGGGATAAGGCCAGTGCAGTCAGGAAGGATTCTCCACCTGAAAGCGAAGCGACCGAACGGGTTTCACCGTCCATATCGTGGTCAATAATCGCCAGACTCAAGGAGTTGTCCAGACGTTTTAAGGTATAGCGTTGCGAGAGCATCGCCAGTTGCTGGTTGGCATGCTCAATCAAGATATCCAGATTATATTGCTGCGCATAATCGCGGAATTTCTTGCCGTTTGCATCGCCCATTAGTCCTGAAATTTTACTCCAACGGTGTTCTTCACTTTGAATGGCTTGAATTTGATTTGCAAATTGCTTTTGCTTTTCAAGATTACGTTGATGCATTTCAATTTTGAGTTTCACTTGATCCCGCTGTTCAATCAATTGCTTGAACTGTTCAGTAACGGTCGTCAGTTGTGAAGATAGGGTTTCAGCATCAATTTCAGGTTGATGTTCCATATGTTGTAGAAGCTGTTCCTGAATGGCTTTAATACTTGCTAGAGCATCTGAGTGCGCTCGTTCAACATCGACCACACGCTGTTTAAGTTGCTGTTCTTGTTCATGTGAAATTTCGCTCAGTTGTTGCAATAACAGCGCATTGAAATCTGTATGCTGACTTAACCACTGTTGAATATTGTGTTCAACATTTTGCTTTTGGGTTTGAAATTGAGTTTGCTGAGTGTGACATTCTTTTAGCGTGCTTTGAGCAATTTCAAAAGCTTGACGTACTTGGTCAAACTGCTGACGAGCTTGATTAAATTGAATGTGCAATTGTTGTCTGTTTTGATCGAACTGCGCTAACCATTCATGTGGTTTTTCAACATTGCTTTGTGTCATGTCAAAAATGGCTTGAATGGCTAAATCGCTATTCTGTTTGCCTTCTTGTGTAAGGTTTTCTATGCGAGTTTCTGTCGTCTTAATTTTTTCCTGACTAAATTTTAGATTTTGAACAGCTTGATCGCGCTGTTGCGATTTTTGATTAAGCTGAGCATTTAAATCGTTCAGTTGTTTTAAGGTGTTTTGACGCTGTAATAACATGACTTGAACTTGTTCAGCCGTACTCAGCGTATTGTGACTCCATGCTTGACCTTGGGTGTCATTCAATAAACCTACAACATCTTGAATATTTTCTTCAGCCTGTTTTAGGATAGAAAGTTGCTGGCTGGTTTGTTGCATTATTTGAAGAAGTGCATGACGCTGTTTTTGTACTTGCTCATGCGTACTGAGTGTAGCTTCAAGTTGTTTTTGCGTATGTTGAAATTCAATAACCTTTGTCGCCAGGGCTTGATCTAATACCAGATGATCTTGCGAGAAATCAAAGGGGATATTCAGCGTATTAAGTTGTTGTTCAAGCTGAGTTTGAGCAGGCTGTAGTCGTGATGACAGTGTTGCTAGTTGGCGGGCATTTGCTTCCCATGATGCTGTTTGTTGGGCATGCATTTTTTGCAAATCTTGCCATGCTTCGAAAGCTGTTTTTTCTTTTTCAAGTTCTTGCTGTTCTTGTTGCTCTTGCAGTTTGAACAATTCGTTTGAAAGTGCATCCTGATTTTGTATATACGGATGATGTGTACTACCACAAACTAAACATGCTTCGCCGTCGACCAAGCTCGCTCTTAAATGTTCAATATTTTCAGTATGGAGTAAACGTTGCTTTTGCAACATCTGTTGTAATTGTTCACGTGCAATTTTTTGATCCTGATAGGCTTTTTCAGCAGATTGAAGTTGTGCATGACTTTGGTCAATTTGTTGTTGCAGCTTATTTTGTGCCGAAACTAGCTTGCAGTTTTCAGCACTAATATTTTGGAAGTTTTGCCAATGCGTGTGTGTGACATCAAGTAGATTCAGCTGTTGTAAATGATGTTCACGCTCAGTGCGTATAGCAGCAATTTTTTGATTCAGTTCATCATCTTGCCCATATTGCTGCGTCAGTTGTTCAAGCTGTTGCTGTTGTTGCATTACATTTTGATGCGCTTGACTCACATTGCCATGGTTTTTTTCAAATTGAGTATAGCTTTGAATAAAGCGTTGTAACTGGCTCAAATGTGCCGAAAGCCCATCATCCAAAGGATTGAAATGTGCAGATTCAGCCAAAAGTGCAGTGCGTTGTGTAATGTCATGTTGTAATTGTTGAAGCTCATTTTTGACTTGCTGTTCAGCATTTACGAGAGGAGAGTGCTGCTCCCGTAAAGTCTTTAGTTCATCTTTAATTTTAAGCAACTGATCACCCAAAACACGTCGATCGGCAATGCGAGCACGAACCATCTCAATGTTTTGCTGATGTTGAATTTCAAATTGATGTTGCTGTTTTTGCGCGTTATCTATTTTTTCAAAGGTCAATTTTTCAGTATTGAATTGTTGTTCAATCACCGTGAATTGCTTCTGAACGTGTTCTAATTTGGGTTGAAGTATTGCAATGTCAGCATTTAAATTTTTCTGCAGAATGACGCTAGGCCGAATAGAGGAAAAACGTTCAAGTTGTTGCAGTTGTGCTTTTTGCGGAGCAAGTGCATCTAGATATTGTTGCTGAGCCTCCAAATATTGTTGACGTGTTTGTATATCAGCTTGAAGTTTATGTTTTTGTTCAAACCATTGTTGTTGCTTTTGTAGATTTTGCTTTTCAATATCCAGTTTTTGATGATCTTGGTTCAGTTGTTGAAGTTTTGAGGAGTAGGCAGTGAAGTCCTCTTCAGACAGCAACTCAATATGACCTAAAACGTTTTCGAGCTCTTTACGCTGGTTGGCAATCTGTTTGGTTTTTTCATAAGCCAGTTGGCCAATTTTTCCGAAAATACTGGAATTGGTCAGATATTCCAGCAGTTCACCACGTTCATTATCACGGGCTTTTAAAAATGCCGTCACTTCCGACTGTGCCAATAACACGGCGCGGGTAAATTGCTCAAAACTGAGCTGGCTGATTTTATGGATACTGGCATCGACGGCTTTGGCTTTATCGGCAATCACCACGCCGTCGGTCAGGCAGGTTAAATAACGCTGCACACTTTGCAGTTTGCCATCTACTTTTTCACGTGAACGTTTCAGTTCCCAGCGTGCAAGATAGCGTTTCTGGTCCTGTGCAACAAAGCAAACTTCGGCAAAGCCATGCGCGGTGCCCCGGCGCAAAACAGTCAAAGGCGAGTTGGTCAGTAACTCTGAACCATCGACATCCTGTAGTTTGCCATCACTGTCTTTTAAACGTGGAATCTTGTTGAACAGTGCCAGACACATGGCATCCAAAATGGTCGATTTCCCGGCACCGGTTTTGCCGACGATGGCAATTAAACCCGCACTGGCCAAAGGTTCACTTTCAAAATCAATAAAATGCTCACCCGAAAGCGAAGCTAAATTTTTTATACGAATGGATAAAATTTTCATGGACAGTTCTTAACGTATTTGTTGTTCTTCAAGTGATTTTTCTGCTTCTTGCATTAGACTGATAAAATCTTTTAATACATTTTCATCATTGCTATAGCCTTGCTTTTCCCAGATCTGTTGAAACAGCTTTTCCGGTGTCGGCGGTTCCAGGCAAATTTTGGCAATTGTTGAACTGTTATTTTCTGCAGATAAATATTGCCGTGAAATTCGTACTAGACGATAGCGATTTTTAGGCAGCGCGTCTTCAAACTGTTGTCTTAAATTGGGCAAGGGCGGTGTCAGGGTATGATATTCGATATCAACATATTCACGCTGATCAATCTGTTCAATTTCACCTTCAGGCAGGTTTTTGAGTTTTTGCATCACTTCATTCAGCTCGCCACGAATTTTATGCAACTGAATACAGCGCGGAATGGCAATTGCTTCAAACTGAAAGCGTGATTCATCCTGCTTTAGCGGATTAATCTGCACATCTACAACCTGATGTTTGTAGTTGATTTCACTAAAAGACAAAGGGATAGGCGAGCCACTATAACGGATGTGCGGATGCTGAACTTTTTGCGGTTTGTGTAAATGCCCCAGCGCCACATAATCAATACAGTCATCAAATAATGCAGTCGATAAGGCTTCTTCATTGCCAATAATAATCGGACGTTCCGAATCAGATGTTTCACAGCCTTGCATATGCGCATGTGACATCAGAATAAGCGCCTGATTATCCGTTTTACGTTTTTTGGCTTCGGCAATCAGTTGCTGGTGCAAATAGGCAATCGCATTTTGGCTATTACTGGTGTGTTCATTCACACCGGTAATTTCTGCTGGACGTAAAAACGGTAGTGCCAGACACCAGGCCACAATCTGTTTTTGCTGATCGTAAATAGGCAGTAGCAAACGGTCTAAATCAATCTGGCCTGCCGCATTTTTATGAATCACCCCCACTGTTTTAGCATTATATTTTTCCAGTAAAGGTTCGACCTGTTCAATGCGATAACCCGAATCATGATTACCGGCGATCATCAGCGTTTGCATATGCGGGGCAAGGGCATGGGCATCGGCTAAAAATTGATAAAGCTGTTTTTGCGCGCTAGATGCAGGGTTGATGACATCAAAAATATCGCCAGCAATCAGCAGCGCATGGGGCTGTTTTTGTTGAATTTGTTGAAGTAGCCAGCTTAAAAACTGTTCATGTTCATATTGGCGTGAATGGTTATAAAAGAACTGTCCCAAGTGCCAGTCAGATGTATGCAAAAAATGAACAGCCACGAATGCCCCAAATCACAATGGATAAAATGAGCTTATAAATTACCATAAATGATGTAGCTGATTCTGTCATTGATTACAGAAAGAACCATTAAAATTAAAGTAAGTCTTTAGAATTAAAATATTTAATTTTTTGTTTCAGCAAAATATTTTACTTTACCAAATTTCCGGTCAAAACAATTTGTTGAATATGAAGGTCGCTAGATAGGTGCAAGGTTTGGACTGCAATCTAGACAATCTTATTCGCTCTTTGATCTAAACATAATGAATTCTGCATATTTTAGAAAGTTTATAGGAGATATTTCGGATAAGAAATTTTTGACTACTTTTTAAAATATATTAAATGATCTGAAGGATATACTTTTTTTGGAGAGAAATTGTAGAATAAATAATCATCTTGAAATGTAAAAATGTTCAGTGATGAAAAAGCAGTTTTTATTGAGGAACCTGCTCCAAGCAGGTGAATCATCAAGCGCGTATTGAAATGTCGTGTATGGTAAAACCAGAATATGCGAAGACATTTTTTTGCCCATTCAAATTAGAGTAGTCCTATGCCGAAAAATCCGTTTGATGAGCAGCAATTGTCGAATGACATGTTTTATAAAACATTATTAGAGTCGACTTTGGCCATACCCTGGAGCATAGACTGGGCCACCAAACAGTTTAGTTATATTGGCCCTCAAATTGAAAAGTTACTGGGCTGGGAACAGGATTCCTGGAAATCGGTGCAGGACTGGGCAGACCGTATGCACCGGGATGATCGTGATCATGTGTTGAATTATTGTGTGTCGCAATCGATTGCGGGTATAGATCATGAAGCGGATTATCGTGCCTTAAAGGCAAGCGGTGGATATTGCTGGATTCGTGATGTGGTTCATGTGGTACGCAAGGAAAATGGTGAAGTTGAACGTTTAGTCGGATTTATGTTTGATATTTCTGAACGTAAGAAAAAGGAAGATGAATTAAAAGCGTTGCACCGCAAGCTGGAAGAATTTTCCTATAAAGATGGTTTAACTGAAATTGCTAACCGACGCTTATTTGATGATTTTTATTCACGTGAATGGAACAACGCAATACGTGAACAAAAGCCACTCTCAGTCATTTTGATCGATATCGACTTTTTCAAGCAATACAATGACTTTAATGGGCACATTATTGGCGATGCCTGTATTAAGCAGATTGCACAGATGCTGGAAAGTTGCTGTGTACGTCCACGTGACCTGGTCGCGCGTTATGGGGGAGAGGAATTTGCGATTGTATTGCCAGAAACGGATTTAGAAGGTGCAATTCAAATTGCAAATAATATACTTCGTATGATAGATCAGGCAAATCTACCGCATCGGGCATCCCCCATTTCAGAAAATGTCAGCTTAAGTCTGGGGGGGAAATGTATTTGCCCGACAGAAAAAGATGACAAAATACACTTTTTAAATATGGTCGATAAAAACCTGTTTAAAGCCAAACAGACCGGACGTAAACGTTTTGTTGCTGATGAAGCTAAAATCATGGTTTAGGGCACAGCAGTTCATTAAAAAAGTAAAAAAAATCCCCTGCATGAGGGGATTTTTTTTATTCATCTTTTATCAATCTTTAAAGTGTACCGGAATCCACTGGTAGCTTTTCCCATCTTTTGAATAGATATGCCCAAGGCCCGGGAAAGGTAAATGTGGGGCGGCAATGAGCTGACCGTCTTTGGCATATTCGGCAAAGTGTTTTAAACGTGTCTGTACCGCTGTTTGGGGATCAGTATCAAACTCAATCGCGGTTTCGGGACGGTCAAACTGCAATGTATGAGAATGCGCGATGTCGCCAATAAATACGACTTCCTGACCATCTGTTTTTAGCTTAAAGCTGTAATGTCCCGGTGTATGACCAAAAGAAGGTTTAAATTGGATGTCACCAAAGGCTAAAGATTTATCTGAGAAGACTTTAATCTTTTTAGCTTTTTCATACGGTGCAAGTGCAGCTTTAATTTTATCCACTGTACCTAAGAAACCAGCCTGTTTGTCCTTTGGTAATTTCTTTACGGTATTTGGATTCAGCCAGAAATCGTATTCCGTTTTGGCAATGTGCAGCGTGGCATTTGGATAATTCGCTACGCCGTTATTGGAAATACCGCAGACATGGTCAGGGTGTAAATGGGTGAGGAATATCTCATTCACTTGTTCAGGCTTATAACCTGACGCTTTGAGATTGTTATAGATTGAACCTAAATGTGCGCCAAAGCAGCTTGCTGCACCGCTGTCTACCATTAATAGTTGGTTGCCTGTATTGATCAGGAATGCATTCACAGACGTTTGAATACCTTGGGCTTGATCAGCATAATATTTTTTGAGAATCCCGGTTTTTTCGGTGTCGCTTAAGCCTTTAAACATGGAAGGATTGAGGTAAAGCGTGCCATCAAGTAGGGCGGTGATTTGGGTGTTGCCGAATTGGTGATGGTAGTAGCCAGCAACTTGTTTTGGAGCTTGGATAGTTGTTGGTTCAGCAGCTTGGGTGGTGATGGCTGTGGTGCTTAGGGCTAAAGCTAAGAAAAGTGGTTTTAAAGTTTTCATAGGATTTTTATTAAATTATAAATTTTAATTTTTAACATAAATTGACACTAGATTATAGTATTGAGTATAAATGCTTATTATTTAGAATAAAAAGGTTTAGGGGATGGAAATAATTAAAGGTAAAACACAGATTACTAATGATGGGATTAAAAAACACTTTAATAGTAAAGATCCATACAAGTCAATTTTTGAATATGTTTGGAATGGTTTTGATGCCAAAGCAAATAATGTTAAGATTAATTTAATAAGAAATGAAGCTGATGGTCTAGATTCTATTTCTATTTTAGATGATGGTGATGGAATTGACTTATTAAACTTATGTAATAGTTTTGATAAATTTAACGAATCTAGTAAAAAAAATGATCATGATGTTCATGGTTCTCATGGTAGAGGTCGGTTAGCTTTTCATACCCTAGCAAATAAGGCAGTATGGTTCACTAAGTTTGAAAATAGTAATGCAAAAATCAGTATCTCAGCAGATAACATATCAGAATATGATTGCCAATTCCTTGATGAAGATAAGCAAAATGAACATCTACAGAAGATGAAATCAGGGACATATGTTGTTTTAACCTCTCTATATCCTGAAAAACAAAAAGGATTTCCAACTGATGAAGATTTTATAAATAGTTTAAAGAAGGAGTTTAGTTGGCTACTGATAATAAATCCGAAAAAAAAATTATTATTAAATGGTGTGGAAGTGCCAATTTTGGATAATTCTTTTTTTGAAAAAAATGTTGAAATAGAAAATTATGATTTTAAAATTAAAGCAATAAGATGGCATGAAAAGCTCAGTAGTGACAAATCATTCAACTATTTACTTAATTCTCAACAAAAAATTATATCTAAAGACTTAAGTAAGGCAAATAATAAAATAGATTTTCACACAAGTTGCTATGCATCATCTGAGTGGAATGATGGTTATAATAAAGATCTATTAGATATAAATCCACAATTCGAATTACAACAAAAAATATTTAAAAAAATTACCTCAGAAATGAGTTTATTTCTTAAAGAAATTTATGAGAATTACTTAAGAGAGTACGTTGAAGCGAAAATAGAGAGTTATGATGAAAAAGGGTATTTTCCAACTTATAAAGGCTATGATAGTAGTTATGCGTCATGGCGTAAGAAAAATACAAAAGACGCATTTAAAAGTATATATTTAGCTGATCCAAAAATTTTTGCAAAACTTGCGACAAAACCGCTAAAAATTATTATTAGAATGTTGGATAAACTTTTGGTATCAAAAGAGAATGATGCGATATTTGATGTTTTGGATGATGTTTTAGATTTAAACGAAACACAAATAGATTTGCTAGCAAAACAATTAAAGTCCACCACTTTAGAAAATATTATAAGCACAATAGAGGTTTTGCAGAAGAGAGAATTAGCTGTAACCAAATTAAAAGAACTAATGGATAACCACTACGAAACAGTATTGGAAACACCTGATTTACAGAAAATTATTGAATCAAATACTTGGCTATTTGGTGCTCAATATGAAATTTTAGGTGCAGAAGAGGATTCATTTACAAAAATAACTCAAAGATTGAGAAATCAAGTTAGAGGTATTAATGATGTTAGTACTGATGATTTAGATAAAAATGATGCAATTAATCAAGTTGTAGTAGATGGTCTAAATAGACAAGTCGATTTGTTCTTGGCAAGAAAAAATAAGACCTTTGATACGCTAAATAATCCTATATACAAATGTGTAATTGTTGAAATAAAAAGACCAAGTGTTTCATTAAATAAGAAACATATGAATCAATTGCTAGATTATGCAGAAATTTTATCTAAATTTCCTGAGTTTAGTAATGGAGAAATTTACTTTGAACTCATTTTAATTGGAAGGAAGATTTCTAAAGATGATTTTTCAATAACGTCTCATCTAAATAGTCATAAAGATAAAGGTGAAAAAGGATTAATATTGCATGATGGAAATATTAAATGTTATGTAAAAAACTGGTATTCAATTTTCCAAGATTTTCAGTTATCTAATACTTATTTACTAGATAATCTTAAATCTAAATATGAAGATCTATCTGACGAAAGTAAAATTTCTCTTGTAGATGATTTGCAAGGAAAAAAAGCTAGCTAAAAATAAAAGCCCCTACATCAGTAGAGGCTTTTTTATTTAAGATCTAGATCTTAAGACACTTTATCACCTGGTTTAGCACCAGATTCAGGTGAAATCACCCAAACGCCGTCGCCATTACCAGCAGCTAAAACCATACCGTTAGAAATACCAAAACGCATCTTACGTGGTGCAAGGTTTGCTACCATCACCACCAATTTGCCTTTTAAGTTTTCTGGTTTGTAGAACTCACGAATACCGCTAAACACGTTACGTGGTTCAGCTTCACCGACATTCAATGTCAATTGAAGAAGTTTGTCAGAACCTTCAACCGTAGCAGCTTCAAGAACTTCAGCAACACGAAGGTCTATTTTCATAAAGTCTTCAATGCCAATGATTTTAGCTTCGCCCACTTTAGGTTCATGTTTTTTCTCAACCTTCTTCTCTTTTTTCTTTTCCGCTTTTGGTGCTTCAGCAGGAGCAGCTAAAGAATCTTTAGATGCATCAACCATTGCAGCCACAGCTTTTGGATCAACACGTTGCATCAATGGCTGGAACAACGCAATTTCATGACTGACTAAAATTTGCTTACGCGATTCAAAGTTAAAGCTGTCTAACTGTAAGAACGCTTGCACTTGTTCAGCCAAAGTTGGAAGTACTGGGGCAAGGTAAACAGCCAATTGACGGAACAGGTTAATACCGACAGAACATACCTCATGTACTTGTTGTTCTTCGCCTTCAATCTTCGCAAGTGCCCAAGGCTTTTTCTCATCGATGTATTGGTTAGCTTTATCAGCCAATGCCATGATTTCACGGATTGCTGCTGAAAATTCACGGTCTTCATAAGCAGCAGCGATTGAATCACCGGCATCAATAAAGCTTTGTACCAGTTCAGGCTCTGCACAAGTCGCAGACAATTTATTGTCAAACTTGGTATTAATGAATTTTGCACAACGACTTGCGATGTTCACCACTTTACCCACAAGGTCAGAGTTTACTTTCTGCACGAAGTCGTCAAGGTTCAAGTCAGAATCTTCAACTTTGTCAGAAAGTTTAGACGCGAAGTAGTAACGTAAGTATTCAGGGTTCAAATGCTCTAAATACGTTTCAGCTTTAATGAAGGTACCACGAGATTTCGACATCTTTTGACCATTCACCGTCAAGAAACCGTTGACGAATAAGCTTGTTGGCGTGCGGTAGTTTGCACCTTCAAGCATCGCAGGCCAGAACAATGCGTGGAAGTAAACGATGTCTTTACCAATGAAGTGATAGACTTCATTTTCAGAATCTTTTTTCCAGTAATCGTCAAAGCTTAGGTCAGGACGCTTGGTTTTGATGTAGTTTTCAAAGCTCGACATATAGCCGATTGGCGCATCGACCCAAACGTAGAAGTATTTGTTTGGTGCATCCGGAATTTCAAAACCGAAGTAAGGTGCATCACGGGAAATATCCCAATCTGACAAACCTGCTTCAAACCATTCATCTAATTTGTTGGCAATCGACACAGGTAAACGACCTTCGTCACGTGTCCATTTTTGCAGGTATTCACCAAAGTTTGGTAGTTTAAAGAAGTAGTGATCTGAAGATTTTTCTACAGGTGTCGCACCGCTCAATGTCGATTTTGGATTGAGCAGTTCAGTAGCATTGTAGGTTGTACCACAGACTTCGCATGAGTCGCCGTATTGATCTTCCGCTTTACATTTCGGGCAGGTGCCTTTAATGAAACGGTCAGACAGGAACATGCCTTTTTCAGGGTCAAATAACTGCGTTACAGGGCGAACTGCAATGTTGCCTGCTTCACGGTTTTTGATATAAATCTCAGAAGCACGTGCCTGGTTTTCAGCGCTGTTGGTTGAGTCGTAGTGGTCGAAGTCCACTTTAAAACCGGCAAAGTCACGCTCATGTTCTTTTTGGACATTGGCAATTTGCTGTTCAGGCGTAATACCGTTGGCTTCAGCACGCAGCATGATCGCTGTGCCGTGAGCATCGTCCGCGCAGACATAAGTCACGTTATGACCCATTGCACGCATGGCACGAACCCAGATATCTGCCTGGATATAACCGAGTAAGTGACCCATATGGATCGGACCATTGGCGTATGGAAGGGCGTTAGTGACTAGGATATTACGCACGGATATGACTCTCTCATTCGTATTTTATGCAATGGGTCATAATTTTACATGATGCAGAGGGGATTACAAAGAAATGCTTTAGCTGAAGCGCAATGAATAAAGCAACTTGAATATTCAAATATAAAATTCGATATCATCCGATGAGCGAATATTAAATAATTGATCGAGCTAGGTTGACGCTACTTTCTCTAATCAATAGCAACAACATGTACAGGCTTTGTTGCAGTTTGCTTAATTCGTCCGCTGGATTGCATGCTTTGTGCTAAAAAATTGTCTGATCATTTTATGACACCTCAGGAGGGTACTCATGACTCAGAATAACCAGACAAGTACTTCGAAGCAAAACCAAGATAAAGAACCACATGCACAACAACTGAATGAGCAATTGGAAAAAGAGCAAAAGCAGAACGAGATTGATAAACAGCACAAGCAGGAGCATCAGGACGTTTTAGAAGCCCAGCAGAAAAATACTGATGAAAAGTCTGCAGTGAAGCAAGGTGCTCAGCCCAATGGCGAACATGCAGAGCAAAAAGATAATTCTAAAGAAGCTCAGTCTGGCCAGTCGGATAATAAAACTGAAACTATTAAGATGGATGACTTAAAAGCGAAGGCAATCGCGATTGGTGAGGATCTACTGAAAAAAGCCGAAAAGATTCTGAATGAGCTAAAAAATGGCAAGTCAGACAGTCAGCAAACTGGTGAACAGGGTTCTGGTGATACGAAAAAGGCGAAAGCGGATGATACATCGGAAGATAAGTCGGCAAATCAGTCAGATCAGCAGGACCGTATGGCACATTTCAAAGATGAGGCCCTGCATAAGTTTGAAGATACCAAACAGAAGATTACAGAGTTGGTCAATGAAGCCTCTGTCAAACTGGGAGAACTGAGACAGATGGCGACGGATACAATGAGTAAAATGAAAGGTGAAGATCAATCTCAGTCAGGTGAGCCGAAAAAGCAGGATCAAGATAAAACCCATCAATCTGAGCAAAACAAGCCTGACCAAAATAAAAATCATCAATAATGCTTTCAATTTTAAAGATACTTCAGCTAGGGCAGGGTTGAAGGAGCTAGAAATACCGAAAAATTTAAGATTGTTCGGATGCCATCACAACATGCTCCATCTGCATATTGGGAATGTCTAAATCAGGCACACTGTTATTGAGCGTCTATGACCTTGATTGAATCTCAATGGGGATTCAATCAAGGTCAGTATTTATTTTATAGCGCTATCTGCTGTATTGAATACCTGTGATAATGGGCACTTAAAGCAATGTGCCCAGAGTAAAGATCATGATTGACGAAGATGATTTCGATTTCGACCAACCCGTTACCCGTATTAAACAAAATACTGCGATTCAAAAACAATTGGGCAGTCAGATTTTAAAAGATGCTGAGCAGTACCTTGAAGAGATATCGGCAGATGAGCATGTACTTTTAATCAATACCCTATTGGGCTTGGCAGAGCAAGATGCTTACTTCCAAGTCTTGGCTGATGAACTTGATCAACCGATTGGGGCAAAAGTGGCCAATGATGCCTTAAACCTGATGCACTTTTGGCCTGCTATTCACCAGTTTGAAGATTTAGAACAATTTAATTTACTCGACATTATTAACAGCGAACATTTCCAAACCGAAATGCTTAAAGCTTTTGACGCTTTAGAGATTGATGAAAATATCAAAGTGAAGCGCCGTCTTGTGTTGCTTGAAAGTTTTAAAATGTACAAACTCGGCTTCTATAGTGGTTGCATTCCAAATGTTTACGCACAACTAGAAGGCATCTTGACCGATGTCCTGATTGAGGCGGGTTTTTTAAAACAAAATGCAACCAAGTTTGTTGATGTTTATAAAATTGTCCCAGGCTTAAAGAGTAATGAAATTAAAAGCTTGTGGCACAAATCTAAAATTGCGAATGAAATGAATCCATACTTTGCTGAACTTGCCGCTTATAAAAAGGATAGCAGTTCAACCGTGAGCATGACCCGGCATAACATTCTGCATGGTACCGATCTGAATCATTTTAATCAGGGACGCAGTTTTGTCTTGTTTATCTGGCTGTTTTCTGCGCTGAGTTTTATGGGGACGCTTAAGTACTGAACAAGCTGATCTAAACAATATTCGGCTTAAAGCCGCTGGGTTTGGGTGAGCTTATATACTGAATGGATCGCGGAGATAGAGGGAACTTTTAACGTTCACAACAGATAAAGTATGTATCTCTTTTCTATGGTTTTGATCAGCAGGGGTGCTGTTCAGCCAAATTTTATTGTTGTTTATGGCACATCGAAATTCTCGAACTTGAGTTTAGGGGAGTTATACTCAAGTTCGAGGATTCCGTAGCCAAATTTTTTAAATTACTATACAAATCTCATGAAGCTTATAGTTCACGCCAGACTTTATTTTCATCTTGCAAAGAAACAGTAAAATTAAAGTCGGTATCGTCTGATACCAGCAGGCTGGTCGGTGTTTGCATAATGACTTTTAAGATCGTGCCTTGTTCAAAAACGAGAGGACTGCAGTTCTCTTTTTCCAAGGTCACAGGTTTTAATAATTCGATGATTAAATTTTCCATTGCACTTCCCCCTAGATCTTATAAATTAGGTTAATAGTATCATAAATTGGTAAATATTTAACCAATCCTATCAGTCTTGAGAACTAAATCCAAAAACAAATGGATGAAAAATACGATATAGTTCACATATTCTATATTAAAATGAGATAAAATTAAAACTTATATTTTGATTTAGCTCCGGTTTTTCAAATATTTCCATAAAATCTCTATGGATTTAATGGCTGGATTATTTTTAAGCAAATTTTAATTTGTTCCGTCTATGCTGGGGCAAAATCTGACTAAAAGTCACCTCTGCTGCATTGGATGCGATATGCAGCAGATTTTAGGCTGAACTGGCGTGATAAAAACCTCATCACAGGGCGAATGAAGCATACAACTTGATTATAAGAGGCATCATTCAAAGAAAATGAATTCACCTGAAAAAACATTTCACAAACAGTCTATAAGTTGCTACAAAGATGAAAAGACGAGAATAATAGCCGCTTCATCCATCCAGTCTAAATGGGTCGGGTGGTTGATTGGCAAGTTTGAAACTAAAAATAAAGGAATAACCCTAACTGATGTTTAAATCTTTTTTTCCTAATCCAAAGTGGTTCTTTTCATCGTTGGTACTCTGGTTTGTCATCAATATTGCATTGTGGTATTCCGGTGGAAGTGGCTGGGGAACATTTTTAGGCTTTGCACCGGGTTATGCCACTGCAGAATTACCTGTTGGCGTAAGCCGTTTTTGGGCACCTTCATTTTTATGGTTCTATCTGTGGTTCATCGTTTCTACCGTTATTTTTGCGCTGTTCTGGCGCTTTAAATCCAGCAATCCATGGCAGGGCTGGTCGGTCTGGGGCTCGGCTTTTATCCTGTTCAATATCTGGTTTGCGGTGCAGGTCAATGTCGTGGTGAATGCCTGGTACAGCCCATTTTATGACCTGATTCAGAAAATGCTGAGTAGTGGTGGTGGTAATGTCAATCTACTTTACAGTGAAACCTTGACTTTCCTGTATGTCGCCATGGTCTATGTGACGATTGCCGTTTTTAACCTGTTCTTTGTCAGCCATTATATCTTCCGGTGGCGTACGGCGATGAATGACTATTACACCGCGCATTGGGAACAGTTACGTTATATTGAAGGGGCTTCGCAGCGTATTCAAGAAGATACCATGCGTTTTGCCAAAACCACCGAAAGTTTAGGGGTGAGTTTCATTCAGGCCCTGATGACACTCATGGCATTTTTACCGGTGTTGTTACAGTTATCATCGCATGTGAAACAACTCCCGGTGATTGGTGAAATTCCTTATGCACTGGTCTGGGCTGCCATCAGCTGGGCGGTGCTTGGTACTGTAGTGTTGATGCTGGTCGGTTATAAATTGCCGGGTCTGGAATTTAATAACCAGAAAGTTGAAGCCGCTTACCGCAAAGAACTGGTTTATGGTGAAGACTATGCCGATCGTGCCGATCCGCTGACCTTAAAAGAATTGTTCAGCCGTGTGCGTTTTAATTATTTCCGCCTGTATTTCCATTATGCCTATTTCAACATGGTACGCATCTGGTACATGCAACTGGACAATCTGTATGGCTTGTTTGTGCTGTTTCCAAGTATTGCCGCAGGGGCTATTACCTTAGGCCTTATGATGCAGATTGCCAATGTCTTCGGTAAGGTACGCGAGTCCTTCCAGTATTTAATCGAGTCTTGGCCGACCATTATTGAATTGCTTTCGATTTATAAGCGTTTACGGGCATTTGAATCGACTTTGCATAAATAAGGCATACTCAAATTGAGTAACAGAACCCGCATAATGCGGGTTTTTTTATAATGCTTTATATTTAACAATCATGAAAATGCTGAAGTATAGTAATTAAAAAGGGAAAGGGTCAGAAAAAATGAAAAGGTTTTATGCATGGACTTCGCTTTGCTGTCTGGCCGTGACCAGTCCTCTAACATTTGCCAAAGAAATTCAAGGCATGTCTTTTTCTCATCAGGATTGGGAAGTGTATTGCAGTAATACCGGCACCTGTCGGGCAGCAGGCTATCAGGATGATTATCTGCAAAGCATGCCCGCCACAATCTTGTTGACCCGTAAAGCTGGAGCAAAACAAACTGTACAAGGGACATTTGCCTTATCCAGTTTTGATCAAGCCTTAGATAACAAGAAACTGAATAATTTAAACTTTTTTATCAATCATCAGGATTATGGTCGAGTCAGGATTAACATTTCAGAGCAACTGCTCACAGGAGCGCTAAATAGCAAACAGCTCAATGCACTGTTACAACAGACTCGGAAAAAAGCGAACATCGTATTTAAAAATGCCTATTACACCTGGCAGGTTTCTGATGCAGGCATGACGGCTTCATTATTGAAAATGGATGATTTTCAACAACGTATGGGTACTGTAGGTGCTTTGGTCAAACCCGGCACTGCAGATGAGTCGAAAGTATTGGCAGCACAGCCTAAACGAGTAGTCACCAAAGTAAAAACCGCAGCAAAACCTTATTTAACACTACAGCCCAATAGCAGACAGTACCAAAACCTGCATAAGTTACTCATGGCTGCCCGGCCGACACAGTCAGATGTAGCTGAATTTTGTGAAGGCATTTATGATGGAGATGGTGCCAAACCACAAGCGATTGAACTCTATAAGCTTACCAATAACAAAATTCTAGCTACCACTCTATGCTGGCGCGGAGCCTACAATGAAGGCTATGGGGCTTGGGTAATGAATCAATCTTTAACAGGCAAAGCCAGCTTTGTGACCGAATCTGCATCGGATTTTGCAGCAGGCGAAATCAGCAGTGCGCAAAAGGGTCGTGGTATTGGTGATTGCTGGAAGATCAGCGAATGGATTTGGCAGGGACAAGCTTTCATTCAAACTGTAGATCGCTGGTCTGGCATGTGTAAAGGTTTTGCCGGTGGTGCCTGGGATCTTGATTTAATTGAAGCCGTGGTGAAATAACCCATTTTAATTTTAGCTTTTGAGTACGCCAGCTAGCTATTTATATAAAAGATTAAATTTTCATCGGTTTATGATGGAAATTGCCGAATAGTTTCAGGGATAACTAAAGCTTCACCAATCATAAAAAATTTTAAACTGGCTAAAAAGTGTTATCCCATTCGGATTTTCGTACTAAAACTTTTAAAAGATTGGCAGTTATTTTGCATTTTCAGGCAAAAAACTATCATTTAACTTGAAGGGAATTAATAATAAAATCAAAGTGCTATATTTGTGATTTTCCCAATTTTGATATATTTTTGAGTTACAGCATCAGTGAGCATTAACACGTGAATTTCAAAACATTCATCTTGATTGGCGGAGTGGGCATCACTTTACATGGCTGTACCAGTTTTAATGCTTTGAGTTCAGATGATTCTGTTAAAAATTATGCTTCAGCACAGGAAATGATCGTTCAAAAAAATATCAACCAACCCAATGGACAGGCCAAAGAATATGTCTATTCATGGGGAGTAAAACAGAATGACAAAGAGCCGCAATCTTTATATCCCAGAAAATATTTAAACAATTACTGTTCTGCCAAGCAGGGCAAATTCACGCTGCTGTATAAGAGTTCCATGGCTCTGGTGAAGGATGCATCGGATAAAAAACGCTTGTCTGCATCCGGCAATGTCAAACAGGGCATAGGCGCCTATAAGTGTGTACAAAAGAATGGACAGAGCTGGATTGCCTCTATTGAACCGGTGGCTGAACGTAAACTCAATGATGGTTCGGATGCACGGGCAGTCAGCTTACAGACCAGACTCATGTCGGCGGATGAAGCTAAAAAGTTTTATAAAAATATAAGTACAAATATTGCTGATAAAAAAATCATTTCCAATGATCAGGGCAACAAAAAAGCGCTCAATAAAACTGCCCTTCAAAAAGAGGCTGAAGCCAAAAAAGAAGCAGATCTGAAAAAAGAAACCAAACTAACTCTGGAGTTGCCAGCAGCACAGCCGCTAAAAGTCGTGGAAAGTCCGCAACAGCAACAGATGAAATTTTACGTCGCTGCACGTCGTGATTTAAATAGTGGTAAAAATCAGATCTCTGCCTGTAATAATGCCCAGCGGGCTTATAACTATGGCAAGCTGCAAGGAACTGAGGGAACCCGGGTCTATACCGAATCGGGGATGCTAGTTGCACGTTGTTTAACCAGTGTACCCAGTTATAGCAACCGCTTTTCTAATTCTAAAGCTCAAGCAACGCGAGTCTTGCAAAATTTAGCCGTGAATTACAATCACCGTGGGGCAAAAAATATGTTGAGGCAGATGAAATAAAAGCGATTTTGCTCATCTTCATACATTCATGTTCCATCATCATGGATGGAACATGAATGTTGAAATCTTCAAATCTGAATTCGGCAGGATTACAGGCTAATCGTTGCACCTAATGCTTTCACAAATTGTGCCATCCAAGCAGGGTGGGCAGGCCAAGCCGGTGCAGTCACCAGATGTCCGTCGGTGACTGCTTCAGTGACTGCGATATCGGCATATAAACCACCTGCAAGTTTGACTTCCGCTGCACATGCAGGGTAAGCAGAACAGGTTTTACCTTTAAGCACATCGGCAGCCGCTAAAAGCTGTGCGCCGTGACAGACGGCTGCAATCGGTTTTTGAACAGCATCAAATTCACGTACAATTTCCACCACGCGTGCATTCATGCGTAAGTATTCAGGTGCACGTCCGCCCGGAATCACCAGTCCTACATAATCTTCGGTATTGACCGCAGTAAAATCATAATTAATAGCAAAGTTATGACCACGCTTTTCACTATAGGTTTGTTCGCCCTCAAAGTCATGAATGGCTGTGGCGATGCTATCACCAGCTTTTTTATCCGTGCAAACCGCATGTACGGTATAGCCCAGACCGGTTAAAAACTGGAACGGCACCATAGTTTCGTAGTCTTCGGCATAGTCGCCCACCAGCATCAAGATTTGTTTAGCCATGATTTTTCCCTCTGTTTGGATATGATTTATATAAAGTTTTATTTTCATTCACCATAGCATAAGCAGATGTCATTTTTAAAGATGGGGTGGCTTTCTTTAGTCGAAGCCAGAAAACGTTCAAATCATCAGGTGGATAGACAAGCTGAAAAGAAGTTTGATTTTACAGAGTCATAACAGGCTGTACCCGGTAATTTATGATAAAAAGGCAGCAGTTCAGAATGGAAGTTTGCTTTATGTTTTACTCTATTTTTACCACCGTTGGTCGTCGCTTTGCTCGAATCGGTTGTTCGGTTTTGATGGCAACTACGATTACGGGAACCACACAAATTGCAATGGCCGGGCCAACGGTGGATCAGCTGAGTCATTGTCTGGTGAAATCCACCACGGCAGCAGATAAAACAACGGTGTTGCAATGGACCTTTGTCGCTTTATCTGCACATCCCGAATTGAAGAAATTCAGTAATGTGAATGAAGAGCAGAGAACTCAACTGGATCAAAACTTAGCGCAAGTATTGCAGCGGATATTGGTGGAGCAATGCTCGAGTCAGACCAAAGCGGTCATTCAGGCCGAAGGTTTGCAGGCGGTGGGCGATAGTTTTCAGGAGCTTGGACAAATTACCGGTGACGAAATTTTAGAAAATCCTGAAGTCAAAAGTCAGCTGAAAGGTGTGCTGCATTATGTCGATTTAAATAAATTGGTGATGACGTTTTTGACGCCGGATGTATGGAATAAGTTGGGTCTGATTCGTTAGTTTAAATCCTCTCCCTAGCCCTCATCCTTTCTTGCGCTTCGTTTTAAAGCAGTGCTTTAAAACTTGCTTAGCAGAGGGAGCTGTACGTATCTGTATAATTTCGTGACAAAGTCTCCCTTTTTAAAAATGAGAGGCGAACGCTTGCGAAAGGGATTGTCCAAAAATAATTTGAGTAGCAATAATGTGAATGAAGAGCAGAGAACTCAACTGGATCAAAACTTAGCGCAAGTATTGCAGCGGATATTGGTGGAGCAATGCTCGAGTCAGACCAAAGCGGTCATTCAGGCCGAAGGTTTGCAGGCGGTGGGCGATAGTTTTCAGGAGCTTGGACAAATTACCGGTGACGAAATTTTAGAAAATCCTGAAGTCAAAAGTCAGCTGAAAGGTGTGCTGCATTATGTCGATTTAAATAAATTGGTGATGACGTTTTTGACGCCGGATGTATGGAATAAGTTGGGTCTGATTCGTTAGTTTAAATCCTCTCCCTAGCCCTCATCCTTTCTTGCGCTTCGTTTTAAAGCAGTGCTTTAAAACTTGCTTAGCAGAGGGAGCTGTACGTATCTGTATAATTTCGTGACAAAGTCTCCCTTTTTAAAAATGAGAGGCGAACGCTTGCGAAAGGGATTGTCCAAAAATAATTTGAGTAGCAATATTTTTATTTTAAGTTTATAATTTTTATATAAATTTATAAACTTAAAATTAATTAGGTGCAATAATGATTGCAAACTATTCTATATCAAACTTTAAAGTTTTTTCTGAAAGTAACAAATTGAAGTTTGCTCCAATAACCTTGATTTATGGGCCAAACTCATCGGGGAAATCAAGTATTATTCAATCACTTTTAGTGTTAAAAAATCTTTGTTAAATGGACAAGTTAGCACGCCTTTAAAATCAAATAATGAATATTTCCAATTAGGTAGTTATACTTCAGTTGTAAATAATCATGATAAAACTAAAGACATAAATTTCGAAATAAATACTGAAAATTCAAGTTTTAAGTTTGTTTATGGATTGATAGAAAATAATAATATAAAGTCTTCGTTCTTAAAAAATGTTAATTTGAAGGATAATAAAAAAAGAGAATATAACTTTGAGTGCAAAATAGATGATAAAAATTTTGGTTTTGATAGATTCCAATTAAAACTTGGAGAAAATTATGATGAATATATCATTGACTCCTTTAAGGATACAATAAACCCTTTCGATTTTTTGCAAAAACAGTTTAATTCATTGGATGCGAGAAAAATTAAAAGAATATTTAAAGATATTCAAAATGAAACTGTTAAGAAAAGAGAGTCGAAGGTAATACCGATAGAAATTTTAAAAAGAATAAATCTTTCAAAATCACCAGTTCTTGGTGATTTTTCTGATATAGAACAAATATTTAAACGTGTAATGGTAGACATAATAGAAAAAGATTTATCTGATAAAGAACAAAAGCTTAAATATATTTTAAATAATATTTCCTATATTGGTCCTCTGCGTCCTCATCCTCAAAGGGTTTATTCTCTTGATAGTTTATATACTGACACTGTAGGACAAAAAGGGGAAAATTTCTTATCTTTTTTGGCTAAGGATAGTGAATATAAAAATAGTGTTAATAAAGTCTTAAAAGATTTTGGTATTAAATATGATATTGATATAACAAGAACAGATAATGAAATTATTGGTGATACTTTATCTTTAATATTAGTTGATAGAAATACTAATCTTAAAACTACATTGGTAGATGTAGGTTTTGGAATTGGTCAGGTTTTACCAATTTTAATTGAAGGTTTAGTAAAAAAGCACAGCACTATATGTATAGAACAACCTGAAATCCATTTACACCCCAAATTACAAGCTGACTTAGCTAATTTCTTTGCTAAGGATGTACTTTCAGATAAAAGTAATCAGTGGATAATTGAAACTCACAGTGAGTCATTACTTTTACGTTTTCAACGATTAATTAAGTATAAAGAACTAAACCCAGAACATATCTCAATAATTTATGTAAATCCCACTGCAGACGGTGCGGAAGTAATCCATATTCCGTTAGATGAAGATGGAGACTTTACTGTAGCATGGCCAAATGGCTTTTTTGATGAGCGTTTAGATGAAATGTTTGGTGGTAATCCTTTTGGTGAAAAATAATGTTGTATACATTTAAGTTAACTTATGAATTGTTAAATTCATCTGCCTTAAAGATTAAAGCTATTAATACAAATTTTCTTGAGTCATGGCGTAAAAATGGAGTTGTTGTTTTTAAAAAGCCTGAAGAGGTTTTGAAATTTAGTAGGTCCTTGGCAAAAAAAATTGACCCCAAGTACATACAACTTTGGAATACAGCTTTAACTTCTAATTTAGTAATATTCGATGAAGAATTGGAAGATATTGAATTTATATTGGATGAAGAAGATTTTAATAAAATTTTTTATAAAAAATTTGGATGTTCTACTATTTATATAGACCAAGATACAGAAGATTTGATATCTAATTATAGTAATTATAAAAAATATTGTGGTAAAGAGTTGAAAGAAATCATTAGTATAGATTCATATTCAGACTCATTTTTTTTAAGCGAAGCTGATATTTATTCTAATAAGCAAATTGATTCTGAAGAAACTCTTCAAGAAATTTGGGAAAAAAGATTTAAAAACTTTTTTAAATATAATCACAGTATCACTATTGTTGATAGATACTTATTTATTAATGAATGGGATAGTTATAATAGAAGAGGTAACTCAGCATTATTAAACTTATTTAGAAAACTAGCTAGTGAAAATATTAAACTAAAAAAAATTGAATTTGTCTCCAATGACTATGTAGACTCGATTAACATCTGTGATTTTTTTGAGAGAAATATTTGGTCATCAAGTATTTTAAAAAATGTATGTGAAGAGGTTAAACTTATTTCAAAAGAGGATAGTTTTTTTAAAGGGGACTTTCATGATCGTCTAATCCGTGCAGATAAACATTATATTGAGATTGGAATAGGTTTGGGTGATATATTTAGAGACCCAAAAATGAAAAAATTTACTACTTTGACAATGAAACCTAAAAAACCAGCAGATTATGAAAGTTATATAAATAGTGCAACAAGAATAGATATTAATAATTCTCAAGAATGGATTAAAAAGTATCAAAAAGAAAACCCGTCCTAAGACGGGTTTTTTATTACAAAATTAATCAGTTTTAACCAATCAATTTTTTCATTAATTCATTTACTTGAGCAGGGTTAGCCTTACCACGTGATGCTTTCATCACCTGACCAACCAGACCGTTGAAAGCTTTCTCTTTACCAGATTTATACTCTTCAACCATCTTCTCGTTTGCAGCAAGTACTTCTTTAATAATCGCTTCAATCGCGCCAGTATCAGTTTCCTGTTTCAAGCCTTTCTCAGCAATAATTTCGTCCGCAGTTTTGCCTTCGTCCCACATAAAGCCGAACACTTGTTTCGCAATCTTACCGCTGATTGTATTGTCTACAATACGTGCAATCATGCCACCCAATTTCTCAGCAGAAACAGGAGAATCAGCCAAATCTAAGCCTGCTTTGTTGAGCGCCCCTGAGAATTCACCCATCACCCAGTTAGCCGCAATCTTACCTTGTGCAGCACCGCCAGCAGCTTTCACCACGTCTTCGTAAAACTCTGACATTTCACGAGTCAGTGTAAGAACGTGAGCATCATACTCAGTCACACCAAAGTCCGCCACGAAACGCGCACGACGTGCAGCAGGAAGCTCAGGCATAGTCGCTCGAATTGCTTCGATTTGCTCGTCTGCAATAATTACAGGCAACAGGTCTGGGTCTGGGAAGTAACGGTAGTCGTTCGCTTCTTCTTTAGAACGCATTGAACGCGTTTCCATTTTCACAGGGTCGAACAAACGTGTTTCTTGGTCAATCGTGCCGTCCCATTCCAGGATTTCCATTTGACGTTCAATTTCAACATTGATCGCTTGTTCAATGAAACGGAATGAGTTCAAGTTTTTCAATTCACAACGTGTACCGAATGGTTGACCCGGACGACGTAAAGACACGTTACAGTCGGCACGGAATGAACCTTCAGCCATGTTACCGTCAGAAATGCCTAACCAGCGTACCAGTGTGTGAATCGCTTTAATGTAGGCAACCGCTTCTTCAACCGAACGCATATCTGGCTCAGAGACGATTTCAAGTAAAGGCGTACCTGCACGGTTGAGGTCGATGCCTGACATACCTTCAAACTGGTCGTGGATCGATTTACCAGCATCTTCCTCTAAATGTGCACGTGTTACGCCAATGCGTTTTGTGGTGCCATCTTCAAGCTGGATGTCGATATGACCCAAGCCCACAATAGGGTTGTCCATCTGGCTGATCTGATAGCCTTTAGGTGAGTCAGGGTAGAAATAGTTTTTACGTGCAAATACAGATGCTTTGTCAATATACGCATCGATACCTAAACCAAAGCGGATCGCAAGATCAACCACTTCTTTGTTGAGTACTGGCAATACGCCTGGCATCGCTAAATCAACCAGGCTGGCTTGTGTATTTGGGTCTTGACCAAAAACAGTTGAAGAACCTGAGAAAATTTTAGTATTGGTTGCCAGCTGAGTGTGAATCTCGATACCAATAACGACTTCCCAACCATCAATCAGGTTTGACTTTGGTTTCTTTTGAGCTTGAGCCATTATGCGTTCTCCTCAGCAATTGCAGCGCGTTTTGTATGCCAATCCGTTGCTTGTTGATACTGATGTACCACAGACAACAATTGAGATTCTGACCAGTAGTTACCAATCAGCTGTAAGCCAACAGGTAAGTTATCTTTGTCAAAACCAACAGGCGCATTAATCGCAGGCAGACCTGCCAAGTTTACCGCGATAGTGTAAATGTCACCTAGGTACATTTCCACAGGCGACAGGTTGGCACCGATTCTGTAAGCCGTGGTTGGCGCAGAAGGGGCTGCAATCACATCGATATTTTCAAAAGCTTTCAGGAAGTCTTGTTGAATTAAACGACGGACTTTTTGTGCTTTCACGTAGTAAGCATCGTAGTAACCCGCAGAAAGCGCATAAGTACCGATCAAGATACGTTGCTGAACTTCTTTACCAAAACCTTCTGAACGAGAGCGTTTGTAAAGGTCCATAATGTCTTTCGGATCTTCACAGCGGTAGCCATAACGCACGCCATCAAAACGTGACAAGTTTGAAGATGCTTCAGCAGGGGCAATCAGGTAATAAGTTGGAACATAAGCTTCTGTCATGTTGAGGTCAATCTCAACCAACGTTGCGCCCATCTCTTCCAGTTTTTTCAGTGATTCTTCAACACGTGCTTTTACGTCTGCATCCAAGCCGTGAACATTGAAGTACTGTTTAGGAATACCAATGCGTAAACCTTTAACTGATGTGCCGTTCAGGTTTGCCACATAATCATCAACATCTTTGTTTACAGAAGTAGAATCTTTTGCGTCATGACCTGCCATCACGTTCATCAGGTAAGCACAGTCTTCAGCCGAACGCGCCATTGGACCGCCCTGATCCAGGGATGATGCATAGGCAATCATACCGAAACGAGAAACACGACCATAAGTTGGTTTCAGACCAGTCAAACCACAGAAAGAAGCCGGTTGACGGATCGAACCACCAGTATCGGTACCAGTTGAAAATGGTGCAAGGTCAGCCGCTACAGCCGCAGCAGAACCACCTGAAGAACCACCCGGAACGTGATCCAGTGCCCAAGGGTTTTTGGTCGCGCCAAAGTAAGATGACTCGGAAGTAGAACCCATGGCGAATTCGTCCATGTTCACTTTACCAAGAGTGACTAAGCCCGCAGCTTTACCTTTCGCTACAATGGTGGCGTCGTAAGGAGAGATAAAATTGTCCAGCATTTTAGAACCGGCAGTGGTTTTGATGCCTTGGGTACAGAAAATATCTTTATGTGCAATTGGAACACCTGTTAAGGCAGTTGTATTGCCGGCTTTAATTGCAGCATCAGCAGCATCTGCTTGGGCCAATGCCTGCTCGGCGGTTACAGTCACATAAGATTGTACTTGAGCATCGATTTTTTCAATGCGTTTTAAATAATGTTCAGTCAATTCGCGAGACGAAAATTTAGCCCCAGCTAAACCCTCGGAAAGTTCACGAATCGATAAGCGATGTAAATCTGTCATGAGAAATATTTCTTTACGTTTAATTTAATAAAATGATTTAACTGAATAAAGATTATTCAATCACACGCGGAACAAGGTACAAGCCATCTTGGGTTGCCGGTGCAACAGCTTGATATTCTTCACGATGATTTTCTTCAGAAACCACGTCTTCACGTAAGGGCTGTGGATGGTCAAATGGACTTTTAAGCGGCTCGACATTTTCAGTGTCAATGCCTTTTAAGGTTTCCATCATGCCTAAAATTTTATTTAGACTTTGAGCATATTCAGCAGATTGCGTATCATTTAGCGACAATCGGGCCAGATGTGCGATTGCTGAAACTGTTTTTGCATTTAAATCTGCAGAATGCTGTGCATCCGATGTAGACATAATATTACCTAATCAGTATTAAAAAAATTCAAAATATCGTGCGTTATAATAAGCGATTGACTTGTCCAAATCATCACATTTAGTTAAAGTTGCCACCTTGCGTCCACATAAAGTTTAATCGAGAACGTCTCCGTGATTCTAAAAAGACTAATTGGCTTGTTTTCGCCCGATCTAGCCATTGATTTAGGTACAGCAAATACACTTATTTATGCACCAGGACGAGGCATTATATTAAATGAACCGACGGTTGTGGCCATCCGTCACAGCGGTTCACAGAAAATCGTTGCCGCGGTTGGTCTTGATGCTAAACAAATGCTCGGTCGTACACCTGCAAATATTTCTGCAATCCGCCCGATGAAAGACGGGGTGATTGCCGATTTCGAAGTGACCGAAACCATGTTGAACCAGTTTATTGGTAAAGTACATGAAAAGCGTCTTTTCCCGCCTGCACCGCGTGTTGTAGTGTGTGTACCGTGTAAATCAACGCTGGTTGAGCGCCGTGCCATTCGTGAAGCGGTATTCAATGCTGGCGCACGTGATGTCCGCTTGATTGAAGAGCCAATGGCTGCTGCAATTGGTGCCGGTATGCCGGTTGAACAGGCCTGTGGTTCGATGGTGGTCGATGTGGGTGGTGGTACCACTGAAATCGCAATTATTTCATTGCAGGGCTGTGTTTACGCAGACTCACTCCGTATTGGTGGTGATGTATTTGATGAACAGATCATTAACTATGTACGTAAAGCACATGGCTGTGTGATTGGTGAAACCACTGCCGAAGTGATTAAAAAAGAAGTGGGTATGGCACTTCCGGATGAAGGCGCGAAGCCGCTGGAAATTGAAGTGCGTGGCCGTAACCTGGCTGAAGGTGTTCCTCGCGCCATTACGGTGACTTCAGACGAAATTACCCAAGCGATTTCAGACCCATTACAAAATATTGTCTCTGCGGTTAAATCTGCCCTTGAACAAACCCCGCCTGAATTGTCTTCTGACATTGCAGAACGTGGCATTGTGCTGACTGGTGGTGGCGCACTACTTCGTAACCTCGACAAACTTCTTGCGCAAGAAACCGGTTTGCCTGTGGTTGTGGCTGAAGATCCGTTGACTTGCGTGACTCGTGGTGGTGGCAAGGTTCTGGAATTCTTCGACAATCCAAATCACGACATGTTATTTGTAGGTTAAGTTAGGGACCAGGCGGTGCAAACACAACTGTTTTCTCGACAACCGCCATCTTTTCGCTCATTTATCATTGCGGTGATTACATGTCTGGTGGTGCTGTTTTTTAACTGGCGCATGCCACATGTGATTCAGCCCGCACGTGATGTCTTGTATGCGGCATATAATCCTATTTATGCCCTTGCAAGCTATCCGGTGTTATCGCGAGAATGGCTCAATCAACAAACCAAGTCTGAAGCCCAGTTACGTCGTGAAAATACCGCGATGCAAGCCGAGTTGTTACAGGCTCAGGTTCGTTTGCAAAAATTATCTGAACTTTCTGCCGAAAATACCCGTTTAAGAGGTCTGCTGGATACGCCTTTGATTATTGATGGCCGCATGGAAATTGCAGAAGTCATCGGTACAGATGCCGATCCGCTACGGCATATTATTGTGATTAACCGTGGTTCCAACAGTCAGCTCAAGGTCGGTCAAACCGTACTGGACGATAAAGGAATTATGGGGCAGATCATCAATGTCAATTCGCATAGTAGCCGTATTATGTTGCTATCCGATAAAGAACATTCTCTCTCTGTGCGTTTGGAACATACCGGGATGCGTGCCATTGTATCGGGTACAGGTGATTTAGGTCATTTGAAGATGGAATATGTTCCGACCAGTGCCAATGTCAAGGTCGGTGAAAAAGTGTATAGCTCAGGACTGGGCGCACATTTCCCTGCAGGCTATCTGGTCGGCACAGTGTCCAAAGTCAACCGGCATAATTCGGGTGAATTTGCCCAGATTGAAGTCATTCCAGCCGCACAATTGGCTGGTGGACATCATGTCGTTGTCCTTTTTTCTGATTCATTAGCGATGGAGCAGCCGCATGCCACTCGCTAAATTACGGGCTGAAAGCAATCGGGATCCTTTAATTGCCATTATTGTTTCAGTCATTGTCTGTTCGGTGCTGATGGTTTATCCATTGTCTTATGCCGTATCCGGTGCACGTCCCTTATTCATGTTGCTGCTCATGCTATTTTGGGTGATGTGCCAACCTACATGGTGCGGAATCTGGTTTGCCTTTGCCACCGGCATGTTTACCGACTTGCTGGTGGATGCCCCTTTAGGCATGAATGCACTAAGTTTTGTGTTGATTACCTTTATTGTCCGGTTTTTAACCCGTGAACGACGCATCATGACCTTTGGCAATCTCTGGGTGATTAGCTTTCTGGCAGTACTGGCACATTTATTTGTGATATGGATTGCCCAAACGATGGGTGGCCTGCAATTTTCCATTACCCGACACTGGCAGCCTTTATTGAGCAGTGTGCTGGTTTTCCCTGTCATGTATTTTATGCTTAAAAAATGGCGCGTTTAATTCTGGCTTCGAGTTCTCCACGGCGTCGGGAACTGCTGCAACAGTTAGGTTTAGAATTCGAGATTTATAGTCCGGATATCGATGAATCTATTCTTGACGGAGAAGATGTTGCCGCCTATGTCGAGCGTTTAGCCTGTAGCAAGGCTCAAGCTGTATTGGAGCAATTTCCGGATGCCATCGTCATCGCCGCTGACACCAGTTTAGGTGTGGATAATCAGATTTTAGGTAAACCTGAATCAAAACAACATGCTTTTGAAATGTGGCAGTGCATTTCCGGGCGCAAGCATGATGTCTTTTCAGGTGTTTGTGTGCGTACAAGAACAGAAAAATCAAGTATAGTGGTACGAACACGGGTTGAGTTTCAAAAGTTAAGTCTCAATGATATGGAAGATTATTGGGCAACAGGGGAACCCTTAGGCAAAGCGGGTGCTTATGCCATTCAAGGCATCGCAGCGCGTTATATTCCCCGTATCGAAGGCAGTTATAGCAATGTCGTGGGCTTGCCTTTACATGAAACCGTACAGTTATTACAGGCAGTTAAGGCACTAAATTAACTGACCTCAAAAAAGAATTTTTATAATGTTTTGAGTTTTATTATGTCTGACGAGTTGTTGATTAACGTCACACCTATGGAATGTCGTGTGGCCTTAATCCAGAACGGCACGGTCAATGAATTATTTGTTGAGCGTACGGTTAAGCGTGGATTGGTGGGCAATATTTATAAAGGCAAAGTGGTGCGTGTACTTCCGGGTATGCAGGCTGCTTTTGTCGATATTGGTCTTTCTCGAACCGCCTTCCTCCATATCAACGATATGGTCTGGCCCCGCAATCAACCGACCCCCAACGTTTTTGAACTGCTGCAACCCGGTCAGATTCTCACGGTGCAAGTGATGAAGGATATGCTGGGAACCAAAGGGGCGCGTCTTTCTACCGATCTTTCCATTCCTTCACGCTATCTGGTACTGATGCCTTATGGTCATCATATCGGGGTATCACAACGCATTGAATCAGAAGAAGAACGAGACCGGCTACGTTCGATGATCGAACGCATTCAAAGCGAGCATAAATTACCGGGCAGCGTCATTGTCCGTACTGCAGCAGAGGGGATTCCTGAAGCTGAAATTGCGCAGGATATGGCATATTTGGCCAAGCTTTGGGAATTTATTCAACGCAAGCAAAAAAGCATTGCCGTCCCTTCACTGATTTTTGAAGAACTGCCGCTGCCACAGCGAGTCATTCGTGATTTGGCCAATGAAGATACTTCTAAAATCTCTGTCGATTCACGCGAAATACATGCCAAGTTGCAAGAATTTGTGCAAGAGTTTGTGCCGAGCATGCAAGACCGGCTGGTTCACTATCCGGGTGAACGTCCTATTTTTGATTTATATAATGTTGAAGAAGATATTCAGAAGGCCCTGCAAACACGCGTAGCATTGAAGTCGGGTGGCTATTTGATGATCGACCAGACTGAAGCCATGACCACCATAGATGTCAATACCGGCTCCTATGTCGGTGGCCGGACTTTAGAAGACACCGTATTTAAAACCAATATGGAAGCGACTCAAGTCATTGCCCGTCAGCTACGCTTACGTAATTTGGGTGGCATCATCATCATCGATTTCATTGATATGCAGGAAGCGCAGCATCGTGAAGAAGTCATGAGCCAGTTTGAGCGTATGCTGGAGCGTGATCATGCCAAAACCAAAATTACCCAGGTTTCAGAACTGGGCTTGGTGGAAATGACCCGCAAGCGTACTCGTGAATCTTTAGAACACTTATTATGTGAATCATGTCCAACCTGTCAGGGACGGGGTTATGTAAAAACGGCAGAGACAGTGTGTTACGAGATTTTTCGGGAAATTTTAAGATATGCACGCGCTTTTGAATGTAAAAGTGGTTTTACTGTGGTGGCACACCCTTTGGTGATTGACCGATTGTTAACAGCGGAAGCACCTGCAGTGGCCGATTTAGAGCACTTTATAGGGCGTATCATCAAATTTCAGGTGGAAAATCTGTATACGCAAGAGCAATACGATATCATTCTGAGCTGAAATTGTAACAGAATATCGTTAAACACTTGTTACATCTGAAATTTTACTTTTTAAGCTTAATTTTGAATACTAGTCATACACAAGTAGCCAAAGCCAAAATCTCCCAGTTTAGGTTTAGCAAACAAGAGGTATGACATGAGTATAAGCCAAGTAGCAGTTCAACAAAATACGAAAGTTACAGATAATAAAATGAGCCAAAATGGTTATATCGTCAATGAGCAGGGTAAAGAAGTTCAAATTACAGCTGCCATGATTCATTCAGTTTGTCATCAACTATTAAATCAATGTCGTGCAATTAAGAATTAATTTCGTGCAATAGAAAATAAAGGGACCTCTAAAAGGTCCCTTTATTTTATTTATTATTCACTCTTTTGAAGCTGCGGTTAACTCACCGCTTTTAACTTTTTTGGTGGAATATCTTGACCTACAATTTCTTCAAAGCGCTGAATTTCATCTTCCAGGTGCGTGAGCAAGTTTTGCATTTTCGGTAAGGCATTACGACAACCGGTTAAGCCCACTTCCAGTTTATCTAGATAGCTGGTCATGGTAATATTCAGTGCCTGTCCATCCAGGACAATTGAAGCTGGATAGAGTGCATCCAGTTTTGCACCATTCCAGTATAGCGGTTCGCGTGGCCCTGGCACGTTAGAAATCACAATATTGAACGCTTGGCGTTTTGGCATCATTCCCGAGACAATATTTAAACCTGCTGCACCGTAAACTAATGCGCTATAGTTTAAAATTTGATTTGAATTCATGCGTTTGAACCGCTGCTTGGCATTTAACACACTACGGCGAATAATTTGCAGGCGTTCTAAAGGCGTATCTTTATGTGTGCCCAGATTAGCCAAAATCATGGTAATACGGTTTGAAACTTCAGAATCATCATCACGAATTGAAGCAGGAACCATAGCAATCAGCGGTTTTTTCGGCAATGCGTGATGACTGATCAAATACTCACGCAGTGCGCCAGAACAGATGGCCAAGACTACATCATTGATGGTGACACCCAGTGCTTTTGCGATTTTGCTTAAGCGGCCCAATTCAAAGGATTGTGCGGCAAAACGGCGTGATGAACTGACTCGCTGATTTAAAATGCTGCTGGGTGCCTGGAAGCTGGAAACATAGTCAGGATTGCGCCCCATATCTTTGCAGATGGTTTGCGATAGTTCATACATGACTTTAGGGGTCGCTTCAAATTGTGATTTTACAGCCCCCATGACTTTCTTTATACGACTTGCTTTCGGTTCTTTTAATCGTTTAGCACGAGGACCTTCGACACACCAGAGTGGCACAATACTCTTGGCTTCTGGATCATAGGATAGTGATTTTTCTACTAAACGCATACCGGCAATACCATCAACCATAGCATGGTGAATTTTAAAGTACATGGCAAAGCGGTTGCCTTCAATGCCTTCAATAATGTTGCAGGTCCAGAGTGGTTTGGCACGATCAAGCAGTGCGCTATGTTCTTGTGAAATATAAGTCAGTAATTCACGGATTCGACCCGGGTGCGGTAGTGCAATGTGGCGGAAATGATGGTCTAGATCAAATTCCTGGTCTTCATCCCAAAATAGGCCATTGAGTTTATTATTAAAAGGCGCAACAGGAAGACATTTGGATTTACGAATATCAGCAACGAGGTCTTGAATAAATGTATCAGGTGCATTGTCAGGAATTTGAAACAGGAACAGCCCACCGACGTGCATCGGTTGCTGACGCTTTTCAAGCGACAGAAAAATAAAATCAATTGGGTGTAATGGACGCATAGCGTTGAATGCCTCACTGCAATTTTGTGCCTGTTCTTATATGAACAGGCTTGTTAGAATTATATAAAAGAGTGTTTTTAGTATATCTTTTTTCAAAAAGAAATGAACTGCTTTATGTGTAATGATAAGTTAAAAAAATCACTGAATAACAGTGATTTTTTTAACTATTATTTTAAATTTCCTGCATGTAACCCGCATTCTTTATGGGTCGCTTCTTCCCACCACCAGCGGCCTTCACGTTCATGCTGATTTGGCAATACAGGACGGGTGCAGGGCTCACAACCAATCGAAATAAAGCCACGCTCATGCAACGGATTATAAGGAATTTCCATCATGCGGATATAGTTCCACACGTCGGAACTTGACCAGTTTGCCAAAGGATTATACTTAATCAGCTGTTTTCCTGAACCTGAAAAACCAGCATCTGCTTGCACCACTGGAATTTCATTACGAGTCCCCGGACTTTGATCTTTACGTTGACCGGTAATCCAGCCATCCAGTGTAGCCAGCTTTTTGCGTAAGGGTTGAACTTTACGGATACCGCAACATTCCTGATGGCCATCCTGATAGAAGCTGAAAAAACCTTTTTCAGTCACCAGTTCTTGCATCGCTTCTGTTTCAGGGAAACAAATTTCGATCTCAATATTATAATGTTTACGGACCTGGTCGATAAATTGATAGGTTTCTGCATGTAAACGACCTGTATCGAGACTGAAGACACGAAAAGGTTTGCCCAAATGAGAAGCCATATCAATTAAAACCACATCTTCAGCACCTGAAAATGAAATGGCAATTTCACCTTCTTGACTTAAAGCAAGTTCCAGAATCTCGCTGGGAGATTTATCGGCATATTCAGATGCAAGTGCATCAACAAGGTCAATGGTAGGGATTGTAGTCATGACAGTTCCTGGCGTATAGGCTTGGACACTTAAAAACCTATATTAGTTTAATTCACAATGATTTTAATGGAATTGAAATAATCTGCTTAGCACTAAAAAATAAATGCTTATGAATAAAATAGATTTAAAAAACAGCCCCTGAAATCTCTATTTTTAAGCTATCATAATGCAAAATTTTTTACTGACATTGGGAGAGCCCATGGAAATCGTATGTCTTGATCTTGAAGGGGTGTTGGTTCCGGAAATTTGGATTAACTTTGCCAAGAAAACTGGAATTAAAGCGTTGGAAGCCACTACACGTGATATTCCAGACTACGATGTGTTAATGACGCAGCGCCTGAATATCTTAAAAGAGCATGGTTTAGGCTTAAATGATATTCAGGAAGTAATTGCAGAGATGGGGCCTTTCCCTGGGGCAAAAGAATTTGTGAAATGGGTGAGTACACATTTTCAATTGATTATTCTTTCCGATACGTTCTATGAGTTTGCTCATCCTTTAATGAAGCAACTGGATTGGCCAACCATTTTCTGTCACAAGTTAGAAACTGATGAAAATGGTATGATCACAGCTTATAAACTTCGTCAGCCGGATCAAAAACGCCAAGCAGTTAAAGCCCTGCATGGTTTGAACTTCCGTGTGATTGCCGCAGGCGATTCTTATAACGATACTACGATGCTGGGCGAAGCAGACCACGGTTTCTTGTTTGATGCACCGGAAAATGTCATTGCTGAATTCCCTCAGTTCCCACCGATTCACGGTTATGACGCGTTAAAAGAAGCAATTCGTAATGCTTCAGTACGTAATATTCCAGCTTAATATTTTTTAAGTTTATGCAATAAAAAGAAAAGGCGCCAATGGCGCCCTTTCTTTTTTAATCCTAATTTTTAATGCAATTAGAAGCGGTAACCGATTTTCAGACCATAACCCATTGCATGGTTATCAGTGAAATCAGCTTTTATAGCGCCGCCAGTTTGAGCTTGAGCATCGCCTAGCCAGAAGTATTTAACCCCAGCTTGAATAAAGTAGTTTTCTGCAGGACTGTATTGTCCACCTAGACCAACACTCCAATAGCCTTCAGTTGGGCCTAAAGTAGTTACAGGGTTGCCTGCGCCAGAATCGTAGCCTACAGCTGCTGTACCCGCCCACTTACTATTGAATTTATGTGAAAGACCTGTAGTTACAGAGTATTGATCGTTTGAGTAATCAATCAGGTTTTGCGCTTTGCCTTTTGCAAATGTAGATGCTTGAGCTAACAATTCAGGTTTAACTGCGAATTGATCCCAATGTACCCAGCGTAAGTTTGCAAATGCTAAAGTGTTTGCGGCAATACCTGTTTGTAAATCAATATTTACAGATTGAGGCGTTGTAGCATCAAGTATGCTTTCTTTGTAGCCTAAAGTTGATAAAAATGGTTTGTAAGGACTATATGGATGGCCTGTTGCAGGAATGCTTGCACCAAGAGCAGCTAAATTACTTGTTTCTGTAGCATTAGCTTTATGTTTGATTTCTGAACGATAAGTTACAGCAGCCTTTAAGGCTATTTCTGGGATTTGATAAGCAAATCCAGCTAACCAACCATACGCTTGTTTTTGATCAACTTTAATGTTGTAACCACTTAATAATGAATAAGCTGCACCACGTAATTTAATATCAGCCTCAACAGTTTGCCAAACCGGACCTGCATAAAAATTCCAGTTTGCTGTTGGTTGATAACCAATCAAAGCAGTTAAATTATTAGTACGGACTTCTACTTTTGTACCTTCTTTAAGTGTTGGGTCTGAGAAGTCTGAACCGTCAACTTGATAAGTAGCATCTGCACCATAAGGTTGGTCGTATAAAAGACCTAGGGAAATTTTATCTGTGGCTTGAACTTTAATGGCAGCAGAGGGGAAAGAGTAGTCATCTCCCATATCACCGACATGATGGCCACTTCGATCTTTACCTTTAACATCCGGATCTAGAACGGAAATTCCAGCTTCGGCATAATTTCCGGGTTGTAAAAATGCGGTGATAGATTGACCAGAACGGTCTAGACCAGCGGCAAATACTGAAGCAGATGGAAGTAAGCTAATTAAAACTGCTGAATATATCTTGTTGAGCTTCATGGTTCTTTCCCTGATGCCATTTTGTAACTAAAAGTGCTGGAAAAGTAACATAAATAAAAAAAGAGTAAATACTCTGCTAGAGTTTAATAATTGACTTGTAAGCACACAAATGATGCTTGATAGAGTAATAATTCTATTTTTGTTAAATTATCTTTATGATTTTTAAATAAAAAGAAAATTATGAAGAATGGAGTAAATTTCAAAATAAAAAATTAACCGTTTGATGGAAAATACAGCTATTAATTTATAAATGTATATTAAATGCTAATTACTGAATGAAAAAAAGACCATTGCGAACAATGGTCTTTTATTGTTTGGTTAAATAAAATTAGAAGCGGTAACCAATTTTTAAGCCGTATGCAAGTGCATTGTTGTCTTCAAAGCTAGCAACTGTATTAGGAGTACCAAATTGTGCGCCAGATTGTGCTTTAGCATCACCTAACCAGAAGTATTTCACACCACCCGCGATGAAGTAGTTTGGTGCTGGACTGAATTGTAAACCTAAACCAACATTCCAGTAACCTTCTGTTGGACCAAGGGTAGATACTGGATTGCCTGCACCAGTATCATAACCTACGGAAACGTTACCAGCCCATTGCTCATTCAGTTTACGACCAACACCAACAGTTGCAGAAATTTGATCATCGGAATATGCAACTAAATCAAAGCCATTTGGTTTTCCAGTTGAAGCTACAACAGGTGCTTGTACACTAGCTGTACCAAATTTAGGTGGGCGAATGGAGAAGTTAGACCATTCAACCCAGCGTACATTAGCAAATGCTACGGTATCTGCCATGATGCCGGTTTGGAAATCCAAGTTAACAGATTGTGGTGTCGTGATTGAAGTACTTGAATTTGGTTGTAGGTTAAGACCAGCAAATAAACCTGTATTAAAAGTTTCGGTGGTTTTTGCATCATGGTCAATTTCAGAACGATAGGTTAAAGATGCTTTGAGAGCAATATCAGGAATTTGATAAGCAAAACCAGCTAACCAACCGACTGAACCGTCTTCTTCCATATTGGCATTATAAGAGCCAAATGTACTGCTACCGCCATATGCTAGACCACGTAATTGAACGTCACCTTCAACAGTTTGATAAACTGGACCTGCATAAAAATTTAAATTTTTATTTGGTTGGAAACCAAATAGCATTGATATATTTTGTGTTTTTACTTCAACTTTAGTTGATTCAGAACCATTATGGAATAAACCTTGACCTTGAAATGCGGCTAATGCACCTGGTAGTACAGCAGGTGAACTTGAGTCTGTGGCTGAATAAGTTGCATCAGCTCCGAAAGGCTGATCGTAAATTAAGCCAAAAGAGAAATTATCAGTAAGCTGTAATTTTAATGCTGCGCTTGGAAAATAATAATCATCTCCCATATCTGATAAGTTTGTATTTTGAAGCCCAATAGCACTTGCTGGAGCTGCTGGGTTTGGAGTATATCCATTATTTACTTTACCTGAAACATTTGGATCTAAAACAGAAATACCCGCTTCGAAATAGTTACCCGGTTGTAGGAAGGCTGAAATAGATTGACCTGAGCGATCTAGTGCAGCTGCAAATGCACCTGTCATTGGTACTGTTGCAAGAATCATTGCGGTACTAAGAGTTTTTAATTTCATTTTGTGTCTTTCCTTGAGGTACAAATTTTATTACGGCTGATTTGTGTTTTTGAATGCGCTAAATTTATTTTCCTAATATCAGTTATATAACCAGATATCATTTGTTACTCCATGTGACAAAAATAGCACAATAAAAAAAAGAGTAAATGCTCTATAAAAAACTATAGAGTTTAAAAAATGAACGTATTAGAGTTTTTAGTCTAAATTTATACTAATAGTTTATTTTAAATAATTGAAAAATAATAAATTAAATTTAATTGATAATTATTTTGTTTGAATATTTATTTGATTAAAAAGTGATCATTTATCATAAAAAGTATCATATTTTTATGTGATAGAGTTCTCTTTTTAAGCGTAATAATTGAAATTAAAAAAACAGGAGGTCAGGAAATTTAATTTTTTAAATATTTTTTATTATTAGGGCGTGTCCTCATTTGAAGAATTGGTTTTAAATACTTAAAATCCTCCTTTAAGCTCTTTTCATTTCTATATTTTTTCAATGGCACGTACTCTTCTCACCGATGATATTTGGCAGCAAATTCAAGATACTATGCGATTACACGGTTGTTACTGTTCAAAAAACAGTAGAAATATCATGGAAGCCATTTTATGGAAACTACGTACGGGTGCGACATGGCGTGATATTCCTCAAGAACTTTGCCCTTGGCAAACTGCTTACAATCGCTTTAATCGCTGGGCAAGTAAGGGATTATGGGATAAATTTTTTTTAGATTACGAGGCATTCTGGATCAGGAATGGGTATTCATTGATGGAAGCTACATACGCGTGCATCAACATGCAAGTGGAGCTCGGCATGGTTTCGAAAGAGCAATTGGACAATCACGCGGTGGACGAACAACAAAAATACATCTTGCAGCCGACGCGAATGGATTACCGATTGATTTTAAAATCACTGGGGGTGATGTCCACGACAGTCAAGTTGCAAAACAACTGATTGATATTGTAGGCGAGGCAACTTATCTTATTGCTGACAAGGGGTATGATGCTAAGCACATTAGAATATGTGCCAACAAGAACAAGAACAAGAACAAGAACAAGAATATGATTCCCATTATTCCATTGAGATCAAACAGTAAGAGATCGAATAAGGAATTTGATAAATATCTATATAAATTAAGACATTTAGTTGAAAATGCTTTTGCGAGATTAAAACATTTCCGTGCTATTGCAACTCGATTTGATAAACTAGCACGCAATTATAAATCTATGATCCGTATAGCCTGCATATTTATTTGGTGCAAAGCCAAATGAGGACACGCCCTAATTGCTATTTGGAAATTTTAAAACACTTGTATCATTAACTGACTAAGGGAAAGTTTAAATATAGATAGTTAGGAAAACGAGATCTGGCAAGCTGGATAGGGCTTTAGATTATTTTTATTAAACATTCTAGGGTGAAAAGTATTGTGCGCCCTGCGGGAGTCGAACCCACGTCGGTCGCTTAGGAGGCAACTGCTCTATCCAGTTAAGCTAAGGGCGCAATGCGCAGCTAATGTAGCGCAAATACAGGTAAAAAAAAAGTTATTGTCGAAACAATAACTTTTTAAAATGATTTAAACGAATTTTATGTTTAAGATTTCTTCGTCTTTAGGCTTTTAAATAGGCCAAACATCAGCACTATCCAGACGGGAATCATCAATACGGATTCTTTAAAACCTTGGGTCCACATAATATAAAGTACTGTCGCAATAAAGATCAGTACCACATAATTACTGACAGGAGCCCAGAGTGCAGGGAACTTGGTTTGAATCGCAGCGTTTTTGACAGCCTGTTTGAATTTCAAATGTGTCAAACTAATCATGGCCCAGTTGAGTACCAAGGCACCTACGACCACATACATCAAGTGGCCCAAAGCGTCTTCTGGGACAAAGTAGTTTAAAAGCACACAACCGAAAATGAGCAGGGCTGAGAATAAAACAGCAGGAATAGGCACACCTTGTTTATTTACTTTCATGAACGCTTTCGGTGCATTGCCTTGCTGTGCCAGACCATACAGCATACGGCTATTGGCATACATACCGCTGTTATAAACAGACAGTGCCGCAGTCAAGATAATGAAATTGAGTAGATGTGCTGCCCAGCCAATTCCGAGTTGACTGAAAATCATTACAAATGGACTTTTATCCATACCACCCAGTTCCAGCTGGTTCCAAGGTACTAAGGATAAAAGAATCGTGAGTGAGCCAATATAGAAAATCAGAATACGGAACACGACCTGGTTAATGGCCTTAGGAATGGTCTTTTCCGGGTCTTTGGCTTCTGCAGCCGCCATACCAATCAGTTCAATACCGCCAAAGGCGAACATGAGGAAAGCCAGCATATAGAACAGGCCTTCAAAACCATTCGGGAAGAAACCGCCATGTGACCAAAGATTGCTAAATGAAGAGGTTGATCCTGCATCTGCGGTCAGTAATAAATACAGGCCGAAAACAATCATGGAAATCACGGCAGTCACTTTAACAATGGAAAGCCAGAATTCGGATTCGCCATAAAACTTGACATTGCCGAGATTGACCAAAGTAATGACAATGAAAAAGAACAGTACCGAAGCCCATGCAGGAATATGCGGCCACCAGTAATTAATATATTTGGCGACTGCAGTCAGTTCAGTCATGGCAACCAGAACGTACAAAATCCAGTAATTCCAGCCCGCCAGGAAGCCCGGGAATTTGCCCCAATATTTAAAGGCAAAGTGGCTAAATGATCCTGCTACAGGCTCATGAACAATCATTTCGCCCAGTTGGCGCATGATTAAAAAGGCGATTAAACCACCAATGGCATAACCCAAGATGATGGAAGGACCAGCAGATTGGATGACCTGTGCGGAACCTAAGAATAAGCCTGTCCCAATTGCACCGCCCATGGCGATCAGTTGGATATGACGGTTCTTTAAGCCACGCTGAAGTTTGGAAGACTCGTTGTTCAAAGTATTCAGCCCGACAATGTGTAAGGAAAGGATTGAAATGGATTGTAATAGATTGAAATGTATAAGCCTAGTACGGGCTCTAGAGAGGGATTGTTAAAAAATAATCATATAAAAAATATTTTATATATTCCTATTTTGAATCAATAAATTAATTTTATTTTTTAATACATAAAATAAAATAATGTAAATGATTAAAAAAAGTTTAGTATTCGTTTTTTATACTTAAGTCAAGAAAGCATCTATTTCATAAAAAAATCGCTATGATACTTTTTAGCATTTTGCTGACGGCGATGTACAACAACGATAAATGAAAGGATAAAAGAGAAATGAGTTTTGCTCCACAAATCAAGATTCCAGCAACTTATATGCGTGGCGGTACCAGTAAAGGGGTGTTCTTTAAACTGGATGACTTGCCACAAGCTGCACAGCAGGCTGGAAAAGTACGTGATCAGTTATTGCTGCGAGTGATTGGAAGCCCTGATCCATATGGCAAGCAGATTGATGGCATGGGTGGAGCAACTTCAAGTACCAGTAAAACCGTGATTTTGGCCAAAAGTGCCCAACCAGATCATGATGTCGATTATTTATTTGGACAGGTTTCGATTGATCAGCCTTTTGTTGACTGGAGCGGTAACTGCGGTAACTTAACGGCTGCGGTGGGTTCATTTGCCATTTCCAATGGCCTGGTCAGTGCAGAACGTATTCCGGAAAATGGCATTTGTATAGTTCGTATCTGGCAAGCCAATATTGAAAAAACCATTATTGCCCATGTGCCGATCACCAATGGACAGGTGCAGGAAACTGGTGATTTTGAGCTGGATGGGGTGACTTTCCCGGCAGCTGAAGTTGCCATTGAATTTCTGGACCCGGCTGATGATGGTGAAGAGGGCGGAGCCATGTTCCCGACGGGGAATGTCGTAGATACCCTGGAAGTACCGGAAATTGGAGCTTTCCAGGCGACCTTTATTAATGCTGGTATTCCGACCATCTTTTTAAATGCTGAAGATATTGGCTATGAGGGTACAGAATTACAGGATGCTATCAATAGCGATGCTCAGGCACTGGCACGTTTTGAAACCATCCGCGCTTATGGCGCAAAACAGATGGGTCTGATTCAGGATATTTCCGAAGCGGAAAAGCGCCAGCATACCCCGAAAATTGCCTTTGTATCGAAACCTAAAGCCTACACATCTTCAAGCGGTAAAGACATTCAAACCACTGATGTCGATTTGCTGGTGCGTGCCTTGTCGATGGGCAAACTGCATCATGCCATGATGGGAACGGCTGCAGTGGCGATCGGTACAGCTGCTGCGATTCCTGGAACTTTGGTTAATCTGGCAGCAGGTGGCGGAGTACGTGAAGCGGTACGCTTCGGACATCCATCAGGTACCTTAAGAGTCGGCGCACAAGCTGTTCAGGAAAATGGACAATGGGTAGTCAAAAAAGCTGTCATGAGCCGCAGTGCGCGGGTACTGATGGAAGGCTGGGTCCGAATCCCGGAAGATAGCTTGAAATAGCAAACAAGATAGAGAATCTTGCGAGAAAGCAGTATTATGCTGCTTGTCATTGATCAATAAGTTAGCCTGATTAAAGCTTAAACGATGATGACGGTTCAATTCTCATGTAGGTGAGGAATCGCAAGTTCTCTGTCGAAGGTGACAAGAGCATTGTATATTAGATTGGGGGCATTTTTAATTTTCCCGATCTATTCCCAAAGCAAAGTATTCGAGGCGAATGTGTCATCTTTAACTGACGTGCAAGCAAATGCATTAACTCAAGCACAGCAACGTATTCAACAAGATTTATTAACGGCATTAGACGCATTTTCCATTCCGGAGCCGCTTAAAGGGGCTGTGTATCATGCGGTCATGCTGGGTGGAAAACGGGTACGTCCTGCACTTTGTTATGCCACCGCTGCTTTAAAACCGAATGCAAATTTTGCTGCCGTACGCCGTGCTGCAGTCGCCATTGAAATGATTCATTGTTATTCACTGGCCCATGATGATTTACCCTGTATGGATAATGATTCCTTGCGTCGTGGTCAACCGACCTGTCATGTCGCTTTTGGGGAAGATACGGCATTATTGGCGGGTGATATTTTGCAGTCGATGGCCTTTGAAATCTTGGGCAGTCGCCTGTTTGATCAGGGCCCGGCAGTTGCTCCGACCATTGTTTTAAAACAGATGCAAATTTTGGCAACCGCCAGCTCGAAAATGGTCTGTGGTCAGGTGCTGGATTTGCAGGCTGAAGGCAAACGTGTCAATCAGGATGCTCTGGAAAATATTCACCGCAATAAAACCGGTGCCCTGATTTCTGCAGCCGTGATGATGACAGCCGTGACCATATTTGAAGGCACAGATCCTGCCATTCCTAAACTGCGTGAATATGCGCAAGCGATTGGACTGGCTTTTCAGGTGCAGGATGATATTCTGGATATTATTTCCGATACGGCAGTACTGGGAAAAACTGCGGGTAAGGATGAGCAAGTGGATAAATCAACTTATCCTGCACTTATGGGGCTGGAAAAAGCTCAAGCCTATGCCAAAGAGCTGCATGATCAGGCCTTTAATGCTTTGGAGATGTTTGCTGAAAATGCAGTTGAATTGAACCAGATTTCAGAATTTTTATTGGCGCGTAAAAGTTAATTTGATTCAAATACAGCAGCCAAGACTAAAAAAAAGAGGATCATAAATCCTCTTTTTTTATAGGCTTAGACTGTAAAAATTATTTAGATGCTTTATACAGGCGGTCACCTTCATCGAAACGGGTGGTGACTTCAGCAGAAGGGGCTTTACCCAGCAGGCTGACCACGACAATGGCAATGATTGAAGCAATGAAGCCGGGAATAATTTCATAAACACCGGTATTGCCCAACAGGTTTTTCCATAGAATCACCACCACAGCTCCGACCAGCATACCTGCAAGAGCACCATTTAAAGTCATACGACGCCAAAACAAAGACAGAATAATCAGTGGACCAAAGGCTGCACCAAAACCTGCCCAAGCATAAGCCACCAAACCTAAAACCTTGGATTCAGGGTTTCCAGCCATCCAGATGGCAAGCAGGGCAATCAGTAACACCATCAGACGTCCCACCCAAACCAGTTCTTTTTGTGTGGCATTTTTACGCAAGAAGGATTTGTAAAAGTCTTCGGTCAAGGTACTTGAGCAGACCAATAACTGACAACTCAGAGTACTCATCACCGCGGCTAAAATGGCAGCCAGTACAATACCTGCAATCCACGGATTAAACAGAATTTTGGTCAGTTCCATAAATACAGTTTCAGGATTAGCCGTCACAGCACCAGCCAGTTCCGGATGCTGCTGGAAGTAGGCAATCCCAAAGAAGCCTGCTGCCACCGCACCACCTAGACATAACGTCATCCAGGTCATACCGATACGGCGTGCATTGGGAATGGATTTCACCGAATCTGCTGCCATAAAACGCACCAGAATATGTGGTTGACCAAAGTAGCCTAAGCCCCAGGCAAGTAAGGACATAACCGCCACAAAGCTTAGATCACCCATGATATCCATCGCTTGCGGACGTGCAGCTTCAAGTGCCAGGGTCATTTGAGACAGGTCCGAGAAGCTCAGAATGGTCACAATAGGGGTGAGTAACAGAGCAAAAATCATCAATGACGCTTGAATGGTGTCGGTCCAGCTGACCGCGAGGAAGCCACCGATAAATACATAACTGATGGTGGCAATCGCACTGATCCACAGTGCCGTGCTATAGGACAGGTCAAACATGTTTTCAAACAGGCGCGCACCAGCCACCATGCCGGAAGCACAATAAATGGCAAAGAAAATCAGAATAATGAAAGCCGATGCCACACGTAAAATTTTCTTCTGGTCATTAAAGCGGTTGGAGAAATAGTCCGGCAGGGTCAGGGCATTGTGCTGTACTTCGGTGTGTACACGTAAACGTCCAGCAACCAGCAGCCAGTTGAGCCAGGCACCAATAATCAGGCCAATTGCAATCCACATTTCAGGTAAACCCGAAAGGTAAATTGCGCCAGGAAGGCCCATCAGCAGCCAGCCACTCATATCTGAAGCACCAGCAGAAAGCGCCGTCACGAAACTACCTAAACGACGACCTCCGAGAATGTAATCAGAAAAATTGGCTGTGGCGCGATAAGCTAGAAGGCCAATCGCGATCATGGCGACAATATAAAAAAGAAAGGTAATTAAGGTCGGATTCAGGGAGTTCATACGGTATCCCGTTACACGGTGGACAGTAGATCGAAACACAGGCTTTTAAAGAACAAGCACAAATCATTTCAAAAAAATAACGCGAAATTTAACCATAGATTAAAAAAAAATGCTGAGTTTTTCTTGGCTGAAATAAAAATAGACAGCTTTTGCTGTCTATTTTTTAATATAAAAGAGTAGCTTACTGATTGCGTCCCATTACTCCACGAATGGTGTTCAGGATGTCTGCAGGTAACACCACAGTTTTGGCATTATTGGATTTCGACATGTCCTGCATGGCTTTGACATACTGTTCACCAAGCAAATAAGCCACCGGAATTTCCTTATCTCCTACGGCTGAAGTCACCATTTCAATGGCACGTTGCGAAGACTCAGCCAACACCACTTGCGCTTCTGCATCACGGCGTGAAGCTTCTAGGCGACCATCGGCTTCCAAAATTGCTGCCTGTTTTTCACCATCTGCCTTGGTCACGGTAGCACGACGCTGACGCTCGGCAGCCGCTTGAGCTTCCATGGCCGCCTGCATAGTGGCTGAAGGTTGGATATCCTGAATTTCCACGGTTTTCAGGGTAATGCCCCAATCGGAAATATCATCGGAAATAGCGGCTTTCAGTTTCGCTTTAATGTGATCACGTGAGGATAGCGCATCATCCAGATCCATTTCACCGACAATTGAACGCAGTGAAGTTTGCACCAGGTTCTGAATGGCCCAAGTATAGTTTTCAATGCCGTAAACCGCTTTTTCTGGGGTAGTGATATTAATGTACGCCACTGCATTCATCAGTAGCACCGCATTGTCACGGGTAATGACTTCCTGTGAAGGAATATCCAGCACGATATCTTTGGTGGTCACTTTATATGCTACTTCATCAATATACGGAATGACAAAACTGAGTCCCGGTCCCAAAGTGGTATGGTATTTACCCAGACGTTGCACGATCCATTTATAACCCTGCGGGACAATGCGCACCCCTTTAAAAATGGTCACGCCGGCAAAAACCAGCAGTGCTAAAACAATAATTGTTCCACCAGACATGTTATTTCCTCACTTATATATTTTCGTTATTGGGATGGTGTGGTTTAACCACCAGATCATTGCCGAGAATATCGACCACGCGAACCCGATCACCCACTTCTACCGGAGACAGCGTCCGACAGTTCCACTCATCTGACCCCAAAACCGGCATGGGAAAACGCACCGTAATCAGGTCATGCTGCATATGAGTCTGAATGACCATGCCCACCTGACCAATAGTCGCTTCACGAGATAATCCGGCTTTGGTTTTATCAATAGAAAGCGGTTTGATAAATTTGAACCACAACAAGGTGCATAGCACAGACAGGATAATCCAGGTGACAATCTGGGTGGTTAAGCCCATCATCGGAAACATCCAGAATAAAACACCGACCATGATGGCTGCGATGCCAAACCATAGTGCAGCAAAAGCGGGGATTACCAATTCAGAAAGCATCAGTAATACCCCGAGTACAAACCAATGCCAAGGTTCGAATGCAAATTCCATACATCTACTCGTGTATTGTCAAAATAAAGAGAGACTATAAGGCCTCCATATCAATTTAGCAGATGAATAAGTCTTTGAATATTAAAAAAGCATATTTTTTAGATTCTGGATTTTGGCGCGGATTTAAAGGCTGCGGGTGATTTTTTAAAGTCGCTGATCGCCTTTTTAATGGCGATGATTTTCAGCTGGGTCGCTTTTTCGCCTTCTAGAATGGATGCATTGCTGGCTTTTAAATCCAGCGTGCCTAAATGTCCCACTTTAGGCTGAATGATCACATTGGCCTGATTCAGTTCTTCATGAATGCTTTGTTGACCCATAATATTGATGGTCTGGTCCAGTAGGCCCCACATATTCATCGGTTGATTGCCACTCGGTCGTGCAGAAATGTCGACGGCAATAACAATATCTGCACCCATCGCTTTCGCGGTTTTCACCGGAATCGGGCTGACCAGCCCCCCATCGACATACTGTTTCCCACCGATGGTAGCGGGAACAAAGACATTGGGGATACTGCAGGAAGCACGCACCGCCTGACCGGCATTGCCTTTAATAAATTCAGCTTTAGTGCCGGTGTCCAGACGGGTTGCAACCGCTGCAAAGCGAATCGGGAATTGCTCAATCGGTTTGTTGGCAATATGCTGGTTGACATAATTCTGCAATTTTTGACCTTGTACAACACCTTGACTGTTCAGGGTTAAATCACGGATATCCGATTCTTTTAAAGTCAGTGCAATTTGCTGTAGTTGATAGGGCGTTTTACCACTGGCATAAATACTGCCGACAAAACTTCCGGCACTGGTCCCGGTGACAATTTTTGGTTTAATGCCGTGCGATTCTAAAACTTTCAGCACACCAATATGGGCAAATCCTTTAGCCCCGCCACCTCCAAGCGCAATGGCAATGACAGGTTCGCGGGCCTTGATGGTTGTGGTTTGCGGTGGTTTTTTGGTGGTTTTGTCACAGCCAATCAGTCCAAGCCCTAGTAGAGCAATGAAAGAATATTGCACAAGCTTCATGGTTGAATTTGTATACCAATGAGATGAAAATTTGCGCACATGACAGCAGATAATTGCTATTTTGACTAGCTGTTTTTTATACGATTTTGTAACGGTTTGGCTAACCAGTCCGGATTTTTAGCTGAAAATTTGCCGGTATAGTGATCCAAAATCTGTTCTACATCCTGCGCGTAATTTCCTGTTGGCTGAAACACGCCCAGACAGTGTATCGCCTTGTTTTTATAATCCAGTGAAAACATCACAATCGGGATATGGGCACCCACGGCAATGCGGTAAAAACCACTTCTAAACGATTCAGCCTGTTTGCGTGTTCCTTCCGGTGCCATACCGACCCAGATCTGCTGTTGCGTATTAATAAAGTCGATAATTTGCTGAGTGGTGCCCTGTTGGATACTGCGATTGACCGGAATCACCCCAATCCATTCAAGTATGGGTTTCAGCGGTGTGTTAAATAAGGTGTGTTTGCCAAAAACCGTGATCTTGATGCCCAGTCCAAGCAGTGCTGCAAAACCGTGCCAGGCATCGATATTCGAGGTGTGTGGAGAAATAATGGCGACCGCTTTCGGCAGGTTGGGAAAATCACCCTCAAAACTCCAGCCTTGGGCAAGAAATAATTTTTTGAAAATATTTCGGCTTAAGTGACCACTACGGGCAGGCACTTGATCGGGCAAGGTCGGAAAGTGTTGAGTCATGGTGTTTGATTGCACTCTCGCGTAAATTTATCGGCTTTTAAACATGTTAAGCTTTTGTAAAATAAGATTCATTGGCAAAATATCAACTGTCATTCAGCTTGCCTGATCAAAATAGTCAATCCGGTTTTGACCCGAAGGGCCCACTATGCCGAGTACACGTAACATCTATCTCTTGTTGTTCTCTTTATATTGGGCCCAAGGTTTACCGGTTGGTTTTATGACCCATGCTTTACCCGTGATTTTACGTACTCAAGGGGTGTCACTGGCACAGATTGGCGGTTTTGGCTTATTGATGTTGCCTTGGTCGATTAAAATTTTCTGGGCTCCCTGGGTTGACCGTTTTGGCCATGCAGCATTTGGACATTACCGTAGCTGGATTATTCCGACCCAGTTATTGAGTGTGGTCGTATTGACTGGCTTATCTTTTCTGCCGATTCAGGCTTTAAACCAGCCTGAATACTTGCTGGCTTTTTTTGTGGCTTTACTGAGTATGAATCTGGTCGGTGCAACGCAAGATATTGCTACCGATGGTCTCGCGGTCAATATGCTGAACAATCAGCAGCAGCATTGGGGCAACACCTTTCAGGTCATTGGCTCACGATTGGGCTTTATTGTCGGTGGGGGAGCTATTTTATGGGCACTGGACTGGCTGGATTGGCAAAGCACATTTTTAATCTTGGCGGGACTGGTGCTGTTGAATACTTTACCGATTTTATGGCTGAAAGAACCGCAACGATTAAAGCATATGCTGTCCAGTACCGAAGCAGGAACATTTCGCTGGCAAAAAATAAAAGATTATCTTGCTTATTTTTATCGAGAGCAAAATGTTGCTGCATGGTTAGCGGTGCTCATCACCTTTAAAATTGCCGATGGTTTAGCTGGACCTTTGCTGAAACCCTTAATGGTGGATTTAGGACTGACATTTTCCCAAATTGGCATTTATGTGACCATGTTTGGCGCTGTGGCTGCACTCATCGGTGCAGGGCTTGCAGGGTTCAGCCTGAAGTATGTGTCCCGTGAGCATGCTTTACTCGGTTTTTCTATTCTGAAAATTTTCACTTTGGCTGCCTACGCATGGCTAGCTGTTCAATATGAGGCACAACGCTTTATTGATGTCTGGATCATTTATCTGATCAATGCCGCTGAAGACATGATTTCTGCCATGCTGTTGGTGGTGATGCTGACTCTGGTCATGCAATACAGCCGCAAACATTTAGCAGGAACAGATTTCACTTTCCAGGTGGCGTTGATGGCAACCGTGAGCGGAGGACTGTATAGCCTAAGCGGGATTTTAGGCGATCTCTTGGGTTATGCGAGTTATTTAAGCTTGATCACCGTGTTGGCATTGCTCTGTATTGTCCCGATTCTGAGATGGAAAAACAGTTTGCTCTAAACCCTAAAAGCTTTTTAATTCAATTCAATATACATTTAAAATCTAAGGATTAAATAAGATAACTAAATAAAAATTAAATCATTTTTTTAAATATTTCTGAATTGTAACATCTGTTACAGAATAACTTAGGGGTATTTATAGATGAAAACCAAATTAGCAGCAGCGATTGCATTAAGCCTACTAGCAGCACCAACTTTTGCAGCACCAACTCTTTATGGGGAAATTGATGCAAGTATCGATTACTTGCCAGAAGATAATGCCAATACTTCGGATAAAGATGTAGTAGAAGTCAGTTCTAATAGCTCTTTCATTGGTTTAAAGGGTGAAGAAAAACTGAACGATCGTCTAAACGCAGTTTATGCGATTGAATGGGGTCTCAGCGCAGATGGTGATAGTACAGACTGGACTACGCGTAACCGTTTTGTCGGTTTAAAAGATGCTCAGCTCGGTACTTTAAAAGTGGGTGCACATGACACGCCATTGAAGCAACTCTCAAGTCCAGTTGATAGTTTTAACAACTACGTTGCTAATAAAGCAGATGTAAACGGTATTTTCACTGGTGAAGCCCGTATATCGAATGCAGTCATTTATGAATCTCCGGCAATTAAATTGCCTACAGGTACCATTAAAGTGAATGCGTTGTTGGCCTCTGGTGAAGATTCAGGCATTGCAAAAGGTAATGGCTCATCTAAAACTGCTGGTCGTGGTTTAGGCGATGCATGGTCTGCATCTGTAGTCTATGACAGCCCAGTCGTTGTGGCGGGTATTGCTTATGATAAAGCGATTCCAAGTAATTTTGCAGGACGTGGTTTTGTCAATGCATCTGCTCCAGAAGTAACTGCTGGTGCTGCAGGCAGTGCGTTTGCCGCAGCAAATACACTACGTGCCATTGGTCGTGTAAACATTGATGGTGGTTTGGCATTAAAAGCACTTTATCAGACTTCTGAAGTAGAAGATGCAGCCGGCAATGAACTACCAGCAGCAGATATCGACGATTCACAAGGCTGGTTGTTGGGCGCAGAATATAATTTGCCAACTGCCAAGGCCTGGACGGTAAAAGCACAATATAGCCAAAATACAACCAGCTTTAAGTCAGCAAAATCAGACTTTGATGCGCAACAAATTTTTGTCGGTGCAGATTATGCATTTAATAAACAGGTAAAAGCTTATGGTTATGCCGGTTATCTGACTCTTGAACAAGGTTCGAATGAAACTAAACAACCTGTAGTCGGTACAGGATTAGAATATAAGTTCTAATCTGTCCATTGTTTTTTCTAAAAGGCGATGTTTTACATCGCCTTTTTTATTACTGGTTTTTATATTAAGTGAATTTTAAGTTTGGTATTCTACATTAAGACAACAGTAGAAAGATTAACCAACAGTCATGTCAAATATCATCAGTCCTATACGTGATAAAATAAAGCCCATTTCGTTAAGCCTGTTTAATTTATTGCTGGCAATATGGTTGGGCTTGGTGCTGAATTTTGCCTTTTTTCAAAAAATACAAAGTTTGACCCCTTATCAGGGCAGCAAAGCCTATTTATTTTTAATCGCGACCGTATTGGTGATCGTGGCGGCCTATAACCTGATTTTTCAGCTGCTGCAATGGCGCTGGAATGCAAAAATACTGGCTTCAATTTTTTTAGTAATTGGGGGCTTTACGGCCTATTTTGTCAATAGTTTGGGCGTGGTGATTTCACCTGAACAAGTTCAGAATATGATGCAAACCGATGCCCGTGAAGTCCGCGGATTGATGTCCTTACGCTTTGGGCTTTGGACGCTGGTATTTGTCATTTTCCCACTCATTCTTGTGGCGCTCGTTCGGATCAAGCCTGAAGCTTTTTTACCTAAATTTGGCAAAAAAATGTTAAGCAGTATCGCTTCATTGTTATTGGTTGGCGCCTTGCTGTTTACCTTTTATGTAGATTATGCTGCGATTTTCCGGGAACATCGTGATTTGAAAGGCATGATTTCTCCACAAAATGCCATCGCATCGACCTTATCGTATTACCGTAAATCTGCACCTAAAAAGAATTTACCTTTAGTTCGTTATGGTGAAGATGCTCATTTGCTTCAGCCAGTCAATAAGCAGGCTAAACCTAAGCTTATGGTGTTGGTCGTGGGTGAAACAGCCCGTGCAGAAAGTTTTTCATTGAATGGCTATGCCAAAAATACCAATCCTGAACTGTCTAAACTGGACATTATCAATTTTAGTCAGGTGAGTTCATGTGGTACTGCAACCGCTGTATCCGTACCCTGCATGTTCTCCGGGATGCCTCGAAAAGATTATGACGAACAGCTGGCCAGTCACCGTGAAGGACTACTCGATATTGCACAACGTGCCGGCTATAAAGTGACCTGGATGGATAATAACTCGGGTTGTAAAGGTGCTTGTGACCGTGTTGAACAGTATCAAATTCCGCAACAGCTCAAAGATAAATGGTGTGCCAAAAATGGCGACTGCTATGATGAAATTCTGGTCGATAGTCTAAAAACTTATCTGGCTGCGATTCCTGAAACCGACAAGACTCCACGTTTAATTGTATTACATCAGATGGGTAGTCACGGACCTGCTTATTATCAGCGTTCCAAAGCACCCTTCCAGCCTTTTAAACCAAGTTGCGATAGCAATGCAATTCAAGGTTGCAGCCGTACAGAATTGTTGAATAGTTATGATAATTCAATTGTATATACTGACCATGTTTTAAGTTCACTCGTTCAGGTGTTAAAAGGCAACAGCGCTTATCAAAGCGGATTCTGGTATCTGTCTGATCATGGTGAATCGACAGGAGAACATGGTTTATATTTACATGGCTCACCTTATGCGATTGCGCCTAGCCAACAAACTCATGTTCCAATGTTGATGTGGTTTTCTCCTGAATGGACTGCACAAAATTCTGCGCAAATCACTTGCTTAGCCCAGCAAAAAAGCAAACAATTAAGTCAGGATAATCTGTTCCCAAGTCTGTTAAGTTTGCTGGATGTCAAAACCCAAACCATTGATGAACAAAATAATATGTTGCAAAACTGTCAGTCAAAACAGAAAGTATGAGTTTAAAATATGGCTAAAATATTGATCATTGAAGATGATTTCATGATTGCTGAATCCAGCATCACTTTGCTGAAATATCAGCAATTTGATGTGGAATGGGTCAATAATGGCATTGACGGTTTAAAGAAACTCATACAGGAAAAGTTTGATATCGTCCTACTCGATCTAGGCTTGCCGATGATGGACGGGATGCAGGTATTGAAACAGATTCGCCAGCAGTGGCCTGCTTTACCTGTGCTGATTATTTCAGCACGGGATCAACTGCAAAACCGGGTGGATGGATTGAACAGTGGGGCAGATGACTATCTGGTCAAACCCTATGAATTTGATGAACTGTTGGCCCGCATCCATGCTCTATTACGTCGTAGCGGGGTAGAATCTGCGCTTCAGGACAGCCCGCAAATTTTAAGTTATGGCGAACTCACGCTGGATGTTGAACAGCATATTGCCAAGTTTAAAGGGCAATATATTGACCTGTCCAATCGTGAATGGGCGATTTTGATTCCCTTGGTGAGTCATCCAAACAAGATATTTTCTAAAGCCAATTTAGAAGATAAATTGTATGATCTGGATAGCGAAGTAAGCAGCAATACCATTGAAGTGTATGTGCATCACTTACGCGCCAAACTCGGCAAAGATTTTATTTGCACCATTCGTGGTTTAGGTTATCGACTGGGACAATTATAAATCAGACAACGATAAAATCAGCTAGAAGGTCAGCCACTGGTGCAGTCACAGTATTCATTAAAAAAACGTCTGATTATTTATGTTTCTGTTTTTAGTATTGCCTTGGGCTGCTTGCTGATTTTTTCTGCTTACCGCATTGCCCTGCAAGAAATTAATGAAGTGTTAGATGCCCAGATGCAGAATCTGGCAGAACGCGTCGCGCAGCATGATCCTGAACCGGTGCAAAGCAAGTTTGATCAAGCCAGGCATTATCACGAAGAAGACCTGTTTGTCGATGTCTGGTCTTATGCAAATGAAGAACATAAAAGCTATGCCATGAATTTATTGGTTCATCCTGTGAAAAAAGCAGGATTTTATACCCATAAAACCGCACAAGAGGTTTGGCATACTTACATCCTGCCTTTAGAACATTATCAGATTCAGGTAAGCCAGCAACAATCGACACGGCAGCATCTAGCCTTGGAACTTGCCGGCAGTATGTTTATTCCTTATTTACTGTTTATGCCTTTTGTGATTTGGGGACTGAGCTGGATTATTAGCCGCAGCCTGCAGCCTTTGGATGATTTTAAAGCGGAATTGGCACAACGTGATTCGGAGGAATTAAGTGCCATTCAATCAAATAATTATCCGCTTGAAATTGTGCCGACCATTACCGAAATGAATCATTTGTTTGAGCGGATTTCCTCTGCACAGCAGGAGCAGCGGCAGTTTATTGCCGATGCAGCACATGAGCTTCGCACGCCTATCACTGCATTGAATTTACAGATGCAGATTCTGTTAAAACAGTTTCCTGATGCTCAGGAGCTACAGAATTTAAGTAAAGGATTAATCCGGATTCAGCATTTGGTCAGCCAATTACTCAGCCTGGCTAAACAGGATGCGTCAATTCTAGAAGTTGAGACCAAACAGCAGTTTTTACTGAATCAGGTCGCGGTGAATTGTGTAGAACAGCTCGTTCATCTGGCCATGCAGAAAGAAATTGACTTGGGTATGGAACGTCAGGAAGATGTGCTGCTGTATTGTCAGGAATCAGCAGTACATTCCATTATTTATAACCTGATTGATAACGCGATTAAATACACGCCCAATCAGGGAGTGATTAATGTGTCTGTATTTGAACAGGCAGGTTTTGCCATGATTCAGGTCGAAGATAGTGGACCCGGAATTTCCCCCGAACTGTATGAAAAAATTCTTAAGCGCTTTTATCGTATCCATCATCATCTGGAAATAGGCAGTGGTTTGGGACTATCTATTGTAGATAAAGCCACAGAAAGGCTTGGCGGCAAGATTTCTTTTTCCAAGAGTACCAGCTTAGGTGGCTTGCAGGTCAATGTGCAATTGCCACTCTAGCAGATCTCTTCTCTTAGATGATGGGTTCTAGCAGATAGGTATGAGCAGTTAAACTATCTCGGCTGTTTTATCCATGCTTTGGCTTGGTGCAAATCTTTTATAATTGAGTAGATAAAAGCTCACGTTGACGAGCCAGATAATCCAGGCGGTCCATAAGTTATGACTGAGAAAATGTGCTCCACGCATCATTTGCGCCCAGCCCATGGCGAAACCTAAAATAAGCCCCGAGACCAGAAAAAAATAGGCACGCTTTTTATCGGAAAGTCTGAATACAAAAAAACCAGCCATCAGTGCAAAGCCGGTAGATGCATGTCCCCCCGGGAAACAGTGTCCTTTGGTGGCAGAAAAATCCCAGAAAAAACCTTGATGGGTCGGAATGGTGATATTCCAAGGGCAGGCATGGGCAGACTGTGATTTCAACAAGCCAATAATCGAGGTGGAAAGGAGGATCAGCCCAAAGAAATAACCATAGGTCCAGCGTAAAGCTTTAACTTTCTCAAACTTGAACGATGCCAGCCAGATCAAAAAAAAGCCGGTATATACCGCAATAATCAGATTTTTGACATAACGATGGTTCAGTTCAGCTAAATACCAATTGTCACGTAACAGGAATTTCCCGGATTCACTGACCCAGGGATGAATTAGCGTCAGATCCAGTGCCCCCCCAATCGGGAAACAAACTAAAAGCAGGCAAAAACTGATAATGAGAAAACAGCCCTGATAGAGCATAAAACGTTGCTTATCGTGCATAGTAAAGATCAATTGATTTTAGTGCTGCGATTACAGCAATAAAAACTTAATCCAGACTTAAGCGAGCTTGAATCGGTGGGGAAAATCGCCGTAAAAGTATCGTGTTAAGTATGATGTTGGGTTAAATGCTGATAAGCATATCCAGGAAAGAGCATAACCGGATCAAGCTTTAATGCTACATTAACGGCAAGATTGCTATAGGTATTCAAATGACGATTCGTGCTGTTCTATTCGACCTGGATAATACCTTAACCCATCGTGATCGAAGTATTCTGGCGTATAGTCAATATCTGCTACAGGTCTATCAGCATCAGTTACCGCATGATGCAATTGGGAAAATTCAGGCGATTATCCGCCGCATTGATAATGGTGGCTACCCGAAAAAAGAATTGCTTACCCATCCCAGCATTGCTGCATCTGTGGCTTATGCCTTGCAGCAGGAATTAACCTGGAAAAGCATGCCGCATTTGGATGAACTTACCCAATTCTGGTTTCAGCAATTTGGCTTATTCGCAGTGGCTATGCAGGGTGCCAGTCAGCTCTTAACCGAATTAAAACAGGACGGTTATCAGCTGGCGGTCATTTCAAATGGTGGACATGCGACCCGACTCACCATTTTACAGGGTTTGGGTTTTAGTCATTATTTTGATGAAATTGTCAGTTCTGAACTGGTCGGCATCAGTAAACCGAATCCGGAAATTTTTCTCTATACCAGCCAGAGGCTGGGCGTTGCACCAGAACATTGCCTTTTTGTCGGTGATCATCCCGTCAATGATGTACAAGGGGCAATCGATGCCGGTATGCAGGCTGTCTGGTTACAGGGTTTTCATGAAGTTCAAGATCAGCCCATAAATCGCATTCAATCTCTGGCTGAAATTAAGCAGTTTTTATGATGTTGATGATATTTAAAATTAGATTTTCTAAATTACCATGGCCTCATATTTAAGTGATTTCATTTTGATACCTCTGCGTAGGCAATGTCTCTACTTTTGAAAGGTCAAAAGTAGCCAAAAACCTTTTGTTTCCCATACACGACATCCTTGTCGTGATGAGAAATGTTGTGGCATCCATGCCACATTCATGAATCAAATACCTACTCAAATCTATTTTAACTTTGCATTACGAACAATTTGTAGTCATTGAAAATGATTTATGAAAGAAGTCTATTCAATAAGGAAAAACTGTTTAAGATAGTTAAATCTAAGAACTAAAAAGCGACTCTTTTGAGTCGCTCTGAAAATTGAAATGGCGTTTAGATAGTCAGTTTAAAGCATCAGCTTTAAAAAATGGTTTCTTCCGAATTGGCTGAAATTTTATGAATAGACAAATCGGCACCACGGAATTCATCTTCTTGTGATAAACGAATGCCCATAATCAGTTTAAGTATGCCGTAAACGAAAAAGCCACCAGCCAGTGCAATCGAGATGGCCAGTAAAGTACCAATCAGTTGAGAGAGGATTGAAACACCGCCCAAACCGCCGAGCCATTGCTGTCCGAAAATCCCTACGGCTAAACCGCCAAAGGTTCCGCATACGCCGTGTAATGGCCAAACACCGAGTACATCATCCACTTTCAGTTTGTTTTGGGTGTAAGTGAACAGTTTGACAAAAATGACCCCAGCCACCATGCCAATGATTAATGCACCTACGGGGTGAACGACATCGGAACCTGCACAGATAGCAACCAGACCAGCCAAAGGACCGTTGTGCAGGAAGCCCGGGTCATTTTTGCCGATGAAGTTGGCCGCAATAGTACCACCAACCATCGCCATCAGTGAGTTAATGGCAACCAGTCCAGAAATGGCATCCAGACGTTGTGCACTCATCACGTTAAAACCAAACCATCCGACAATTAGAATCCATGAACCAAGTGCCAGAAATGGAATGGAAGAAGGGGGATGTGCACTGACACGACCATCTTTTTTATAACGGCCATGACGTGCGCCCAGTAAAATGACCGCTGCGAGTGCAATCCAGCCACCCATAGCATGCACCACGACTGAACCGGCAAAATCGTGGAAAGCTGCACCAAAAGTTTTTGCTAACCAGCCTTGTAATCCTAAATTGCCGTTCCAGGCAATGCCTTCAAAGAACGGGTAAACCAGTGCCACCAATAATAATGTAGCAATTGCTTGAGAACGCATTTTGGCCCGTTCTGCAATACCTCCAGAAATAATGGCAGGAATGGCGGCAGCAAAGGTCAGCAGAAAGAAGCAGCGCATCAGGTTGTAGCCATGATCTGCGGCTAAGGTTGTACCGATATGAAAAAAGTGTTGTCCATAAGCAATATAGTAGCCGACAAAAAAGTAGGCGATGGCAGAAATGGAGAAATCTGTCAAAATTTTACTTAGGGCATTGACCTGATTTTTATGTCGTACTGTGCCCAGTTCCAGGAATGCAAAACCTGCATGCATGGCTAAAACTAAAACTGCACCAAGAAGGAGAAAGAGTAAATCTGTATTTTGCATTTTATGGCTCCATTTTAGTGCTTAAAATCACAAAAAGAAGATCAGTATAACCATGAGATTATTTTCGTGAAGATGGTCGAAATGGGGAAATTTTGATTAAGGCTGAGAAAAAGACTACAAGACTCGATATAAAGCAATCACTTGCTGAAGTATGAATGATTTGCGTTATTATGGTGCAATATTGTTTAATTTAAATTATAAATAAATATATGAAAATTGAATGAAATTTAACTTTTTTAAAGAAGTGGATTTTATATGCTTTTTATAGCACTGAATAGTAGCAAGTTTAGCCCGATAAAAACTTCAATGGGTTTCTTGCTCAGCATAAAGAAAAAATGAAAAATATATTTAAAGAGATTCTAATTTGGTTCAGTTTTAGAAATTGAGCATAAAAAACCAAGCCACAAACTCTGGACTTGGTTAAAGTACTCACTCTTTTAGTGCAAAATTTTATTTAAGAACTGCTGAGCACGTTCACCACGTTGGGTATTAAAGAACTCATCTTTGCTGCAGTCTTCCACAATTTTTCCCTGATCCATAAAAATCACCCGGTTGGCCACCTGGCGGGCGAAGCCCATTTCATGGGTCACACACATCATGGTCATGCCTTCTTTGGCCAGTTCGACCATCACGTCCAGCACTTCATTGATCATTTCCGGATCGAGTGCCGAAGTGGGTTCATCAAACAGCATCGCAATCGGGTCCATGCTTAAGGCACGGGCAATGGCCACACGTTGTTGCTGGCCACCGGACAGTTGTGCCGGGAACTTGTTGGCGTGAGCGCTGAGTCCGACCCGCTCCAGATAGGCCAGACCTTTTTTCTTGGCTTCAGCTTCAGAACGGCCCAGTACTTTAATTTGGGCAATGGTCAGATTTTCGGTAATGCTTAAATGCGGGAACAGTTCAAAATGCTGGAACACCATGCCTACACGGCTACGCAGTTTGGTCAGGTCGGTTTTGGGGTCCTTGATGGAAATACCATCCACCATAATATTGCCTTGCTGAAAGGGTTCCAGACCATTCACAGTTTTAATCAGGGTCGATTTACCTGAACCTGAAGGTCCACATACCACCACCACTTCTCCTTGGTGAATCTGGGTGGTGCAGTCGGTCAGTACCTGAAAGTCTTTATACCATTTACTGACATTTTGCAGATCAATCATCACTTTACCATCAGTCATACAGTTAACTTCCTTTGTAATTTTTTAACGGCATAGGTCGCGATCATACTCACAGTGAAGTACACCAAACCTGCAAATAAAATATATTGGGTCAATAGCGACATCAGGTCGCCACGGACATAGTTGGTCCGGAAAAAGTCCAGCAAACCAATGGCATAAACCATGGTGGAATCCTGAAACAGGATAATGGTCTGTTGTAACAGCAGCGGGGTCATTTTACGGAACGCCTGCGGCAGAATAATCAGTCGCATCGACTGGCTGTAACTCATGCCGAGTGCATAGGCGGCCGCAGTTTGGCCCTTGGGAATGGACTGGATGCCGGCTCGGACAATTTCCGAAAAGTAAGCCGCTTCAAACAGCATAAAGGCCACGATACTTGACACCAAGGCGGTATCAATGGTCAGGTAATTGCCCGTCACAGCCGTGTAAATAAATGGTACGGCAAAATAGAACCACATCAGTACCAGTAGTAAGGGGATAGAACGGAACAGATTGACATAGCCTTGCGCAAATAAATTCAGGACTTTAAATGACGATAAGCGCATTAAGGCCAGCAGGGTACCAATTAAAATACCACCGATGGTCGCACTGATGACCACTTTTAAGGTAATGCTCATGCCATGCCACAAGGCTGGAGCAGAGAGTTGTAAGTCATTTAAAAATGCAGTGAGCCATTCCATTATTTATCTCCTGCAATAAGACCGGGAACACGTAAGCGTTTTTCCAGCATATTCATTGCCTGAATTAAACAGAAGTTAATCACAATAAAGATGATGGTCACATAGGTGTAAATTTCGATGGTGTTCTGGGTATATTCACTGATGGTTTTCATCTGTGAAATAATTTCTGCTACACCGACCAGTGATGCAACCGAGGTATTTTTGACACAGTTGGTCAGCTCAGAACTCAGTGGCGGTAAAATGGTGCGGAACGATTGCGGCAAAATCACATAACGGTAAAGCTGAGCAGTAGTAAAGCCCATGGCATAACCGGCATTGACCTGACCGACCGGCAAGGCTTCAATTCCGGTACGCACCTGTTCGCAAACCCGCGCTGCGGTAAATAGCCCCAAACCGACACTGGCGGAAATGAGTGCTGTAGTATTGGCGCCCAGATCATTCATCCACCATAATTTGATGGGCGTGGGTAAAAAATTGGGAACCACATAAAACCAGATAAACAATTGAATTAATAAGGGGACATTACGAAAGATGGTCACATATGCCGTGCCAATGCCCCGTGCGTTTTTGCTAGGTAAGGTGCGCATGATGCCCAGTATGCTACCCAACACCATTGCAATGCTCCAGGCCACTACGGCAATCACCAGCAGCCAGCCTAGACCGGTCACAATCCAGTTCAGATAGGTGGTGTCGCCCACTCCAGTGGGCTGAAATAAAACTCCCCAGTTCCAACTATAATTCATAGTAACTCCTGAGTAGGGTCAGGCAAAAAAGTCCTTTTTCTGCCTGATATATTAAGTTGTTGTTCTAATGTTTATTGGTCACGATCATGCGGGTTACTGATTAACGCTTTTAACTGATCAGACATCTGGAAGTTCAGGTTGATATTTTTCGGTGGAATCGGTTGCTGGAACCATTTCTGATACATCTTGTTGATTTCACCGGAGCTATAGGTGGCTTTAATGGCATCATCAACCACCTGTTTAAAGCCAGTATCACCTTTACGCAGCATGCAGCCATAAATTTCATGAATTGGCGCAGTTCCGACAATTTCCCATTTATTTGGATCGGCTGCTTTAGATTTTTCACCAGCAAGCAGGATGTCATCCATCATAAAGGCCGCAGCACGACCGTTTTGCAGCATGAGGAAAGATTCGGCATGGTCTTTGGCCGAAATGATTTCTCCAATTCCTAATTCTTGCTGATGTTGACGGATATAACGTTCCGATGTCGTCCCCGCCGTAGTGACCAGTTTTTTACCTTTCAGGTCGGCAAAATCTTTCACTCCAGAATCTTTGGCTGTGAGCAGACGAGAGCCGACTTCAAAGAAACCGACCGAGAAATCAACCTGTTGCTGACGTTCCTTGTTGTTGGTGGTCGAGCCACATTCCAGATCGACTGTACCGTTTGAGACCAGTGGAATCCGGTTTTGGCTGGTCACCAGGTTATAACGAATTTTTAAATCCGGCATATTCAGCTTTTTCTTCACAGCCTCTACAACTTTTAGCTGTAAATCATGGGCATAACCGACCGGTTGATTGGGATTGTCGGCAATATAAGAAAAGGGAATAGAGGAGTCACGATAGCCCAGAACAATGGTACCAGATTTTTTAATCTTATCCAGCGTACCGGATGCGCTGGCATCCCCAGTTCCAGCGGTTTTTTCACCCGATGCGGGAGCCTTATTGTCACTACAAGCACTTAGCCCAAGCATAAGAGCACTTGCACAAAGTAGGGAGGTGATACTGCGTTTATGTGTCATGTATAAAACTCCATTTTTATTTCATTATCATCAGCCAAGGCCATCAGTTTTGTTATGTAAAAGGTATTTTCTGTTATGTACATAAATAGATCAGATTTCATCTTAAGCGAGTTTTCAATGCTTGCTCAAGCAAGTTTTTTTACCATTTTGTTACCGATAAATGATTATCAAACAATCAGTTTTTGAAACAAGACTGCATCAGATGCAATGCTAACTGCTGCAGGAACTATGCCATTTAAAATATGATTATTACTGCGTCGACTCAGCTTTTAGCCGATAAACTTGAATTAAAGCCAAAAACCAGTTGAGCTACTGCCAGCTTATCTGAGCATCTGTTCCTTTATGGCCTTGGCCCAGCGGCAACAGCCACAGCGTGGGCAGGACTGCTCGGGCTGGTCAGGATGATCGACATGGCCACAGTACATGCAAGCATAATACGTGTTGGGTTCTATCTGGGTAACTTGCTGATATTGCTTGGGAAACAGTGGTAATCCATAACGGATATCTTCAGGGTGAAAAAGCAGGATACTAAATTTACCATCGCTTTCGAGCAGCCCGGCACGCACCTGACCCAGATGTTCAATGCCTTGCTGGCGCATTTCTGCAAAGAATTCATCGTGTGACATTTTTCCGCGCTTGATTTTCTCCAGCACCAATACACCATCTTCTACAATGTACAGCGACTTGCCTTCCAGTAAATCTTCAAAGGGTTGGTATTTCATCATCAGCCAGGTGGTCAGGCGGTACATCATGATGATTACGCTCATGATCAGCAGTGCCTGAATTAAGGGCAGGTCTTCGGTAAACATTGGGTCGCCGGCAATCGAGCCGAGGGACAAGATAATGGCCAGTTCAAACACCGAAAGCTGGCGGACTCCGCGTTTCCCGGTGAGGCGTAAAAATAGAATAATCATGATAAACATACACACACAGCGCACCACAATTTCAGCGGCAAATTCCCAGTTGGTGTCGTGGATGAAAATACTGGCCCAATCCATGTGTGCAGTTCCTTTTTATGCTTTATTCATCATTCTTTTTATACTATGCACGAGTAGAGCAGTAGGTATCTTTATAGTTCGGTAAAGAACTGCAATTATTTGAGTCACTTAGTTAATTCAAAAATTACCTGATCTGAAAGCGTGTAATGCTAAGGCGTACCTGCTCAGTATTTTGCAGAGCTTCGATTTTACCGAAATGAGCCAAAAAATACTTTCGCATAAATCAGGTATAATTTTTCTTTTGCATTTTTCTGCCTTATGTCTTTCGATTTAAAAACCACGGTTCAACCCGATGCCGAGCTTCCGCCACAGCAGAAAAAGCTGAACCGTCTGATTGAAAAAATTGAACAGCAGCAGCTGGAACTGAAGCAGTGGCAGCAGGCTCAGGAACAGATTCAGCAATATACCCGTCAGACTTTGATGCCGGTCTATCATGAGCTACATGCAGTGCTGTTTGAGCAACTGGAACAGCTGTGGAAGCATTTGCAGGTAGCAGAATTTTCCAAGGCAGAGCTGACGCAGCTGGATGTCAAAATCCAGAATCTTGCAGCTTACTTAAAAGATTCAGCATCTTTATCAGGGCAACAAGTTCATACGGTCGATGATATTTATAATTATTATCAACAGCATATTGAACATACTCAAAACAGAAAAAATAAAAAGCAAAGCGCAGAGGATATAGAGCTATTTTTTGATGAAGAAAGTGATTCGGAACAGATAGCATCTGAAGATTTTGAAGAATGGGACACCGAGCAGTACAGTCAGGCCCGTGAGCAAGCCAAGCTTAAACGCCAGCAGGCAAAACTGGAGCAAGCTGCCAAGCTAGCAGAGCAGTCCTTAAAAACAGTGTATTTAAAAATTGCTGCGACGATTCATCCGGATCGTGAACAGGATGAAGCCAAGAAAGTTGAAAAGACTGAGTTATTGCAACGCGCGAATGAGGCCTATGCAGCGCAGGATTTGTTTTATTTGCTGAAACTGCAAATCCAGATTGAGCAGAATCGGGGCGGCTCATCAAAAAGTTTAAGTGCCGAGCAGATGAAGTTTTATCAACTGGCTTTGGATGTGCAAAGTCAGAAATTGGATGACCAAATTGAGGAAATTATTCAATTGCTGAGCTGGAATAAAAAAGCGCATACAAGCAAGGTGAAAATTACCAATTTATATAAGCAGGTGGATGCGGATACTTCAGCGTTGAAACAGCAGCTAAAAGGGGAGAAAGAACGATTGAAGTATATGAAGAAGTTGAAAGGATTGGAGATGTTGATGGAGAATGGAGCACTGTAATTTAATAAATTTTCCTTATTATTAATAAATTAGTTTTTAAAGAATTAAGTTCATTATAATTTTTTGTTTAACAAGTGAGGATAAAAATGCAGCATATATCGAAAGAGAATATAGGATTAGTGGGGGAATACCTAGTTGCAGCAGAACTATGCAAGCGTGGTATTTATGCACAACTGACATTAGGGAATCATAAGAAAACTGATTTATTAATTGAAACAGATGATGGAGCTGGATGTGTTTCTGTTAAGACTAAAAGAGGTACTACTTGGCCTAAAGTGAAGGGTATTTGGAAAGAATGTGACTTCATTGTATTTGTTGATTTTAAAGATAAGTCAATTAATGATATTCCTGATTTTTATGTTTTAAATACTAACGATTGGAAGGAAATTATAGAGGAGATAGGTAGCAAGAGGAAGGGATGTTTTATAGATCCAGAAACTAATACTGTCTATTGGGATGATAAAGAAGGTTATCTTCGTTGGGAAGGATGCCAAATATCTGTAACAGACGTAAAAAAATATCAAGATAAATGGCCATTGAATAAAACAGCGATTAAATAACCTTTTATAGTTTGATATTTATATAGTATCGATGAAATACTCTTTACCTAATCATCTCTCTATAGAAGAGAGATGATTAGGGAATATTTATGATTAATTTTATATTTTAGCTAGATCGTAAGCGTCCGCTGAATCCCATACCAATTTTAATTCGATTTAGGTTTCCAGCAGTGTGGCAGTAACTCTTCAATCTGGGTCACTTTATGTGTCGGTAACCTTTTCAGCACATCACTTAAATAGGCATACGGATCCAAGCCATTCAGCTTTGCTGACTGGATTAAAGTCATGATATTGGCAGCTCGTTGGCCGCTGCGCAGCGAGCCAGCAAACAGCCAGTTCTTACGTCCCAACGCCCAGGGGCGCATCTGATTCTCTACCCAATTGTTGCATATCGGTAGATTGCCATCATCCAGATAGCGGCTTAAGGCTGGCCAACGCTTCAGAGTGTAATTGATAGCCTTGGCGGTAGGAGAACTCGATGGCACTGTCAGATGATGTTGGTTGAGCCATTCATATAGTTGTTGCATCACTGGTTGACTATGCTGTTGTCGGTATTCGCGGCGGTCTTCCGCTGTACCATCGGTCTTTTTCCTGAGTTCTGCTTCTATCGCATACAGTTTCTGAATCAGCACTAAGGCCTGTTCAGCAACCTGACTTTTCCCAGTTACATGCAGTTCATGGAATTTACGACGTGCATGGGCCATGCACCCCACCTCAATCACCTGGCCTGATTTAAAACGTGCTTTATAACCACTGTAATCATCACAGACTAGATAGCCCTGCCAGCCTTTCAAGAACTCTTCAGCATGCTGGCCTGAACGACTATCCTGAAAGTCATAGATCACCGCCTGAACTGGATTGTACTGTGTGGTGGCATAGGCCCAGACATAACCTTTCTTCGGTTTTTTATTATTCTCACCCATCCGCATGATGGTGACCGGTGTTTCATCTGCATGCAGCACCCGCTGTTGCAGCACCACCTCTTTTAAGGCATTGGCCAGAGGTTCCAGTTCTACACCGCAGCGACCTATCCAGTCAGATAAAGTTGATCTAGAAAGTTCGATTCCCGCCCGCTGATAGATCAGACGTTGACGGTACAGCGGCAAATGATCGGCATATTTCGATACCAAAACATGGCTGAGCAGTTCAGGTGAAGCAATACCTTTATCAATCACATAGGCGGGCATCGCTTGCTGAGTCAGAGTGTCACACTGATCACAGACCCATTTACCACGCACATGCTGTTCCTTATAGAACTGTGCCGGTCTGAAATGCAGTTTTTCACTGACATCTTCGCCGATACGACGGAGTTGGCAGCCACAAGCACATTGGGTTGATGCAGGTTCATGCTCAATACGGATGGTGTGTAGATGATCTGGCAGTGGTCGACGTTTAGGTTTATTGGTTTTGGCTTTCTGTGTCGCTGCATTGGTTTTATCTGCATTTAGCCGTTCCAGTTCTAGATCAACCGCAGCAATATCTTCTTCAACCGCTTCATCCCACAGGTGGATTTGTTTTGCAGTGAGATGTTCGTTTTTACTGCCGAATTTGTGCTGTTTAAATAGTGCGAGTTCATGCTCGTATTTTTGATTGAGAATAGAAAGATGTTGAACTTTAGAATCTAATTGCTGATTGGTGACTTCAAGATGTTGAACTTTGGCATCCAATTGCTGGTTTGATTTTTCTAATTCTTGATTTGATTGTGCTAGAGACTGATGCTGCATCGCCAACTGCCGGATAAATTCCAGCAGTTGTTCATGGGTCAGTTGGCTTAAGTCAGGCAGCGTATTCATGACCGCAGTATGCCTGAGGTCATGAGAAGAATGAAATAGAACGTTTGGAGAATAGCAGAATGGAACAGCCTGGTTTAAAGCATCGTCACCACCTGCTGTCGTCCAATGCGCTGCCAGGGCAAACCTTGGATCAGTGCCTGTAACTGTTCCGGGCTGAGGGCCACGGTTTCACCTTGGTGAACTTGAGCCCAGTGAAATTTGCCCTGTTCCAGCCGCCGGGCACACAGCCAGATGCCCAGTCCATCATGTACCAGTACTTTCATGCGATGGCCACGTTTATTACAGAACAGGTAAGCACAATGCGGTTTGATGTAGCCAAAGGCTCTCACCACCTGAGCCATGGTCGTATCCATACCTGCACGCATGTCCATGGGCTGAGTAGACAACCAGATTTCATCAATGCGGATCATGTTGCAAGTGCCTTGAGTAATTCTGCCAAGGCAGGTATTTCTGATGTCTGCCATTTTAGCTGAATATCATTATTCGTATGAGGCACGGTGATACACAACGTGATCCTCTCATCCATAGGTTGGCTGATTGCAGCAGTGTAAGGCAAAGCAATAAATGCTGGATTCACATGAGTAGGATCCTGCACGGCACCCTCATGATGGCTGAAGATCCTGATCCAACGACTGACAAGGTTGGCATTAATACTATGTTGCAGTGCGACCGAAGCGATCGAGGTATTAGGATTTTTACAGGCATTGACAATACTGAGTTTGAATTCTTTGCTGTATGTTCTGCGTTTTTTAGCAACAGGAGGTGTTGCTGAATATATATCCATGTTCATGGATTAAGTCCCCACTTGTTTTTAGGTGGGAACTAAATTAAGGCTTATAGGATCGCTTGGTAAGGCTGTGTTAGCCGGATGCTTACGCTAGATCTAAAGTTGAACAATCTTCAAGTTGGGAGCTTGAGAGCAGTTCCTTAGTTTCTAGTTTTTTATTAGCAATCCCAAAAGGAATGTGAACAGAAGCAATACTTTCAGCAGTTCTTTCAAGATGAGTTACTTGATCATCAAAGAAAATATGAGGTTGTAGAATTTCTAAAACTTTAAGCTTTTCAATTCCACCTAAGAAAAAAGCTTCGTTTACGGTTTCAATTCCCCATGAACGTAAAGAGTTAATTACTCGTTTATGTGCAGGTGCATTACGTGCAGTAACGATAGAGATCCTTAATCGACTTTCATAATCAGAATGTTGCGCTTGATATTTAAGTTCTTCTTTTTGCAAAGTAGATAATTCTTTCAAAAGTTTGTGGAGTGGGCCCTCATTAGCAGGTTTATCTGCAAGATTTTTCTCATTTTCAATAAATGCACCCAAACCACTTTCTTTATAGACTTGTTCAGAGGAATCGTCGGCTATAACACCGTCAAAGTCAAAAGCAATACGTAGTTCTTTATCGTGTTCTACATCAAATATTTGACCTTTTAATATTAGTCCTGCTGGATATCCAGCATTAATTGCTTGATTTACATCAGTTTCATTTGCCGAAAGAAATAGACTGATATTTAGAGCATTAATATATTTATGCGGTGTACGACCTTGTAAAAAAATAGCTCTTTTAATACCTAAACCATAATGTTCTATTGAGTTCATTACACGTAAGCCAGTGTTAGGATCATTACGAGAAAGGAGTATCACTTCAACGAATGGCTTATCTTTAGGAAAAATACTATTCAAACTAAGTAGACGTTGTATGAATGGAAAAGCGACTCCTTGATCTAAAAGGGTATTTTCGTGTTCACGCTGGTATTCACGATAAGCTAGTTCTCCTTGTGTTCTAAACACTTCATCTGATTCTTCAAGATTGAATAAAGCACTTGAAGCTAAACCAATAACAAGCTTTTGTTCTAAATCATAACCACTCATATTCATTTCTCTTTGTTTTCTTTGCACCATTTAAAGATGCAATATGCTGAATCTTATTTTTTATATCTATTATCATCGTAACCATCATCTCGATTAGGAATAATTTGATTACGAATATCTATGCTAGCTACTGACTTACCAGGGAATCCCGTAAAAATACGATGCGATAGAGTATTGTTGTAAATATAATCACCTATAAATGTTGATGATATGAATAGGAAAATCCAAGTTATTAAAAGTAATCTTGCTGTTTTGATAGGAATTTTACTGACTGATGGTTTGGTAAGAATTCGATTATTTATATTTGAAAAAGGATTATAAGTCGTTAAGGTACTACGAGATAGAAAATGCTCAGTATCGTATTTTTCTTTTATAAAAAGACGTGTATTCAATCTCTTAAAATATTTGGAATAAAGAGTATGTTGAATATCTACAGTATCTTTATTAAATAATTGATGAAAAGAAGTCTTTTTTACGTTTTCATAGAAATTTTTAAGATTTTTTTCACATATGTCTACTTCTGATTCCCAATAATCTTGCCAAAACTTAGCTCCAGCAGCAATCTGCATTTGAAAAAATGAGATAAAAACACCTACAAAGCAAACGGCTGTATGTATAAAGGGGACTGTATTATTTGAATAAATGATACAAGCAATTAGAACACCCTGAAAAATCATAAAAAAGTTATTTCTCTGAACTAATTGGGTAATCTCAAAGTTACGGGTTTTGACGGCTATGTAATATAATTTCTTTAAACGTTCTTCTTGCTCTTTTTGTTTTTCTTCTTCTTGGTTTTCGTCGTTTGATTGAGTTTGGATAGTAAGTAAAGTTTTTCCTTTGCTGAGAAAAGTAGAACTAAACTTAGATACGACATCAAATTTTTTCATTTAAATAATAAAGGGCTGAATAATCAGCCCTTTATACACAAATTAGATCAAACTAACAACACATTAAAGCGCCGCAATTTGCTCCATATTCGCTTTAATTTTCGCTAACTGATCAGCAAACTCAGCAAGTTTTACTTTCTCGCCTTCAACCACAGCAGCCGGTGCTTTCGCTACGAAACCTTCATTCGAAAGTTTGTTAGCAATCTGGTCATGCTGTTTTTGAACCTTGTCTAAGTCTTTTTGTAGACGACCCAATTCCGCTTTAGGGTCAATTAAGCCCTTCATTGGAACGAATACAGATACGTGACCAACGACAGATGAAGAAGACAATGGTGGTTGTTCGCCATCAGCCAAGAAGGTAATGCTTTCAACTTTCGCCAATGCTTTAAATAATGCTTCAATACGAGTGATCTGTGCTTTTTCAGCTTCAGTGGTGTTTTGCAGAAGAACAGGCAACAAACGTGCATTACCTAGACCCATCTCACCACGGATGTTACGTACTGCACCAATCAAACCTTGCAGCCATTGCATATCTGCTTCAGCCTGGTCATTCATCAACGACTCGTCCGCAGTTGGGTACTGCGCAAGCATAATGGTTTCGCCTGAAATACCAAGTTTAGGCGCAAGCGTTTGCCAAATTTCTTCAGTCAGGTAAGGCATTAACGGATGTGCAAGACGTAAAGATGCTTCCATTACTGCAAGCAACACACGACGAACTTCAGCTTTACGCTCTTCAGATACGTTTTCATCGTTTAATACAGGCTTGGTCAGTTCTACATACCAGTCACAGTATTCATTCCAGATGAACTCGTAAATCGCTTGTGCAGCCAGGTCTAAACGATAAGTTGCAAATGCAGTTTGTACCGCAGCAGTCGCTTTTTGCAGACGGCTGACAATCCACTGTTCAGGCAATTCCCAAAGATCAGGACGTGCAGTTTGACCAACCGTTTGACTTTCCACGTTCATCATCACGAAACGTGTACCGTTCCAGATTTTGTTGGCAAAGTTACGGTAACCTTCAACACGTTTCATGTCGAATTTGATGTCACGACCGGTGTTGGCTAGTGCGCAGAATGTGAAACGAACCGCGTCCGTACCATATGCCTGAATACCTTCAGGGAATTCTTTACGCGTTGATTTTTCAATCTTCGAAGCCTGTTTCGGGTTCATCAAACCAGTGGTACGTTTTTGTACTAGAGTTTCTAGATCAACACCATCAATCAAATCTAATGGGTCAAGCACGTTGCCCTTAGATTTAGACATCTTCTGACCTTCGCCATCACGAACAAGACCGTGTACATACACAGTTTTGAACGGCACTTGCGGTGTACCATCTTCATTCTTCATGAAGTGCATGGTCATCATGATCATGCGGGCAACCCAGAAGAAGATGATGTCAAAACCTGTCACCAATACATCAGTCGGGTGGAATGTATTGAGGAAGTAGTTTTCCGCATCTTTCTTGGCATCACCAGTCCAACCTAAAGTTGAGAATGTCCAAAGACCTGAAGAGAACCAGGTATCGAGTACATCTTCGTCTTGGTTTAATTGAATATCTGCAGGGATGTTGTTTTTCGCACGAACTTCAGCTTCATCACGACCAACGAATACGTTACCTTCAGCATCGTACCAAGCTGGGATGCGGTGACCCCACCACAATTGACGCGAGATACACCAGTCTTGGATGTTGTTCATCCACGCCATGTACATGTTGCTGTACTGCTCAGGCACGAACTTGATACGACCGTCTTGAACTGCTTCAATCGCAGGTTTCGCAAGTGGTGCAATTTTCACATACCATTGGTCTGTGAGTAGAGGCTCAACGATTACGCCTGAACGGTCACCACGAGGTGGTTTAAGCGTATATGGTTGAATCTGGTCTAACCAGCCTTCCGCTTCAGCTTGCTCAACCAGTTTTTTACGTGCTTCAAAACGCTCTAAACCAACGTACTCTGCAGGGGCAGGAATGGTTTTAGAGATTTGCTCGCCGGCTTTCGCAATGTATTCAAACTCAGCCAATACTTCAGCATTTTTGTTGAAGATGTTAATGATTGGCAATTCGCAGCGTTTACCCACTTCATAGTCATTGAAGTCATGCGCAGGGGTGATTTTTACACAGCCGGTTCCGAATTCTTTGTCGACATATTCATCTTTAACAATAGGAACCGCACGACCGGTAATTGGCAGGATGATGTTTTTACCCACTAGGTCTGCATAGCGTTCATCATCCAGCGCAACTGCAACTGCTGTATCACCCAGCAAGGTTTCAGGACGCGTTGTTGCTACTACGATGTAATCTTTACCATCATGCGTGCGCAGTGATTTGTCTTCAAAGAAATATTTGAAGTGCCACAGTGAACCTGCTTCTTCTTTATCTGATTCTACTTCCAGATCAGACAGTGCAGTTTGTAATTTTGGATCCCAGTTTACCAAACGTTTGCCGCGGTAGATCAAACCTTCTTCATGCAGTTTTACAAACACTTCTTTCACCGCATTGGATAAACCTTCATCCATGGTGAAGCGTTCACGAGACCAGTCTACAGAAGAGCCCAGGCGACGGATTTGACGGGTAATGTTACCGCCAGACTGTTCTTTCCATTCCCAGACTTTTTCGATGAACTTTTCACGGCCCAGGTCATGACGGCTAATACCTTCTGCACCCAACTGACGCTCTACCACCATTTGCGTTGCAATACCGGCGTGGTCCGTACCCGGTTGCCATAAGGTATTTTTGCCTGACATACGGTTAAAACGGGTCAGTGCATCCATGATGGCATTGTTAAAACCATGACCCATGTGCAAGCTACCGGTGACGTTTGGTGGCGGAATCATGATACAGAATGATTCGCCTTTTTCAGACGGCTTGAAGTAACCGCGCTCTTCCCAAGTTTGGTACCATTTTTTCTCGATCTCGGTAGGATCGTATGTCGTAGCAATATTTTGCGCAGAATCAGTCATAGTGAAAACAGATCAAAAGTGAATAAAAAATTGCAGTTATTGTAGCAAAAAAAATGACAGATGAGACAGCTAAAGAAAATGCAAAAATAAGCGATTGGCACATACACAATTCGGTTCTATGATGAGAGTATTATAAAAACAGCGCAGATGATCGCAGAACAATACTAAAAAGGAGATGATCACCATGAATTATATGATTTCTTTAAAATTAAAATCAGAAACACATCAACGGTTCCAGCAGATTCACCAGCAACTCAATCAGGGCAAAAGCGAAAGTCTGGCGAAACCGCTGGGTGAAGTCCTGGCGGATATCTCTTGTGAAATTGTTGATCAGGTGTTTGGTGAAATTGCCCGTTTATCTACCTCCAGTGACCGGGAATCTGAAAAAGTGGTGCAACAGATTTTAGATACGGTACGTAAATATATGCCGTGGTCGGTGTCATTTTTTGGTAATGACCGCCTCACTCCAATGGTTAATTATTTGATTGAAATGGCACATGAAAAAAATGACCAATACTATATTTCCTATCAGGTTGATCATGTGCTGGTGGTGGAACTGTTAGGTTGTGTGGAACAAGTCAAGAGTGGAAATAGCCAATATGTTTCGCCTGCCTTGAAAGCTTTTACCGAAATGGTCGATCAAGGCGTGACCTATTTGCTACGTGAGCCTAAAAAAATGTTGAAATTCAATTTGGTGGTTGATAAAACCCTGAATGGGGTGATTCATTTGACCACGCAAATGGGCTATAAACGTTTGGAAAAAATTGGAACTTATTATGATGCTCAAGATACTCATCGTTATCTTGATCATTTTCTGATGTTTTTGAACCCAGAGCCCAAAAATGATAGATCAAACCATTCTGAAATGTAATTTAAAACAGGAAGCATAACATGGCGCAGCAGGACAGTTTAAACAACAAAGTGGTATGGATTACCGGTGCATCTTCAGGTTTAGGCAAGGCTCTTGCTCAGGAGTGTGCTTTGCAGGGTGCACAGGTGGTACTGACTGCACGCCGTATCGATGAACTGGAAAACGTCCGTTTAAGCTTACCTCATCCTGATCAGCATATTTGTGTCGCTGCCGATATTACTGATGAAAATCAGGTTCGTCATGCTTATGAGCAAGTGCTAAGTCAGAAAGGGCGTATCGACTGGTTAATCAATAATGCCGGTTTAAGCCAGCGTGCCCTGATTGCCGACACCACCATGCAAACTGAACGTGCCATTATGGAAGTGGATTATTTCTCACAAGTATTTCTGACCAAAACGGTTTTACCGACTTTCCTGCAACAAAAGTCGGGCCGGATTATCTTCGTTTCTAGCGTGGCAGGTTTATTGGGGACTCAGTACCGTGCCAGCTATTCGGCGGCAAAAGCGGCGATTCACATGTGGGCGAATAGCTTGCGTGCTGAGGTGGCACAAGAGGGTGTTCATGTCAGTGTGGTGTTCCCGGGTTTTGTCAAAACCAATGTGTCTTTCAACGCCTTAAATGGAGAAGGCAAACCGCAGGGGCATCAGGATGAAGCGATTGAAAATGGTCTGGAGCCAGAAGCGTTTGCCAAAACCGTGCTGAGTGCTTTGCTGAACGGTGAAGAATACATTGTAGTGGGTGGGACTAAAGAAAAACTGGGGGTATGGATGTCACGCTTATCGCCAAGCACACTGTATAAAATGATCCGTAAGGCTAAGGTGAAATAATTAAAGCTCCCTCGTTTTTAAAAGGAAGCTTTAAAGTCCCCCTTTGCAAAAGGGGGATTTAGGGGGATTCAAACTTTATTTAATTTACTTAACCCCGAATCGCCGTCCCATAAGCAAACACTTCTACCATCCCGCCTTGCATGCCCATCTCTGTGGTACTGAGGCGTAAGCCCATAATCTGGGTTGCACCGATTTTCTCGGCTTCCAGTTTCAAGCGGACAATCGCTTCACGTCGGGCACGTTCCACCACACTTTCATAACTGGTCAGACGACCACCGAAAAAGTTCTGGATATTGGCAATCACATATTTAAAGTAATCATGCGAAATTACTACATTGCTGCTCACCAGTTGCCCCGGATATGAAGATATTTTAAAACGGCTATTATCCAGGGTGATATAAGCCAAACGCTGTTCATTTTCCGCCAGTGAATCCAGGTGCTTGCGTTCATTGTATCTGCCGAAACCAAAACCGAGTGCAAATAAAATGGCAAAAACAACTATCTGGAGAATTAACCCATCCATCACTTAGACCTGCGCTTGAAATGGATCGGGAAGTTTAGGAATGTTTGGCTCCACCACAACTGCTGTGCCATACACAAAAAGTTCCGAAGCACCTTGGGCAATATTGGAGGTTGAAAAACGGATGCCAACCACGGCATTGGCGCCCATTAATCTGGCCTTTTCAATCATGCGGTTCATGGCTTCCTGCCGCGACTCTTCCAGCAGTTCAGTATAGGCCGTCAGTTCACCACCGACAATATTTTTTAAGCCTGCAAGTAGGTCACGTCCGACATGCTTACTGCGTACAGTGCTGCCATAGACCACATCGAGTTGACGAATAACGGTATGACCCGGAACAGATTCTAAATTACTCAGCAGCATGTTTTGATATTCAAATGAAATGGGATTTATTGAAGATAGGAAATCATGTTTAAAAAAGCAATAAAAAAGCCTGCATGGCGCAGGCTTTTTTATCATATTGGAATATTACTGAGCACTGTTTGCCGCTTTGCGTTCAGCCGAAGAAGGTACCTGTTGAACGGCATCACCGGTGTTGGCTTTAATACCGCCACCCAGGGTCTTATACAATTCAACCTGGTTATTCATGTTGGCTTGTTCAAGCAACAATAAACCCTGTTCGGCTGCATATGATGCACGTTGTGCATCCAGTACCGTCAGGTAGCTGTCAATACCGGCGCGGAAGCGGGCATTTGACAATCGGTAAGTGGTATTGGTTGCATCCACCAGACGGCGCTGTGCTGCCAGACGGTCACCAATATTCTGACGTACCGCCAATGCATCATTCACTTCACGGAAAGCGGATTGAATCGATTTTTCATAGTCAGATAAGGCAATTTGCTGATCTGTTTCTGAAATCTTGATGTTGGCTTTACGCGTACCCCAATCGAAGATTGGCAGGTCGATGCTCGGACCCACTGACCAGACAAATCCACCTGATTTAAACAGGTCGCTCAAGCTGGTTGAGGCATAGCCTGCGTTGCCGGTCAGACTGATAGTCGGGAACATGCGTGCTTTGGCTGCACCAATATTAGCACCCGCCGCAGACAGTTTATATTCCGCAGCACGAATGTCAGGACGATTATTTAATAAGTCACTTGGTAAACCGGCACCAATGGCATTGCTTTGACTGATACGTGTGACACGTTGAGTCGGCAGCAAATTGGCAGGAACCGCTTGACCAACCAGCAGGTTCAGCAGGTTTTGTGCCTGGGCAATTTGGGTCTTGTAATTGGCCACATCGTTACGGGCCGTTTCTACAGAAATTTGTGCCTGACGCACAGGAACTTCACTGTCGATACCGACATCGAAACGTTTTTTATTGAGGTTATAAGACTCAAGCTGGGCTTTCAGCGTTTGCTCGGCAAGTTTTAAATTGGCATTGGCAAACGAATAATTCAACCAGGCTTGTGCAACCTGACCTATCAATGCAATTTGAGTCGCATCACGCGCACTTGAAGTCGCTAAATACGTATCTAAAGCATTGTCTTTCAAGCTGCGCACGCGGCCCCAAAAATCCAGCTCATAGGCAGTCACACCTAAGCCGACATTGTAGCTGGTCATCGCACCCTTGGTGTTCATTGTATCCTGACGCAGTACACTGCCACTGGCACCAATGGTTGGCAGCTGGTTGTTCTGGGTAATTTGGTACTGCTGCTGTGCACGCTGAATATTCAACGTTGAAGTACGCAAATCACGGTTATTAGCCAATGCCAGATCAAGCACTTGAAGCAAGCGTGGATCGGCAAAAAAGTCTTTATAACCTTTTTCAGCAATTGAAGGTCCAGAACTTGCGGTTAAATAACCCTGTTCTGGAATATTTGCTTGAGCTACGGGCTCTGGGCCACGCATGCTTTGACAGGCTGTCAAAGCAAGCGCAAGTGCAGATACCGCAATGCTACGACCTGAAATAGACCATACCTTTTGCATCACGATGCTTGCTCCTGATTATTTTGGTTTTTAGGTTTGTATTTAAAGATACTTCGAATCCAGACGTAGAACACCGGAATAAAGAAGATACCCAATAAAGTCGAACTGATTACGCCACCCAGTACACCATATCCGACTGAATGTTGGCTACCTGCACCTGCACCTGCAGCCAGTGCAAGCGGAAGTACACCAAAACCGAAGGCAAGGGTGGTCATAATAATGGGACGTAAACGCATTTTCGCTGCATGAAGCGTCGCTTCAAGCAAAGGCTCGCCTTTATCCTCCTGCAGCTCCTTGGCGAATTCTACAATCAGGATCGCATTCTTCGCAGCCAAACCAATGACGGCAATAATCGCGACCTGGAAGTAAATGTTATTCGACAAGTTTGGATCTTTCAGTACGATCATGCCAAGGAACGTTAAGCCAATTGCACCGACAATACCTAAAGGAATCACCAACAGTACCGAGAATGGAATAGACCAGCTTTCATACAATGCAGCAAGACACAGGAACACGATTAACATAGAAAGCCCGTATAGACCCGCAGTTTGCGAACCTGCTTCACGTTCTTCTAAAGATAAACCTGTCCATTCATAGTCAAAACCGCTCATGCCCATTTGTGGCAGTTTGGCAATGATTTCTTCCATGGCGAGCATTGCATCACCAGAGCTGACGCCCGGTGCAGGGGTACCCTGAATATTCACCGATGCAATACCGTTATAACGTTCAAGACGTGGCGAACCATAGGTCCATTCACCGGTTGCAAAGGCAGAGAACGGCACCATTTGTCCCAGGTTGTTACGTACGTACCACTTGTTTAAATCTTCCGGCATCATACGCGCATCGGGTACGGCCTGAACATAGACTTTTTTCACGCGACCGCGGTCAATAAAGTCATTAATGTATGAACCACCCCAAGCAATACTCATGGTGCTGTTGATTTCAGAAATACTGACGCCCATAGCGCTGGCTTTTTCATTATCAACATAAATTTTGTATTGCGGCGTATCTTCTTGGCCGTTCGGACGCACACCGACAAGACGTTTATCTTGTGCTGCCATACCCAGAATCATGTTACGGGCAGTAATCAGTTTTTCGTGACCACTACCTGCAGCATCTTTCAACTGCAAGTTAAAGCCAGCAGAAACACCCAGTTCCGGCATTGCAGGAAGCTGCAAAGGCATCACGTAAGAGGCATCTTTGGCAATCACGTTCAGGGCCATACCACGCTGGATGATGGCACCGATTTGAGATTCAGGTGTTGTACGCTCACTCCAGTCTTTTAACTTAATGAAGGCTAAACCGGCATTCTGACCGATACCCGTGAATGAGAAGCCCGCAACGCTGAAGATAGAATCGACATTGGCCTTTTCACCTTCCATAAAGAAACCGTTCATTTGATCAATCACTTTTTCGGTACGATCAAGTGTGGCATTCGGTGGAAGCTGAACCAGCGTCATTACTACACCCTGGTCTTCATTCGGCAGGAATGAACTTGGCAGGTTCTTGAACATGAACAGCAAGCCAGCGATGACCACGGCATAAATGGCACCCGCAATGATTTTATGAATCAGCAGTTTGCCTACCCATTTCTGGTAACCGACTGATAAGCGGTCAAAGCCATGGTTAAACCAGCGGAAGAAGCGTGCGAACACACCATTGCTTTCCGGCTTGTCTTTATCATGCTGTTTCAGCAAGGTTGCACAAAGCGCAGGAGTGAAGGTCAGGGCAATGGCCAGGGATAAAATCATCGCGGTCACAAGCGTGATCGAGAACTGGCGATAAATTACACCGGTCGTACCACTGAAGAATGCCATCGGTACGAATACTGCGGTTAATACTGTCGTAATACCGATCAGGGCACCCGAAATCTGTTGCATCGACTTTTCAGTCGCCGTAACCGGATCGAGATGTTCTTCCTGCATCACTCGTTCTACGTTCTCGACCACAACAATCGCATCATCCACCAGCAAACCAATTGCAAGGACCATGGCAAACATGGTGAGGGTGTTAATCGAGAAGCCAAACAGGTTGATGATGGCAAAAGTACCCAACACCACTACAGGCACGGCCATGGTTGGAATCAGGGTGGCACGCCAGTTCTGCAAGAACAGGAACATCACCAGGAATACCAGCACAATCGCTTCAATTAAGGTGTGAACCACACTTTCAATCGAAAGTTTGATAAACGGCGTGGTATCAAACGCCAACTGGTCTTTCAAACCACTTGGATAGTTTTTGCGCAGTTGTTGCAAGCGCTCTTCTACTGCAGTTGCCGTGTCGAGTGCATTTGCACCGGTAGCCAGTTTAATTGCTACACCGCCAGCAGGTTTACCGTTGAATTTAGACCGGAACTGATAGGTGTCAGAGCCTAATTCAACTTTAGCCACATCACCCACAGTCACTTTTGCACCAGAACCGGCATTTTTCAAGAAAATGGCACGGAACTGTTCAGGTGTTTGCAACAGGCTTTGTGCATTTACAGTGGCATTTAGTACCTGGCCTTCAACAGCAGGCGCACCACCGAGTTGACCTACTGCAACCTGTGCATTCTGGGTGCGCAGTGCGGTCACAACATCACTTGGGGTCAGCTGGTAACTGCTGAGTTTTGCTGGGTCCAGCCAGATACGCATGGCATAAGAACCACCAAAGACCTGTACTTCACCTACACCAGCTACACGGCTTAGCGGTTCAGAAATATTCGAGTTGACGTAGTCTTTGATGTCGGCATCAGAGAGTGATCCATCTGGCGAGTAGAATGCAACGACCTGCAGGAAGCTGGCACCCGATTTGGTCACCTTGAGGCCCTGACGCTGTACATCTTCAGGCAGCAGGGCAGTTGCGGACTGTAATTTGTTTTGCACCTGAACTTGTGCAATATCAGGATCAATGCCTTGTTCAAAGTTCAAGGCAATAGATGCCTGACCGTTACCGGCACTGTTGGACGAAATATAGCGTAAGCCATCCAGACCGTTCATTTGCTGTTCAATAATTTGGGTCACTGTATTTTCTACAGTTTCAGCAGATGCACCTGGATAGGTCGCAGCAATGGTTACCGTTGGCGGTGCAATGGTCGGATATTGTGCAATGGGCATTTTGCTGAGGGTTAAAATACCCGCCAGCATAATCACCAATGCAATCACCCAGGCAAAAATCGGGCGATGAATAAAAAAGTGAGCCATTCAATCTACCCCTTATGCATTTGAAGTAGCTTTTTGTTCAGTTTTAGGTTGTGCTTGGCCAGCAGGTTGGCCTGCTTTATTTGCATCTGCCGCAGGCTGACCTGCACCCTGAGGTGCCGCAGTTTGAGGCTGGTAAGGTTTGGCAACCACGGTTGCGCCTTCTTTCACCTTGGCAATACCATCAACAATGACTTTTTCACCCGTTTGCAAGCCTTTGGTCACAATCCAGTCTTTGCCTTGCACACCGGCAGTTTCAACCGGACGTGTTTCAACCACACCTTTGGCATTCACGATCATGGCAATCGCCTGACCTGTTGGGGTACGGGTAATCGCTGCCTGAGGAATCAGCATGGCATTCGGAATAACACCTTGCACGATTTGAGCAGTTGCATACATGCCTGGAAGCAGTAAATGGTTCGGGTTCTGGAACACAGCACGCAGCGTTACTGTACCGGTTTCCGGATTCACACTGGCATCGGAAAATGCAAGACGACCTTCAATCGGGTAATAGCTACCATCTTCAAGCTTAAGCTTCACTTTAGTATTGTTGCTGCTACCCAAATTGCCTTGGCTCAACTGTTGACGTAAACGCAGCAGCTCGGCACTCGACTGGTTAATGTCGACATAAATCGGATCCAAGCGTTGCACGGTCACTAAAGGTGCTTCCTGGCTTGCGGTAACCAGGGCACCTACAGTGACGCTTGAACGGTTGGTTTGACCTGAAATAGGTGAACGAACGGTAGAATAACCGAGGTTGATTTCTGCATTTTTAAGTTCGGCCTGGGTTGCCGCGACATCCGCTTCAGCCAGTTTTACTTGTGCAGCAATATCATCATATTCTTGTTTTGAAATGGCATTGGTGCCGACAAGTTGACGGTAACGTCCTTCTTTCACCCTTAATAGGTTTAAGTTGGCCTGCTGACGGTTGAGCGCAGCACGTGCACTGGCGACAGTTTCACGGTTGGTTCGCGAGTCAATTTCATACAGTGCCTGTCCTTGACGGACATAACTTCCTTCAGTAAACAGACGTTTAAGAATGACACCACTGGTTTGTGGACGGACTTCAGAAATTTCAAATGCCGTCATACGGCCAGAAAGTTCTACCGATTGCTCTACGCTTTGGGGTTGAGCAACAATGACACCGACTTCAGCCGGTGGCATTTTTTGGGCTGCTGCAGCTTGCTGCGCATCCTTGGGATCTTTGCTACAACCAACAAGTGCAATACTTGTTGCTAATGCGCAAGCGGTAAGGGCGGGTGCCCATAGCTTTGCAGACATCATTGTTCCACCTCGATTAGATTCTTCTCTAAAACTAATTTCTTTTTTCTCTACTTAATTTGGCATACAGCAGATAAAGTAGTGTGATCCAAATAAAACTTATGCTCCAACCCGCCAAGACATCAGAGGGGAAATGCACGCCCAGATAAACTCTGGAAATTCCCATAACAAACAGCCAGATAAAAGCACATATACACACCAGTATGTGCTGGGGATGTTTTTGACTGAGATAAATTGCAAGACAACCCAAAGTTGCGGCATAAAGGCTATGCGCACTGGGAAATGCAGCACCATAGCTTGCAACCAGATGATACATTTCGGGTGGGCGAGGTCTTGAAATTACATATTTAAGTAGCCAAACCGTGGCAGTACTTCCGATCAGCCCCATGCCAATAAAAACAACATTTGTAAATTTTTTATACCATGCCTGCTGTAAACACCAGACTGTGGTTAAAAATAACACAAATGGCATACCGCCTATAGTCGAAAGTGTGATGAATATTCTATTTAGTGGCACGCTACGATGCTGGCTCAGCCATTCAATCATCACCCAGTCGAAGTGATTCAAGAATGGCGTAACCAACATTAATATGCTGAAAATAAATAAGAAAAATCCTACACCAAGCAACAGATAAGGCATGTAAGCAACCTTTGTTATCTTAGTCGATTGAAGCATGACTAATGAATGGTTAAAGTGTACTCATCAGTACACTTTATTTCAAGTATGTGTAAATTATGCTTTTCTTTTTACCGATTTTTTAACATGAAGTAAAACAAAAATAGCAAAATTACTTGAGTGCCGATTTTTGTGGTGTTGAAAATTCATCTACTTCTAATGGAGTTTTTGGCGGCCAAAAAAAGTCACTGGGGCGGGTCAGGAAGTGTGTGAGTACCAGTTTGGCCAACGGCTTCCATTGTTCAAAACGAACGCGGCGAGCACGTAACGCGACAATAATCGTTAAAGTAAAACTCACAAACAGGTTGGTCAAACCAATTAACAATACACCTAAAAATGACACAATAATCAAGCCAATTTCAGGACTGCCATTAATACAAATCAAACCCTGAATAAAGTTGGCTGAAGCAAAGGCAATGTGGCGAATATCCAGAGGTAGCCCTAAAATAAAACCGATAGTGCCCATACTGCCAAGCATGATCCCAAACAGGAAGTTCCCCGCCAATGCGCCTAAATTGCGTTCTATATAGGCGGCAAATTTATTCAGGCGTTTTTGCCCCAATAACTGTTTTAAGTTTGCATGGGCCTGTAAACGTGGACCCACCTTACGGTACACCGCCATGTTGTCAAAATAGCCGGCAATCAGTCCTGAAAAGAATAGACACACCCCGGCAATCGCTGCATGAGGAATGGCCAGTGAGGTAAATGGATTGAGGGAATGTAAGGTTTTGGTGGCTTTAACATGAGTTAAAAGCGGTTCATCCATGCCGTACTGCCAGAGCAGGGTGATGACGGCCGCAGTAGGAATGGCAATGGAAATATTACCTAGAATGGCAATGAACTGGGTGCGGATGATGTTAATGATCAGTGCGGCAAGTTCAGCAATCTGTGTAGTTTTAGAGCCTTTGGTCTGTTGTACCGTTGCTGCAAGTGCCGCGGCAGTCATAGCGGGTTGTTTGGTGGCAACGGTAAAATGCAAGACATGAATCAGCATAAACCCGAATGAATAATTCATGCTAAAGACCAAGGCCTGCATGATGGGTGCCATGGCCATTCGCGCAGCCAATATTTTCAAGCTGGCCATGGTGGCAATAATGACACCGGCACCCGCAGCCGATTTATACATCGACCAAAAACCTTGCTTGTCGGTACTTACATAGTGTTCACCGGTTTTACTGGCATTCTCGGTCACCTGTAATGCAATCAGTTCGCTATTGGCGGCTAAAAGTGACCGCACACTGCGCTCGCTATAAATGGCATGGGTGATATCGACTAGCAACAAGCCTAAAGATTCATAGCGAAGCTGGTCTTCATCCATAATCAGATTAAGTAACAGTTCAATACGGTCCAGACATTGTTCCAGTAATGACAGCAGATAGGTCAGGCTTAAACTCACGCCAATTCTTTTGGTAGCACGACGAATTTTTAATACCACATCTCGACATTGCTCAATCATGACCAAAGCTTGAGATGCATCAGGAGGAACAATTAAGGCCATCGGGTCGGTGTTTTGATGCAGTGCCTTGTAATGCTGGATAAATTCATTGATTTCCCGGTTTTGTACCAGGAAAGGCGATTCATATTCGGTCAGTTCCGGATGGGCGTTAATAAATTCCGGATACAGTCCAATGCCACTAATCCGGTAAGATAAAACGGTAATGGCCTTGATCAGCTCGCTTTTAATTTTAAGCTTGTCTTGCTGATTACTGTGACCCTGATTGATCAAAGAAAAGAGTTTTTGCCAGTCTGCATCGACAATATTATCCAGCCAGTATTTGTCACTACGCTGATAAAAAACACGCCGTACCAAATCTTGCAGTTGGCTTTGATCATTAATCAGGGGAAGAAAATGCGCACCCAGCCGCTGAGCGAGCTGATTCCAGAAACCATCCAAAGACAAAATGCCAGTATCGGCATATAAACTGGTTTGCTTGTACTGGTTAATAAGTTTTAAGATAAAATTCTGAAAGGTAGTAATTGCATGGGGTGTAAGCAGCAGTGCCTGGATAAAAGCCTGGAATTTATGGTTAATTTCGTCAAGATCGGTGGCGTCATCTGGGCGAATCCGGTTCACCAGCTCAATCAGCAGTGAATCATCAAGAACAGCCTGACTGGATTCAAGCTGCTCCTGCATTTTTAAAAATAGATCATTAAAATTTATATGCATAGGCGAGGGGTAAAACTATATTTTTCAAATCCCGTTATTGAATCCGGTTGAGGGCAAGCTGGGCCAAATTAATCAGTGCCTGGCGATATTCACTTTCAGGAAGTGCATCTAATGCGTTCAGTGCAAATTGTGTTTCTTCAGTGGCACGTTGGCGGCAATAATCCAGAGCACCACAGCTTTGCACAATCTCGATTACCCGTTCCAGCTGGTTAAGACCGCCGGTGGCAATACTACGACGAACAATTTCATGTTCTTCATCGGTGGTTTTTTGCAAGGCAGAGATTAATGGCAAAGTCGGTTTACCTTCCATTAAATCATCACCAATATTTTTACCTAATGTTTCGGCATCTGAAGTATAGTCTAAAATATCATCAATAATCTGAAAGGCATTGCCAAAGTGACCGGCAAAGACGCGCAGGGGTTCACGGTATTGTGGCGTGCCCGATAAAATGGCAGCACCTTCAGTGGCCAGTTCAAATAGGCGCGAAGTTTTACCATGAATAATGTCGAGATAAGTCTTTTCGGTGGTTTCAGGCTGATGCTGTGCTTGCAGTTGCAACACTTCACCTTCGGCAATTTCACAGGTACCGGTAGAAAAGTCTTTCAGCAGGGTCATGTCATTCAAATCGACCAGCAAATCGAAAGCACGGGAAATCAGAAAGTCACCGACCAGAACCGCAGTCTGGTTATTCCATGTAGCATTGGCTGTAGGTCGACCGCGGCGCAAGCCTGATTCATCGACCACATCATCATGCACCAGCGTTGCGGTATGCAGCATTTCAATAATCGCTGCCAGTTTACGCTGGCGTTCGATATCTTCTGCGCCGCAGGCTTTGGCTGCCAATAGGCACATGATTGGGCGCATACGTTTGCCGCCTGCTTCAACCACGTGTTTACTTACTGCCATCACCAAGGCAACTTTTGAAGTGATTCCTTCATTGATAAATGTGTCCATCGCAGCAAAGTCTGAAGCAACAGGAGCGAGAATGTCTTGCTTAAAATCGATGGCCATATGAAGAGAAACCTCTAAAAATTGAATTGCTTATTTATAGTTTAACAACTATAGCTGATATAAGGCGAAGATCTTAATATAGTTGTTTAAAACCTGACTAGGCAAATGGTTTTAAATTTAACCGCATTATTATTATCCAGCCAGATGTGTGATGGAACTGGTACTCGGGTTTTTATACTAGCGAATTGAGTTTAAAAATCTATTACATTGACAAAACGTCAGCTTGACATACATAGCTAAGGGTTATTTTTTAATACGCTTTGATCGTTTATAAAATAAACTGCGGACAAAGTGCAAAAAAACGCTGAAATGGCTTGTTGTTTGATTTATTATCACTTAATATGTTTGCCCTTATATATCCCCCCAGTGGCGTTCGTATTAAGATCGATATATTCCTTTATCGGCACGACGACACGGGCATGTTTGGAGTACATTATGTACGCAGTAATCCAAAGCGGTGGTAAACAACACCGTGTGGTTGAGGGTGAAACCCTTAAAGTAGAATTGTTGAAAGCTGAAACTGGTACAACTATTACGTTTGATGACGTATTAATGCTTGTAAACGGCGAAAGCATTCAAATTGGTGCCCCAGTTGTTGCTGGTGCTACAGTAACTGCTGAAGTAGTTAGCCACGGTCGTCACGACAAAATCCGTATTGTTAAAATGCGTCGTCGTAAACATTACCGTAAACAACAAGGTCACCGTCAATGGTTTACCGAGTTGAAAATTACTGCTATTTCAGGCTAATTACGAGGATTATGAAACATGGCTACTAAAAAGGCTGGTGGATCGACACGTAACGGTCGTGACTCGAACCCTAAAATGCTAGGTGTTAAAATGTACGGTGGTCAATCTGTGACTGCGGGTAACATTATCGTTCGTCAACGTGGTACAGAATTCCACGCTGGTGCAAACGTAGGTATGGGCCGTGACCATACTTTATTTGCTACCGCTGATGGCGTGATCAAATTCGAAGTGAAAGGTCAGTTTGGCCGTCGCTACGTATCTGTTGAAACTGCATAAGTTTTAATGGTACGAAAAAAACCCACATTTGATGTGGGTTTTTTTTATGTCTGTAAATCGGTGAAATAATGGTTACCATCTTCATCATGATGTAGAAATGGCTACATTGGCTATTAATAACAATACAAAACTTCTTATTTTCTCAATTATTAGGATTAAAAATTGGTTTAAGATGGACGCATTGAACAAATTGCGATACCGCAAATAAAAAAAGGTGATGATATGAAAATGCTTCGTAAAACCCTGTGTGCGATGACCTTGGGTGCTGCAACGCTTGCACCGGTAATGAGTACAACTGTTTTTGCTGCCCCTGTAGCAGCATCGGAGCAGCAAGCAACCAACAATCTGGTCAAGCAGTTAAGTAATATTCGTACTTTGTCTGCTAACTTTGAACAAACCACAAAAGCGACTTCTGCTGGTAAAGCCCCGCAGAAAAAAGGCTTGACTGGACAACACATGAATCAAACCTTTAAAGGGGTGATGAAAGTTGCGCGTCCGGGTAAATTCTTCTGGGAAACCACCAGTCCATCCAAACAGACCATTGTGACTTCCGGTAAAACCGTATGGATTTATGATCCTGATTTACAGCAAGCCGTCCGTCAAAGCCTGGATGAACAGGTGGCAAATACTCCAGCATTGTTATTGTCGGGGAATACCAGTCAGATTATGAAGTCTTATCGAGTGACTCAGCCCGATAAAAGCAAGACCTATTACACTTTGTACCCTAAAGTGAAAGACAGTGCATTCCAAAGCCTGACCATTAGTTTTGGCGCGAACAAGGCCCCAAGTTTGATGATTTTGCAGGACTCATTGGGGCAAACTACCTATGTGCGCTTTAATAATGTGAAATTGAATCCATCGATTGCTTCTTCAACCTTCAATTTTACACCACCAAAAGGTACCGATATTATTGATCAATAATATATTGATTTATAATATTTAATTGTGAGTTCGTCATAAATTGAAAAGCAGTCCTGTGTGGCTGCTTTTTTATTGGATATGCTGTTAAAAATGAGGGAAATTTTTATTCACCCAGCACCACCCTACAAGAATATGTTCAAGCTCGGACCTAAACATCATAATGCACAATATTTCAAAATCTGCGGATGCGCAGAAGGCGAGGGCTATCTTTTATCTTATCTCTATCATCTCCATACAGAATCTTCCAAAGTGGTGATTCTCAAAGTGTAAGATTTAACACTTCAGTCTCAGGCAGGAATTATCCTCGGTGTGCATGTACCCTAGGGTTTTCACGATAATTGGGTTGAGCCATCTTAAAATCAGGCAATTTTTTATACAAATGCCTCGTTATTCGGCTAAAAAGAGTTAAAGATACATATTTTAAATGTTATTCAGGGATCTGGCTTTGTATAGTGAACCCGCATGATCAAAGGCACTAGGTTGTTAAGATAAGATGAAAATACGCACGAATCAACAATGGCTCTGGGCTGTTCCGGTTTCTTTGGCAGCACTCGTTATGGCGGGTTGTCAGGAGCGACCTGCACCGCAAAAGGAACAGGTTAAGGTAGAAAAACAGGAAGCTTCTTCTACAATTCCATTAATTCAAGCCAAGGTTGTTCCTGTGAAATTAAGCAAACCGGAAGCATGTGATGCGGAAGGTTGTACCCAGTATGAGATTCAGACGGTAAAGAGCAACTTGAAATGGGTGGATGACTATTTTATCGATCGGGTGAAAAAAGCCGATCCGATTGCATTTTCTACCACGCCCAATGAAAAGATCAATACTGCCGAAGGAGCGAGTCCCAATTTAAGTCAAAGCTCGACCTATATCCGTTTTGTCAGTCAGCAGTATGACCGGGCAACCTTTGCCATTCAAACTTATACCTATTCATCCGGTGCTGCACATGGCATGTATCATCAGGAATTTGTCAATTTTGACTTGAAAAACAAAAAGCGTCTGGCACTGCAAGATATTATGGTCAAAGGTGCAGAACAGCAATTATTGAATACTTTATATGATTCAAATAGCATCTGGCTGGAACAGCACAGTATAGATAGAGAAAAACTGAAATTAAGTGATAATTTTTACTATGGTGCCAATGGCATTGTCTTTGTTTATCCCTTGTATGAGCTGGCTTCCTATGCAGAAGGCATGACTGAACTGACCTTGCCTTATTCGGCACTCACTAAACTGATTAAAGCGGAATATCTGCCAGCTTTACCCAAGTATCCATCGTCCTAATTTAAGCTTAATTCGGGTAAATTTGCTCTAATAAGCCACAGCTGTCCGCTCGATCACTGTCTTTTTTAGTGTTTAGCGCTTACACTATAGCCAGTTTTTTTCTTTGCAAAAGATTGGCTATGATCGACCCGAAATTAATCCGAAATAATATTGAGGCTGTAAATTTAGCCTTGGCAAAACGTGGTGTACAGCTGAATGTCGAAGAGTGGGCTTCACTGGAAGCTCGCCGTAAAGAGCTTCAATCGAAAACTGAAGCTTTACAAGCAGAGCGTAATTCGGGTGCTAAACAAGTTGGCCAAATTAAAAAATCTGGTGGCGATGCATCTGAAATCATGGCACGTATGGCTGCCATTGGTGATGAAATTAAAGCTGCTGAAGTTGCACTTGCTGAATTGCAAACTGAAATTGAAACCAAGTCTTTAAGTATTCCAAACATGCCGCATGAATCTGTACCTGAGGGTAAAGATGAAGACGACAACGTTGAAATTTTAAAATGGGGCACACCGCGTCAATTTGATTTTGAAATCAAAGATCATACTGACCTGGGTGAATGGATGGGCGGTTTGGAGTTTGAAACTGCAACCAAATTGACCGGTACGCGTTTCAGTGTTCTGAAAGGCCCATTGGCGCGTTTACAACGTGCGCTAACCCAGTTCATGTTAGATACCCATACCCTGAAAAATGGTTATACCGAAGCCTATGTGCCTTATCTGGTCAATGCAGATTCATTGCGAGGTACAGGTCAATTGCCTAAATTTGAAGAAGATTTATTCAAATTGCAGGGTGAAAAAGAATATTACCTGATCCCGACTGCGGAAGTGCCGGTCACTAACTTTGTACGTGACGAAATTATTGATCCTGAACGTTTGCCATTGAAATATGCCGCACATACGCCATGTTTCCGCAGCGAAGCAGGTTCATATGGTCGCGATACCCGTGGTTTAATCCGTCAACACCAGTTTGACAAAGTTGAGATGGTGCAAATTGTAAAACCTGAAGATTCGATGCAGGCTTTGGAAGAACTGACCGGGCATGCTGAAGGTATTTTGCAGGCACTCGGTCTGCCATACCGTAAAATTATTCTGTGTGGTGGTGATATGGGCTTTGGTTCAACCAAGACCTATGACCTTGAAGTTTGGGTACCGAGCCAAAATACCTACCGTGAAATTTCTTCATGTTCAAATATGGGCGATTTCCAGGCCCGCCGTATGAAAGCACGTTACCGTGTCGACCAGAAGAAAACCGAATTTGTGCATACCCTGAACGGTTCTGGTTTGGCTGTTGGCCGTACCTTGCTTGCAGTGATGGAAAACTACCAGCGTGCAGACGGTTCAATTGAAATTCCTGAAGCACTTCGTCCATATATGGGTGGTGCGGAATTTATTGATTGATCTTCGGATTGATCAATAAATTTATGAATAGCACAATTTTGTGCATGAAAATTGCTTAAGACAGTCAGATTTAAAATATTGAGGTAGTGTGTGGATATCTTTCCAATCTCTTTAAAGTTGCAACAGCAACCTTGTCTGATTGTCGGTGGTGGGCGCATTGCCTATCGTAAGGCCGTACTTTTGGCAAAAGCAGGGGCAATCATTGATGTGATTGCGCCTGAAATCGAAACTGATTTACTAGAGATTGTTCGTGCCAGCCAAGGGCAATATGTCCAAGCATCTTTTAGTCCAGATATTCCATTACGCCCTTACCGGTTGGTGATTGCGGCTACCAATGACAAAGCGACCAACATACAGGTTTTTGAAGTTTGCGAAGCTGAAAAAATTCTGGTGAATAGTGTGGATGATCTACCGCATTGCCGTTTTATGGTGCCTGCTATTATCGACCGTTCTCCTTTGGTGGTTTCGATTGCCACCAATGGCAAATCACCAGTTTTATCCCGTCAAATTCGTACCCAACTGGAAGCCAGTATTCCGCATGGCATGGGCAAGCTGGCAGAGTTTTCTGGAAAATGGCGTGCGGCAGTAAAAGCCAAAATTGCCAATCCAGATGAACGCCGTATTTTTTGGGAAGACCTGTATGCCAGTCCACTCAAAGAACAGGTGTTTAATGACAATATCGCTGAAGCGGACCGTTTAATTGAACAAGCCTTAATGGAATGGAAAGCGCCAAAAGGTGAAGTCTACCTGGTGGGCGCAGGACCTGGCGATCCTGAACTGTTGACCTTAAAAGCACTGCGTTTAATGCAGCAGGCAGATGTGGTTATTTACGACCGTTTAGTATCGCCTGCGATTATGGACTTGTGCCGCCGTGATGCGGAAAAGGTTTATGTGGGTAAAGCCCGCTCCAATCATAGTGTGCCGCAAGAAGGCATTAATGCACTCTTGGTGGAATATGCTGCAAAAGGTAAACGTGTCTGCCGTTTAAAAGGCGGTGATCCATTTATTTTTGGTCGTGGTGGTGAAGAGATTCAGGAACTGTTTGCTGCAGGTGTGGCTTTTCAGGTGGTGCCAGGGATTACCGCGGCTTCAGGTTGTTCAGCCTATGCTGGTATTCCTTTAACTCATCGTGACTATGCGCAAAGTGTGCGCTTCCTGACTGGACATTTAAAAGAAGGTTCGCCAGAGTTACCTTGGAGTGAGCTGGTGTATGAAAACCAGACCTTGGTGTTGTATATGGGGCTGGTGGGTCTGGAAAAAATCTGTGCCCAGCTGATTGCCCATGGCCAACGTCCAGACATGCCGGTTGCACTTATTTCCAAAGGGACTACCCCTGACCAGAAAGTGGTGGTTGGAACCTTGGCCGATATTGCTTCAAAAGTGTCAGAACATCAAATTCAAGCGCCAACCCTGACCATTATTGGGGAAGTGGTAAAATTGCGCGAACAATTACAGTGGCAAGGCTAATTCGAGTCTTGTTACATTGAAAGAGTAGAGAAATCCTGTGATCCACGTTGTTTTATACAAGCCTGAAATTCCTGCCAACACTGGGAATATCATCCGTTTATGTGCCAATACCGGTGCGCAGTTGCATCTGGTAAAACCGCTGGGTTTTGAGCTGGATGATAAAAAGCTGAGACGTGCAGGTCTGGACTATCATGAGTGGGCGCATATGAAAGTGTGGGAAAACTTTGCAGAATGTATGGCGCATTTAAAAGAACAGGGAATTGAGAATGATGCCATCTATCCCTTAACCACCAAAGGTTCTGAAACTCCGCATACATCAAATTTAAACCGCCCGGTGGCGTTGTTGATGGGACCAGAAACACGTGGTTTGCCTGAAAATGTGCGTATGATGTTTCCGGAAAAACACTGGGTTCGTTTACCCATGGCTGCTAATTCACGTAGTTTAAATTTATCTAATGCTACAGCAGTTATTCTGTACGAAGCATGGCGTCAGCAAGGTTTTAAAGAACTGGTTTAATTTCAGAGCATAAAAAAAGACGCATTGAGCGTCTTTTTTTTGCATGAAGTCAAAGCATTAATGCGTATCATCAAACTCGTTGTGCTGCGGAGCGGGGTGTTTGAAGCCTTTGGTTTTATAACCCAGATACAAAATACCGAACATTGCCCACCATAAACCAAATTTTAATGCCGTATCTTCAATTTCTAGCCACATCGCAAAAATGCTCAGGAAGCCGAGTAAAGGAATGACCACAAAGCTGAGAATGTCTTTGATGCTTTTGGTGCGACCATCTCGTAAGGCATAACGTGAAATCACAGACAGATTTACAAAGGTAAAGGCAGTGAGGGCACCAAAACTGATCATCGAAATTACGATGTCCAAATCCATGAAACCAGCAGTTAAAGCCACGGCACCTACAATCAGAATGTTGTAAACTGGCGTGTAGCTTTTTGGGCTAATATGACCAAAAATTTTCTTATTGATCACGCCATCACGGCCCATCACATACATTAAGCGTGAAACACCTGCATGTGCAGAAATACCTGATGCCATCACCGTGACGATTGCAAAGTAAAGCACTACAGTTTTGAACGCTACTCCGCCAACAGCTTGAAGAATGTCTGGCTGAGTTGCAGCAACATCTTCGAAGTAAGTCTTCGGATCGTTCGGGAAGTAAATTTGCATGAAATAGGTACTGATAATGAAGATAATACCTGCGATGAGTGCCGTAAGGAAAATCGCTTTAGGTAGAGTCTTTTCAGTCTCTTTGGTTTCTTCTGCCAGTGAGCTGAGTGAGTCAAAACCGGTAAAAGAGAAACAAAGCAATGTTGCACCGGTAATTAACGGACCCAAAGCTGTCATTTCATTCCAGAACGGTTCAAGACTCCATAACTGGTATTTGGCATTCGCTAATGTACCATCGGCATTGATCCCACCTGCAAGTAGAGAGTAAACCATCCAGGTGAAGTATGCGATGACTGCCAGCTGAATCAATACAATCAGGCCGTTGAAGTTGGCAACGAATCTGGCACCACGCAAGTTTACGCCAGTCATAAATGCGGTCAGTGCAACAACCCAAACCCAATGATTGACTTCAGGAAACAAGGCTTCCAGATAAATGACTGCCAAAATGATGTTGACCATGGGTGACAGTAGATAATCCAGCCATGATGACCAGCCCACCATAAAACCGACATTAGGGTGAATCGATTTTTGTGCATAAGTATATGCCGACCCTGATGATGGATAACGACGGATCATGTGTCCATAACTAATAGATGTAAACAGAATTGCAATCAGGGCAATAATGTAGGAAGTTGGCACGTGGTAATGGCTTTCTTCAGAAACCAGACCGAAGGTATCAAATAATGTCATTGGCTGAATATAAGCTAAACCAATAATAATGATGTGCCAGAGTCCAAGCGTTTTTTGCAGTTTAGCTGTCGATTGAGTCCCAGAGATATTTGTCAACGGCGTTATCCTCTTATCGTTGATCAAGGATCAGTCATGTTTACAAGGATCGTTTGAGACGAACGATCCCCCCTAAATGAATAAAACAAAAGTGCGCCAATCTACTCTAGTTTGGTACGTTTTGCCAATATCTTTGTGAGTTTTTAATGCAGAAAATATGCCACTTGATATAAAAGACTCGCTTTAATTTTCTATATAAAAGTAAAAGCCTGATGCTTAAAAAAACATCAGGCTCATTTTTAGCTATATTCGCTTAATTTTCAATATTTACCAAGCTTTTTCTAAAATCGCTTTTAAATCGCTCAAGGTGGCTTCTTTCGGATTGTAAATAATGGAACCATCATTTAATGCTTTGTCTGCGACTTCATCCAGTTGTGCTTCTGAAACCTTGCCGGTTTCACGTAAAGTACGTGGCAATTTCGTCAGTGCATACAAGCGATCACGCATGGTCAGAATCGTAGCAATGGTTTTATCGGCACGTAGATGGGCAGGGGTTTGCGCATAAATGTCTGAACCTGCTAAAGGTAGCAATAATTCTGCAATCTTGTCACCATTCACTTCTTTATTGTACTCAAGCACATAAGGCAGGAACAGGTTCATGCACAGGCCATGTGGTAAATGTGCAACTGCACCTAAAGCATGTCCAAGGGAATGCACCAGGCCTACCATGGAGTTCGAGAACGCAATACCGGCCATGGTGGAAGCTTGGGCTAATTCCAGACGGCCAAACTCATCAGTTGGATTATCTAACACATTGAACAGGCTGTTGCTCACTTTTTTGATGGCAGCTGTCGCATAAGCATCACTGATCGGATTGGCTGCCATACAGGTATAGGCCTCAACTGCATGGGTTAGTGCATCCATGGCTGTCATGGCAGTTAAATGTGGTGGCAAGGTCTGGGTCATGCGCGGATCCAGAATTGCCGCATGTGGCATCAGATAATAGGATGCAAAGGGCATTTTGACATTTTTTTCAAGATCCGAGACCACAGCCACCATGGTCACTTCTGAACCCGTACCCGATGTGGTAGGAATCACAAAAAATGGTTTTAACGGTTTTGGCAGGTTATGTGCACCTGAATATTTAAGCAGGTCATCGCCACCTTCGGTCACCAGAATATTGGTTGCCTTGGAAGTATCAATCACTGAACCGCCACCGACAGCAATAATCGCATCACAACCATTATCACGATAAGCTTTCGCTGCATTTCGGACGGTTTGTACACTTGAATCAGGTGGAACATCATCAAAAATATAACCAATCACCGCATCGGTAGATTCAAAAGCCGCTTCAATGGGTGCAAGCAGGTTGTTGCTGCGTACACCTTTGTCAGTAATGATCAGAGGACGTTTTGCACCCAAAGTAGCAAGTTCAAACGGAATATGTTCTAAGGCAGCATGACCTGCAATGACTTTGACCGGACAGAAAAATTCGTAATAAGGCTTAGCCATGTTATGCACTCCGTTTAAAATAGGATTGAGCTACTTTCAAATAAATATTTGCAGCTCCAGTCAGTTTTTCTTTTAGGCTTAATTCGGTCGGATATTGTTTTACAGCAAGCTCAGCAAGGAGCTTAGGTAAAATCAGCGCTTCCATTTTGTTTAAGCAGCGGACCAAACGAATGGCAAATGCAATATCTCCATCGGCTATCATACGGTCATGGGCAAAGGCCTGTGCGGTACTTTCCTGAAAGGAAAATACTAAAAAGGCATGGCTTAAGTGCTTAAAAGTAATGGTAAGGTCAGGTTTGCTGTCTACAGATTGCAGTAATTGTAATTGATGGTCTTCCGTGACTTTTGCAATAAAAGCCGGGCCATGGGGAAATACTTTCATCGATAGAACGAAACCCACCGGGAATTTTGCAACTTCCTGTTTGACTTCGGCGTCGACTTGACTCGCCATTACCAGACCTCTGCCAATCACATCCATCATGAGTTTGACATAGGTCAGTTGTAAAGCGGGCTTAACGGATTTGGTTGAAATCACTCGCGTATCCCTTATCTAAAGAATATTTTATTAGTTTAGAGTAAATACTCTAATTTATTTTTATGTCAAAAGCAAAATTATTGTTGCATGATTTGAACTTCACTAAAGTAACCGCTGTTGTTTAAAGTTTCAATGATATCGAAGCATAAGTTCTCGAATTTTGGATAATCTTGAACTAAATCCTGAATGCGTACCATCTCCAGGCCAGCATAACCACAGGGGTTAATGGTGTGGAAACCAGACAGGTCACAATCAATATTTAGAGCCAGTCCGTGATAGCTGCGTCCTTTGCGGATTTTAAAACCCAGCGAACCAATCTTGCGCTCATTGACATAAACGCCCGGCGCATCCGGTTTGGCATAGGCTTCAATGCCATATTTGTTCAGCAGTCCAATCATTAAATTTTCAGCATAAGATACCAGCGTGCGTACATTCCAGCCCAAGCGGTTTAGGTCAAACATAAAGTAGGCTACCAGTTGGCCTGGGCCATGCCAGGTCACTTGTCCACCGCGATCCGTTTGTACGACTGGAATATTGCTGGGTATCAGAATATGCTCAGGTTTGCCAGCTTGACCTTGAGTTAGTACATCATGATGCTGCAAAATCCACAGTTCATCTGGTGTATGTTCATCACGGTTTTCAGTCAGGTTTTTCATCTCCTGAAAATGGTCGAGATAAGGTGTGAGCTGGTTAAATTGACGAATAATCAGTTTGGGTTTTAGAACAGCATCAGTCATGTGAAGTGCGTCCTTAAAAATTTTCAACAGGATGCAAGGATTATAATGAAATCATGCCAAGATAGGGGATGATCACTGGATGATTTAAAGTTTTTCGTAGTATTGATAATATTTATATTGCCTTATAAATAAAAAAACACGCATGACGCGTGTTTTTTGCTCTTAAAGTGCAGTTTTAATCAATGGGCAGGCTGCCAAGTCAGCATATAAAGCATGTACCTGTTCCAGTTCGACAAAAACGATTTGGGCAGTTAAAGAGTGATATTTTCCAGTGCGTGAAGGTTGTACCTTGATGCTGTTACCATCAAATTCCGGAAAATGTTTTACCAAAATATCTACAACAGCAATATGTAATTCTTCACAGGCTTCACCAATCAGTTTGATCGGATAATCCATAGGGAAAACCCATAGATGTTCCTGAAGTTCGCGAGATGGTGTACGGTCTAACATGGTCATAGTAGTCCCACTTATATATCAAACGCCTGCATAGAGGCAGGCGTTATGTGTTGCTGAATACTAGATGGGGGTATTGGATAACTTTTCAATCCCCATCCGTATCACTATGTCTTAGTCATTTTCCAGGAATGAACGTAAGTGTTCAGAACGAGAAGGATGACGTAATTTGCGTAGTGCTTTGGCTTCAATCTGGCGGATACGTTCACGGGTAACGTCAAACTGTTTACCGACTTCTTCCAGAGTGTGGTCAGTCGGCATGTCGATACCAAAACGCATTTTCAAGACTTTCGCTTCACGTTCAGTCAGGTTTTCCAGTACTTCACGGGTTGCTTCTTTCAGGCCTTCTGAAGTTGCCGCATCAATTGGAGAAGTGATGTTGCCATCTTCAATAAAGTCACCCAAATGCGAATCTTCATCATCACCAATTGGCGTTTCCATGGAAATCGGCTCTTTGGCAATTTTAAGTACTTTACGGACTTTAACTTCATCCATTTCCAGACGTTCGCCCAATTCTTCCGGGGTTGGTTCACGGCCCATTTCCTGAAGTAATTGACGAGATACACGGTTGATCTTGTTGATGGTTTCAATCATGTGTACCGGGATACGAATGGTACGTGCCTGATCGGCAATCGAACGGGTAATTGCCTGACGAATCCACCAGGTGGCATAAGTCGAGAATTTATAACCGCGACGGTATTCAAACTTGTCTACCGCTTTCATCAAGCCGATGTTCCCTTCTTGAATCAGGTCAAGGAATTGCAAACCACGGTTGGTGTATTTTTTCGCAATCGAAATCACCAGACGCAAGTTGGCTTCAACCATTTCCTTTTTCGCACGACGGGCTTTTGCTTCACCTACAGCCATACGTTTAGAAATATCTTTGATTTCCTTAACATTCAAACCCAATTCTTTTTCGATGTCAGCAATCTTTTGCTGGAATGCCAGTACATCGGGACGTACTTTTTCTAAATAAGTTTTTTGTTCAGCTGGCGCTTTGGCAATTTGCTCATCCAACCAAGCTGGATTTGATTCCTGGCCCGGGAAAGATGTACGGAATTGAGTGCGGTCCATACGGCCACGGCGGACTGCATAACGCATTACTTCACGTTCAGACGTGCGGATCTGTTCATGGGTGCCACGAATCATTTCAGAAATGATGTCAAATAGACGCGGAGTGAATTTGAACATCATAAACACGGTTGCCAGTGCTTGAAGCGCTTCATCTGCCTGTTTGCTGTTACGACCGTGTTTTTCAATGGTCGCTTTAGTGGCTTTCCAGGCTTCTTCCAGTTCAGCAAAACGCACACGTGCAATTTCCGGGTCAGGACCTGACTCACCTTCAGAATCATCCTCAGTTTCAGATTCTTCTTCTTCGTCATCGTCCAGTTTTACATCTTTGGTCGATTTAGATGTTGATTCTTCATCCTCATCGATATCCGCTTCATCTTCTAAAACTTCTGGAATTTCTTCATCAGATTCCGGGTCTAAATAGCCCGATAAAATATCAGCAAGACGACGTTCACCTTCGGTAACATCGCTATATTCTTTTAATACAACTTCAACGGCATTTGGCCAGTAGGCAATTGAGTGCAGAACGTCACGAATACCTTCTTCAATGCGTTTGGCAATGCTAATTTCGCCTTCACGTGTTAAGAGTTCAACCGTTCCCATTTCACGCATGTACATACGTACGGGATCTGTGGTGCGACCAGGTTCGTTTTCAACAGAAGCAAGTACGGCTGCCGCTTCTTCTTCGGCAACTTCATCGGTCGCTTCTGCACTGGTGCCATCGAACATGGTGTCATCAGATTCAGGTGCACGTTCATGAACAGGAATACCGACATCCTGAAGCATCTGAATGATGTCTTCAATCTGTTCGCTTTCAGTGATCGAGTCTGGGAGATGATCGTTAACCTCAGCGTAAGTTAAGTAACCTTGCTCTTTGCCTCGGCTAATCAGAGCCGCTACTTGCGAAGTAGGGGAAGTCATATCGCTCATCTTTGCTTACTCTTCGTTGAATCTGTGGCAGTGAAAAACCGTGCATGATAGCACAATTTGCTTAAAATTGTTTTGAATATTGATTGCTCAAGTTTCATTTAAAAATATAAATTTGATTTAACAGCTGTTTTCAATATTGGGCTGAAACTTTTTTTTTCAAGTCCATAGGGTGGATCACTCAAATTATGTTGAGTTTTTATTGGTCCATGCTGGAAATTCCAGGAACTAATAAATACACAATTTTTAGGGAGAAAAACAAGATTAAACCCGGTTTACGGGAGAAAAAAATAAAAATACTTGACAAGAGCGCATAAGCAGGATAAATAGCGCCTAGACCCATTCACTTTTTTTCACCATGAGGTAGTTTTAGTGTCTTCTACAGATTTTGAACTAGATGATAGCTACAGTGATGATGATGTTAGTTTTGATGAAGTATCAAGCAAAATTAGTGCTAAAGAGTCGTTAGAAAAACGTCGTCTGATTGATGACCTTCTTGCACAACGTCGTTTAGAGCGTGAGCTGAAAGATTTTGATTATGATCTGGATGATGACGACGATTTTGATGATGAAGAAAACTAAAATAGGATTCTGCATAGCGGGCTAAAATGCTATGCTATGTCGCAGTTATTTTACAAACCTGGATTTTAAATGAGTGCTTTAGATTTAGACCTTTTAAGCGAATATCTAGATGGCGACCAGAATGAATATGGTCTAGATTTTCCGGCTACTCATGGCTTTTTATGTGCAATTGCGGTTGGTCCGAAATTCGATAAATGGCTGGACGAACTTTTTGATAACAATCACAAGAAAGTGCCTGCTGAAATCATTGCTCAAGTAAAAGCCTGGTTAGAATCAATTCGTCAAAGCCTGGCGAATGAAGAAGGAATTGAGTTTCCTTTTGAAATTGAAGAAGCAGAAGTGGATTCAAGTTTAGGTGACTGGAGCGTTGGTTTTGTCGATGCGATGTTCCTAAACGAAGATGCCTGGTTCACGCCCGAACATGAAGAGCAACTGGTAGACTTAACTTTACCAATGATGGTCTTTAGTGGTGTGGATGAAGAAGATCCGCAAATGGAATCTTTCCGTCGCAATGGCCAGTTGATGGATGAAATTGCTGAAGAAATCCCGGATAATTTAAATGAATTATATTTGATGTACCATACGCCAGCATGATGGTACGCCTTGCGCTGCTATAATCGCCGCGCATAGATCCACACACACCAGCGTGATGTGACATCTTGTGCTGTTCTAATCGCAGCTTATGTATGTATTTAGCTCAGATTAATTTGTTAATTAAAAAAGCACTATAAGGTGCTTTTTTAATTGTCAACTGGCTATTTTCTGGATTTTAATTTCAAGAAGAGCGGACTCATCCACTGATAGGCAATAAAGAATAAAGCAAAATGTATTGCAACGATGAGCAACATAAATACGGCATAACCTGTTAAACCCATTTTTTCAGCAGATTGAATAATTTGTTCTGCATTCGGGTTCATCATGACCAAAAAGAATATAATAAAACACTCCAAAGTAATGGCAATTGCAGTATTTCCCCAGACCAAGATATTGCGTTCTTGTGCAGTCGGCAAGCGTTGTTCTTTTTGCAGGAATTTAATCACATGACGAATCATGGTAACAAAAAAAATAGCGACGAAGAGCATCAAGCCAAGATTGGTAACAAACAATAAAAACAAAACGCTGAGAATTAAAACCACGCCATAATCGATAGCAAAACTTTTTAGATATTGTTGCATTTAAGCCCCTGATAAAATCAATTAGTTCTTCATTTTGCGTAGTTGTCTACGGTATAAGAGGATGGCGATAATCACCAGGATAATGAGGATAATACCATGGCTGACTTGGCTAAATATTTGCTGCATGAGCTGTTGGTTTTCACCAAAATAAAAACCGACACACGCCAGAAATGTAGTCCAGATGATGGTCCCTAAGCCGCTGTAAAACATAAATTTCCAAAAAGGCATGTGGCTCATGCCAGCAGGAATACTAATCAGCGAGCGAACTGCTGGAATCATACGACCAAAGAATACGATGCGATGTCCATAATGCTCAAACCAGTCCAGAGACTTTTTAACATCACTAGATTTGATAAACATATATCTGCCATAACGGTCAACGAAACGGAAAATATTGTCATGGTTAAACTTATAGCCAATCCAATACAGTAAAGCAGCTGCAAGCAATGAACCGAAACAACCGGCAATGATGACGCCAAATAAAGTCAGCTGGCCTTGTGATGCAGAATAGCCAGCAGAAGGCATGATGATTTCAGATGGAATGGGAGGAAATATATTATCAAGAAACATCAGCAGGGCAATACCAAGATAGCCCAGTTGTTCCATAATGGAAATAATCCACTCTGTCAGATTCATAAAGTGATAAAAATATTAGTGATATTTATATCATCCTAAATTTAATTGATTGCAGGGTAAAGTATATTCAGGGAATCCATTTAGATTATTCTTGGCTATGAATCAGTGTGTGGATATAAACTTTTCTTAAGCTATAGGCGAGCGCGAATGGAATGACACCGAGCAAGACATATTCAAGCAGATTAGGTGTGAGATGGTAGGCAATAAACAGGGAAAAAATACTGCCAATAACAGCACCCATCATCACAATAAAAAGATGGGATTCCTGCTCTAGAGTTTGTTTAATGTGTTTGACTTTTTGTAGATTTCTTTCGCGTGCAAGGTAAAAGCGTCGAGTATAATTGGCGGAACGACTAATTGCTCTTGACATAATTTAACTCCTTTTCACGTTATAAATTAATATGTTGTGGGATTATTGTAATTTTTATCTCAGACTATCAGATTGTTTGTGACTTGACACACATTAATGGTAAAAATTGGTGATATTTTTTTATTTATTGTTAATTTTAGGTAAATAAAAGTCCTCTTGTGATTAATGCTAATCAGTTAAGGAATTTAAAAAGAGACTCTTAAATTTTTGGCTTCATGACGGAGTCTGGGTATTTTAAATTAGATACTTGAGACCATTTTTTACTTTGGTTCCGCCCTGAGAAGCATTACTTCCTAAGATCAAAGCTCTTTGTTATCCGTAAAACTCATCAGCCACTATCAACTCGTAAATTTATCGCAGAAACAATCATTTTTTAATGTAGTGCTGTTTCAATAGGCTGTGGATGAATTTTCAAAATATTAAATATAATCATGGATTTAAAAAAGAAAATGCCAGTCAATTGCTTAACTGACTGGCATTACTTTTGTGAGTGCTTTTATTGAAGGCATTCGATTACAGACGTTTACGTTTAGCGGCTGCAATTTGTGACTGACGCATACGGAAACCAGCTTTTTGCTTCTCGCTGGTTTTGTCGATGCAGTATTTACATGATACGCCATGTTCATAGCTTGGAAGTTCTACTTCTCCAGGAAGCAAAGGCCAGCCACAAGCATGACACTTGGTGTTCTGGCCTTCTTCTACACCATGAGTTACGGCTGTACGGCCATCAAACACGAAACATTCACCTTCCCACATACTTTCATCAGCAGGAGTTTCTTCCAGGTATTTTAAAATACCGCCTTTCAAGTGATAGACCTCATTAAAGCCTTCTTGCAGCAATAATGATGTTGATTTTTCACAGCGAATACCACCCGTACAGAACATGGCAATTTTCTTGTCTTTATGCTGTTCCAGCTGTTTTTTTACATATTCCGGGAATTCACGGAAGGTTTCAGTTTTAGGATCAATTGCACCTTTAAATGTACCGGCTTTATATTCGTAGTCGTTACGCGTATCAATTAAGATCACGTCATCACGTGCAATCAGTTCGTTCCATTCTTTTGGATCAAGATAGTGACCGACTAAATCGCGCGGTTTGACTTCAACGCCTAAAGTCACAATTTCTTTTTTCAGTTTAATTTTCATTTTACGAAATGGCTTGTCAGAGCTGTGTGACTCTTTATATTCCATTGCGTTAAAACCTTCATCCAGAAGAAACTGGTGGATGGTATCAATTGCTGCACGGTCACCTGCTACAGTACCGTTAATGCCTTCTCCTGCAACAATAAGAGTTCCACAAAGATTGATGGTTTTTACCAAATCAAGAAGACGTTGCTGCAGATCGGCAGGATTTTGAACTTCTTTAAATTGATATAGTGCCGCAACAACCCAGTCAGTGGTCGCTTGCTGTTCTACAGGTGCAAGCTGTTCTACAGTAGCGTTCATGGAAAACTCCAAATGTATTAAGGTAAGACAAAATTTAAGCCGCATATTCTAACGTGAATTGGCACAATTAGCGATAAAACCTAGTATGAAATATGGTTTTTCATTTGCTGTTGGGGGATGTATGATGCCTGTGCTGATGGTTTATCAAATCAGAAAAGCGGTCTGAATTTTCCAGATGTGAACATTGTTGAATTTCGGAGTTTATTTTGAATACTGATCGTCGAATTGCTTCTTTGACCCCATGTGCAGGGCGTTGCTCTACGGTGTTTGGTGATTCGGTCTGTCGGGGGTGCCGTCGTTTTAATCATGAAGTGATTAAATGGAATACCTATACAGCAGAGCAGCATACAGCCATTTGGCGTCGATTAGATTCGCAACTTGATCAGATTTTGATTCCAATGTTGCCTATGGCCGATATCGCCCATGTTGAAAGTTTTGTTTTGTCCAAGCGTGTGCGTTTGCGTCCGGATGCGAGTAAAGGGCGCAAGCTCTACCATGCATTAAAGTTGTGTGAGAAAAATCGTCATTTTACTGATGATAGTGGGTTAGGTATTCACTATAAAGATGTTCGTCCTTTGTGGGATGAATTTGAGCGACGAGTATTGGCACTTGCCACGGCCAGTTATGATTTGGCCTTTTTACGAGCTGATGGCATCAGTATGCATTTGCTGCAAAGTCTGGAAGAAGAGGATTAAGTCCTCTTTTTTAACTTAAAATTTATAAAAAAATTTCTTATTCTCGTGTGCACTGAAATCATTTTGCATTAAAAAATCATCAGGCTTGACCAGGAAGCCTGATGATTTTCATTTTTTGTGGCAAGCTTTGTTGTCTCGTTTAAAGATTATGCTGCAAACGGTACTGTACAATTTCTTCAATGGTAATCACGGTTAAATGATGAGTCTGTGCATAAGACAGAACCTGAATACCAGATGCCATCGTACCGTCAGGATTGGTCAGTTCACACAAAACCCCAGCAGGTTTTAAACCGGCCAAACGTGCGAGATCAATAGTACCTTCGGTATGACCACGACGGGTGAGTACGCCACCTTCGCGCGCACGTAAGGGGAACACATGACCCGGGCGGTTTAAGTCGCTTGCCACAGCGCCATCCTTAATGGCCGCTTTTACTGTGGTGGTGCGGTCTTTGGCGGAAACACCCGTAGTGACACCTGAAGCTGCTTCAATGGTCACGGTAAAGGCTGTTTTAAACTGACTCGAGTTGTCAGTCACCATTGGTGGCAGTTCTAAATGATTGGCGAGTTTATCGGTCAGGCAAAGACAGACAATGCCTGAACCATCACGAATCATGCGAGCCATGGTTTCTACAGTTAAGGTCTCTGCTGCTACAATCAGGTCGGCTTCATTTTCGCGGTCAAAGTCATCCATCACCAAAACAGGTTTACCCTGGCGGATATCTTCTAGGGCTTTTTGGATGCGTTGTTCAGCAGGAGGAAGGGCAGAAAAGAAAATTTCGGGTTGAATCAAACTAGACATTGAAACGCTCTCGTAAAATAAACATACGGTTGAACATTTCAGGACTGATGCAGAAATGGGGTCGCAGCGATATATCACATATCAATATCGGTTACGTCGTCTTCTTTCATCCGGACTATACCGTCGGCTTTGGTTTTTCACCAAATCTGCGAGTAAACTTTAACCAGTTTACAGGCTCGTGGGCTGATTAAATCCTACAAGAATGTAGTTTTAATTTACCACCGGTGGGGAATTGCACCCCGCCCTGAAGCGATGTGTCATAAGTATAGTCCTGTTTTTAACAGTGGGTACAAATTTCTATAGATGAATCAGTCATATCCATAGTCAAACCAAGAATAACTTTAGAATAAGCTTATAATTATGAATATGTAGGGTATAAAAAAGCCCGCAGAAGCGCAATGCTGTTCACTTAAGAGGAGCAGCATTGTGATCTACCGGATAACGGGTTTTTGACATCTTAACCGTTCGGGGTGTTGTTGGCCTCGAACGCCTTTCCAGAAACAGGCTACCCATCCCTGATCTCAGCTCCGATAGCCGCCTGCCAGTCCCTGACAAAGGGTTGGCATTCGCCATCACAATCAGCTGAACGGCTATGTACTGGCATGCAGGCTTAAAACGGATATCCGAAGGTGAACGCCCAAAGGCTACCGCTGCAAATGCCGCTTCTCGCCGAATAATATTGTAGCTCAGCAACAGACCCCACAACTCCTGATAAACCAGCTCTACCGTCTTGCTGCGAAGCGTGATGGCATTATGCTGCATCGAGCTTTTGATATCCCGAAAACCCAATTCGATTTCCCAACGCTCTTGATAGAGCCTGGCGATATCCTTTGCAGGATATTGATCGGCCGGCAGCGAGGTCAGAACTGTCTTTATTCGTCCGCCCCGCACAGCATAACTCACTTGCCTGACTTCCCAGTATTCGGGGAGCATCGGGTTTTTCTTTCTTGCCTGGGGTGACACTTTCATCCGTACCCGCACGTCACCTTCTGCATACGTCTCGATCACATCACTTTTCAGATTTTTGCGCTCCGGAATCAGCCAGTGACGACCTTGACCTTGCATCGAGAGTGAAAGCAATAAATCCGCACTCCAAAAACCCTTGTCAAACAAGGTGATCGAGTTATTCGGAATCTGGGAGATAAACTTTGCAGCCAAAGGAATCTCGCCCCGGCGATAGGGACTGATCTGTGCATCGACCAGTGTATGTGAGCGCACATTCATCAGCGCGACGAGCCGTAGCATCGGAAATGGCGTCTGGCGCTGTGTAGAAGTATTGCCTGAGCCAAAGTGCTCACGAAGATCAGTCGTATCCTGGGTTCGGAAGAGTGCACCATCGACAGCAAAGACCTGAAGCCCCTGCCATTGATCATCTGGATATCGCTCATGTCCCCAGTATTGACCCGTCTGGCGAAATAGCCACTCTACAGGATCTGCACCCAAACGCTTACGGGCTTCAGTTACCCCACTACGTGCCAGCAGGTCAAGAGAGGCTAACCCCTGAGCGCAAATATTCAGTCTTCTTGCCACTTCATGGATGGGCTCATCCCGAAAAATTGCCATCCCAAGAACCAGCCAGAGGACTTGATCTGCAGGCAAGCGTCGCCTGCGGATAGTAGCTGAACTGCTCAACTTGAGTGCGGATTCGACCCACTCAATGGGGATATTGTGAGTAAAGGTACTCAGATCCGAGAAGTTAAATAGACCGTTGAGGTCGAGAAGATCCTGCTGAAACACCATAAAAAATCCGATGCCAAACCTGACATCGGATTCTCTAATAAATTTCGCGAGGCTTCAAATGCTTAAGTGAACAGCATTGCCGCAGAAGCGAGCTTTTTGAATGTTTTGATCTGAACTGATCAGTTTAGGCAACCTGTACAGGAATACAGTTGGCGGTATGGTTCACTGTATTGTCCGGATTGGCATATACCAGACGAGGTTTATGGGCATTCGCTTCAGCTTCGGTGAAATCGCCAAATGTGGCGATAATCATTAAATCGCCCACATCAGCCTGCAGGGCAGCACCACCATTGACTGAAATAATGCCAGAATTTTCTTCACCACGGATGGCATAAGTGGTAAAACGCTTACCATTAGTCACGTTCCACATATGAATTTCTTCATATTCACGGATACCGGCTAAATCCATTAACACGCCGTCAATTGCACAAGAACCTTCATAATGTAATTCTGCTTGTGTCACGACACAACGGTGGATTTTAGCTTTTAATAAACGAGAAAGCATGGCTAGCGTCTCCTTAGTCGACCTAAGATTTTATCTTAGTTAAATCAAATCACTTCTTACTGGATCAGTAATCCGCAGAAAGCGCATTTTGCTCCGAAAAAAGCAACATGGCAAGAAGGAAAATTCAATTATTTGTAGAATGATCAGTTCGGTTTATACGCGTTAATTTGATTCATGGCTGTCTGAATGTCACCGTTTACCAGCAATTTAATGCGAGATAAAGCATGTGCAATGGCATCATCCATTAAACCTTGTTCGCTGCTTGGAGCTTTGCTCAGGACATGACCTGATACGCGTTCTTTGGAACCTGGGTGACCGATACCGATACGTAAGCGATGGAAATTGGGACCTGTATGCGGAACGATATCACGTAAACCGTTATGCCCACCATGCCCACCACCTGTTTTCAGGCGAATGACACCGGGATTCATATCCAGTTCATCATGTGCGATTAGCATGGTTTCAGGAGCAACTTGATAGAATTTGGCGAAGGGTACAACACTTTTGCCAGAGGCATTCATAAAGGTTGTGGGTAACAGCAGACGAACGTCTTGACCTTCGATGTTACCTCGACCACTGATTCCGTGGAATTTAGGATCGGCTTTGAGAGAGATGCCATATTGTTCTGCAAGGCGTTCAACGAACCAGAAGCCTGCATTATGGCGAGTTTGGGCATATTCCTTACCAGGATTGCCCAAACCAACAATTAGCGAAAGTTTTGACACTAATTTACACCGTTAACACTTATGCGCGTTTAAAGTCAGCGTGCATTGGAGTGTTTTTAGCTGGGTGACGTTGTAAAGCTTGGATTTTAACGCTTTCAACTTTGTCACCAACTTTGATTTCAACAACTTCTTCAAAGAAAGCGTTGTCTTCAAGTGCTTTAACAAGTTCACGAAGTTCTAAAGTAACCGCTACAGGTTCAGCAGCACCACCGTAGATGATTGCTGGTACTTTGCTTTGAAGACGAAGGCGGCGGCTCGAACCTTTCCCTTGTACTGCTTCTTCACGTGCTGCTGCGTTTAATACGAAGTTTGCCATGATAGACATTCCTAATTTAAGTTTAATTAAGCTGAGTTTTCGACCAGCTCAGCGATAGAAAACCCTGCCAAAGGCAGGGTTTTGAAAATTTAGCGCTATATTATAGATAAGAATCAAACATTGCGCTAATAGATTCTTCGTTGTTAATACGACGAATTGTTTCAGCAACCATGCTGGCGACTGAAACTTGGCGAATCTTACCAAGTTCTTGAGCTTCTTGAGAAAGAGGAATGGTATCTGTAACAACGAGCTCGTCGATTACAGAGTTTTTCAAGTTCTCAATTGCTTTACCAGAAAGTACTGGGTGAGTTGCATAGGCAACTACACGGCGAGCACCAAACTGTTTCAGTGCATCAGCAGCTTTACACAAGGTACCTGCTGTATCAACCATATCATCCACGATCACGCAGTCACGATCTTTCACATCACCAATCAAATGCATCACTTGTGATTCATTGGCTTTTTGACGACGTTTATCGATGATTGCAAGATCGATATCACCCATTTGTTTCGCTACAGCACGTGCACGAACTACACCGCCCACGTCTGGAGAAACAACCATAAGGTTATGGTGTTGCTGTTGACGAAGATCAGCAAGTAATGCTGGAGTACCGTAGATGTTGTCTACAGGGATATCGAAGAAACCTTGAATCTGGTCAGCATGAAGGTCGATCATTACAACGCGGTCAATACCGACAGTTGTCAGCATGTCTGCGACAACTTTTGCAGTGATTGGCACACGGCTTGAACGAGGACGACGGTCTTGACGAGCATATCCGAAGTAAGGGATGACAGCAGTAATACGACCTGCACTTGCACGACGCAAAGCATCAGCCATAACAAGGACTTCCATCAGGTTGTCATTTGTTGGGGCACAAGTAGGTTGTACTAGGAATACGTCTTTACCACGAACATTTTCAGTAATTTCGACAGCGATTTCACCGTCAGAAAATTGACCTACAGATGCTGCACCTAAAGGGATGTGCAGATGGCTTACGACTTTTTGGGCGAATTGTGGATGTGCAGTTCCACTAAAAACGACAAGATTGGGCATGAAGCACCCTTGGCGGTTGGAATGTTTGAAAGTAGATGGCAGGGGCGGCTGGATTCGAACCAACGGATGCCGAGATCAAAACCCGGTGCCTTACCACTTGGCGACGCCCCTAATGCGGCAGAACTTTAATATTTTTGCTGTTCTGTGTCAAGGTGAATTAACAAATGAACATGCAAATTCTGTTCTGTCTTTTTTGAGAAAATGGCAGGGGCGGCTGGATTCGAACCAACGGATGCCGAGATCAAAACCCGGTGCCTTACCACTTGGCGACGCCCCTAATACAGTAATCTACAGATGAATATGATGGCAGGGGCGGCTGGATTCGAACCAACGGATGCCGAGATCAAAACCCGGTGCCTTACCACTTGGCGACGCCCCTAATACAGTAATCTACAGATGAATATGATGGCAGGGGCGGCTGGATTCGAACCAACGGATGCCGAGATCAAAACCCGGTGCCTTACCACTTGGCGACGCCCCTATCATATAACCTTGAAATGACGTAATGGTGATTCATTTAAACTATTGACCAAGTAAGCTTTACAAGGTGAATGAGCTAAAATCTCATCAATATTCATGTCGGCGGTTACTTCAGTAAAAACACAAGCACCTGTACCTGTAAGTTTTGCAATACCGAACTGGTCTAAATACTGCATCGCTTCATTTACCTCAGGATAGAAGCTTCTTGCCAAAGGCTCAAAGTTATTTCCAAAGTTAAATGGCTTTAACTGATAGGCGCAAAATTTAGTAGGCTTCGTGTCTCTTGTCAACGTTTTTTGTGAAAAAAGCAATTGAGTGCTGATAAAACAATCAGGTTTTAACACAATGTATTGTTTTTGATCTAAGTCTATGAATGTTAAGTGTTCACCAATACCTTCCGCCCAAGCATTCCGCCCATGGACAAAAACTGGAACATCGGCACCTAACTTGAGTCCCAGTTCGGCCAACTGCTCAATACTTAAGCCACATTGCCATAACTGATTGACCACAATGAGGGTGGTGGCCGCATTGGATGACCCCCCACCAAGTCCAGCACCCATAGGAATATTTTTTTCAATGCGGATATTTAAGCCTGAATATGCTTTTGCATACGGCTTTAAAATCTGTGTTGCCTTGAAAATTAGGTTCTGTTCCAAATCAACGCTGTTTAGTCCATCAATACTAATTTCAGGAGTTGCTGGTTGGCTAAATTCCAGCCAGTCATACAGGTCAATGAGCTGAAAAATGCTTTGCAATTCATGGTAGCCGTCGTCACGACGGCCGGTGATATGCAAAAAAAGATTAAGCTTGGCAGGAGCGGGAACACGAATCATAGAATTTTAAACTTTTGAATAGGCTTAACGGTTTTGAATGAGCATTGTAATACGGTTTTCCTGACCGGATTCAAGTACATGTTTTAAAACTAGCTTGTTCGGTAACTGGGCTTGCTCGTTATAACTGAGATCTACTATCCAGCCATCTTCCAAGAACTGGATGGGGCGGTTTTGCTCATCTTTACTGATTTTTGCCAGCATGGTTGCCGGTTTAGCCTGAACCCAATCGACTAAATGGGTAATGGGGGCTTGCCAGCCTGTGGCACGCTCAAGTAACTCTTCCGGAGTATCCGCTGTAATCAACCCGGTTTTTGCACTATTGAGGGTGACATTACCCGGTTGGCCGGAAATCTGGGTTTTACCCACGCCCAAAATTCCGCTTAATTCGATGTCGAATGCATCCTGCTGTTGTACCCAGGTAAAAAAGGCACTGCCAGATTGTCCCGGAGTTCTTACCCCAATTTTACCTTGCAGATTAAAATTCTTCGCAGCTTCTGGAATTTGAGCAACATTCGGTGCTTGAGGCTGGGTGTATTGTTGGCAACCGCTCAGGATTAGCGTGCTTGCTGCAATCAGGCTTAAACTGAATTTTGAAAAAATGTGCATACAGATAGTTAACTCTTTTTCATTTGTTGCGGTAACAGTAACGATTTCAATTGCTCTAATTGCGGATCATTCGGATGATTTTTTTGTAATTGTTGTAACACTTTACTAAATTTTGTCAGCTCACCTTGCATGTATAAAGATTTGGCATAACGTACACCAATTTTCACATTTTGACTTAATTGGTAGGCTTGCTCTAATACTTGAGCTGAAGTTTTAAAGTCATTTTGTAAATAAGTGATATAGCCTAAAGTATCTAAAATAGAGGCCTGTTCCGGAGCAAATTCCAGAGCATGTTCAACATACTTGCGGGCTTCATCTAAACGCCGGTTTTGCAGGGCAAGCGTATAGGCATAGGCATTGAGGTAAGTCGGGCTATTGGGTTCTATTTCCAGTAATTTTTTCAATAATTTATCCAGTTTATCTTTGTCTTGAAAAGCATCAAGTAATAACACTTCGGAGTAAATTAGTTCCGGGTCATCCGGGACGTTTTTAATGGCTTCATCCAGCAGGCGCATGGCTGCTTTTTTATTGTCCATTCGTTTTAAAATATCAGCCTGAGCCTGGTACAGGAAACTGGCATATTGCGGATAATTGACCCGTTCCTGAGTCAGGAAGCGCAGGGCATCGGTGGGCTGGTTCTGGGCGGAAAAAATATTAATCATGTTGCGGCGCGAAACTGTGTAGAGGCTACCATCCACCAGACGGTAATAGGCTTTTGCAGTTTCAAAATGTTGTTTACGCTCGGCATTGACTGCTAGATAATAATAGGCCTCATTTTGATATTGCGTGGAATATCGCAGCTCAACTAAATATTTTTCAGCTTTTTCATACTGTTCTAAGTCAATACTGGTTAAACCGGCAATAAACAATGCTTCTTCTTCATGGGGCCATTTTTTTAACAGGGCTTCAAGTTTATTGAGAGCTTCTTCTGACTTATTTAATTTAATCAGATATTTAATTTCCGCTAAGCGAACTTCGATATTGTTTTTATGTTTGCGGCTGGCTTTGTCGTACCATTTTAGGGTTGCTTCATCATCCCCCAAGGCACTGAGTAAATTGGCCTTCATTAAAATAAAGCCGGTCACATTGGCACGCTTTTTTAATGCACGACTAATGGTGATCAGGGCCTGCTCCAGTTGCCCGTTTTGTGCTTCCAAGCCTGCAATCAGTACCAGTACGGAAGGATTATCCCGTTCTTTACTTTTACGTAAAGCATCAATCAGAAAATCCCGATCTTCAGGGTCTTCAGGGGCAATCCCGGCCAGAATTTTTTCCAGGTCTGCATTGGGGTCAATATTTAAAATTTTGTCCAGCGTTTCTGCAGCCAGTTCATATTCATGGGCTTTTAAGGCAATATGTGAAAGATAAAATAAAGCCGGCACATCGGTCGGTTCTTGCACCACCCAATGGGTTGCAATATCCAGGGCTGCTTTTAGATCATTCTGTTCAATCGCAACATTTAAGGCGCGCTGTTTAACCGTAGTGGAATTGCTTTTAATTGCAAGCACAGTGTAGTTGTGTAATGCTGTGGGAATGTCATGATAGGTCAGTGCAAATTCAGCAATCATGCTTTGTTTTATGGCATTATAGTTTGAATTGGCATGATAAATTTCTCCAGATGCTCTAATATGAGCACTGTAAGCCATGCTACCCACAAGTAAGAATGTGGTAGAATATTGCTTAATTGTCGCGCCGTTTATCCGGCTATTTGTTTGACGCAATTTTTCTTGATCCAAGTAATGCTTTTTATGACACCAATACTGCACAATAGCATAAATTTAGCGAAATGATGATCTGATATGTCTTTCTTTGCATTGGGTGTCAACCATCAAACCGCCTCTGTAGAGCTGCGTGAGCAGATTGCATTTAATCCTGAAAAATTAATGCACCTGCTTGCCCTGCAAAGCCAAAACCATGACCTGAATGATATGGTGGTGGTCTCTACATGTAACCGCACCGAAGTTTATGCCATGTCTGAAAATGCGGACATGGTAATGAATTGGCTCGCCGAAGCAAATGACTTAGATGTTAAACAATTGTTTAATCATGTATATCGTTACGAAAATGCGCAGGCAGTGACCCATTTAATGCGGGTAGCCAGTGGTCTGGATTCGCTGATGCTAGGTGAACCGCAAATTTTGGGGCAGGTGAAATCAGCATTGTCTCTGGCTAAAGATGCACATACTGTTTCGCCGGATTTAAACCGAATTTTTGAATATGCTTTTTATGCAGCCAAACGTGTGCGCTCGGAAACAGCAGTGGGGAGTCATGCTGTTTCGATGGGTTATGCCGTTGCCCAGCTGGCCCTGCAGGTGTTTAGCAAACCTGAAAAACTGACCGTGATGGTGGTAGCTGCAGGGGAAATGAACAGCTTGGTGGCGAAGCATTTAGCGGAAATGGGAGTGGGGAAAGTCCTGATTTGCAACCGTACCCGTGCGCGTGCAGAAAGTTTGGCACAAGAAATTGCACATCGCGTTGACGTGGAAATTATTGAATTCTCTGATTTGGCTGCAAATTTACACCGTGCAGATGTCATTTCAAGCTGTACCGGAAGTCTGCATCAGGTTATTTCATATCAAGATGTTAAAACAGCGTTGAAAAAACGCCGTTATCAACAAATGCTGTTGGTCGATTTGGCCGTTCCGCGCGATATTGATCCCAAAGTGGAATCTCTGGATGGCGTTTATTTGTATGGAGTGGACGACCTGCAAAGTGTGATTGATGACAATCTTGCCCAACGTCGCCAGGCTGCGGTTGAAGCCGAGGTAATGGTCAATCAGTTAGCTACAGAAATGCTGACCCAGCAAAAAATCAAAAAAGCTGGCAGTACCATTCAAGCTTATCGTGAACAGGGTGAAGTACTCAGGCAAGAAGAACTGGCTTTGGCAATGTCACGTCTGGCTAGTGGTGACAATCCTGAGCAGATTTTGCAGGAATTATCGTATCGCCTGACACAAAAACTACTGCATCCGACTTCAATCTTGTTGCGACAGGCAGCCAAGGCTGAAGATCCGGCTTGTTTTGAATCGATGCGTGATCAATTAGAAGATGTATTTGCTAAACGGCGTAATATCAAGCATAAATCATAAATACTAAATTATAGCCGCTCGCTTAGTCTTCCAGCAGGGTCAGCGAGCGCTTTTTATCAATCTCGTAAATTTTCTGTTTCAGGTTGCGCATTTCGGCAATGCTGGTGAACTTTTTAGATTTGAGTTTTTGTTGCAAACATTGATATTGCAGTTTGATGGAAAAATCTTCTGCCAGTTTGTCGGCCTGCTCAGGTGAAGATGTGTAATCACTGATATTGGCGTGTAGCAAAATATTTTGCAGATCATGGTGATAAGGCGCACAGGCACCTAAGACATAATACTGTGACAGCTCGGTATCATCAGGTAAATCATCAAAAATGATATTGAAGATATCAAGAATTTTAAACAGCAGTTGATCGTGTGAAATCAAGGCGCGTAGCGGTTCAAAATGAATATACAGATAGGGGTGATTCATTAAAATCGCAATGACATATTCTTCTGCATCAATCTTGGTGCTAAAGCTTAAGGATGCATCATTGTTGACCTGAGGTTGCCATTTGCGGTTAAAGCCCAGTTTTTCTCTAAAGAACTGCTGCAATAAATAACGGTACGACCCCTGTTTTGGCAACAGTTCGGTCAGTTGACGTAATTCGCCCATGACCTGGCTTTTGCCTTCCGGCTTGGTCACATCATGATTCTGGGTTAAAAGAGCAAAGACAAAATCGGAGAGTAACGGCGCTTGCTGTAACAGGCGGTGAAAGTTTTCAATACCTTCACGGCGAATCAGTGAATCCGGGTCGTGATCATTGGGTAACACAAAAAACTTGAGTTCACGGCCATCATTGAGTAGCGGCAGGGCAATTTCGAGTGTACGGCGGGCGGCTTTTTGTCCGGCAGCATCACCATCGAAAGCAATGGTAATACGGTTGTTTTGTTTGAATAAAATATTCAGGTGTTCGGTATTACTCGCTGTTCCCAAGGTCGCCACAGCCCCAGAAATGCCATATTGCTGCAAGGCAATGACATCCATATAACCTTCAACCATTAGCCAGTCTTGGGCTTTCTGTTTGCGGCCTTCATATAAACCATACAGCAACTGGTTTTTATGAAACACTTCCGAGTCCGGCGAGTTGATGTACTTGGGTTTGATTTCGTCATTCAAGGCACGACCACCAAAACCGACCACGCGACCTTTAGCATCCCGGATCGGGAAAATCACCCGGTCACGCAGCAGGTCAAAATCGCGTCCATTGTCACTGGTACGGATCAGCCCCAGTAATTTTAAGCCTTCAATATCCTGTGGAAAAGCTTTTTCCAGATGTTGCCAGTCTTCTGGCGCATAGCCTAAACGCCAATAGTCAATGGTCTCTGCACTTAAGCCACGTTGCTTGAAATATTGCTGGGCACTGGTACTTTGCGGTAACTGGCGTTGGTAATACTGGGCAATGTTTTCCAGTAGATCAAACAGGTTGCCGTCTTGTACTGTTTCTTCCATTGGCATCTGTTCAAAAGATGCAAATGGATCATCATGGTATTCGGTTTCTTGCGCCTGAAATTCTGCAAAAGGATCAAAATGTGCTACAGACGCTGCATTCGGTGTTTGATCGATGGTGTTTTTCGGTTGTTCTTGCAGCTGTGTTGCTGCAGCAGGTTTTATGGATTCACGTTTATATTTGATTTTATTGCTGTCGTTATTGTCTTTCGGCAGTTCAATCCCTGTACGGCTCGATAGATCCTTCATCACATCAATAAAGTTACGACCGTCAATATCCATTAAAAAGCGGATGGCATTACCGTTGGCCTGACAGCCAAAACAATGGAAATATTGCTTGTCGCGATAGACATGGAAAGATGGCGATTTTTCCTGATGAAAAGGGCAGCAACCTGAATAGGTGCGACCAGTTTTCTTGAGTTTCACGCGCTGACCAATCAGATCGACAATATCGGTGCGATCCAGGATTTGATCAATCGTGTGTTGAGGAATAGCCATAGGTATGCAATCGGGTGATAATTTATCTAAATGGCTGACAAATAAGCTGTCAGAATTTCCGCATATTAAAATTGCGGCATCGGTTAAAAGTTAATTTGTATACCTTTTGCGCAAAATGATCAATATGATGCATTGAAATGACAAAAGGGCAAGTATGATAACTTGCCCTTCATAAAAATGCGACCGATAAGCCAAGCTTATTCTGATGCTGGCGCCTCGGTTGGTGTTTCTTGTTGAGGCTGTTGCTCTGGTGCGGCAGGAATGCTGCTTTCAGTTTTAGGACGGTCTAGCAAGCCAAAACTGATGCGATTAGTGAAACTGCGTTTTTCACTCTGCGCTGCATTTTGCTGTTGCTCTGCTTCGGTCGAGCTTTGCGCTTCGCGACCAAAAATACCTAAAGTGGCGCGGTTAAACCAGCTGCCTTCACCATGTGCAGCACGCATATTCACGCTACCATCAGCTTTGACCAGATGCGGATAATTCAGCTTTAACACTTCAATGTACTGCTGTGAAGTCTGCTGATCGCCCAATTTGTCATACCCGTAAGCCATGGTGGCTAAAGCTTCAGGAACTTGCGGGGTTTGTGGATAATGTTCGACTACCCATTGTGAACGTTCAACAGCAGCAAGCCATGCTTTACGCTTAATATTAAAGCGCGCCGCGTTCATTTCACTTTCAGCCAGCTCCGTGCCAATGAACTTCATACGCTGTGCCGCATCGACAGCATAAGTACTTGATGGGAAACGGCGGATGAAATCGACAAAATTCTGATAAGCCACTTTTAAATAGCTGACATCACGGTGTGACTGTTTTAATGAGGTATAACGTAATAGGCCATCATAGTTTTGTTCCATGTTCGCGACACCACGAACATAGTAGGCATAGTCCACATTGGGATGTTGCGGGTTTAAACGGATAAAACGCTCAGCCAGGGCAACTGCGCCTTCATAATCTTTTTGTTGAAATTTAACATATAACAATTCCAGCTGTGCCTGTTGGGCATAGTCACCTGTTGGATAATAGGTATCGATTGCTTCAAGATGTTTGGCCGCATCGGTATATTGACCACGTTCAAGGGCTTTTTCAGCTTTTTGAATATAAACTTGTTCGCTAGATTGTGGTCCTGTGTCTACCACTTCTTTCTTTGGATTACTGCTACAGCCCACTATTGCCGACGCAACGCCTAAAGATAAAGCAAGCATTGTCATTTTATAACGTGGTAACGACATAAAAATTCCTCTGTTAATACGGGCAATGAGCTACAATTGCACTATTAAACCACTTTTGTCTGAATGAGCAAATGAGTCAAGCACAATCTTCTAATTCTAATGTCCCTGAAACTGATTTCAATTTACTTGAAGATTCTGAGGATGCAGATAACCATACTTCAGACTCAACTGCAACACGTTTATCGTTGCAATTTCAATTGGATGAAAGTTATTTAGGGCAACGTATCGATCAGGTTGCAGCGTTAGTTTGGAGCGATTTTTCTCGTGAAAAATTGAAGCAGTGGCTGAAAGATGGCCATTTGTTGGTAAATGGTAACACTGTCAAACCTAAGTATAAATGTGAAGGCAATGAGCTGCTCACGCTGGATGTCGAGCTGGAAGTTCAAACCAAAAGCCTGCCGGAAAATATTCCCCTCAATGTGGTGTATGAAGATGACGATATTATTGTCATTAACAAACCGGTTGGTATGGTGGTTCATCCGGGTGCGGGAAATACGAGCGGTACACTGGTGAACGCCTTGCTTTATCATTATCCAAAATCTGCCGAACTGGCTCGTGCCGGTCTGGTACACCGTATTGATAAAGACACTAGCGGTTTGCTGGTGGTGGCGAAAAATCTTGAAGCCCAGTTTTCTTTAAGCAAGCAATTGGCGAAGAAATCGGTATATCGTCTCTATGATCTGGTGGTGTACGGTAACATTATTGCCGGTGGTACGATTGATGAGCCAATTAAGCGCCATCCGGTCGATCGAGTAAAAATGGCCGTGTTGCCGGGTGGTCGAGATGCAGTGACCCATTACAATGTGAAAGAACGCTTTCAGCATTTCACCCGTGTGCAGGCACGTCTGGAAACCGGCCGTACCCATCAGATTCGTGTGCATTTTAGTTATCTGGGCTTTGGTCTGGTTGGTGATTCGGTGTATATGAGCCGTGTCCGTGTACCGGCAGGTGCTTCAGAATTACTGGCCGATACTTTGCGCGGCTTTAAACGTCAGGCCTTGCATGCAACCAAACTTGGACTGATTCATCCACGCAGTGGTGAAGAAATGATGTTTGAGGCACCATGGGCAGATGACTTTGCGCAGTTGATTGAGGTATTGCGCAGTGAAAATAAAGCCTACTAAGTGGTTTTATGGCTGGTGAATCATAAGGAAAAGCACAAGGAAATAGACATGCAATTTGTTCAAGGGCTTCCGGAAGGTGTATGTGTTGGGCAGACGCGAGTGCATCATGAAAAAATTCAGCCTTCAGCTCAACCTGAACTGGCAGGATTTAACCTGGCCTTGCATGTGGGGGATGATGCAAAGCGTGTACAGCAGCATCGTATGGCTTTACTGGCGGAGTTTACTGAATTCGGGGTCGATAAAGTGACCTGGATGACGCAAACCCATAGCACCATTTGTCATACCATCAATGAAGAAATCCCTTTTCAGGCCCTGGAAGGGGATGGAGTGGTGACCCAGCGTAAAGCACATGCCTTAATGATGATGACTGCGGATTGTTTGCCTGTGGTGCTCGGCAATGCAGATGGAACGGAGATAGCGAATTTGCATGCCGGCTGGCGAGGCTTGGCCCATGGTATTGTGGAAAATACCATTGCTGCCATGCAAACCCAGCCAACTTGGGCATGGTTGGGCGCTGCGATTAGTCAGCCCTGTTTTGAAATTGGAGCAGAAGTCAAACAGGCTTTCTGCTCTAAATACCCTGAACTGGAAGCTGCTTTTAAAGCGGGTGAAAAAGCAGATAAATTTTATGCTGACTTATATGCGATTGCACGATTTATCTTAAAGCAAAATGGGGTTGAAATTGTGCTGGGCGGTGACCAATGTTCATATACACAAGCAGAAGAATATTTTTCCTATCGCCGTGAAGCCAAAACCGGTCGTATGGCAACATTCGTGTTTATGATTTGAAACTGTTAAACTTGTTGATTAAAACTTACTGCTTTTATTGATATGCCTTTATCCACGAAATCTCTTGCTATCGTTTATCACAGCCCCTATGGACATACTGCAAAGGTCGCTTCTTTCATTGCTCAAGGGGCCAAGCAAACCGGTATTCAGGTACATTGCATGAATATCGAGCATGTGGATTGGGATGTTTTGGATCAGGCTGATGCCATTATATTCGGTTGTCCGACCTATATGGGCAGTATTACTTCAGCCTTGAAGCTATTTATGGAGCAGTCATCCAAACGCTGGCTGGCACGGACCTGGCAAGGCAAAATTGCAGCAGGTTTTACCAATGGCGGTGGATTGAGTGGTGATAAACTGGCAGTATTGCAGCAGATCAATCTGTTTGCCATGCAGCACGGCATGCTGTGGGCAGGTTTGCCGCTGATGCCGACTGGGCGTGGTTCGCAGGACCTGAACCGGATGTCGGGCTTTTTGGGATTGATGACCCAATCGGATAATGCCCCGGTAGAGGTGACACCACCGCAAGGTGACCTGGATACGGCTATCTGGTTTGGTGAATATCTGGCATTGTTAGCAAACAGATTCAAGTAAGTTCAGATTTTTTCAGAAATTTAAAAACCTCCAGCTGGAGGTTTTTTTTATTCAGGTGAAAATTATTTGTGGAAAATCCGGGCCTTGTCACGCTGCCAGTCCCGGTCTTTTTCAGTCGCACGTTTATCGTGTAACTGTTTCCCTTTCACCAGGGCAATTTCCAGTTTGGCTAATGGACCTTTCCAGTAGCAGGCCAAAGGTACGCAGGCATAACCTTTCTGATTCACTGCACCTAAAAGTTTTTCAATTTCGCGGCGTGAAAGCAGCAATTTGCGTGTGCGGGTTGCTTCAGGCACCACATGCGTTGAAGCAGATAACAGGGGCTGGATTTGTGCACCAAATAAAAACGCTTCATTGTTCTTGAACAGAATATAACTTTCGGTAATGGTCATCCGCCCGGCACGCAAGGACTTGACTTCCCAGCCTTGTAAAGACAACCCGGCTTCGAATTTATCTTCAATAAAATAATCATGGCGAGCACGCTTGTTCTGCGCAATAGTGCCACCAGTATTTTTTTTAACTACGATTGATTTCGACATAATACGCATATTCCAAGATTAGTTCTATTTTGCCTCAAACTCGCTCTGAGGTGAAGTTTTTTCAAAAGTAAGGAGATTGTTCACTAAAAAAAGAAGTTTTTGTTAAAATAGGGCTCTACTAAAAACTAGAGTAAAAATGGATGACTAAATCTCGCGTCATTTATCCAGGCACTTTCGATCCAATTACCAATGGACATATCGATTTGGTGTCACGTGCAGCGAAAATGTTTGATGAAGTTGTGGTTGCTATTGCCATTGGTCATCACAAAAATCCAGTCTTTAGTTTGGAAGAGCGAGTGGAACTAGCAAAAAAATCGCTCAGTCATTTGCCTAATGTAGAATTTGTCGGCTTTGATGGTCTGTTGGTCAATTTTTTCCGTGAACAGAAAGCAACAGCAGTTCTGCGTGGATTACGCGCCGTATCTGACTTTGAGTATGAATTTCAACTGGCCAACATGAACCGTCGCCTGGATGCAAGTTTTGAGGCGGTATTTCTAACCCCTTCAGAGCAATATTCTTTTATTTCATCTACTTTAGTACGTGAAATAGCACGCTTAAATGGTGATGTCGCGCAGTTTGTACCGCAAGCTGTGGTAGAAGCCTTTAAGCGGAAACAACAGCAAGGTTGGTAACGTGTCTTTATATATTACCGATGAATGCATCAATTGTGATGTCTGTGAGCCGGTGTGCCCGAATGAGGCGATATTCATGGGTGAAATCATTTATGAAATTCACCCGGATTTATGTACCGAATGCGTTGGGCATTTTGATCAACCGCAGTGTCAATTGTTCTGTCCGGTCGACTGTATTCCGCATGATCCCCAGCATGTGGAATCACAAGATGACCTGATGGAAAAATATAAAAAGCTGATTGCACAAAAAAGCACCAGTAATTAGTGCTGAAATTTGTTAGCATACGCCCCGAAGTGAGCCAGACGATCGCTGCTGTGGAGATCTCCGTGATTGAAGCAGGGGAGGAAAGTCCGGGCTTCGTAGGGCAGGGTGCCAGGTAACGCCTGGGCGGTGAAAGCCGACGGCAAGTGCAGCAGAGAGTAGACCGCCATCTTTGCAATTTTCCTTCGGGGAGACCAAGAGAGATGGTAAGGGTGAAAGGGTGCGGTAAGAGCGCACCGCGTGTCTGGTAACAGTTCACGGCAAGGTAAACCCCACCAGAAGCAAGACCAAATAGGAATCCTTCAGGCACGGCCCGTGCTGGATTCGGGTAGGTCGCTTGAGCGTACGAGTGATTGTACGCCTAGAGGAATGATCGTTCACGACAGAACCCGGCTTATCGGCTCACTTCACCAATTTTTTTACAATTATTGCGTGATATTTCTTGACATGAAGTTCCCTGAAATAGATAATACGCGCACAGTTTTGGCTATGTAGCTCAGTTGGTTAGAGCACCGCACTCATAATGCGGGGGTCACAGGTTCAAGTCCCGTCATAGCCACCATTTTCATAGACCACGTTTATAAAAGCGTGGTCTTTTTTTATGTCTAAAATTTATCTTAAAAAATCATTATTCACATTGAATGGCATTGAGTTTTACTTTAGGAAATTTTTGCTTATATTTTCCAGAATTTTTGGCTTTTTATCTTTTCCAAACACGATCTGTTGCAATTGATCGATTTTATTTTTAGTAAGATGAAACTGTGCATAGTGCAAAGCAATCTGGTTTTGCGTAGCAACTGCTAATTTCTGATCTTGCGTAATTTGCTCAATACGATAGAGCTTTTTCTGTGCTTGACTGCGTTGTGCCGGGGGTGCGCTTTTGCTACATGGTCAAAAGCTGTTGATTGTTGATCCATCACCACATCCATACAGACTCCATTGTAATCGACGAATATGGGTGAAATTAACTGCCAGAGGAGCCACTCATTAGGGGAATTAAGCTGATGGCGATGAATTTGAGATGCATTTTATTTCAATATTTCAGTGCTTTAATTTTAAGGTTTAAGTAGGAAATAGCTGTAATAAATCGCTGTTTTGTTTAAATATTAACTGAAAAAAAATAAAACGCTCAAACTCTGAACACTCGAAAAATAAAGGGCTTGACGCTAGTTGTTGAAATCTAGATAATGCGCACACAGTTTATGGCTATGTAGCTCAGTTGGTTAGAGCACCGCACTCATAATGCGGGGGTCACAGGTTCAAGTCCCGTCATAGCCACCATTTTTATAGACCATGCTCTCAGCATGGTCTCTTTTTTTATGGTTCAAAAAAGTCAGGTCGATTCTCAGAAGCAGAAAAAGGTCTGTTAACCATCCATTAATAAAATGCCAATAGAGCCTGTATAAGAAATTAAAACTTTTCTTGAAGATATTGCTCAATGAATTGATGAGTAGTTTCGCTGGCATAAAAAGGTGAAATCAGCGCCTGAATAATCCCGTCTAGCAATCCTTGTTGTTCTAGGGCTTGAAGAGAGTAGGGCATAAAACGGTGGGCTTCCTGATGTAAGTCTTCTTCATCTAGTCCGACAGATTGTAACAGTTCCTGTAAGCTGTAGTTGGCGAAATAGTCATAAAAGCCAGCCACCACATCCAAAACCACCTGTTGCAGGTATTCTGTTTGTCTTAACTGTCGCCAGGTTTCATAGACCAGAATAAAGAACTCTTCAAAGTCTATGGGCTGGAATTGGGAAAAAGTTTCCCGCAAGGTTCTTTGTTTAATATCTTCCCATAAATGCAGGCTGATGTCTGCCAGCTCTTCATTCGGCAGTAAAAACAGGTTTGCAAGTTGTTTGACCAGAGCGTGAGCAAGTTGCTGCTCCAGCTTGAGTTCAATAGTCTGTTGCTGGTCTTGAATAAAACTGAGTATCTTAGAACCCAAACCTTGTTGATGGGTATTGAGCTTGCGTAGATGATCCAGCCAAGGCGTATTACTTTCAAGAATCTGGTTCGCTAACTGTAAACTGACATGTTCGACTTGCTGATTGTGCTGCAAATTATCATGGATGTAGTGACGCAACTGATCCAGTTCGAGAATCTTGTACATCCATAATTCAAAAGTTTCATCAGACAGCAGCGCGTTGATTTGAGTCTGGCTGTTCATTGCCAGCTGATGAATTCTTTGAGAAACAACCCCGATGAACTCTAAAATTTCAGCACCTAGATTCAATTCAAAGGCATATTTTTGAACCACCTCTTGTAGCGATTCAAGTTGAATAATTTGTTTTAAAGCAATCTGATCTGAAGAAATATAAATATGATGAACAAATTTTTCGATATAAGGATTATGTTGTTCTACTAATAATTGTTTTTTTATAAAGCGGGTTTGCTCAAGCATAAGCGCTTGAGCAAACTGTTGGGCCTGGTCCTGCTTAGACACCTGGTGCCCATCCATTCATAATTGGATAACGACGTTCACGGGTAAATGCGCGTGAGCTGATACGCGGACCAATCGCACCTTGACGACGTTTATATTCATTACGATCTACCAGGCGAATGACTTTTTCCACCACTGCTTTATCAAAGCCTTTGGCAATAATGTCATCCTGACTCATATCTTCTTCAATATAAGAATAAAGAATGGCATCCAGTACTTCATAGGCAGGTAAAGAGTCTTGGTCTTTCTGGTCTGGACGCAGTTCTGCAGAAGGTGGGCGAGTAATGACACGCTCTGGAATGACCGGAGTCTCTGAAATGCTGTTACGGTATTTCGCCAGTTCAAACACAATGGTTTTATACACGTCTTTCAGCACCGCATAACCGCCAACCATATCGCCATACAGGGTGCAGTAACCTACAGAAAGTTCAGACTTGTTGCCGGTAGATAAAACCAGATTACCAAACTTGTTCGACAAGCCCATCAGTAAGGTACCACGAGCACGGGCTTGCAGATTTTCTTCAGTGGCATCTGCAGGGCTGTTACCAAAGAATGGATACAGGGTTTGCATGAAGCTGTTTACGATTGGATTGATTTCAGCAATACCGAAAGTTACACCCATGTTTTTGGCCTGTGCAGCGGCATCTTCTACACTGATTTGCGCGGTGTAGGTATAAGGCATCATCACGGCCTGAACTTTATCTGCACCAATCGCATCAACCGCGATTGCCAATGTTAATGCCGAGTCAATGCCACCCGATAAACCAAGAATTACGCCAGGAAAACCAGAACGCTGAACATAATCACGAGTTGCTAAAACCAGACCTTGATAGATTTCAGCCAAGGTATCTAAAGCAGGTGTTACTGTTCCGACTTTATAGGCTTTTTGTTCGGCTTCATATTCGGCGTAATAAAGATCTTCTTTAAAGCTGGCTGCCTGTAAAGCAATATTGCCATCTTTATTGATCACAAAGCTGGTGCCATCAAAAATCAGGTCATCTTGACCACCAATCTGGTTGGTATAGACCAGATTAATATTCAACTGTTTAGCCAGTTGACTCATGGTGGTGACACGATGTTGCGGTTTACCTACTTCATAAGGTGAAGCATTTAAGACCAAAGCTGTTTCAACATTCAGTTGAGATAACTGATGCACGGTACTCAGTGACCAGATATCTTCGCAAATCAGCACACCAAACTTATGACCTAAATATTCAAAAACAAGGTGTTGATGTCCTTCGCTGAAATAACGTTTTTCATCAAATACACTGTAGTTTGGCAAGTTTTGTTTGTTGTAAACACCTAGTACTTGTCCATCTTTCATTACGGCTGCAGAGTTGTAGCGGTGACCCTCTTCACTCTGATTGACAAAACCAAAAACCATCACAATGTCTTTGACTTGACTGAGCAGCTCAAAAGCTTTTTGTGTGCGTTTTGCCAAGCTAGGACGGAGTAATAGATCTTCTGCAGGGTAGCCTACAGTTGAAAGCTCCGGGAAGAGAATTAAATCAGCTTTTTGTTTTTTGGCTTCATTTATCTGTTCAAGCATCTTTTGAGTGTTTGCTTCGATATTGCCAATATGCGGAGAGAATTGTGCAAGGGCAATTTTAAAACTTTTCATTCCAACTTAATCCTATTACCTATAGGGATGTATACACAGACTTAGATTTATTATGATTATGCGTTCAATGCTGTGTACGTGACGACAAATAAAATAGAAGTATTAATCAATAATTAGCAATTCGATACTATATACGAATTGCATCGTTTATAGAGAAAAAAACAAAAAAAAATCTGAATTTAGACAAAAAAATACAGCAGGGATGCGAAAATAGACATATTGCAAATGGATTGTGGTGATTGGATGAGATAACCTGCTAGATGCAATTTCTATTAAATGTTTTAAATCAAATATTTGAGGTGGAATTCTACATTTTGTCTACGCGTGCACAAGCACTTACCATGTTATGGTTTGAGAGGCAGTTGTAGTTAAAAGTTATACACACTGTTGTCTAAACATCAGTTACCAAAAAGTATGCCATTCACTTCAAGTCTACTTATGAATCGCTACCCGTTTTATAAACAGCTTTAAGTTTGCTCACCTGGAAAATTCACCAGATTCTGTTCAGCAGAATGATCTCGACAATACTGAAAAGAGGGACTTGAACGATGAAATCGAACTATTAAAAATTAAAAAAGATGATCGGATGGAAAATTATGAGACATTATTGAAATTTATTCATTCCAAGAATTAAGTTAAAAATTGAACCTGCAAGAATTACTGTATGAGGTGTTCATTATTTAAGATAATGTTGGGGATATTTTTAAAGAATATGTCCCGGGCAATCTCTCCTTGTTGTTCAATGTTGTATGTATGAAACGGTTTGCCCGCAATAAAGTGGTATTTATAAGGATTATATTTTTTAAAACTCAAAAAATATTTGGACTGCAGTATAGCGCCGTGTAACAGAACATTGATATTGGACTGATATTGATAAATGTGGGTCATCTCATGTATGAACAGACCTTGCATTTGTTTAGATCGCCGAGAGAAATCTTCACAAAAATTTTCGTTATTCATAAAAATGTTGCCATTGGGAGCCATATACATATTTATGGGTTGCCAGGGAAGATATTTGATATTCAATATTTGAACTTCATTGTAATTGATTAAATTATCGAAAACTTGCCGTGCAAGATTTATCTCACCCGTGGTCAACTGCCGAAAACGAAAGTTATGAATATCAAACATTAAATAAAGTTTGAACCATAACCAGAACCTAAATTTTTGGAACATAAAGTTTCATTTTACTGTTTGTAGGGTAAATTCTATTCACAAAGTAAGGCGAGAGTAAATGTCAAGGAAGGGAAATTTGTTCAATTCTTTGATTTGATATTGTAACGATGCTGAAGAAAATTTGAATTATTATTACCCGTGATGGATAAGAAGTTAGATACAAGTTTAACAATAGAATTTAAAGATCAATTCAAAATGAATTTACTGAGGAGTTTAAATCTGGAAAAAATCCATTTAGGGATTTTTTCCTTTGATATTTATATAAAAGTATAGCTAAGCCTGAAAATATATTGTTTAATTTAAGAAAATCTGAATCGTGCATAAGAAATAGACTTGAAAAAAAGGCGACTAAAAACCATGAGGGGGTTACCACATAACCTACGTCTTTAGTGACCATGTTCGATGGCTTTTTTCAGAAATTTGAAGCAAGCTATTGGGAATTTTTAAAATATAGCAATAAGCGTTTGAGAATATTGTCTACTTAATTGAAACTTTCAGAAATCGTGTTGATTGCCATTTGGTATAAATGCTCTTATTTCAATAATTTCAAAGCCTTCTTCTTTTTTATTAAAGCAAAATCAAGGTCAACTCTTTCGATATTTACCATGTTAGCAGCGGATGGTTCATTTCATCAGAGCTCATTAATTGGCGCTGCATGCTTTACATTTTTCCTGGATGAAAGATTGTTAAAGTCATTATTTATGGATTGATTCAACTATACTAACTGTTGCAAAAAATCAGCGGATTCAACGGCATAAATCTATAGCAGTGATTGCAACCCGCGGCAAAAGCTCAATGGGATGGTTCTTTGGCTGTGCTATACTTAATCATGAATCAGTTATGAAATCCACGCGACTCTCTACATCAGGTGAATATCACTTAAAGCAGCCTAATAAAATAGAGACTTTATTTAGCTTGTTAAAAGAAAAAATCATTTGGTGACGAGTAAAGCGAGAGGCATTGATGGGTATTTATCTGGAGTTTATGCATCGTTATGTGTCTATCAACTCTGTTATAAAAACAAGCCAGTGGTTCGTATTATGCAAACATTGGCTTAAACAGGATTCGGGTTGAGTAAAATTTTATTGCATGGAGTAGAGGCTTGATTGAAAGACGTAAAAAAACCGCCCGGAAGGGCGGTTTTTTTAAATCATTAATTCTTAAAGAATTAACGACCTTGGATGTCACGTTGAACTTCACCAGTGTAAAGCTGACGTGGACGACCGATTTTGTAAGGGCCGCTGTGCATTTCTAACCAGTGGCTGATCCAGCCAACTGTACGTGCAAGAGCGAAGATTACAGTAAACATTTCAGTCGGAATACCAATCGCTTTAAGGATGATACCTGAATAGAAGTCTACGTTAGGGTATAAGTTACGTTTGATGAAGTATTCATCAGACAACGCAATGCGTTCAAGTTCCATTGCAAGAGCAAGTTGTGGATCGTTGATACCAAGCGCACCAAGAACTTCATCACAAGTTTCTTTCATTACTTTCGCGCGTGGATCGAAGTTTTTATAAACTCGGTGACCGAAGCCCATAAGTTTAACTTCTTTAGTCTTCACTTTTTCCATGAAGCCCGCAACGTTTTCTACAGTGCCGATTTCATCAAGCATCTTAAGAACGGCTTCGTTCGCACCACCGTGAGCAGGACCCCAAAGTGCAGAGATACCCGCAGCGATACATGCGTAAGGGTTAGCACCAGTAGAACCGGCTAAACGTACTGTAGAAGTAGATGCGTTTTGTTCGTGGTCAGCATGAAGCGTGAAGATACGATCCATTGCTTTAGCAAGAATTGGGTTAACTTTGTAGTCTTTGTCTGCAGGAGTAGCAAACATCATGTACAAGAAGTTTTCAGCGTAGCTCAAGTCATTACGTGGGTAAACGAATGGTTGACCAACTGTATATTTGTAGCTCCAAGCTGCTAGCGTAGGAACTTTAGCAATCAAGCGGATTGCAGTAATTTCACGGTGGTTAACATCTTCGATGTCCAAGTTGTTGTGATAGAACGCAGAAAGCGCACCAACTACACCAACCATAATTGCCATCGGGTGAGCATCACGACGGAAACCATTGAAGAAACGGCTAACTTGGTCGTGAACCATAGTGTGGTTACGAACTTTAGCATCAAATTCTACTTTTTGTTCAGCTGTTGGAAGTTCGCCGTTTAACAATAAGTAGCAAGTTTCTAAATAGTCTGCTTTAGTTGCAAGCTGGTCGATTGGGTAACCGCGGTGTAGAAGAACACCTTTGTTACCATCGATGAATGTGATTTTAGATTCACATGCAGCTGTTGCCATAAAACCAGGATCAAAAGTAAAGTGACCTGCGGCCAACACATCTTTAACGTCGATTACATCTGGGCCCAATGTGCCGCTGTAAATTGGTAATTCAATTTCTTTGCCATCAAGCTGTAAAACGGCTTTTTTGCCAGTTGCTGCAGACATTCAATAGATCTCCTGTCCTGGTGAATGTTTTATCTGACTCGTAGTACTAATCTTTTAATGCGCGAATCAGACGGGTCAAAAATTTGCTATAAGATTAGTGAGTACTGAAATTTTGTCAATTATACTTATGGATAAAGCGACGCCCTCACCGGGGTTGGATCAAAAAAATCCAGTAGCCATGAGGAAAATATCAGTATCGACGCTGTATAATAAGTCAAATGAAAATAAGTTGCAGAAAAAAATATGCATGTTGTGGGAATTGTAGGCAATTTTTAATTCCTAAAAACTCTGATAGGTTCCGAATTTACGTCAAGCCTAATATTTTAAATTATTATAATTTTCGTAACTTACATCTTTTTATTGTATTTTTTGCTGATTTTTTAGTCATAATTAAAAGCGATAAATGAAAAGTGAAATTAAGTTTGTTTGGTTAAAAAATAGCTGCCAAATATGTGCTGAAATGCCGGTTATTTGTCCAAATTGGATAAAATAAACCATAATTTTGCAGAAAAAATCAGCATGATTTTGCCATATAAAGAAGTTATGCACAGACTAAGTGGTTATTTCATTTCATGAAGTTGGATTGATATAATTATTATAAATACTATATATTTCTAATGGAAATGAAAATTGTTATAAATGATATAAATACAGCTAAGATTGTTGTAAAATATAATGATTCTTTGTTCATCTTTAGTCTAAATAAATAAATTTAATTCTCAAAGCTAAAAACGATAAATAAAATTTAATTTTATTTAATAAAAACCAAACATATAGCTCTGTTTTCTTAGATGTATTTTGTCTGCTTGCATTGGGGATTTTATGTTAATGATTCTTATTTGATGCTTTTTTATGGAAAAGCTAAATGTGACTGTTTGTATTTTGATAGTTCACGTTTTATAATTCAGTGTCGTTTTAAGTTTAGGTGTTACTGGATAGAGTAATTGCCTAAAAATGCTAGCTTTCCTTCGAATTAATTCCAACAAACTCCGGATGGAGTTTTTACTTACAGGATGCCCGCTGTGAAAAGCAACAGACCTGTCAATTTGTCCATGGGTCAAGTTTTAGAAGTAAACTTAAAATCCCCTGTGGCTATTGCATCAATTCTACACCGTCTCTCTGGTGTCATCGTATTTTTACTTGTACCGGTACTTTTGTGGCTTTTAGACAAATCATTGTCTTCTGCTGAGGGTTTTGCTGAAGTTCAGGCAATCTTTAGTGGCTTCATTGTGCGCTTTATCGTATGGGTATTTGTAGCCGGCTTACTTTTCCATTTTATTATGGGTATTAAGCATTTACTTGCTGACCTTGGTTTTGCTGAAGAACTGCAAAGTGGTCGTGTGGCAGCTACTATTTCATTGATCTTGGCTGCGATTTCGATTGTCGCATCATTTGTATGGATTGTTCTCTAATGAAAAGTGCTACAGGTTTAACGGGTTCAGGTTCTCGCGATTGGTATATCCAACGCGTAAGTGCTGTTGTATTAGCTGTTTATACTGTTGTGGTATTGGGTTGGATCCTTCTGAATGGCGGATTTAACTATGAACAATGGTTTGGCTTTATGATGACATTACCAATGAAGATTATGTCTTTGTTGGCAGTCTTATCTCTTGTCGCACACGCTTGGATCGGCATGTGGCAGGTATTCACAGATTATGTGACTACTCGTCAAATGGGTCCTTCAGCTTCGGGCTTGCGTTTGGTGCTGACTTCAGCAGTGATTATTGCTGTATTTGCATATGCAATCTGGGCGATCCAGATTTTTTGGGCGAATTGATAGGAAAATATCATGGGCGCGATTAACCCTAAAGAAGATTACACAAATATTCCACACGAAACTTTCGATGCTGTCATCGTTGGTGGTGGTGGTTCAGGTATGCGCGCATCTTACCAGCTTGCTCAAGCGGGTTTGAAGGTTGCGGTACTGACTAAAGTGTTCCCAACACGTTCTCATACTGTAGCAGCACAGGGTGGTATTGGTGCATCTCTTGGTAATATGCAAGAAGATAACTGGCATTACCACTTCTATGACACGGTTAAAGGTTCAGACTGGTTGGGCGACCAAGACGCGATCGAATTTATGACGCGTGAGGCTCCACAAGTTGTTTATGAATTAGAACATCTGGGTATGCCATTCGACCGTAACGCAGACGGTACAATTTACCAACGTCCATTCGGCGGTCACTCTGCAAACTACGGTGAAAAAGCAGTTCCTCGTGCATGTGCTGCTGCCGACCGTACAGGTCATGCACTGCTTCACACGCTTTATCAAAGCAACGTGAAAATGGGTACGCAATTCTTCGTAGAATGGATCGCACTTGACTTGATCCGTAACGAAGCGGGTGACGTACTTGGTGTAACTGCTATTGATCAGGAAACTGGTAAAATTGCAGTATTCCAAGCGAAAGCGACATTATTCGCTACAGGTGGTGCTGGTCGTGTTTACCGTGCATCTACTAACGCATATATCAATACTGGTGACGGTCTTGGTATGGCAGCTCGTGCAGGTATTCCATTGCAAGATATGGAATTCTGGCAGTTCCACCCAACGGGTGTTGCGGGCGCAGGCGTATTGTTGACTGAAGGTTGTCGTGGTGAAGGTGCAATCCTTCGTAACAAAGACGGCGAACCGTTCATGGAACGTTATGCTCCAACTTTGAAAGACTTGGCGCCACGTGACTTCGTATCACGTTCTATGGACCAGGAAATCAAAGAAGGTCGTGGTTGTGGTCCTAAAGGTGACTACATTCTTCTTGATATGACGCACTTAGGTGCAGATACGATCATGAAACGTCTTCCATCTGTATTCGAGATTGGTAAGAAATTCGCGAATGTTGATATCACCAAAGAGCCGATTCCAGTAGTACCAACAATCCATTATCAAATGGGTGGTATTCCAACGAATATTCATGGTCAGGTTGTGGTTCCTGAATCTCGCGAAACAACTCCGCTTGAAGCACACTACAACAAAGATACTGATGTTTATTCTACAAATGCGGAAGGCCGTGACTTCACTAAGCCAGTGAAAGGTTTCTATGCAATTGGTGAATGTTCATGTGTATCTGTACATGGTGCGAACCGTTTAGGTACAAACTCATTGCTTGACTTGGTTGTATTCGGTAAAGCTGCTGGTCAACATATCATTGATTATGTGACTAAACATCATGGTGATGACTACCAACCGCTTCCTACGACTGTGCTTGAACAAACTGTTGAGCGTATTCGTAAATTGGATGAGTCAACTTCAGGTGAGAACGCTCAAGAAGTTGCTGATGCAATCCGTGACATCGTTCAAGACCACGCTGGTGTATTCCGTACATCTGCACTTCTTGAAGAAGGTGTGAAGCAAATTCTTGCGATTGAGCCACGTGTTCGTAATATTCACTTGAAAGACAAATCTAAAGTATTCAACACTGCACGTATTGAAGCTCTAGAAGTTGAAAACTTGTATGAAGTGGCGAAAGCAACACTGATTTCTGCTGCGGCTCGTAAAGAATGTCGTGGTGCGCATACAGTGGTAGATTTTGAATTGCCGCCAGAACATGCGGACTATCCATACGGTCGTCGTGATGATGAGTGGATGAAGCACACATTATGGTTCTCTGTTGATAACCATCTTGAGTACAAGCCAGTGCGTTACAAACCTTTATCGGTTGATGCAATTCCACCTAAACCACGTACATTCTAATAGGGAGAAGTAAGATGAGTAGAGGTACTCGTACATTTAATATCTACCGCTACGATCCTGATAAGGATAAAGCACCGTACATGCAAACTTTTAAACTTGAATTGACAGACAAGCACCGTATGTTGCTTGATGCTCTTCTTGCTTTGAAAGTGCAGGACGAATCTTTAACGTTCCGTCGTTCATGTCGTGAAGGTATTTGTGGTTCTGATGGTGTAAACATCAATGGTAAAAACGGTTTGGCATGTCTGTGGAACCTGAATGATTTACCGGAAGTGATTACTGTTCGTCCACTTCCAGGTCTACCAGTGGTTAAAGACTTGGTTGTAGATATGAATCAGTTCTATGATCAGTACAATAAAATTCATCCGTTCTTGATCAACAACCAGCCTGCGCCACCGAAAGAGCGTTTACAGTCTCCTGAAGAACGTGAACACCTTGATGGTTTATATGAATGTATTCTTTGTGCATGTTGTTCGACTTCATGTCCGTCATTCTGGTGGAACCCTGACAAGTTCTTGGGTCCTTCAGCATTGTTGAATGCTTACCGCTTCATCATTGACTCGCGTGATACTGGAACACAAGAGCGTTTGGCTCGTCTTGACGATCCATTCTCGCTATTCCGTTGTAAAGGTATTATGAACTGTGTATCAGTTTGCCCTAAAGGTCTTAATCCAACTAAAGCTATCGGTCACATCCGTAGCATGTTGTTAGATCAAGCAGGTTAATCTGCTCCAGTCAAAAAAAGCACACCCTAGGGTGTGCTTTTTTATGCTTTTAATAGTTGTAAGATAGGTAGGGGATACTAAATGGCTATATGAATAGACAGGAGTAGGGGTGTGAAGTGTTATTAAAAAATATATAATTGATTAAAGTAGAGACGGAATCTTGCTTAAAAGCGGTCTAAGTGTTGTGGGATTGTTTGAGTGAGTGATTAAAGCACTAATTGTAGGCTTGAATCTGCAAAGTTGAGATTAAAATGTTATCATATAACGCATATAAAGAGAGCCAGTTTAAATATTGAGCTCTCTTTTGTTATATGTGTGGGCGTGGGGTAGGACTTTGGTCTAGATTGAATCTAATTATGAGATAAAGCACCATATGTTAGATGAAAATGGAGGATATGTATTTCGCTGAGTTATGAGAGGTATGTGTCAAAAAAATCAATTGCAACTGGAGAACATGTTACGATTTGGCACAAAGCTATATTTAAAAAAAGCACTGTATTTGCGTACATTTTTTCAACATCTGAAATTATGTATAAGGTTTATAAATAGATATAAATCGCTTTAGAAAAATTAAGTCGAGTAGTTATTTTTTCTAAGTCGATTTGCAAAAAATTGCTCGGTCTTGGTCGAGTATATATCAATGAGTGATGATGCCAATGGGGGCGTTATGATTCATTATTCACATTGGGTTATTCCTAATGTAGTGATCACGCCTCATGGCTTATGCCTTATGGGGACTAATGTCATATTACCAATTTGACATTATTAATCATGGGTTCGCTTAAAAAGCATCCTGAAAATGTTTTTGCAATAGGAAATGGGTCCACAAATGCAAGAAGTTGCTGACGCACTGCGTCTTGACACTGAACTTAGCGCTGACAGTGCAGCGTATATTGAAGAACTTTATGAGCAGTATTTGACGGCTCCAGATTCAGTAGGTGCTGACTGGCAGGAATACTTCGGTAAATTCCCTAAAGGTGATCAACCACATAGCAATGTACGTGAGCAATTCCTTTTATTAGGTCGCAACTCAAGTCGCGTTCAACCTGTAATTCAAAGTGCTGTAAGTTCTGAGCATGAGCGTCGTCAAATTGGCGTATTGCAACTAATTGCGGCTTATCGTAACCGTGGTCATCAAAAAGCAAAATTAGATCCACTAGGTTTGGCTAAGCGTGAAATCGTACCTGATCTTGATCTTGCTGCGCATGGTTTGACTCAATCTGATTTAGATACAGTATTTAACACAGGCAACCTTGCAATCGGTAAGAGTGAAGCAACTCTAGCTGAAATGGTTCAGGCGATGGAAGCAACTTATTGTGCTTCTATTGGTGCTGAATACATGCATATTGTTGATACCAAAGAAAAACGTTGGATTCAACAACGCCTTGAAAGTGCAAAAGGTCAATTCGGTTTCACTGCTGAGCAGAAAAAACACGTCTTAGAACGTCTGACAGCAGCTGAAGGTCTGGAAAAATACCTCGGTAATAAATACGTTGGTGCAAAACGCTTTGGTGTAGAAGGTGGTGAATCCTTCATCCCGATGGTGAATGAACTGATTCAACGTGCAGGCTCTGTAGGCTGTAAAGAAGTTGTAATCGGTATGCCGCACCGTGGCCGTTTGAACTTGCTGGTCAACATTATGGGTAAAAACCCGGCTGACCTGTTTGGCGAGTTTGAAGGTAAATCACTGCACAAAAAAGGTTCTGGTGACGTTAAATATCACCAAGGTTTCTCATCTAACGTGATGACTCCAGGTGGCGAAGTTCACTTGGCATTGGCATTTAACCCATCTCACTTGGAAATCGTTGGACCTGTAGTTGAAGGTTCTGTACGTGCACGTCAAGTCCGTCGCAAAGACATTGGTGGTGATGATGTATTGCCAATCATTGTTCATGGTGATGCAGCATTTGCAGGTCAAGGTGTAAACCAAGAAACCTTCCAGATGTCACAAACACGTGGTTATACTGTAGGTGGTACAGTTCACATCGTTGTTAACAACCAGGTGGGCTTCACAACTTCTGACCCACGTGATGCACGTTCTACAGAATACTGTACTGATATCGCGAAAATGATTCAGGCACCGATCTTCCATGTCAATGGTGATGATCCTGAAGCTGTATTGTTTGTTTCTCAATTGGCACATGACTTCCGTCATACTTTCCGTAAAGACGTTGTAATTGACATGTTCTGTTACCGTCGTCGTGGTCACAACGAAGCGGATGAGCCAGCTGCAACTCAACCAATGATGTATCAAGTGATTAACAAAAAAGCGACCACTCGTACGCTTTATGCTGACCAACTTGTACAACAAAATGTTCTGGATCGTGCTGCTGCTGATGCAATGGTTGAACAATACCGTTCAGACCTTGAAGCAGGCAAGCATGTTGCCAATGCATTGGTACTTGAACCAAATACCAAAATGTTTGTCGACTGGTCTCCATACTTGGGTCACGAGTACACAGACGTATGGGATACATCATTCCCAATCGAACGCTTGAAAGAACTCGGTACCAAAATGCGTGAGCTTCCAGAAGGCTTCGTTATGCAGCGTCAGGTTGCAAAAGTGATTGACGACCGTCTGAAAATGCAAACTGGCGAAATGCCGCTGAACTGGGGGGCTGCAGAAACTTTAGCGTATGCAACTATTCTAGATGAAGGCTTCCTGGTTCGTTTAACTGGTGAAGACGTGGGTCGTGGTACTTTCTCACACCGTCATGCGAAATTGCATAACCAGGTAGACGGTTCAACTTACATTCCATTATGTAACCTGAAAGAAAACCAGCCACGTACAGCAATTTATGACTCTTTATTGTCAGAAATGGCGGTACTTGCATTTGAATACGGTTATGCAACGACTCTTCCTAAGAGCTTGATTATCTGGGAAGCTCAGTTCGGTGATTTCGCTAACTGTGCGCAAGTTGTAATTGACCAGTTCATCGCATCTGGTGAAACTAAATGGGAACGCGTATGTGGTTTAACTATGCTTCTTCCACATGGTTTTGAAGGTCAAGGTCCAGAGCATTCATCTGCACGTTTAGAACGTTTCTTACAGCTTTGTGCTGAAGACAACATGCAAGTGATGACACCGACTACACCAGCGCAAATTTTCCATGCGATGCGTCGTCAAGCACTTCGTCCAATCCGCAAACCAATGATCATCATGTCACCGAAGTCATTGCTTCGTCACAAACTTGCAACCTCTACGCTTGAAGAGCTTGCAAATGGTTCATTCCAGACTGTGATTGACGAAATCGACAACATCAACAAATCTGATGTAACTCGTTTGGTGCTTTGTGGTGGTAAGGTTTATTACGATTTACTTGAAAAACGTCGTGAACAGGAATTAAACAACACTGCAATCGTTCGTATCGAACAATTGTACCCATATCCAGAACAACGTATTGCTGAAGTACTTGCTTCTTATCCAAATCTAAAAGAAGTGGTTTGGACTCAAGAAGAGCCGAAAAACCAAGGTGCTTGGTTATTCATTGCTCCTCGTTTATATGACGATGTAATGAAAACAGGTAAACAGGTACGTGTTAGCTACGCAGGTCGTCCAGCTTCTGCTGCGCCAGCTTGCGGTTCACCATATTTGCATGCAAAACAACAAGCTCAGCTGGTAAATGACGCATTAGCGATTGCAGCTGAACAATCAGGAGATTCTAAGTAATGGCAACCGAAATTAAAGCACCGGTATTCCCAGAGTCAGTTGCAGACGGTACGATTGCAACTTGGCACAAACAACCAGGTGAAGCTGTATCACGTGATGAAGTGATCTGCGATATTGAAACTGATAAAGTTGTTTTAGAAGTTGTTGCTCCTGCTGACGGTACAATTGCGTCAATCATTAAAAATGAAGGCGATACAGTGCTTTCTGCTGAAGTGATTGCACAGTTTGAAGAGGGCGCTGTTTCTGGCGCTGCTCAAACTCAAGCAGTTCAATCTGAAGAGAAAGTTGAACAAGCGGCTGCACAAACTCAAGCGGGTAATGCACCTGTTGTTGAGCGTGCTCAACCTGTTGCTGATCAAGCTCCAGCAGTGCGTAAAGCATTGACTGAAACTGGTATTGCAGCGAGCGATGTAGCTGGTACTGGTCGCGGTGGCCGCATCACTAAAGAAGATGTTGCAAACCATCAAGCTAAACCTGCTGCTGCGCCGTTAAGCGTTGCTGTTGGTGAACGTATCGAAAAACGTGTTCCTATGACTCGTCTTCGTAAACGTGTTGCTGAACGTTTACTTGCTGCAACTCAATCAACAGCAATGTTGACTACGTTCAACGAAGTGAACATGAAACCAATCATGGAAATGCGTGCTCAATATAAAGACGCATTTGAAAAACGTCATGGTGCACGTTTAGGCTTCATGTCATTCTTCGTTAAAGCAGCGACTGAAGCACTGAAACGCTACCCTGCTGTAAATGCGTCTATCGATGGTGATGACATTGTTTATCACGGTTACTATGACATCGGTGTAGCTGTATCAAGCGACCGTGGTCTAGTGGTTCCTGTATTACGTGATACTGACCGTATGAACTATGCTGAAGTAGAAAACGGTATTCGCGCTTATGCTGTTAAGGCACGTGACGGTAAGTTGGGCATTGAAGACATGACTGGCGGTACATTCACTATTACTAACGGTGGTACTTTTGGTTCATTGCTTTCTACCCCAATTTTGAACACACCACAAACAGCAATCTTGGGTATGCACAAAATCCAAGACCGTCCTATGGCAGTGAATGGTCAAGTAGAAATCTTGCCAATGATGTATCTAGCACTTTCTTATGACCACCGTTTAATTGATGGTAAAGAAGCTGTAGGTTTCCTTGTAGCAATCAAAGAATTGTTAGAAGAACCTGCTCGTCTTATCCTTGATCTTTAATTTTATAGAATAAATCCATGGGCTTAGAGCGATCCTCTAAGCCCATTTTTGGAGAGCATAATGTCTCAACAATTTGATTTAGTAGTAATTGGCGGTGGACCAGGTGGTTATGAAGCTGCAATTCGTGCAGCTCAACTTGGTTTTAAAGTTGCGTGTATCGAAAAACGTATTCATAAAGGCAAACCTTCTTTAGGTGGTACTTGCTTAAACGTGGGTTGTATCCCGTCTAAGGCATTACTTGATTCTTCACACCGTTATGAAGACACCGTAAAACATTTAGATGATCACGGTATTACCACTGGTGAAGTAAGTTTCGACTTGTCTAAGCTTCTTGCACGTAAAGATAAAATCGTTGATCAGTTGACTGGCGGTATTGACCAGTTATTAAAAGGTAACGGTGTTGAATGGTTAAAAGGTACTGGTAAATTACTGGCAGGTAAAAAAGTTGAGTTCGTTTCTCACGAAGGTGAAACTCAAGTTTTAGAGCCTAAGTATGTCATTCTTGCCACTGGTTCTGTGCCAGTAAATATTCCTGTAGCTCCTGTTGATCAAGACATCATTGTTGATTCAACTGGCGCGCTTGAATTCCCAGAAGTGCCTAAACGTTTAGGTGTTATTGGTGCAGGCGTGATTGGTCTTGAGCTTGGTTCAGTATGGCGTCGTTTAGGTGCAGAAGTTGTTGTATTTGAAGCAATGGATGCATTCTTGCCAATGGCTGATAAAGCATTGGCAAAAGACTTCCAGAAACTGTTAACTAAGCAAGGTCTTGATATCCGTGTAGGCGCGAAAGTGTCTGGTACTGAAATTAACGGTCGTGAAGTAACTGTTAAGTACACTCAAGGCGGTGAAGACAAAGAGCAAACTTTCGATAAGTTGATCGTTTGTGTAGGCCGTCGTGCTTATGCTGAAGGTTTATTGGCAGATGATTGTGGCATTAAACTGACTGAACGCGGTCTGGTTGAAGTGAACGATTGGTGTGCGACTTCTGTGGAAGGCGTATATGCAATTGGTGACTTGGTACGTGGTCCAATGCTTGCACACAAAGCAATGGAAGAAGGCGTAATGGCTGTAGAGCGTATTCATGGTCATGCTGCACAAGTGAACTACGACACGATTATTTCTGTTATCTATACTCACCCGGAAGCAGCGTGGGTCGGTTTAACAGAAGAGCAAGCCAAAGAAAAAGGCCACGAAGTTAAAACTGGTCAATTCGGTTTTGCTGTAAATGGCCGTGCTTTAGCTGCGGGCGAAGGTGCTGGTTTCGTGAAGTTTGTTGCTGATGCAAAAACTGACCGTTTACTTGGTATGCATGTGATTGGACCAGCTGCGTCTGATATCGTACACCAAGGTATGATTGCACTTGAGTTTGTATCTTCAGTTGAAGATTTACAGTTGATGACTTTTGGTCATCCAACCTTCTCTGAAGTGGTTCATGAAGCTGCACTTGCAGTAGATGGACGAGCGATTCACGCGATTCAACGTAAGCGTAAGTAAGACAAAAAAGAGCGGCTTAGGTCGCTCTTTTTACATTTGATAGTTGTTTTTATTAGAACAATCATCTAAAAATAAAGATAAGAATCATTTTAAGTTCTCAAAATACCAATATTGATTGATGTGAACCAAAAGATATTGGTGAACGTAATAACAAAGTCAAATAAGTACTAAAAGGTTGTTCAATGAATTTACATGAGTATCAAGCAAAAACGTTATTAAAAAAATATGGGATGCCGGTTCAAGAGGGTATCTTGGCAACAAATGCAGAAGAAACCGTAAAAGCTTTTGAGCAGCTTGGTGGTAAATTTGCAGTACTCAAAGCCCAAGTACATGCCGGGGGACGCGGTAAGGCTGGTGGGGTAAAAGTGGTGAAGTCTGCACAAGAAGCTGAAGACTATGCCAATCAGATCATTGGTACTCGTTTAGTGACTTATCAGACGGATGCCAATGGACAACCAGTCAACAGCATTTTAGTCTCTGAAGATGTTTATCCGGTTGAACGCGAGCTGTATCTTGGTGCAGTGGTCGACCGTTCCAGCCGTCGTGTAACTTTTATGGCATCGACTGAAGGTGGGGTCGAAATTGAAAAAGTGGCTGAAGAAACCCCAGAAAAAATTATAAAAGTCGAAGTCGATCCATTGGTTGGACTGATGCCATTTCAAGCTCGTGAAGTGGCTTTTGCTCTTCATTTGAAAGATGGTCAGATCAATCAGTTTGTCAAAATTATGACTGCAGCTTATCAGGCATTTATTGAAAATGATTTTGCCCTATTTGAGATTAACCCCCTTTCAGTTCGTGAAAATGGTGACATCTTATGTGTGGATGCCAAAGTCGGGATCGACTCTAACGCCTTATACCGTTTACCCGAAATTGTAGCGATGCGTGACAAGTCTCAGGAAAATGAACGCGAATTAAAAGCTTCAGAACATGACCTGAATTATGTAGCCTTAAAAGGTAACATTGGATGTATGGTCAATGGAGCGGGGCTTGCTATGGCAACTATGGACATCATCAAACTGTATGGTGGTCAGCCTGCGAACTTCCTTGATGTTGGCGGTGGTGCAACCAAAGAGCGCGTCATTGAAGCGTTTAAAATTATTTTGGCAGACAGCTCGGTACAAGGGGTTTTAATTAATATTTTTGGTGGAATTGTACGTTGTGACATGATTGCTGAAGCCATTATTGCAGCGGTCCAGGAAGTTCATGTAACCGTGCCGGTTGTTGTGCGTTTGGAAGGAAATAACGCAGAACTGGGTGCCAGGTTATTGGATGAATCTGGACTCACGTTAATCTCTGCATCAGGTTTAGCTGATGCAGCAGAAAAAATTGTTGCTGCGGTAAAAGCTTAAGGAGTATCAATCATGAGCGTATTAATTAATAAAGACACCAAAGTATTGGTACAAGGTTTTACCGGTAAAAATGGTACGTTTCACTCAGAGCAAGCATTGGCTTATGGTACCAAAGTCGTCGGTGGTGTAACGCCCGGTAAGGGGGGGAAAAGCCATTTAAACCTACCTGTATTCAACACCATGAAAGATGCAGTCAAAGAAACAGGCGCAGATGCCTCGGTCATTTATGTACCTGCACCATTTGTATTGGATTCAATTGTAGAGGCAGTAGATTCTGGGATTGAACTTATTGTTGTAATTACTGAAGGTGTGCCGACTTTAGATATGTTAAAGGCCAAGCGTTATCTTGAAACCAATGGCAATGGTGCGCGTTTAATCGGTCCAAACTGTCCGGGTATTATTACCCCGGGAGAATGTAAAATCGGCATTATGCCAGGACATATTCATCAGCCAGGTAAAATCGGAATTATCTCGCGTTCGGGTACACTAACCTATGAAGCTGTAGCTCAGACTACAAAGCTCGGTTTAGGTCAGTCAACCTGTATTGGCATTGGGGGAGACCCAATTCCAGGCATGAACCAGATTGATTGCTTGAAGTTGTTCCAAGAAGACCCGCAGACCGAAGCCATTATCATGATTGGTGAAATTGGCGGTATCGCAGAAGAGGAAGCAGCTGAATATATTCAGTCTCATGTCACCAAGCCAGTTGTGGGCTATATTGCAGGTGTGACTGCACCAAAAGGTAAGCGTATGGGGCATGCAGGTGCAATTATTTCTGGCGGTAAGGGTACAGCAGAAGAAAAATTTGCAGCCTTTGAAAAAGCGGGTATGGCTTATACGCGTAGTCCTGCAGAGCTCGGATCAACCATGCTAGAAGTTTTAAAACGCCAAAACCTGGCCTGAGTCAATCAATAAACTTGAAAGCTCTCAATTGAGGGCTTTTTATTTTATGGTCTTTGATAAGCAGGGTATCTGACATTGAAAAAACTTCATATAAAAAATGAGAAACTAGACTTTTTGCAAAATCACTTTTTTAATCATTTCAATATTGTAAATTGCAGCAATCAAATTCAGACTTAAACCCATACCTTTACATCGACTACAGTAAAGTGTAGCAAGAATTTTGAAGAATCTTTAATTTACCATTTACCTGCTCAATTCGAATACGATGTTTGCCCATTTCTCGATTAATCTGCTGATGTAAGAAAGTTAATGGGTTGTTTTACTTGCTGAAAATGTGGTCGTCGTCTGATCCCTAATCGGCTTAAAGCTGGTTACTCTTTATTAACAAGCATAAGGGCTTGATATCTCTGCTTCTTGTGCTGATCTTTAGACAATGAAAATCATGTGTACTTCCTTATGCAAGACCTATTGGAATCATCTGCATCGTTTCATCATGAATTGTCAGTTGGGCTTTAATCTTATGGCATTTTTTCTTAGCACTATAGAATTTTTTCCGCTTTTTGGGGAATGCTTCATTGCCATCTCCGTGGCATCAACAATAACAATCTCCCCATCTAAGCCTTCACTATGAGATAATTTCCTAGGCAAATGAAAATTATCAGATTTTATTAAAATATTTTCGATCTTTTGGATGATTCCACATGCATTAGATGTATGTATTCCATGGCTCATAGCGACATGAAAAAGTGTTTGATATTTATGTCAATAACTTAGACTCATTAATGGTTAATATTTCGGTAAAAGGCTAAAAGGTCTGCCTCGTCAGGTATTTGCTTGGCTTATTTTTAATACTTCGTGCACTTCTAAAAAGATTCTAGGTTGTATTCCAATAAGTCATTTGAATTGACTGCTTGATAATATTTTAACTTTTGAATATTTTATGTTCCTATAATAATAGAGCATACCTTTTCTGTATGAATAAAAATACTCAACTTATTGAGCATTTTTGATTTATACAAGATATTTATTTTGAGTAATAATGTTTTTATAAAGTGGTTAAGATAAAGGATTATATAAAAAATTAATTATTAAATAAATAAAATATTGTTTTTGAAATAATTCGCTAAGATAAAAAAAACTAATATATTTCACAATTAAAATAATGTGATATTTATCGAATAAAATAATAAAAACACAAAATTATACACAATATTTTTGTTAATATGGTCTTTTATTTATATATTGTGGATTACAATGTGACCATTAATAACAATGAATAAAGAATATTTTAATTATGAACTTTAATCTCACTATACTATCGATCTCCTGTGGGACTTTACTGTTTTCTACATTGTCATTCGCAGAATTGATCTATAAAGACGTTGTTGATCAACAACGTGAAAAAATTGTACCTTTAATTAAACAAGGCCAGGTGGATACTGGATTACAAAAACTCAGGCAATTATTGGGGCGTTATCCCAATAATCAAAAATTGATTGCTGATTTTGTAGTAATGGCTTATGAAAATAAAAAATTTGCAGAATCAGATATTCGCTACCTGAAGGGTATTCAAAGTCAGCAATTTCCAGACTATGGAAAAATATATGTTATTAAGGCATTACGCGACTTAAAGAAATTTGAGCTTGCAGAAAACTGGGCCAAAAACTTTGCCAAAACCGATTCTAATCAACAATGGATCGTTTGGGCAGGAATATTACAAGCAGAAGCCGGTAAAAAGGCTCAGGCGAAAAAAACCCTTTCTCAAGTTGATATTAATCAAGTTGAAGCAGATTATTTATCACAGCTTTCCTATACTTACCGGATACTAGATATGCCTGTTGAGGCATTGAATACGGCTAATCTGGCTCTTGAAAAGAGCAAGGACATGGGTACCGAGGAGCAGTATGCATTAGCATTGCTGAATAATGCAGATTACGCTAATGCGGAAAACTTTATACAAAACAGTAACTCATTAAAAGAGAATACTGATCTCAGAGCCAATGCCAAAATTAGTGAATTTTCTCAGCGGATTCAAAATGCTGTGGAATATTATAAACTTTCAATTTATCGAGGACGAAAACAGCCGTACCAGCAACTCGATGAAGTGCTCGCAGATATGGAGCAATACGAATCACAATTGCCGAATGATCCGAGTTGGAAACGCCGTTTTTATTATGAATACATCTATGCCTTAAACGAGCGAAATCGCTCTAAAAAAGTTTTTGAACAAATTTCAAAAACAGGAGTGCCTCTAGAACAGATGCCTCCTTATGTGCGTCAAGCGATTGCAGATGCTTACTTTAAGAATCAACAACCTCAAATAGCTGAAAAAATTTATAAAAGCTTATTGAATGAAAAGAACTATGCTCATTTTGAGCTATATGCAGGCTTGTATTACTCATTAATTGAACAAGAGAAATATCAGGAAGCTGATCAATTACTCAAAACGATGGACAAGGCATTACCTACTTTCCAATACAGTAATGCTAAAGGTGTGGATAAGGTTACCCATGATGACCGGAGTGAATATTTAGCTTTAGTCGGGCTTAACTACGCCTATCGTCAAGAATATGCCAAAGCAGAACAATACTATGAACAATTAATTGCAAAAGCACCGAATAACGTTCTTTTTCAAAATAATCGCGCATTCATTCAACTTTTGCGTGAAAACCCACAGCGTGCAGAATGGATTGTATCTCAATGGGATGGAGTCATACCTGTAGATGAAGGCATCCGGATCCGTCATTTAGAAAATCTGCGAGCTTTGGAAAATATCCAGCAATGGCGTCTGCAAAGTACTGAACTTATGCAAACCATGCCTGAAGATACGACCGTAATAAAAAATAAAAAACAGCTTGATGACCGTAATCATGCCTCTATTCAACATCAGAGTAACTTTTCAGAAAGTGATTCCGATAACTCGGCTTTACTTAATCGTTTGAAGGGGAATCGTGAGCAGGATCATTTTACCCGCATTCACAGCCCATGGTTTTTTGATAATTATCGTACTTATGTAGATCACAGCTTTCGTTCTGGTGAATATGATACGGGCACAATTGAAGATCAACGTGTAGGTTTGGGACTGGAATGGGCATCACGTCGTAAAGCAGTGAATGTCATGTTGTCTCAGAGTATCGATAATCCACAAGATCAAGACCGTTTTGGGATCAAGGCCAATTGGTCACAATGGCTGAATGATCATTGGCAGTATGCATTCGGATTTAATAGTCAGGCGGATATTCCATTACAGGCCATCCGAAAGGGCAATGAAGGTAAATCTTATACCTTTGATTTGAATTGGCAACAGCATGAATCTCGTAAGGCGGGTCTGGTCTATCAGTTAACTGATATTGATGATGATAATACACGCCAAGAGGTTTCGGCATACCTTAAACAGCAGATTTTCCAGGCTCCGCATCATATTACCAGTTTGACTTTAGCGGGTTATTACAGCCAGAACAAAGATGTCATTGTGGACTATTTCAATCCTGAAGAAAGTTATAGTGCAGAGTTGCATTTACAGCATGAGTGGATTACGTGGCGGAGATATGACCGCAATTTTACTCAAAATTTTGAAGCTACCGTTGGGACTTTTGGACAAGATAATTATTCCGCAAAGCCAATTTATAACGTTTTTTATGGACATGATTGGCAGGTTTCCCGGACTTGGAGTCTGAACTATGGCATAGGATGGGAAACTCATCCTTATGATGGTGAAGATGAAGAAAAAACTTATGCAACAGTGGGCTTTAAAGGAATTTTTTAATGAAACAAGTGATGAAAACCTTACTTTCTGCTGTCATGGTAACGGTCTTCGCCGTTCCTGCGACGGGTTTTACGCAAAATATAACCAAAAATACCACTGAAATACCTGATAACTTATTTGTTACCATTACTTTTCATGATGTTCGAGATGACGTTGCTCGTGAAGGAGATCGGGATCTTTATGCAATCAGTACTAAAAATTTAGGACGCTATTTTGCCTGGCTAAAACAGGAAGGCTGGCAAACCATCAGTTTGCAAGATGTATGGGATGCTCGGCAAAAGAAAAAGAAATTACCAAAAAAATCAGTGTTATTGACCTTTGATGATGGCGCACTCAGTAGTTATACCCGGGTTTTTCCATTATTGAAACAGTATAAATATTTCGCTGCTTTTGCTATTCCGACGAGCTGGATTAACGGGAATACCAAAGATGCTTATGAAGCCTATGGTCAAAATAGCTTAATGTCTTGGGATCAAATGCGTGAAATGCAGCGCTCAGGCCTGGTAGAGTTTGTTTCACATTCGGACAATATGCATAAGGGCATACTTGCCAATCCACAACAAAGTATGCAGCCTGCAGCAATTACACGTCAATTTTTACCAAAATATCAACGTTATGAATCTGATCAAGCTTATCAAAACAGGGTTGTAGAAGATTTACAACAATCCAAGAAAATTTTAGACACTGAATTGGGAATAGATACACGCGCGATATTCTGGCCTTATGGGGCGGTGACCAAGGAAAGTGAAGAACTTGCAGAAAAAGCTGGTTTGCCTATGTCATTTAGCTTGGGCAGTATGTCAACCCTTGCTGATTCGGGGCAAACCTATCAACGTGCCCTAGTAATGAATAATCCAACCCCCGAAATGCTGCATGCAGAAATGCTGGATTTTTTAACTTTTGCAAGCGATATCCACAAACAGCGTAGAAGTTATATCCGTTTTGATTTGGCTGAAATGGTCAGTCCCAATGACAAAATTTTTGATCAAAAACTGGGGCAATTCTTAGATCAGATTAGTGCATTACAAACCAATACTATTTTATTAAAAACCGTAGCTGATGAAAATGGGGACGGAAAAATAGATGTTGCCTATTTTCCTAATCGTCAACTGGGTATGCGTAAGGATTTATTAAATCGTACAGTTTGGCAAGCACGCACCCGTGTGGGTAATCGGGTATATGCTGAATTACCGATCAGTTTACAAACAAAACAGGGACTCAATTTTGCAGATCTTACTGCGGAATTAGTTAAATATAATTCTTCAGTTGAAGGTGTAATGATCGATATTGGAGATGAACTCGACTGCGCGATACAGAAAAAGACTTGGGATGGGGAATGCGCTAAAAAAATAAAACAGGTTTTTGATATAAAAGATCAAGCTAAAAAACATGCAAAATATTACACCAATATCAGTAATAATTATCAAACTGTTTTGAAAATTACCTTAAAGGATAAGCATGTAGATGGATTAATGCCTTTGATGGAATATAGTTTAAATAATAATGATTTTCTTTATATTGAATTTGATCCGGTGAAAGATTCTGGAATATTTAAAACTTTAGAAAAACAACTGGAAAAATTAAACAGTATACAAAAACAGTATTTAATCGTGAGTTTTACAGTAAATCCGAATGGGAAAAGAAGTGATTGGAAAGAATATTCACAATATTATCAGGAATTAAAAAAATTATCCGTACAAAAAATTGGGATTAATAATTATCAATTGAAGGCTGGACAGCAAGTTCAAGGACATCTTTACCAAGATCTAAGTATTAATACCAGTCCACTCACTTATCGTAATCCATATGAAAATAATACTGCGAAGGGGAGGAAATAATGACTGATTCAAGTTTATTTCAAATGAGTGACGTATATTTTGGCTTTGCTTTTTTCTACCCATTATTTATGGCGTGGCTTTGGATTGCGGGGGGAATCTGGTTCTATTTAAAACATGAACGCAAGCAACCATCGTTACCTCATCCTAGCGAACATGGATGCAGTATTATTATTCCTTGTTTTAATGAGGCAGCACAGGTTAGGGATACCATAAAGTTTGCCATGCAAACGCAGTATCCGGATTTTGAAGTCATTGCAGTCAATGATGGTAGTCGAGATAAGACTGCTGAAATTCTAGATGAGCTTTTGCAAAAATATCCAAAACTCAGGGTTGTCCATTTGGCTGAAAATCAGGGCAAGGCCTATGCTTTACGTGCCGGTGCAATGGTGAGTCAAAATGAATATCTAGTTTGTATAGATGGTGATGCATTAATCCATCCTCATGCAGTGTTATGGATGATGCATCATTTAACAAGATATCCACGGGTTGGGGCAGTCACTGGGAATCCTCGTATTTTGAACCGCTCCAGTATTCTGGGCAAAATTCAGGTGGGTGAATTCTCTTCTATTATTGGATTAATTAAACGTGCACAACGTACCTATGGACGCATCTTTACTGTTTCAGGCGCAATCGTTGGTTTTCGTAAAACGGCACTAGACCGGATTGGATATTGGCGCGATGACATGATCACGGAGGATATCGATGTATCATGGCGCTTACAGTTCGATCATTGGGACTTGCAATATGTCCCAAGAGCATTGTGCTATATCTATATGCCTGAAACCTTCAACGGCTTGTGGAAACAGCGTTTGCGTTGGGCACAAGGAGGAGTGGAGGTTTTATTTGCTTATTTACCAAACTTATTTAGGTGGAATCGACGCCGTATGTGGCCTATTGCACTAGAGTCTATTATCAGTGTGGTTTGGGCATATGTGATGTTCGGTATTATTATCTTATATCTATATGGCCTATTTTTTTCTTTACCCGGAGAGTGGGCAATTCAATCTCTCTTTCCACAATGGTACGGGATTATTCTGGGTTTAACTTGCCTGATTCAATTCTTTGTTAGCTTATATATTGATAAACCCTATGATAAAGCCCGAATCTTCAGAAACTATTTTTGGGTCATTTGGTATCCACTGTTCTTCTGGATTCTGACTATGCTGACGACTGTGGTTGCATTACCTAAAACGATTTTCAAGACTCAAAAACGTGCACGTTGGGTAAGCCCAGATCGTGGATTTAGAGGAGAGCCAGAAAATGACTAAAGTCTATAAATATTATTTAATTGAAGATGAATCAAAATTAGAACTACCAGCGTACATTGATCAACCTGAATATGTACGTAATAAAAGCTTGGGTTACAGTTTGCAAATCGTGGGTTGGTTTATGTTTATGTGGTTATTTATGCCAGTGTTGACCCTATTTTTATGGTGGTTTGAAAGTCAAACCATTTATCAGCAACTGGTCATACAAGCTCAACCCAATAGCCAGTTAAGTTTATTGAACCTTGTAGTAATGATTTTAAGCTTTATTGGCGTGCTGTTGCTTTGGGCAACTTATAACTGGGCCCGCTTTTCAGGTAAGGATCGTAGAAAAGCTCCATTAGCGGTCGCGGTACCCCAACTTGCCAGCAGTTTTAAGGTGAATACGGCAGATATTATCAATATGCAACAGGCCAGAAATTTAACCCTTTATTATAATAATAAAGGGTTACTGGAATTCTTTGAGACTAATCACCAGTTAAAAAAGCGGATTTCAGCTTAGAAGGTTGAGGATGTTCCTGTACAAAATCATCGGGGTAATAACCAATATGTTTTACCCCGTGTTTTTCTAAAAACTTGATGGTATCCACAATTTCTTCGGTGGAAAGCTGTTGATTGTTTCGCCAATTCAATGCTTGCAGTTCAAAGATGGTATGACTCAAATCCGGGTCGTATTTTTTTGACTGTTGTATGAGGTCGAAATAGAATTGTTGATGGTCATCCGCTTCTTCCATATAAGGCATCGCCATAATGGCATTGTAGTCATAATATTGATAAGTACTTGGCATGGATTGACTAAACCAGTTTTCACTATGAGGCTCTAATACTACGGGTGCATACATATTACGTGCAGTCAGTAGATGAGGCTGTTGTTGTTTAATGATTTTGCTAATACCTGCGGCAAACTGATCCAGATATGCCGTTTTGAATTTGGCAAATTGTAATTGTTTAGATTGCCGTGGTTGTTTTAATAATTGATCTGCACTAAATCCCCAAGCCCGATACATACTCTGTGCTGGAGCAGAGCTGTCTTCATAATCATTCAGCGTGACATCATCATGGTAGAGCACACCATCTACCGCATTTGATTTGATAAAATCTAAATAAATCTCGGAAACATATTGCAGGTTTTTCGGATCAAATGGGGATACCCGAATATAGCCCTGTTTTCCGCCGTTGTTATGTGAGACATAAGTCAGTTTGTAATTTTTTGGAAACTCCCACGCCATTAAGGGCAACCAGGCATAAATATGCTTGACCTGGGTCTTGCTACGAATCTGGCTGACAAGAAGAGGAAAAAGATTGTCTCTGGTCGGGATGTGGCGGTTTTTAAAGTACACCTGATTGGCTGAACCATTTGCATCGGGATCGGCAAAGGCTTGCAAGAAAATGGTATTGGGTTGAATCTTGTTAATACGTTGTAATAAAGCCTGAAGATTTTCTTGCTGCTGTTCTTTATTTTTATCATATACATAGTCAATATCGATATGCATGATACGCATCTGATCGATTTTGCTGGTTTTTTTTAATGGCGGCACAACTGATTTTTGTGTCATATTTTGCTGCACAATTGCATCAATAGGATGTGGCTTGATCTGTACGAAATCTGCAGCCTGTGTAGCCAATGGCAGACAGGTTAAGCTCCAACAAAGACAATGGCTAAGCCTGCTCTGGTATAAATTTTTTAAATTATTCATTATTATACTCACATTTCTTGGTTATAGAGTTTTAAAAAATATCAATGGGTTGTTTTATTATTAGCTCATCCTGTTAAAGGGTGATCAGGCATGAATCAAATCATCAATCAGCAGCTTTTTCATTTTAAATAACGTTGCTTGTGCATGAGAATTCTGCTTAACAATCTCGCCTAAATTTTCAGGGTGAATTTTCCAGCTCACCCTAAACTGGTCTTTACACCAGCTAGATTGGCTCTCGATTCCTTTTAGCGTGATGCTATTCCAGTCATAATCAATCTCGGTCTGATTTTCGCATTCAATGATTTTTGCTTTTGCCGTATATTCGTTTGTGGCAATCATGTGACTATACGGAAGACTAGAGTAATACCATTCACAGGCTGCTTTGGCATTTTTTCCAAACCACAGGCAAGGATAAATAGAGGTCGTCATTATTATGCTCTATATAGGTCATATAAACAGATAATGTAGCGCTCTACCAGCATGACTCAAGTGAGTTTGTGCAGGCTAATTGTTTAAAATTGATTCAATTTAAATGAAAAATGCAGCCGATGAGACTGCATTTTTTAGCTGGTAAAAATTTATCTAGATTCAATCATTTGTGATATTAAGACTTGATGAATCGGTTAATGGACTAGCTTTAATATTTTATCTTAAATGGACCAAGCTGCATGGCAGCTATCTTAAATAAGCACGATTAAAGTAAACAGGTTTGAATACGCACTTTCATGTTCAATGCCTGTTGCAGAATAAAGGCTTTCATCCAGTTGACCTGTTGTCCCATCGGATTGGTTTTGATGGCTGTCTTCAAGAAATCCAAGTTGGCCTGATTGAACAGTTGTGTTTCAATGGCCTGTTCAAGCTGAGCACTACTGGCTGTCATGGGCAGGCTCACCAGATAAAATGCCTTGGGATAGTTATAAAAGGCATACAACAAGTTAAAGGCTTTTTGATCGGCCTTAAGATTGCCTGCACCAATTTCATAGCTGCGATCCTGATTGCTATGGGTGACACCAATTAAAAAATCAAAATGATTATCCGAAAGTCTTAGTCCAAATTGCAGCCCAATCTGGTCAGCGGTGAGCTCATGTTGCACAAAATTATTCAGGATGGAGCCATCCTCTCCCCAAGGTTCTTGCAGCACCAGTAAATGTGGATTGTGCTGATAGATGTGGCCTGCAAGCTGTGCCTGTTCCAGGCTGGATTTCACGGATTCAATAGTATGGTCTGGCATAGGTATAATTCAAAAGAATACAGGAGATGGGAGAAAGTTTAGTTACTCTATGCAATTTTCAGCATGAATTACATAGATGTTTTAGAGGAATTAACAATCAGATTAGATTTTGTACATTTTAATGTTGGCTTGCGGTAAGGATTATCTCTGAATACAATAATAGATCATCATTTAAGTAAATCATTAATAAAAACTTATACTCTTTATTAGTTAAGCTTTATATGACAAATATGCATATTAATATAATAAAACAAGCAATAGATGTGATAACTAAATCTCTATAATGAATATATATATTTTTAAAAGTGTAATAAGTACACGTTGATCTGAGCTGGTGTTGTCAATGTCCATAACTGAGGAAAGACTTACTCATCTTAAACAGCTTGAAGCTGAGAGTATTCACATTATTCGTGAAGTGGCTGCCGAATTTGAAAATCCGGTCATGTTGTATTCTATTGGTAAAGATTCTGCAGTGATGCTGCATCTTGCTTTAAAAGCCTTTTATCCTGCAAAACTTCCATTCCCGCTATTGCATGTCGATACAGGCTGGAAGTTTAAAGAGATGATCACCTTCCGCGATAACATGGCGAAAACCCATGGTTTCGATTTGATCGTGCATCAAAATAAAGAAGGCGTTGAAGCAGGAATCAATCCGTTTGATCATGGTAGTTCTAAATATACTGACATCATGAAAACCCAGGGCTTAAAACAGGCTTTGGATAAATACGGTTTTGATGCTGCCTTTGGCGGTGCGCGCCGTGACGAAGAAAAATCACGTGCCAAAGAACGTGTTTACTCGTTCCGTGACAGTAAACACCGTTGGGATCCTAAAAACCAGCGTCCAGAACTTTGGAACCTTTACAACGGTAAAGTGAACAAAGGCGAAAGTATTCGTGTGTTCCCGTTATCAAACTGGACTGAACTTGATATCTGGCAATACATCTATTTGGAAAGTATTCCATTAGTACCACTTTATTTGGCTGCAGAACGTCCTGTGGTTGAACGTAGTGGCACACTGATTATGATTGATGATGAACGTATGCCTCTACAAGAGGGCGAAGTTCCACAAATGAAATCGGTACGTTTCCGTACTTTAGGGTGTTACCCACTTACGGGTGCAGTCGAATCAACTGCCAACACCTTGCCGGAAATTATCCAAGAGATGCTCTTGGCGACCAGCTCAGAACGTCAAGGTCGTATGATTGACCATGATGAAGCAGGCTCGATGGAGAAGAAAAAACAGGAAGGTTACTTCTAATTTTTCGATCTGAACCCGATTTCTAAAGTATGTGGAGTTTGAGCGATGTCTCATCAATCTGAACTGATTAGCCAGGATATTTTGGCGTATTTGAAACAACACGAAAATAAAGACTTACTGCGTTTTTTGACCTGCGGTAACGTGGATGATGGTAAATCGACTTTAATCGGTCGTTTGCTTTACGATTCAAAATTGATCTATGAAGATCAATTGCAAGCCGTAACCCGTGATTCTAAAAAAGTTGGGACGACTGGCGATGCACCTGACTTGGCGTTACTTGTGGATGGTTTACAAGCTGAACGTGAGCAGGGCATTACCATTGATGTGGCATATCGTTATTTCTCGACTGAAAAACGTAAGTTCATCATTGCCGATACTCCGGGGCATGAGCAATACACCCGTAACATGGCGACAGGCGCGTCTACCTGTGACCTTGCGATTATCCTTATTGATGCGCGTTATGGTGTACAAACCCAGACCCGTCGTCATACGTATATTGCAAGCTTGCTCGGTATTAAGAACATTATTGTTGCAATCAACAAAATGGACTTGGTTGAATTCTCTGAAGCGCGTTTCAATGAAATTCAGGCCGATTATGCCAACTTCGTAAGCCAATTGGGCGACCGTAAGCCAAGCAATATCATCTTTACGCCTATTTCTGCATTGAATGGCGATAACGTGGTGAACAAGTCGCCAAATACGCCATGGTACAAGGGCGAAACCTTAATGGGTACGCTTGAGTCTGTAGAAATTAACCGTGATACCGCGAAACGTGATTTCCGTTTCCCTGTGCAATATGTGAACCGTCCAAACCTGGATTTCCGTGGTTTTGCCGGGACAATTGCGCTGGGTGAAATCAATGTCGGCGATACAGTTGTGGCTTTACCATCTGGTAAATCTTCAACGGTTAAAGAAATCGTGACTTTTGATGGCAACCTTGAACATGCATTTGCTGGTCAAGCGGTGACATTAACCCTGAACGATGAAATTGATGTATCACGCGGCAATATGCTGGTTCGTGCAGATCAGGGAATTCCTGCCATTTCACGTTCGGTTAAAGCGACTGTGGTATGGATGGCGGATCAACCGCTGGTGATTGGCAAGTTGTATAACATTAAAATTGGTACACAAACGGTTCCTGCCAAAGTGACTGGCATTAACTTCCGTACCAATGTAAATACACTTGAACAAATGCAAGTGGATCATCTGGATCTGAATGCGATTGCCAATGTGACTGTTGAATTTGATGCGCCAGTGGTCTTTGACCGTTATCAGGACAGCCGTTACACCGGTTCGTTTATCTTCATTGATCGCTTGAATAACGTCACGATTGGTGCGGGTATGGTGGAAGAGTCTGTTGAATGGACTGCGCATAGCAACCCTGTAACAGCGGAAGACCGTGCGGCACGTTTAGGCCAAAAACCTGCGTCAATTACGGTATCTGCCAAAGCACTGGAAAATGCACAAGCGCTCGAAAACCTGTTGCTTCAACAAGGTATTGTCGCGATTGCGAGAGCTGATCTTGATGCTGCACAAGTTGCACTGCTTCGTGAAACAGGTATTGCGGTCATTACCACTGTTGCAGAAGCTACAGATGTAAGCTTCACGCAAGAGTCAGTTGAAGAACTGGCTGAGAAGATTGTGGAATTGGTTCGTCTGTAATGGATTGAATTGATTTAAAATAACCCGCTGAAAAGGCGGGTTTTTTTATTTGTGTAAGTTTTAAATGTCTGAATAATATACAGTCATTCGAAAGTTGAACATTCACTTAAATTACTTCTCGATACAATACAAAGATTGAGGGGGTATTTATGAAAAAATTATTTATTTTAATGGGGGTATGTTTAGCCTTTGGTGTGGAAGCTAAACAAAGTAATGAAAGTACAGAAGCGATTAAGCAAAAAATAATTCAGCAATCGATTGAAAGTTATCCCGGGAATTGTCCATGTCCTTATAATACTGCGAGGAATGGTAGTCGTTGTGGGAAACGCAGTGCCTATAATCGGGCAGGTGGTTATGCGCCGCTTTGTTATCCGGAAGATGTTAGTGATCGGATGGTGAGGGGATATAAAAACAAAGGTTAATAATATTATTTTTTTAATTGTTGTAATATTGATTTTATTTAGGTGATTAAAAAATAAAAATGATTACAGATATTCCTGATTCAGAATTTTTCTTAGATAGATGTGTAAACTATCATTTCCTTGTACTAAATAACTTGTTAAATCTTCTATGCAAATTTGAATATATGGAATTTGAGGATCTAGAGTGTGAGTTATCAGATCAAGAATCCGAGTATTGGGAATATTTAGATGTTGAATTGGGGAATATTATTTTATTGTTATTTAATTCTATTGAAAATTATTTGAAATATCGAATATCTATTATAACTCCGTATTTATTGCTAGAAACACCTCCTAAAGATTGGAAATGGTCAAATAAACCTTTTCACGAATTTTATATTCATCCATTTGATTCATTGTTGAAAATATTTGCTGTTACTAATATTAAGCCTAGTGATCATGTTAAACAAAAATTTGAAGAGTTAAGAGTTGCTAGAAATCTTTATATACATGGAACAAAAGCAGCAAAGATAACACCTTATAAAATTATTGAAATTAGCTATTTGTTTTTAACAGAGTTATGGGGTGAAAAGATTGATAATGAAAAAGTATCAATTTTTCAAAAAATTGTAGAATCTGGTCATTTAAATATTGAGGAGGATGGTGAGGCAAAAGCCGGTGAGTTAATGGATGATCATAGCAAGATTATTTTCTTTTATAGTTTTTTCCAAAAGGTTATGGGAAAGAAAAAAGCATCTAAAATTTTAGTTATACCTACCAATAAAAAAATACATAAATGTCTTCTATGTGAATCTCAAATTGGTGGAGTCTTAAAAGATTCATATTTTGCAGTTGAGTCAGAAAAAGATGAAGTGATTACATGCAAATTATGTCAAAGTGATTATTACGTTACTGATATTGATTAATCTGATTATTACTATGTTCTTCAACCTTTCTTGGTAAAGAACTTTATAAAAATCTAGAGTAATTAAATTAAGTAAAGAAAAATGAAAATAGCTTATCTTTAAAATATTTGTCACATCAAAAAGCTTTCTTAAAAGTACCAAATATAATAAGATATATCTTAACTAATCTTAAGGTATATCTCTGCTATGCCAAATGCTGATTCGGTTGCAGACATTGAAAGCACTGCTAAACCCCGAAAACGCCTGTTTGAAGCAGGACAGATGAAGCTATTGGTGCTGCATTTTATTGCCCAAGCACCAAAGTTTAGCTACGACATCATTAAAGACGTAGCATCACTGGTAGGCGGGAACTACAAGCCGAGTACAGGCACCATCTGTCCTACGATTAACTATCTTGAAGAACATCACTATACAGAAGTGCAACTGAGTGAGGATGAACGCAAGCAATATCACATTACAGCCCAAGGACTAAAACATTTAGCTGCGCATCAAGACCAGATTAATAAAGTTCTCGACCGCTTTAATACGCGTAAGCAAATCCAGAACAACGAATACTATGTCGATATCAAACGTGCGATGGAAAACTTGAAAACGTCATTGCGCCTGAAGATTCAACATACCGAACTGAATCCAGAGCAAATCCGTGAAATCTCCGGAAAGATTGATCAGGCAGCAGTAGAAATTGCACGTATGTAATTCGATGCACGATTTAAAAAAGATTAGGTTAAATGATGAAAAATAATTTTCCAAAATTCCACCCTAAACATCTGACTTGGCTGATGCCACTCATCCTTTCAGGCATTATGAGTGGCGCAATTTCCTGCTTTAACATGTTGCTGAATAAAGGCTTGGTTGATGGCTTTTTTTCTCTGTGGCTACATGCATGGAGTTTGTCATGGCTGATGGCTTTCCCACTGATTCTGGTGATGCTGCCATTGGTGCGTAAATTCCTGATGCAGTTTGTAGAAATGCCCAAATAAAAAACGATTTAGTTTGATTTGAAAACTGTCAAAACCATGCATATAAGAGACGGGATGAATGCATCAGCTTTAGCCCCGTTTTTTTCTCAGCCAGATCACTAAACGGGTCAACATTAGCAGTACGGCAAAATAGATCTGAAAAACGGCTGCAAAAATCATGATCCAGCCGCTATTCCCCGGAGTCTTTCTTGCATCAAGCTCAATGACAAATACCAAAATTGCAACCACAATTTCAAAAACAATCACGGTTTTAAATAGCCAAGTCCATGGAAAACGCAACAACCAGGTGAGGAAAATAACGCCCAAACCAGGGAACAGGCAAAATAGGAAAATAACTTTTAAATCCATAATAATTGAGCATTTTTATTGTGGGTGTGGGGCTAACAATATATTGAATAAAATAAAAATAAAGCAATACACACTGAAATGACGCTACAATATTTAATTGGGTATTTTTATCATTGAACCACAATAATTTTAGATTAGTTCATTGAATCAATAATGCTTTTCATTTCATTCAAACTTTTCACCCCTGCAATTCGTTGAATGATTTGTCCATTTTTAAAAATCAGTGTAGAAGGCAAACCGTAAACGTTATAGCGTAAGGTCAGAATCGGGGATTGATCGACATTGATCTTGCCGAATTTAATCTCAGGTTTGACTTCAGCATAATGAGTTGCCAACTGTTCAAAGACAGGAAAATTTTGTACACAGGGTTTGCACCAGTCGGCATAAAAACGAATCACAGCAAATCCTTCAAACCATTCAAAGTCACTATAATTATCTTCATTGTATTCAATGATGGCTGACATAAACTTTCCTGATATTTTCCCAATTAATGCTTAGACCAAGTCATACTTAATTCTGCATGACCGGTGTTTTGATCCATGGCTTGGCTGATGGTTTTAAAGCCCTGCTGCCGATAAAAATTGACCGCTGCGGTATTTTCAGTATAGACATTTAAATGCAATTCATCACACTGCTGTTTAAAAAAATCAATCAAGGCCGTACCGTATCCCAAGCCTTGCTGATGGGGTGTAATAAAAAGTGCCGCCAGCACCGCCTCTGATTTCAATAATGATGCAAAACCTGCGACAGTTTGATTTTCCTTGATCACATAATTTTCGGCTAAAGGCAGGTAAAGATCACGCATCGGAATTAGCTGATGCTCCCAGTAAGAAGCAGGAATAAAACCATGTGCCTGTAGGGAAGCATTGAGCCAGATGTTTAAGATAGACTCTATATCCTGCATTTCAGCTTTTTGAATGGTTGCCATGCGCTCATATCATTTTGCTGAATAGTGAGGAGATTATACATAAGTCCACGGTTATTCATTCGCGGCTATTTCTATGTTCAAATAGGGCGGTGAATTTTAAAAAGTAATGAATAGATCAGGAATAAATTATGTCACAAACGACTATGCAACAAGTCATCATCACAGAACCCGGCGGCGTGGATAAACTCGCTTACGAAACTGTTGCAGTACCTGAAGCTAAAGCAGATGAAGTCTTGGTCAAAGTGCATGCATTTGGCATTAACCGTCCTGACATCTTGCAGCGTCAAGGTCTATATCCAATGCCTAAAGGGGTAACGCCTGTACCGGGGCTGGAAGTGGCGGGTGAAGTGGTGGCTGTAGGAACTGAGGTTTCTAAGTTTAAGGTTGGCGATCAGGTTTGTGGCCTGACTAATGGGGGCGGTTATGCAGAATATTGTGTGGTGCCTGAAAGCCAGACCTTGAATATTCCTGAGGGCGTGAGCTTTACTCAGGCAGCCGCGATTCCTGAAACCTTCTTTACTGTATGGGCCAACGTGTTCCAGATGGGTAAAGCCAAGGCAGGGGAAACGGTACTGGTACATGGTGGAACAAGCGGGATTGGAACGACTGCTTTAATGTTGTGTAAATCACTCGGCATCAAAACGTTTGCAACCGTAGGTTCAGATGAAAAAGTGGCAGCAATTTCGGATTTAACCACGGCAATCAACTATAAAACTCAAGATTTTGAACAAGTCATTAATGGGGCTACTGACAATGGTGGGGTCGATGTCATTTTAGATATGGTGGGTGCGCCATATCTGGAGAAAAACCTGAACCTGCTACGTCGTGATGGTCGTCTGGTTTATATCGCATTCTTGGGTGGTGCAAAAGCCAAAGAGGTCAAACTCGGTCAAATCATGATGAAACGCCTGACTATTACCGGTTCAACCATGCGTGCACGTAACACAGCAGAAAAAGCGGAGATTGCGCAAGGTTTGCAAGAGCATGTTGCACAGCTGTGGGCAAAAGGCGAGTGTTTGCCGATGATCTATAAAACTTTTAAGTTTGACCAGATTCAAGATGCTCATGCGGTGATGGATACCGGTGAACATGTTGGTAAAGTTGTGGTAGAAATCCTCTAATCATTCCCGCTTTCAATAAAATAAAAGCCAACATTTGTTGGCTTTTATTTTACATACAATAAAAAATGATAAGTAACTTAAATTAATGAATAAAAATAAGGTCATAAAATTTTAAAAAATGGTAAAAAATGTCGATTGTTCGACACAACCTGTCAAAACCAGAGAGTAGATTAAGATTTAGAATAATCCGACTAAATTGTTTGGAATTAATTGAAATGTCATTTAATAAAAGGAAGTATATTATGAAAATAGTCTCAGCTCCTTATACATCTGAACATGGCTTACGCGCCTTGAAGCGATTGCATAAGGCTATTATTTGCAATCAGGTATTACCTTCTAATTTGCATCAGTTTTATAAAGCCATGCTGCATCTTGAGCGTTATGTTGAACGGCTTAATCCCAAACCGCCGACAAAAGGTGTCACCAGCCGTTTCAAATCCTGATTCAAGTTTTTCCTATTAGGCTTAAGTTGAAATAAATATTTAAAATTAAGTTTTTGATTGGTAGTATAATTTTTAGATAATTTAAAAAAATTTAGTATTTTAGGTATTGTGCTTTTATTGCACAAAGAGGGTATTTATGAAGGGCAATGCGTCAACGCATGAGCGCCTCGCAGAGCGTTTGGCCAATATTTTAACCAAACTGAATATAGGACATCAGTTAAGTGTACAAGAACTGGCGGGTGAGTTTCAGGTCAGTACCCGAACCATTGAACGGGACTTTGATCGGCTTAATTCATACTTGCCTTTGATTCAGGATGGAAACACTAAACGCTATTATCTGGAACCTTCCTATTTAGGCCGTTTTAAACTGCAGGATATCCAGAATTTTGCGCAACTGTCGGGAATTAGTGAGCTTTACCCGACGCTGGATATTTCTTTTTTACGCGAATTGCTGGACGAACGGGCGAATCAGGTCTTCTCGGCAAAAGGCTATTATTTTGAAGATAGCAAACGGTTTGCTGAACATTTTAAGCTGCTTAGCGCTGCGATTTATAAACGTCAATGGATTGAGCTGCAATATCGTGATCAATGCAGAATCATCCAGCCTTATCGTTTAATCCATCATCATGGCATCTGGTATTTGGCGGGTGTCTTTCAGAAAAAACTGCAGACTTATCGCTTAAGTCAGATTCAGCAGGTGAAACTGCTATTTGAGGCAGAAAATTTTCAACATGATGCCGAGATATTAAAAATACTGGCCGATGAGGAAAGCATCTGGTTTGGACAGCAAAAACAGCAGGTTTTTATCCAAGTAAAAGCTGAGGTTGCGGTATTTTTTAAAGAGCGGCGTTTGTTTCCAGAGCAGCAGATTGAGCAGGAATCCACATCTGGAGAATTATTAATCAGCTGTCAGGTTCGCCACGAAATGCAGTTATTGCCTTTGGTGCGGTATTGGCTACCACATGTCAGGATTATTCAGCCAGTTCATTTGCAGCAAAAACTGGAGCAGGACCTGGAGAATTATTTGCGCTCTGCGGGATGATAGCCAAAGAGCACGATAGTGGAATGCAATTCAGAATAAGAATCTGAGTTGCTAAATTTTAGGCATAAAAAAACCAGCTTAATGCTGGGTTCTTTACTTACACCATCTTAGTAAGCTAAGAATGGTGCCCGAGGCCAGACTCGAACTGGCACGCTTTGTGGGCGGGGGATTTTAAATCCCCTGTGTCTACCGATTTCACCACTCGGGCTTAACAAGATTGGAGGCGGAGGTCGGAATCGAACCGGCGTACACGGAGTTGCAGTCCGCTGCATGACCACTCTGCCACCCCGCCATGTCTTGTTGCTGCGTATATTATCAAGCCCTGAAAAAAAAACAATAGTAGATTTATGCAGATGTGCAGAAAAGCAGCATATAACGGAAAATATTTAAAATATTCATGTAGAATGTGCGAAATTGATTCATATCAACATTTGGGAGAAGTGCCGTGGCATTAGTATTAGATGGTCGTGCATTGGCAAAGAAAATTGAGGCTGATTTGTTAACTCGCGTAGAAGCGTTAAAAGCAAAATCAGGTCGTACTCCAATCCTTGCGACTATTTTGGTGGGTGACGATGGCGCATCTGCAACTTATGTGCGTATGAAAGGAAATGCTTGCCGCCGTGTCGGTATGGATTCATTGAAAGTTGAACTTCCGAAAGAAACTACGACTGAAGAATTACTGGCTGAAATTGAAAAACTCAATGCCAATCCTGATGTTCACGGTATTCTTTTACAGCACCCAGTGCCTGCACAAATTGATGAGCGTGCTTGTTTCGATGCCATTTCACTGGCGAAAGACGTTGATGGTGTAACTTGTCTGGGTTATGGTCGTATGGCAATGGGTGAGGCAGCTTATGGTTCTGCAACGCCTGCAGGTATCATGACTATCCTGCAAGCCAATGACATTGAAATTGCAGGTAAACATGCAGTCGTTGTTGGTCGTTCTGCAATTTTGGGTAAACCAATGGCTGCAATGTTGCTTGAAGCTAATGCAACAGTAACGATTTGCCATTCACGTACCCAAGACCTTGCTAGCTTCGTTAAACAGGCTGACATTATTGTCGGTGCCGTAGGTAAAGCTGAACTAATTCAAAAAGACTGGATTAAACCAGGTGCAGTGGTTGTAGATGCAGGTTTCCATCCACGTGATGGCGGCGGTGTAGGTGACATCCAGTTGGTTGGTATTGAAGAAGTGGCTTCTGCTTATACACCAGTTCCAGGTGGTGTAGGTCCTATGACCATTACCACTTTGATTCGTCAAACTGTTGAAGCTGCTGAAAAGGCTTTAGGTTAATCTTTTAATTAAAAGATGGTGAAGTCACGACGGAGTCTTACCGTTGTGACGATCGATGTAAGAAGCTCGTATGTTACTTTTGTTTCGGCAAAAGTAACCAAAACCATTTGTCACCCGCAGAACTCGGCATTTTGTGTCATTTAATCTGAAATGTCGCAGAAACAATTTTAAATAAATTTAGGTTTGCCTCGAACAGCTGCGGGTGACTTGGTCGCGTATCAAATCCCTTTATAAGTTCCAATAAGATCATCGCCAAGGCTTAAGCATGAGCTGTACTTTCCAATTTCCAAAAGCCCCCGAACATTTAATTCAAGCTTTGCATGAAGTGATTCCAAACTGTGAGCTGCTTGTCCAGCAATTGCCTGAAATCCCCATTTCACTGTGGCTGATTCCACCGGTCTTTCCGACAGACAAACTCGATGATGAGGTGATTCGTCGGATCTGGAATGATACGCCATACTGGATATTCTGCTGGGCTTCAGGACTTGCTATGGCACAGTGGCTCTTAGCTGAACCACATCATGTGAAAGACAAGGTGGTACTCGACTTTGGTGCGGGGTCGGGTGTGGTTGCAATTGCAGCGAAAATGGCAGGAGCGAAGCGGGTGATCTGTTGTGATATTGATCAGGTCAGTCTGGATGCGTGTCGTGCCAATGCCGAGTTGAATAATGTCGAGCTGGAATATCTGGATGATCTGTATAAAGCAGAGCAGGTCGATATTCTCTTGGCTGCCGATGTGCTATACGATCAATGCAATCGCTTCTTTTTAGATGAGTTTCTAAAGTTTTCCCCAGAAGTATGGGTGGCAGACAGTCGGGTGAAAAATTTGGTGGTGTTTCAAAAAGTATGCTGAAACAAAGCAGGTTGAATTTTGATAAAATAGAGAAATGCGAATAACTCTAGAAATCAAATGTCCAACCTGCCTCAGTGACAGTATAAAGAAAAATGGCATCAAAGTAGATGGGAAACAAAACTATCAGTGCAAAGACTGTAAACGTCAGTTTATTGGTGACCATGCTCTGAGCTATCTAGGATGTAATTCAGGCATTACTCGAAAAATATTACAGTTGATGGTCAGAGGTAGTGGTATACGAGATATCGCTGAAGTTGAGCGAATCAGTATCGGTAAAGTTTTACGTACTTTAACCGAATCGACCTACCAAATTCAGCCTAAACAAAGTCATTATGAGTCTCTTGAAGTTGATGAGTTTTGGACTTTTGTGGGAAATAAAAATAATAAACAATGGCTTATTTACGCCTACCATCGAGAAACAGGTGAGATTGTTGCTTATGTTTGGGGTAAAAGAGACTTAGCTACAGTTCAACGATTGAAGACAAAGCTTAAACAATTAGGTATTCACTACACCCGAATTGCAAGTGATCATTGGGACAGTTTCATAACTGCTTTTAAAAACTGCAAGCAAAGTATTGGTAAATTTTTTACTGTAGGTATTGAAGGTAATAATTGCAAAATAAGGCATCGAATTAGGCGCGGTTTTAGAAGGAGTTGTAATTTTTCAAAAAAGATTGAAAACCATTTTAAAGCTTTCGACTTAACCTTTTTTTACATCAATAATGGCTTCATTTAATGTCAGCATACTTTTTGAAACACCACCAAAAATTTTAGTCATCCAAACTACGAAAAACTGGATGAACGTAGTGCCACGACTTGGCCAGATCTGGATGAAGCAAAGGAATTTCGTAATGTCAGTTTTTACAAGACGCTATAAATAGCGTCTTATTTCTGTCTAAATTATTAAGTTTTAAGAGCAGGTATAGCGAACCACACTTAAGGTGCTTGGACGCGCTTCTAACGACTGGCGAGTAGCCATATTTTCACTATTATATAAGTCTGGGGTGTTGCTAAGACTTATGCTGGTACGGCTCTGGCCCAGTTGACGACCATAGTGTGGAGTTTGTATTTCCGGATTGGCAATTTCACTAATGCTCAGGATCGTTAATTTATATTGTTTATTTAAGCCTAATACTTTTTGGCAGGCACGCTGTAATTTCTGTTCATCTATTTTCTGGTTCTGACGAATAGCTAAAGTATAAGTCAATGTTGCGCTATTGGCAGACTGGCTTTCAATCTGATAGCCGACATTACCATTGTATTGGCGCGGAGTACTTTGACAGGCAGTCAGTGCAAGCGCAAGCAAACTTAAACCCAACAATTTATAGCTCTTGTTCATCTTCAAAAAATCCCGGTGTTATTATTCTACTCAGTATGCCATAAGCCCGATTTTTTAACGATCTTGAGGCAGTGTATATTCTATAAAAAAGCTTTCCAAATGTGACCATCTGGAAAGCTGATGCCATCAGAATAAAAAAATAAAAACTTCGTTCATTTTGCCTGCATTGAAGTGAATGACAATTATCTGGTGTCCTTTCACTTTAAATAGTGTTAGGTTTCTTGAGATAACAAGAAATTTAAGTTTACTGTCTGAACAGGATTAGAGGAGGTGGACATGCTAGTGAGTCATCCGGTCTATGATGTAGCGGTGATTGGTGGTGGCATTAATGGCGTGGGTATTGCCGTTGATGCTGCAGGACGGGGTTTGTCGGTTTTTTTATGTGAAAAGGATGACCTCGCCAGCCATACTTCCTCTGCCAGCAGTAAGTTGATTCATGGCGGTTTGCGTTATCTCGAATATAAAGAATTCCGTTTGGTACATGAAGCTTTGCTGGAGCGGGAAATCCTGCTAGCCAAAGCGCCGCATATCATTCGTCCCTTACGTTTTATCATGCCGCATCAGCCGCATTTACGTCCCGCTTGGCTGATACGGACCGGTTTATTTATTTATGATCACTTGGGAAAACGGAAAAAATTAGCTGCTTCCCGGCATATTCATTTTGATCCTGCCAGCAGCCCTTTAAAAGATGAAATGACGCAAGGTTTTGAGTATTCGGATTATACTGTGGATGATGCGCGGTTAGTGGTTTTAAATGCCATGCAGGCGCATGAGCTGGGCGCCAAAATTGCCACACAAACTCGTTGTATCGCTGCTTACCGTGAAAATGGCGTGTGGAATATCCATCTGGAACATGCACAGGGTAGTTATCAGCTACAGGCAAAAACGCTGGTTAACGCTACTGGGCCTTGGGTGTTTCAGTTTATTGAGCACAATTTAAAACAGCAATCACCACATGGTCTACGTCTTGTTCAGGGCAGTCATATTATCGTGCCTAGAATTTATGAGGGCGATAAAGCTTTCATTCTGCAAAATGATGATCAGCGTATTGTTTTCGTGATTCCTTATCTGGAGCAATATACCTTGATTGGTACCACTGATCATGAGTATCAGGGCAATCTTGATCAGGTCAAAATCACCGCACAGGAAGTGGATTATTTGCTGGATGTTTATAATGATCATTTTAAGCATCAGCTAGCGGTTGAAGATATTTTATATACCTATTCAGGTGTGCGCTCTTTGTGTGATGATGAGTCGAATAATCCATCGGCTGTTACCCGAGATTACACTTTGGCAATATCGCATGCGCAGGAAAATGATGCACCTTTACTCTCGGTATTTGGCGGCAAGCTCACCACTTATCGAAAACTGGCAGAAGCAGCAATGGCGCATTTGGCAGCGAACTTTCCTGGCATGCATAGTTCCTGGACTGAAAAAGCATTGTTACCAGGTGCGGAAAACCTGGTTTCGGTTGAGTTGTTAATACAGCAGCTTATGCAGGGCATTGATGATGTTTCTTTGCCATTGGCTTCGCGCTGGGCACATGCTTATGGTTCAAGGGTATGGGGATTTTTAAAGGATATTTCCGGTATCAATGAATTGGGTGAAAACTTTGGCCATGGCCTGTTTGCTAGAGAGGTAGACTATCTGGTTGATCAGGAGTGGGCGAGAACCAGTGAGGATATTTTATGGCGTAGAAGCAAACTCGGTTTTCAATTTAGTACTGATGAAATACAGCAACTGGATCAATATCTTTTAAAGTTGCTGCTGACAAGATCAAGCGATACTGCAGCTTAAGTGGTTCAACAAGAAAAAAGACCGCCTGAGCGATCTTTTGGGTACAGCAAGTTTTAGTTGTGATCTTCATTCAAGTTTCAGCTGTGGGCTGTACTTAAATTTCAACGCCGCCGAGTTCTTTACAATTTACCGGCGTATTCCATTTCACTGCCGTACCCCAAACCACGGGGCGTACAAAACGCCAAGGCCAGAAACCGAATCTCTGGCTGGCATTGTAGTTAATGACCACGTTGCCACCGACTTGATGAGCACGTTCTGCAAAACGTGAATACAGTTCTTCTACGCTGCCATAAGTCCCTTTAGCCACTTTAATGCGCTTTTTGATCTGAAACTGGCTAGAGTCTGGCGTACCTTTGATTGCACAAATGTGAAGAGTAGGCTGTTCAGGTGTCTCGGGTTTGGCTATTGCCAAAGTAGACATGCTAAGCAGACAGGCAGTCAGTGTGAGTGTTTTTAACATGAATTTTCCCCTTTTATGGCTGTTGTTAAGTTATACAATCTTATTATTAAACAAATAGTTAAAAAAAAGACCGCTTGTGCGGCCTTTTTTTATTTAGCGATTAAGCAGATTGAACTGCAGCTAAAAGTTCAGCTTGACGCTTTTTCAATGCTTCTGGTAAACGGTCACCCAGTTTGTTGAACAATTCAGAGTGGCTTTCAAATTCTTTGATCCACAAATCTTTATCTTGAGAAGTCACCATCTCGAACTGTTCTTTAGTGAAGTCAGAACCAGTCCAGTTCAGCTGTTCGTAAGTTGGAACGCGACCAATTGGTGTTTCAACAGCATCTGCACGACCTTCACAACGGTCAATGATCCACTCAAGAACACGCATGTTTTGACCGAAACCAGGCCATACGAAGTTGCCTTCAGCATCACGACGGAACCAGTTTACGTTGTAGATGCCAGGAAGCTTGTTGCCAGCAGCAGCAGCTTTCGCACCAACTTTCTCACCCATTTCTAACCAGTGAGAGAAGTAGTCAGCCATGTTGTAACCGGTGAATGGAAGCATCGCAAATGGGTCACGACGAACAACACCTTGTTGACCAACAGCAGCAGCAGTGGTTTCAGAACCCATGGTTGCTGCTTTATACACGCCGTCAACCCAGTCGATTGCTTCTGAAACTAGCGGAACTGTGTCTGCACGGCGACCACCGAAGATGAATGCAGAAATTGGAACACCTGCCGGATTTTCCCAGTCAGCATCAATTGAAGGGCATTGACCTGCAGCAACGGTAAAACGTGCATTTGGATGTGCAGCTTTTTCACCAGCAACGTGTGGTTGACCTTTCCAGTTAGTCAGGTTAGCAGGTACTTCTTTAGTCAGACCTTCCCACCATACTTCACCGTTGTCAGTCACGGCAACGTTAGTGTAAATCACGTCGTGGCTTAAAGTCGCCATACAGTTCGGGTTGGTTTTGGTATTGGTACCAGGTGCTACACCGAAGAAACCAGCTTCTGGGTTGATTGCATATAAGCGACCGTCTTCACTTGGTTTGATCCAGGCAATATCGTCACCTACAGTTTCAATTTTCCAGCCTTCGTAACCTGCTGGTGGAATCAACATTGCAAAGTTGGTTTTACCACAAGCTGATGGGAATGCAGCAGCGATGTAGTGTTTTTCACCTTGTGGATTGGTTACGCCAAGGATCAGCATGTGTTCAGCTAACCAGCCTTGTTGACGGCCCATAGAAGAGGCAATACGTAATGCCAGGCATTTTTTACCAAGCAATGCGTTACCGCCGTAACCTGAACCATAAGACCAGATTTCACGCGTTTCTGGATAATGCACGATATATTTTTCTGGGTTGCAAGGCCAAGCTACGTCTTTTTGACCTTCTTCAAGCGGAGCGCCTACAGTGTGGACACATGGTACGAATTCGCCATCAGTACCAAGTACCTCGTAAACAGCTTTACCCATACGAGCCATTTTAGCCATGCTTACTGCTACGTAAGGAGAGTCGGTTATCTCAATACCGATGTGTGCAATATGAGAACCTAAAGGACCCATAGAGAAAGGAACCACGTACATGGTACGTCCTTTCATGCAACCATCAAACAAACCGTTCAGGCGAGCGCGCATTTCAGCAGGCGCTTCCCAGTTGTTTGTCGCACCTGCGTCTTCTTGTTTTTCTGAACAGATAAATGTGCGACCTTCAACACGAGCAACGTCAGAAGGATCTGAATTTGCCAAGTAAGAACCAGGGTGTTTTTCTGGGTTAAGTGCTTGCATAGTGCCGTTAGCGATCATCAAGTCAATAAGACGTTGATATTCTTCTGCGCTACCGTCACACCATTCAATTTTTGCCGGTTTGGTTAATTTAGCAATCTCTTCCACCCATGCAATAAGCTTAGGGTTACGAACGAATTCTGGTGCGTTCACTTGGGTCATGGTGAGGCCTATCTCAAATATGTACGGTTCAAATGTACAAAGTACAATCCAGGCAATGGGATACATCGCCAGGATGAAAATATAAAAAAAAGTGGCTGTATTAAAGCATAAAATCATAAAAAAAATAAGACTAAAGAAGTAGCTGAAATAGATTGGAATATTATATGTTTATTTTTTTAAATCATTAAAAACAATAAGTTAAAACATTGTTCGTTTATTAATTGATCCATTTATCAGTTTTATGAGTGTTATTTATTTAAATTATTTATTTATAAAACAATAACTTAGTGTTGTTATTTTCGTGGTGATCGCTATTGATTTAATAAATGGTGGTAATTCGAATTTTACATAAAGATGCTTTCAATTGTCGATAATTTGGACGAAATTAGAGCAATTGCTTCAAAAAAGTAGTAAAAATGTCAGTTTCTGCCAAGCCTTTGTCTCTTATCTATAATGAAAAATCAGGATTTCATGCAGCCAATAAAGATGAAATCTATGAGCCGCTTATGACAAATTTAACGGCCTATGGTTATGAGATTCAGGCATTTGAAATTAGTGCTGAAACAGATTTTAGCAGTTTTATGGACAGAATCATCGCACGCCATCTACAGGCAGAAGAAATTGGTATTGTGGTTGCTGCGGGTGGGGATGGTACACTCAATACGGTGGCTACCAAATTGATAGGCACCGAGATTCCTATGGGTATTTTTCCCTTGGGAACCTTCAATTATGTTGCCCGCTTGTTGCATATTCCACTTGATCTGCTCAAAGCGGCCGATGTTATCGCGACAGGACAAATCCGTGCAGTCCATGTGGCACAAATTAATGATCATATCTATTTAAACAATGCCAGCTTGGGGCTTTATCCCTTATTCATACAAAGGCGTGAACTCTATAACCGGCGTTTTGGCCGTTTTGCTTTACATGCCTATACTTCGGCTCTTGAGGTGCTGATTCGTGATCGCAAAGAGCTGAAACTGGAAGTGGAAATTGACGGTAAAAAATATCCCGTCAAAACTCCGCTGATTTTTTTTGGTAATAATCAGCTGCAACTGGCAGAGATGAATTTACGCATTGCCAAATGTGCTGAATTGGGAAAAGTCGCAGGGGTGGTGGTGGCAAAAAGCGATAAACCAACGTTATTTAAAATTTTATGGCAGTTGATTCGAGGCAATCTTGATCATGCACCAGATGTGTATAGCTTTTCTGCCGACAAGGTGCAAATACATTCCAAAGCCAAAAAATTGACTCTTGCACTGGATGGTGAGATTGTGGAAATGCAGCCCCCGCTGCATATTTCCGTACGCAAGCATGCATTGAAAATAATGGTTCCTTATGATTCTACATCTATCTGATTTGCATTTTGGTACAGAAAGACCGGCCTGTATGGCTGCAATTCGTCTATTTTGTCAGCAACATTCTTTGGAAGCTGTAGTGGTCAGTGGGGACTTAACCCAGCGCGCCCGTTATAAGCAGTTTTATGACTGCAAACAGTTTGTGGAAAGTTTAAATCTACCTTATCTGGTGGTGCCTGGAAATCATGATATTCCCTTGTACCATGTCTGGAATCGGGTATTCAGTCCCTTTACCCGCTATAAAATTTTCTTTGGTCATATGGAAACTGTGCTGGAAACCAAGCATTTTTATCTGATTGGCGTCAATAGTATTCGGCGGCGTTATCACACCAGAGGCCATATTTCTCTGGAGCAAATTCAGCAAATTGATCAAAGGCTGATGATGGCTCCCAAGCGTAAAATCAAACTTATTGTGGCGCACCAGCCATTTTATACACCGCCGGATAATCCGCATGGGATCAAGGATTGTCCAATGCTGGGGCGTATGGCTTTGGAATCTTGGAGTCAAAGTGGTTTAAATGGCCTGTTACATGGTCATCTGCATCAATCAGCGGTGTATGATCTGAACCAGATTTACCATTTAGGGGCAGACCATCCGGTGCTGGATATTCATGCGGGAACTGCAACGTCTTACCGTTTGCATCGGGGCTTACCCAACAGTCTGAATCTGATTTATCCAAATGCTGATGTAGAGCATTATTGTTTTAACAATCAGCAAAAAGAATTTGTGTTAAAAGAAGAAAGTGCTGATTAAATGCAGAAATATCGGATTTGAATAAAAAAAATACAAAAAACAGCAAATTTTTTTTGTTTGCCCCTTGAAGCGTTTTTTTCCATCCCCACAAAAGTGTCATCGAAATTATTTGATGATGACCGATGGAATAACAAAGTCATCATTACTTCACTAATAAAAGACTTAGTCTGATGGAGTTTCCAATGAGCAACATTCGTCCATTACATGATCGCGTAGTTATTCGTCGTGTTGAAGAAGAAACTAAAACTGCTGGCGGTATTTTGCTTCCAGGTTCTGCTGCTGAAAAACCAGCTCAAGGTGAAATTATTGCAGTAGGCAATGGCCAGATTACTGACAACGGTGTGCGTGCTTTAGATGTAAAAGTTGGCGACAAAGTATTATTCGGCACTTATGCGGGTACCACTGTAAAAGTACAAGGCGAAGAACTTCTTATTATGAAAGAGTCTGACATTTTAGCTGTGCTTGAAGGTTAATCCTGAGCAAGCAGATTCAGATCTGATTATTTATTCAGCTTATTGAAAATTAAAAAATATTTGGAGTAAACCATGTCAGCTAAAGACGTAAAATTCGGTGATTCAGCTCGCAGCAAAATGATTGCAGGTGTAAACGTACTTGCAGATGCGGTAAAAGTGACTTTAGGTCCTAAAGGCCGTAACGTTGTTATTGACCGTTCTTTCGGTGCGCCACACATCACTAAAGATGGTGTAACTGTAGCGAAAGAAATTTCACTTGCAGATAAATTTGAGAACATGGGTGCTCAACTGGTTCGTGAGGTTTCTTCAAAAACCAATGACATCGCAGGTGACGGTACAACAACTGCAACCGTATTGGCTCAAGCAATCTTGAATGAAGGAATCAAGTCGGTGACTGCGGGTATGAACCCAATGGACTTGAAACGCGGTATCGACCTTGCAGTGAAAGCTGTAGTGGAAAACATCAAAGCCACTGCTAAACCAGCGTCTGACACGAAAGCAATTGAACAAGTGGGTTCGATCTCTGCAAACTCTGACGAAACTGTGGGTAAACTGATTGCTCAAGCAATGGAACGCGTTGGTAAAGAAGGCGTGATCACTGTTGAAGAAGGTTCAGGTTTTGAAGATGCGTTAGACGTTGTTGAAGGTATGCAATTTGACCGTGGTTATATCAGCCCGTACTTTGCCAACAAACAAGATACCTTGACTGCAGAACTTGAAAATCCGTTCATCCTGCTTGTTGATAAAAAAATTAGCAATATCCGTGAATTGATTACAGTACTTGAAGCGGTTGCAAAAACTGGTAAACCTCTTCTTATTATTGCTGAAGATGTTGAAGGCGAAGCGTTGGCTACGCTTGTCGTAAACAACATGCGCGGCATCATTAAAGTATGTGCAGTGAAAGCACCTGGTTTTGGTGACCGTCGTAAAGCAATGCTGCAAGATATCGCAATCTTGACTGGTGCTACTGTCATTTCTGAAGAAGTGGGTATGTCTTTAGAGCAAGCTACACTTCAAGATTTGGGTACTGCACATAAAGTAACAGTATCTAAAGAAAACACCGTGATTGTAGATGGTGCTGGCGATGCAAACCAGATTGCTGAACGCGTTCAACAAATCCGTGCGCAAATTGAAGAATCTACGTCAGAATACGACAAAGAAAAGCTTCAGGAACGCGTTGCTAAATTGGCTGGCGGTGTTGCAGTGATTAAAATTGGTGCAGCAACTGAAGTCGAAATGAAAGAGAAAAAAGACCGTGTTGACGATGCGCTTCATGCAACACGTGCTGCAGTTGAAGAAGGTGTAGTTGCGGGTGGTGGTGTTGCGCTGGTGCGTGCAGCTTCTGCGCTTAACGGTGTAACTGGTGCCAATGATGACCAAAACGTAGGTATTAACATTTTACGTCGCGCTATTGAAGCTCCGCTTCGTCAAATCGTAGCGAATGCGGGCGATGAGCCATCTGTAGTCATCAATGCTGTGAAAAATGGCGAAGGGAACTTCGGTTATAATGCTGCTACTGGTGAATATGGCGATATGCTTGAAATGGGTATTCTTGACCCTGCAAAAGTAACGCGTTCTGCACTTGAACATGCTGCTTCTGTTGCTGCTTTAATGTTAACGACTGAATGCATGATCACAGATATTCCTGAAGATAAACCTGCTATGCCTGATATGGGTGGCATGGGTGGAATGGGCGGTATGATGTAATCTGCCTATACTGTGTGTAATTCTTTGTAATTTATATATTTATTGATAGTGTTTTTATAAGTTACTCATAGTGTTACTCACAAAATATTTTGTTGTAAAAAAGGTCGCTATTTTTAGCGACCTTTTTTATTTGATTGCTTTTAAAGGAAATCAATATACATTTCCGTGCTTGTGATGCATGCAAGTACATAACTATTCAGCCAAAAATTTTTACGACCATCCTTGATAGGTGCTTGTATACGCCCATCTTTAATACGTTGATAGAGTTCTTTCTCACTGATATTCATACGCAAAGCAAATTCTGCTGTAGAAACTCGTCTTTCAGTATTGGTGAGATCTAGTGTAATTCCCATATCATTCTCCCCCAAGCTTATTGAACAACAACAGAAAACAAACGATATTTGAGAGATAGATTAAAGTAATCTAGAAAAAATAAAGCCAAATCAATCATTTAAAATCCTATATGTTGATTTTTAAGGTTTTTAATGCACATAATTTCTTTATGAGTTCATCATTTGAAATATGTCACTTAGATAAAAATAGCAGGGTTAAGTTTTGAAAAATGGTATTTGTGCAAAACTTCAAAAAAATGGTTAACTTCTAAATTTAGTGTGAAGTTTAAATTTCTTGTAGCGATTGGTTATCTACGTTCTTTTACCTTAAATTGAACTTTAATTGGTATTTCGGCGATCTAAGTGCCATATAGGTAACTTTACATGACACAGCATAATTCTAAGACAGCGCATGCCCTTGCTATTGAGTTAGGGCAAAGGTTACAAAGAGCTAGACTCAACTTAAACCTGACACAACTGGAGGTGGCTCAACACACAGGAGTTTCTAGAAAAGTTGTGATGAATGCAGAAGCGGGACAGGTCACATTAGAAAACTTGATCGCGATTTTGATGACATTAGACCTAGTTGATCATTTAGATTTGTTTTTACCAGAACAGCTAATTTCACCAATTCAGCTATGGAAATTGCGAGGCAAGATTCGACAAAGAGCAAGCCGTAAAAGTAAGGAGACTTTACAAAGAAAAAGGGAGGAGGACTTAGGTTGGTAGTTTGAGGAATGGTTTTTTATAAAAGATTTAATTTTGGTAATATGAAGAATATTCTGAAGATATAGAAAAATATCAATTTTTATTTAGATGATTGTAATTTTTAAAAAAAATGTTAAATTAGTTATTAAGGTCGCCTACCGTACTTACGCATGAGTAGAAAAGGGATTGAAAGCTATAGGTTTGATTTATAAACCACATCAAAATTTTAATTTTCTTAAGTATCAACTCGTTTGGTTCTTAGCATTTAAACATGCGTTGCTATAAGTCATATGACACCAAAAATTCTTTGAATAAAAGAGTTTAGAGTTGGCAACAGAGAAAATTATGTCTATTCAAGATTTCGCATTTAAATTATCAAAAAAAATTCAGGAACTACATTCTGTAAAGATTGGTCGTTCACATATTTACGAATTAATAGCTTTGGACCAAGGCTATAAAACTTATAATGCTTTTGTTACTCAGAATTTGATAATTAGTGTCCAATATGATGATTCTGAAGAATATTATCAGCATGAGCTTATCAATGCGTTAACCTTAGAAATATTTAAAAACCCACCTGAATCAGACTACTCGAACTATGATGAAAATGGTCTACATTGGGATGACTATGAAGGTCGTCACTTATTGGATCAAATTAAAAACATTATTACTCGATTGCAGTATCTATCGAAGTTAGACATGTCAGAAGAGGTTTACTTTTCGATTGCTAAAACTGTCTATCAAGAACTTTTGTATTTGAATCTAGAAGTTATCGATTTCAAAGCTATGAGAGAAAGTTTGAGTCACGTTTGCTTTGATAATGGGCTACTAGACGCGTTTGAACTTAGATATGAATTGGAGCAAGGATATTTTGAAGGTGAAGATTTTGAGTTCAAAACGATAGAAGACCATTTTGAAACTATCTTGTCCTATGCAAAAGATCGAAAGAATCTAGATGCCTATGCTTTAGTTGCTGGATATTATCGTTACTTAGCAAATCAAATTGCACCGTATGGTCGAAATGGTTCAAATTTTGGTAGTCATTGGGACAACACTAAACAAAAATATATCAAATCTGAAGAAACGAAAAAAAATAAAGAGAAATATGAGGAATATATACAGCAAGCAGAATTCTTCGAATCCTATATCAAAAATTGCCCTTTGAATCTTGAAGAAATAAATTTTGATGCAGATGGGGAAGATATCTACAAGCAGATGTTGTATCTATGTAATCAGGGTGATCTTGAGGCAATTGAATACTTTCTTTACCAACGATTATTTAAGAACACTGGTGAAGCATGGTTATATATTTATTTAGCTCAGATGTGTGGCGTAGATTACACGCAAGATGATTTGAGAGCTTACAATGCCTATACAGGGGAAGCATACGATGACTATGGGCCTATGGAAATAGCAGGTCGTGAAGCAATTCAATATGTTATCGACTTACCTGAATTATCAGAGGCACAAAATGAGTTAGCGAGAAAAATTGCAACTGAACTATTTGAGAAAATTTAGTCTTTAAATCAAGTCATTCAAATCACTCTTCATATTTATTACGTTGCAATACTTTTAATACATAAAAAATCCCATTTTTTTAAATGGGATTTTTTATCAAGTTACTTACAGCATTTAAATCACACCAAAAATTAAAATTATTAGCAAAAATTTCAAAAAAATTAACGGATTCAATCTTCATATTCTCATTTTTAGTAGCCTTTTGACGAGTTAGGTGAATGCCTAATTGGATAGTGGCCTCATTAAGCAAGCCTACCTGTAGCTACAAAAATAACTGCTACGCACTTATTTTTGGTACGCAACAGGGCTTGTTAGGGAGGCCCCTAAGACCCCAGAACCCACTTCACATAAATGGTGACGTTATGGCGAATGGCAAACGAACAGTTGTCAAAAGATTAAGGTTTACAGATGCCCAAGTGCAGGAATTAGAGCAATTATTAGCAGCCGAAAATATGATTTTTACTGATTTTATTCGTTTTTTAATTGCTAGAGAGTTTCTTGCTAAAAAGAATACTGAGTTGACGGAAGAGAACGCAAAAGAAGGAATTGAAAATAAAGATGTTAAGAAAAGATATCGGCGTAAAGCGAAATTTATACAGCCTACAGCGCCTAAGGTAGATCCTGAGCTGTTAAGGGAGCTTGGCAGGATTGGTAATAACATCAATCAAATTGCAAGATCACTCAATCATTTATGTTTAGGTAAACAAGCTGATAAGGATCGATTCTCTTGTGGCATGTGTCTAAAAGTACTGAGTGAGATACAACAAGAACTCCATCAACATCTTCATCCATTACCACCAATCTTTAGATCTGATGAGGCGGTTGAAAGAGCCAAGCAACGAGCTATAGCACGTGCAACAATAGGAAGGGACTAGTCATAATGTATATCAAGTTCCTTGAGAATGGTGTCGGAGATCCAGCACGTGCTGCTAGTTATGTAATTGATGATAAAGACCATCTAAATCGTCCGAGAGCAGGTATACAAGTTTTACGAGGTGATCCGAGTACCTTTACAGCTTTAGCTCAAAGCTCACCACACAAGTACAAGTATACGTCTGTTGTAATTGCATGGGCTGAACAGGATAAATTATCTGATAAGGATATATCTGATGTATTAGATGCCTTTGAGCAGCATGCATTCGCAGGTTTAGCACCACACCAATATCACATGACGGCTGTCGTGCATGTTGAAGATAATGGCGCAAAACACGTCCATATTCTCGTGCCACGTATTGAGCTGACTTCAGGTAAATCCTTAAACATTGCTCCACCTGGTCATCGCTACTACTTCGATCCACTTAGGGATTATTTTAACTATCGAAATAACTGGGCTCGTCCAGATGACCCTACACGAAGTCAGGATTCAAAGCTTCCTGATCATATCTATTTACAAAATGCAGCAGCACTCCGAGCAGATTTAAAAGAGCAACCTAAAGAACACCGTATCCAACTGATCGATAAATTTGTTCATCACCGCATAGTGAATGGCGTTATCACAGATCGAGCTTCACTTATTCAATCTTTACGTGAGATTGGGACAATAAAGCGAGAGGGTAAAAACTATATATCCCTAGACACAGAAGAAGGCACAGACCGTTTAAAGGCAGACTTTTACCATGAAAATTTTTCGATCAGAACTTATCTCCAAGATAGAGATAGAGCAGCATGCTCTCAAAGAACATTACAACAAGTCTCAGAAGATTTGGAACGCGATCGAGACAAAGCAAACCAATGTTTTGAGCAAATTGGACGTGTTAGAGCAAAACGTGAGCAATACAACAGCCAACATTACCCAGATCGTAATGCAGTACGAGCATCTGATGAATCAGCAATTCAACAGTTTGATCGAAGCCAAGAAAACAGTTTATGCACAAGAAGCGAATATCAAACAACTGAATTCTCAGCTCAGCGAAATGAATACAATCAACTCACAGAACCAAGAAACAATAGAGATTCAACAGAAGGAGAACCAAGAACTCGAAAGCTTAATCAACAAACACCAGAAGTTAATCAACAAGATCGAAGCCAATCATATCAAGCAAAACAGGACGTGGGAGGACAAAATGAGTCTAATTCAAACTGGCAACAGTCATATCGTAGAACAAATGAAATTATCAAGGACATTCATTGGACTTTCATTGACTCTCATCATTTTACTTTTACTCATTATCCTGTGGAGATAAATCATGCTCATGACCGAACTAGGACAATTGAGTCAAGAGTACGTCAATCAATTACAAGCACAGATAGAGAAGTTGAAAAATCAACAAAAGCTGAATTTGAGTATCGAAGACAGCTTGAAGAAGACTGTAGAAATACAGAAGCATTATCAGAGCGTATTAGAAGAGAAAATCTTATTATTAGAAACAGAATTGGAGCACAAGACCGTAACGATCAACACTTACGAGCAGGAGCTCAAAAAGGAATTACCAGTACCAGATCTGACAATTTTTTTAAGAGACTTGGAGCCAACATTATTCAAACTCTTAAAGGATTATTTGAATCATCCAGAGCTGATAAAGTCTATCGATCAGCAAGTCACAGTATGTTTGGAACCCCATCTACAGAATCTCCAAGTTTTGAACTCAGTCGATTGGTTAGCTTTGCAAAAGAGCGAAGTTCCAGAAATAGAGTCCTTAGTGGTCACATTGCAAGAATTAAACAACTTGAGCCTGACACTAAAAGAGTTAATTCAAACCTTCAAAAGTTAGGTCATCGAGTCAAACGTTATAAACTTCCTGACCATAGCTTGGATTATTATCTGCGATTGATTCATGAAAATAATGAAGGTGTATTTTTAGCAGAATCATTTGAGTCAATAACCAAAGCGGATGCTTATATGCGAAGGCTTATAAAAGAAATACAAATAAATCCATATGGTGAACACGCAAAATATGGATTAAATATCGATTATTCGAGAGCGATTAGGAATTGTGTCAGAACTTTAGATGATCAAATTAGGAAGCTAGAAGATAAAATTCAGCAAATTAATGAAGAGTCTGATCTAAATACTGCAAAACCTGTCACATTAAATTCTATGCATCAGACATTGGATAATAGGCAACGAATTGATAAGTCTAATGACTTAAATTTTGAAATGTAAGAAAGGTTTATAAGATTTAAAAGCCTTGGCAATGACCAAGGCTTTGATTGAAAATTATCTAATTCTATAGTCAGACCAATAGCATGAAGCCATAATGAGCTGATTTTCGTGTAATCGTGACCAGAGTCGTACACCAAGATCTCGTTCTAGATTTTCAAGAGTGAAATTGGAGATAATCATGGTTGGCTTCATCATGTCATATCGTTTGTATAGCACTTTATGAACAAGTTCTAAACGAGACGAATGGCGATCATGCAGTCCATATTCATCCAAGACCAGTAAATCAAAATCAGCGAAAAATTGAATCCACTGTTCTTCAGATTGGTCTTCAATATTCCATGAATTCATAATGGTCTGTGCTATCTGAGCACTCGTTATATAACGAGCAGACATTTTGGCTTTATAGATAAGATTGCGAACGATCGCTGAACCTAAATGGGTTTTTCCGGTACCTGGTGTGCCATAAAGGATGAAGTTAGATTTTGACCCGTTTAATAATTGCTGTGTGAAATTTTGACAGTATTCGACAACTTGCTGCTGTTCAATAGTACTAACACTATAGTTAGAAAAGCCACATTCCAAATAACGTTGATTTAACCCCGAGCTATGAATACGGTGTTGTAACAACTTTTGCTGTAAATCTTCCTGGTGTTGTTTATTAGTTTGTTCAAGATTTTCTTTTGCACAGACTTTGCATAACTGATGACTACCAACTTTTATTAATGGGTAGCCATGTTTTGAGCACAGGGTAGTTAAAACTTCATTAGGAGTTTTTAATAGATCAATAGCTATATTCATTATCTACTCCTAGATCCATTTTCGATTTATCGGTTTCGCTTCATTTTTATCATCCTGTCTTTGAGGTGAAGATGAAGATGAAGATGAAGGGCATTCTTTAGGTAATGCTTGTGCATTGCTAGAGCATTGCGAATCTGATGCATTAGCATTGCTTGTGTTTTTATTCCAACGTGCTTGTGCTGCAACTTTTCCACGTTCGGATTTCAGCTTTTGATTCTGAATGGCTTGTTCTTTCAAAGCGGTGAAGTAGTTAGATTGAATGAAACCATTCACTTCCTCAAAAAGATTTAAGGCTTTTAAGGTAGTCATTAGACTCTTTGTTTTAGGACTCGTTAGCTTTGTTACACTCATCAGAATGTGAGGGGCGTTTGGTATAGGACCATTCTTCCAAAAATCCATCATGAGAAAAAGAGTAGCACCTACTTGCTCACTCGAAAGGCGAGTAAATTTTGCTTGAAGATCACCAATGTACAACGGCATCCAGATTGTTGTGTCAGTATTCATTTTGAACCTACAAAAGGCAGGGTCATTTCAATCATGACCCTGAATAAATTAAGAAATGACTTTTAGAAATTTAGTACGAGCTGTTTGGATGAGATCTTCTAAGTCGTAAATATTGAAATCATGAGAAATTGGATAGTTATCACATAAACGATCAGCCCAAAGGCGTACTGCTTGATGGTCATTAAAGCAAGTATTAACCCTGAGTTTAGGTGCTAAATGATCTAAGCGTGGAATTTCAAATTCCTTAATAATATGTGTTGCCATTACATTTGCAGCTTCACATACAACGACACCATCAAATACAGATTTATTAAACATATGGGATCTCCTGACAGCCGAAATAAGGCAGTGCAAGGAAATAGGGATATCGTTTATGCGTTAATTTCATTATCATTGGTGAATACCTCATGATTTGCGTCTTGGTGGTATCTCAGGTTTGTTTGGATTACTTATGTTTCACTTTGGCGAGAGAGGTATAAGTAACTTGGACAGGCCTGAGTTGTTTCTGTTTCTATTAAAATTTATGGGGAATTATCTGTAGCTATGGCATAATTAACCCCATGAAAAGTACTAGGAAACTAGGAATATTTATTCCTTAAACGTAAATTATCATACTTTTACGTTATTTCAAGTATTTTTTACTACTTAAGTGGGAGAAAATATGATTAAGTCAAACTTAGCTGTATTGCTAGCTGAAAGAAAAATGAGAGTTGCGGATCTTGTAAAAGAGACGGGAATTAATAAAAGTACGCTTTATAAGCTGTATAACGATGAGTCCGTACGTATTGATTTTGAGACAATTGATAAGATTTGTTTGGCTTTGGATATAGAAGTTGGGAACTTGCTCATCTATAAAAAAGAGTAATAGGCTTTTGTTAAGTGATCAAATTTTTGTTTTAGGACTAATGAGATGGATAATAATAAAGTATATGGTTCTGTTAAAGAAAAAATATATGATTGATTTAAATTGTTTTTTATATATAATTTAAAGACCCCAAGCGTTTCGTTTGGATGTCGATGTCGCATTAAAAAAAGTATCTATTTGCTGATTATTCTTAATTAGCGTTGGGGAAACCTAACATGTGTGGAGGGGATCCGGGTTCCGTCACTTCCTCTGCCAAGCAAGTAGCTGATAAGTGAAGTTAATAGTTGATTTGGTTTATTCTTGGATATGTATGCGATGAGACATAAATTAATTATTTTCCCTTTGTTATGCCTGAGCATTAAGGGTAACTTCACTTATATCAAATACTAATATGACTATTCCTGATAAATATTTATTTAAATTAAATACAACAAACAAAATATCCTCACTTAATAATTTGGCATCAGCTCTAGGAGTTACTTTATCGGATTTAAAATATGCAGCAAATTTACCTGATAATAAAAAATATGAGCATTTTTTTATAAAGAAAAGTGATGGCAGGGAAAGACTCATTCATAAGCCATGTAAAGAAATACGAAATATTCAAAGGCGAATTAACCATCGTATTTTTAAGCCATTAGTAATTTGGCCAGTATATTTATTTGGGTCAGTTCCATCTGAAAAACATGAGCCTGCACATGATTATATTAATTGTGCAAAAAGACATTGTTTAAGCAAATCTGTTTTGAAATTGGATATTAAAGACTTTTTTGATAATATCGATGAGTCATTAGTTAAAAAAATATTTAGAGAATTTTTTAAGTATTCAGAAAGTGTGGTTAACATACTTACAAAAATTTGTTGTGTGAATGGTCATGTTCCACAAGGAGCATTAACATCTAGTTATATCGCTTCATTATGTTTATTTTCGATTGAACCTTTGTTGGCACAGCGTCTAAATAATAAGAACCTAAGATATACTCGTTATGTAGATGATATTACGATTTCAACTACTAAACATAAATTCGATTTTAATGCGACTATTAATATAGTAGAAAATTTACTAAATTCTGTTGATTTACCACTAAATATAGAAAAAATAAAAACGGAATATTTTTCTACGGAACCACTAAAAGTTCATAACTTAAGAATTGATTTTAATAAACCTCGATATGATAAAAGTGAGACTAAAAACTTAAGAGCTGCAATTAATAGGCTTTCTATACAAAAGAAAATACCCAATTATAGATCTCACTATTTTTATAGATCAGATTATAATCGTTGTGTTGGGCTGATTAATAAAATTAGTCGTGTAAATAATCCTTGTTCTAATCGTTTTTTTAAAAAAATAAAAAAAATTAAACCTTTGCCAAATCCTAACGATTTAGAATATGTAAGAAAGAGTATATTTGAGTTAATAAGGGACTCCTTAACCCATAAAAATACCTATCGTTACAGAAAGAAATTTTTTAGAACACAGCAAAGATTAATTTTTATTAGATCTCATCCGCAATATATATATGAAGGGTCTGCTAATGCTCTAAATATATTGCTACAAAAATATCGACTAAACTATGAAGAGAAGTAAAGTGGAAAAATTTAATAAAAAAATAGATGTTTCTATTAAAATTATTATTTTTTCAAGTTTTATAATTTTTGTGATATTTTTTTTGGTTACAACATATCAACTCTATAAAAATGGAGTTGATGTCTGTTTTGTGGATGATTGTCTAGGTAATTTTCTAGAATATTATGAAAATACTTTAAAGATTCCACCTGCTACACTTGCTATATTAACATTGATTTTTTTGTGGCATGCCTCAAATATTTATGTTCACACATATAATACAACTCATAAGAATAATTTAAATACGCAGATGGTAAACACTCAGACTACATATTTAAATCATTATAAAAATTTTTCCGAAATTTTAGATCATTATTTGAGTAAGGTTGAATTTATTAGTATTCAAAGTATTGATAAATTTGAGTTTTATCACTTCATTCATAATGATTCTGTCAATGGTGATTTTAATATATCACAAAGATATAATGAATTCATTGATGATATTAATAACAATATTTTAAATTTACAAAATAATCCAATAAGAGATAAGGAATATAGGTTTCATATAGATGAGATTGTAAAAAAATTTTCTATGATTGGTTTTTCACTTCCCAATTGTCCACGTAAAGAGTTTATGAAAATTGAATTTAATTGCTATATATTACTTAATTTAATTAATAAAAGTAAAAATATTAAAGAGATAAATAGTCCATCTCATTGTTTTTAATTTAAAATCAAAATTCTTTTAATTTAACCTGGATTCTTAAGCAGAATTCGGGTTGACTTACGATAAAATCACTCGTCAATTTTATTAAATGCATTTAAATTTATTATGTGATTTTTCTTGTTAATATCAACTAAATGTTTAGTCATTTCTCTGCGATCTTTTAACCAGCGAGCATGATTGTAAGATGCGCGAGTCATATCACTATGTGCATGGGACTAACTGTAATCCTGCTAATTTGAATAAATAACTATTCAATGTGTTTTTAGTTAAATGCAAAAAAAAATCTTAGTCTTTATTAGGCTAAACTCACCATAAAATCTTTATTCGTAGTTAAAAATATGAGCCACTTTCCTAAAGTTCTTGTGTTTGATGCTTTTGGGACACTTGTCAAAATTGGTGCGAGCCGATCCCCATATCGTAAGTTGATGAGATGGTTAAAAGCTAATGGTAGAAAAACAAGTGCAGATGATGCAGGCATAATTATGTCGAATCCTGTTGACGTTGCACAATTAGCAAGGATTTTTGGAGCAGAACTACCAGAACAACTTTGCATGGAAATCAACAATGATCTTGAGTTTGAGTTAAGTACAATTCAGCTCTATGAAGATACAGTTCCTACACTTCAAATTTTAAAACAAAGTGGTTTCAAAATTGCTCTCTGTTCTAATTTGGCTCTGCCTTATGGTGAGCAACTCAAAAAAATACTTCCTAATCTTTTTGATGTCATTGTTTTTAGTTATGAAGTCGGGGCTATCAAACCTGAGCAGCAAATTTATGGGGTAATTCAGGCATATTTTGGCTGTGAATTTTCTGAAATGTTGTTTATTGGGGATCATCCTATTTTGGATGTTGAAAAACCCATTTCTTTAGGAATGTCGGCAAGACTTATTGAACGCCAAAAAGACCAAAAACTGTTGGATGTCATTCACTGCTTAATTTAAAGAAGGTAGATTGTCAGGCTACGTACAACAGTGCTATGAATCTCACTACGTTAAATATGACCACGATCGATTCTGATGAGAAAAGTAAGAGACTCCTGATTGTGTTGAAATTGCAGGAGTCTTTGAGCAGAAAAAATGAGTTTAACTATAGTTTTGTACGCATTTTATTGCTATCAATACTCGTAGTTTTTTTGAGATTAGATAGTTTATTTTTGGTGTTATTCATGCCAATGATCAATAGCATCAGCTAAATGCTGCATCATCTGTCTTCGATCTTTTAACCAACTCGCATGGTTGTAAGAAGCTCGGGACATGTCGCCATCCACATGGGCTAACTGTAATTCAATCCAGTCCTTATTGTAATTCTGCTCGATCTAGGTCTAAGTTTCACGGTTGAAAACACTGCATTACTAGGTCTTTTAGGTCCGACTTCAACACTCACGATTACTGCAATTGACGGCGGTGATATCGATAACTGGGCAATTAATGAGTTGCTTGCGACAGTAAGATTACAATCTGACGGCATTAACTTGTTAACTGTCTTACAAACCTTAAATGGCGGATTAACGCTGGATGTCAGTGTATTGGGTACTTTCACCATTACAGCAACTGACAGCTATAATTCAACAGATAGCGATATTATCGCTTCTCTTGCTGATGCAGCGGTTCTTGAAGGTCTAATCGGTCAGAGCGGTAGTCCTGATATTATTCAAGGAACTTCTGGAAATGATGTTTTGGATAGTAGCTTATTAGGATTCAGCAGTGAACGTCTATATGGCTTTGATGGTGATGATGTCCTGAATGGCAATGATGGTAATGACTTGTTACGAGGTGGTACAGGTAACGATACATTAAATGGTGGTGCTGGTAATGATTTACTCATTGATGGTAATGGTTATGACACTATGAATGGCGGTTCAGGCAATGATACGATTATGATATCTGGCACTGGATTTGAATCTGTGAATGGTGGCTTAGGCATTGATACTTTGACATTATTGGGAGGAATCAATCTTGATCTATCCTTGCATAATAACATCACAGGTATTGAGCACATTAATTTGGGTAATGAAGCAGAAGGATCAACACTTACTCTGACAGCTCAGGATGTTCTAGATATTTCTGATACTGATATATTGGCAATCTACGGTGATGCTGCTGATAAAGTTACATTGGAAACAGGTGCTATTAAAGGAGCTGTTATTACAGATGCCAATAATGTCACTATGACTGAGTATACTTGGAGTGATTCTAGTGCCAAAGTATGGGTTGAGAATGAGATCGTTGCTGCAGGTGGTGTAAATATCATTATCTAAAACTCATCTTAGATATGTTGCAAAGGCAGCATATTGGGTCAAACCCAAATCCCAGTTTTAATCTCTTAAAACTGGGATTTTCTTTAAGTAAGTCTGAACTAATAAACTTAAGAAGGTACGCATCCGGCGAACTCATCTTACCAATCTATCCTATAAGCTGTAAGTGTCCAGTGGACCCCACTTTTCCTACCTCATTAACACCATGATAGTGTTCACTAAATTAAATGGAATGAATAGCCACCGACTTTATTCGGTCTTTTTTACATGGTTTAGATATGGAACTTCGGCTTAAGATCATCAGTTTATGATCTTAATGTGGAAATGGGTGCAAAATAAAACAGCAGCCCTTAGCTATTTTATTTGAACTTGACAGTTATGTCTTGATCTATTAACTGGTTGATTATTATTCACAATGCACTTTTATATTTCAGCGACCTTGTTAAAATTTGCGCACTTGATTAAGTGGCGGTGCGGTAAGTGTTTGAGAAATTAGCTGAACAAAGTTTAAAAATGATGGGCTGGGAAATCGATAACCATTGGCCTCTTGATCTGGATCAGTGCGTCATGATTGCTGCACCGCACACCAGCAACTGGGATGCCTTATATGCACGTCTGGCACTCAAGGCCTTAGGGGTCAACGTTCGTATTACCATTAAAGACAGCTATATGAAATTTCCTTTTGGTCCATGTGTACGCGCAATGGGCGGAATCGGAATTGACCGTACAGCGAAAAAAGAGGGTGAGCCACGACCAAGTATGGTTCAGGTGATGTCGGATTTATTTAAAACCCATCCAAAACTGGTGATGTTGGTTACACCGGAAGCAACGCGTGCCAAACAGAAACAATGGAAGACTGGTTTCTACCATGTGGCAGTCAATGCAGGCGTGCCCATTGCATTGGCTTATATGGATTATGCCAAGAAGAAAACCGGGGTGGGTAAAATTGTTTATCCTAGTGGTGATTATGAAAAAGATATGGCTGAAATTATGGCTTTTTATGCACAAATTCAGGCCAAATTTCCAGAACAGTTTAGCGTGGATACACGTTATTACCATGAAACCTAAGTGAAAACGTACGGTTTCCCTGACTGATCTTCAAGCGAAGCCAAGAGATGCAGATGGCAACATCTTGGCTCGATGCACATGATGGATCAGTCACTGTGAAATTCAATTTTCGCTTAAAAAATTATTGATTTTGTGCCGGGTTAATCCCGCCTAAATGTTGGCAAGCTTCCTGATAAATATAATATTGTTCCTCGATCACTTCTGTTAATGGCACCTTAAATAACTCCTCTCCATCTTTATAGCTTTGTACATAAGATTCGGCTTTCTGGCGGCTAGAAGCGAGTGCCTGTTCATGATAGGAGGTAATCGAAGTATGCGCCATTTGTGCGGTTTCAATTCTATTGCACTGAAAATTTGTCAGCATTTTTTCTGCATGTTTCAGCTCATGAGAGGTGGTCAGAGAACAGCCAGATAGAAGAATCATTCCTGCTAATAAAATTAAGGTTTTCATTTCTAGGAAAATGGATGATGGGGTTAGGTTATTGTATAAAGTTTTCCTGCCAATATATTTGATCTGCCCGACTGATTGGGTGTTTTTTGTTTAAGTGAGATTTATTGTAATTTTGACCGGTTGTTATAGATAAATAAGGTTGCAATATCTCAACATATAAACCTGATTTTTTTTGGAGGTAGACACTACTCTTTAGAGCAGTGTATTGAAAATCAGGAAACAGCCAGAAGCAAATAAAAGGCTTAAAACCGTATGTTTAAATTGTGTTTCCGAAATTTTATAAAATAATTTTGCCCCTAAAATGGCGGGAAAACTGACACTGATCAGCAAAATTGTCATATAAGGCCAGAGCTGGATGTCAAGCGTGCCTTGCAGTAAATAGGCCAGTAAGGTAAACAGCTGAATGCCAAAATTAAAATGTCGTAAAATGTAACGTTGTTGCTGTTTGGGAAGATTTTTCAGCATGACCCAGGCAGAAGGCAACGAACCGCAAAAACCGCCTAAACCACCCAGAATTCCGCCCAAAAATCCAACCAGACTGTCTGCCAGTTTTCCGGATTGTTGCAGCCGTGGAAATGCCGGATTGAAAAACATCACCGGACACCACAACATCAAAAATAAGCCTAAAACGACTTTAAAGGCTTCGGGCTGAATAATATGCAGCAGATATGTGCCCAAAGGTACGCCAATCAGCCCGGCAATTAAATAAGGCAGCACCAGTGCTTTATTTAGATGTGGATGCTGCTGTTCATTGGACAATGAAATGACATGGCTCCACACCGAAGCAAAGACCACCAGTGGGGCAGCAATTTGCGGGGGGAGGACCCACACCCAGAATGACATGGCAATGAGGGCAAAGGCAAAGCCCGTCAGTCCCTGTACAAAACCTGCGACCATTGCCCCAACAATAAATAACAACCAAGTCATAGCGATCTGTACAGATGAAAAATCGGTAGTATTCAAAAGATCAGTCAAAAAGCCAAGCATATGTTTAGCAGGATTTATGCAAACCTAAGGAGAACTTTGTATAAAACCGCTTCAGCATTCAGGACAGAAATTGTTCCTGTGAATAAAAAAGACATAAATGACTACAAAATTTCACATAGACTCCCATCGCTCTTCATCAAAGCATCTAATACTGAAGTCACGCCGTAAAGAGGTGATGAAGATGATGAAAAAAGTGATCTTACTTTCTGTATTGGCAGTGTCATTAACTGGTTGTGTCCTGGATCCTTATGATGACGATTATGGTGGTCATCGAGACCGTAACGGGCATTATGACCGACACCATCATGGTGACCGTGACTGGCACAATAAAGACCATCCGGACTGGGATCATGATAGAAATGACCGAGACTGGCGCTATGGTCGTTAATTAATCTATCACCGATCTGAAATTGACTGACTACATTTAACAAAAAAGGATTCCATTCAGGAATCCTTTTTTTATTTTTAATCAGGATGCATTTTTTTGATACAGTCCTGCACGGACTGTTCCAGCCTTGCTTTGTTTAATCTGTTGCCAAGAAGCGGGGAGTTTAAGCTGATTTAACTCGCGATCGGCCTCCACATAGATAAAGGCACGGTCTTTAATCAGCGGGTCAGCAAGTTGGGCCAGTTCTTCCCATAAATCCAGACTATAAGGCGGATCTAAAAAAACCAGATCAAAGGACTGTTTCAGGGTAGGTAAGGTTTGCTGTGCCGTGGCGACTTTGAGTTTGGCATGTTGGCTGGTCACTTTCAGCAACTGCAAATTATCGGTTAAAAAAGCAGCTTGTGCACGGTTCGGTTCAATCATTACCACCTGTGCTGCACCGCGGGATAAAGCTTCAAAACTTAAAGCTCCTGAGCCGGCACAGATATCGAGAACCTGTGCATTTTGAATATCCCACATCAGCCAGTTAAACAAAGTTTCACGGACACGGTCGGGTGTAGGGCGTAAACCTTCAACACTGGCAAAAGGAAGCTGACGGCGTTTCCATTCACCGCCAATAATACGGAGTTGATTTTTCATAGATCAGTCACCTTCAACTTCTGCGGGTTGTGCGCCTGATGCGGCTTGAGTAGCATGCTGTGTCGCTGCTGCTGTTGTATTGCTCTGAACATTGGTCGCGGTGTCCACTGGTGCCGTGCCACTTGGCAATTCACCTGGTTTGATGCCTGCGGTCATGAGGCCGCCACTAATTTGATGGCCCGCAGGACGGATCGGATTCTTTTTACGGGTGTATAACCAATAGTCAAACAGAGGACGAGCCAGCTGCGCGGCCGAACCACCGTGTTTACCATTTTCCCAAACAATCGCAACCGCAATCTCAGGATTTTCAGCCGGGGCAAAACCAATAAATAAACCATGGTCAAGCTGACGTTCACTTAATAATGCTTCGTTGTATTTTTTACCTTGGGCAATACTTTTGACCTGTGCAGTCCCGGTTTTTCCTGCAATATGATACAGCGGGGTACGAATACCACGACCTGTACCGGTCTCGATAACATCAATCATGGCATCGCGCATTTTAATCCAGTCTTCGGGTTTGCCGTTAAACTGAATTTTACCATCTGGTGCATTACGCATTTGAAAAGGTTTGGCGCCGTGACTTTCACGCAGTACGTGAGGTGTAATATGCGCACCTTGGTTTGCAGTAATTGCAGTAGCCATAGCCAGTTGCAGCGGCGTTGCAGTAAAGGCACCTTGTCCGATACTGACGGAAATGGTTTCACCTTTTAGCCATTTGCTCTTACGGGTCCGCATTTTCCAGTCCGGGTTCGGATACAAACCGGTACTTTCACTCGGTAAATCGACGCCAGTTTTTTCACTAAAGCCAAATTGGCGCATCCAGGCATTCATTTTTTCAATGCCCATGCGGTAGGCCAAAATATAATAATAGGTATCACAAGAAACCACTTGAGCTTTATGCAGATTGACCGTGCCATGACCTGATTTGCGCCAATCACGGAATTTATGCGAATCGCCTGGTAAAGAAAAATACCCGGGGTCTGAAATGGCGGTGTTCCAATCCACGATATTGTAATGCAGCCCACCTAAACCAAACATCGGTTTAATGGTTGAACCTGGAGGATAGGCACCTTGTACAGCACGGTTATACAGCGGCTGGTCAAGATTGTCACGTAGTGCACTATAGTCGGTATTGCTAATCCCGGTCACAAATAAATTCGGGTTAAAACTTGGACTGGAAACCAGGGCCAGAATTTCTCCTGTTTTCGGATTTAGCGCCACAATGGCACCGCGACGACCCGCCAGTTGCTCGGTGGCTGTGACCTGTAAGCCATAGTCAATTGAAAGGTACAAGTCATTTCCGCGTACCGGCTCTTTACGACCTAAATTACGTAATACGTTACCGTGAGCATCAGCCTCGACAGATTCATTGCCGGGCAAGCCATGCAACAGATCTTCATAAGATTTCTCCACCCCAATTTTACCAATCAGGTTGGTGCCGGCATATAAGTCTTTGTCAATCGACTTCAATTCTTTGTCGTTAATACGCCCTACATAACCAATCACGTGCGCAAACAGCTCACCATGCGGATAGTAGCGCGTCATCTGGGTTTCAATATTGACCCCGGGAAACTCAAACTTGACTTCGCTAAATTTAGCAATATCGGTTTCGGTTAAATTTAATTTTAATGATACACGTTCGGTTTTTTTAGCGGTCTTGATGCGGCTGCTAAAACGGTCGATATCTTCTTGGGTCAGCCTTAGAATCGGGGTTAAACGCTTGACTGTATCTTCAATATCTTTTACATCAGCCCGGGACATAGTCGCAGAAAATACCGGATAATTATCTGCCAGCAAAATACCATTACGGTCATAGATATAGCCGCGTGCAGGTGCCAAAGGCTGTAGCCGGATACGGTTCTGGTCTGAAGCGGTTGAAAACTCATTATAATGCGCAATTTGCAGATAGGCATAACGGGCAACAAGCAGGAGCAGAAAGAATGCCACAATCCCGATGGAGATAAAAACCCGATTGCGATAAATGCGCTTTTCTTGCTGAACATTTTTTAAAGGAAAGTGCTGCTTCATACGCGATCGACTTACATACAGGGGAGTGAAAAATCTGGTGGCATATTCTAACGCAAGTCAGCATTTTTTGATATTTGTTCTGGCGAACTGTTAGGCGGGTTTAGTTTAAACTTTGACTTTACAGACATTAAAATTGTAAAGTGCAGTATATAAGAGTTCTGATAATTCTGCTAAAGTCAAAATTCAAAAAAAGGACTGTACTAAAAAATAAAATTTAGGGACAACGATGAAAATAATCACAAAAGTGTATCCTTTGCTGGCTTTTTTTGCGCTGGTAAATATTGCTCATGCACAAGACCATTCATATTTACCTGAAGCGAAATTGACATCAGACAGTGCTAAAACATGGAATATCGGGGCTGGATTTACCAAAAAGCTTCTTCATCTGAATGCAGAATGGGTCAATCCTTATGGCATCGCCTATGCAAAAGCGGGTGTGTTTTATAATGATGACTATAATGCCGGTGCTCAGGTTGGGTTTCGTTATCCTTATTACCTTACCGGAAAAGATAAAAACGGTTACTACCTGGGTGTCTATGCAGGGCATCTGGAAAGTAAACACATCAACAATGAATATGAAGCAAGACTGGGTGCGGGTATAGATTTAGCCTATGTATTGCTCAGTAAAGAACGGATTAGCAGTTTTAGTATCGGGATTGGGGCTGGCGAAGAGATGACGGATCAGAAGGGTAATGTGGTTGCAGAGACAGAACCCATGCTACAATTTTCCTATACTCTAAGTGTCGGTTTATAGTGAGAATAGTGAGCTTTTATAATTAAGTATTTTGTGATTAAAAAATTAAATATGGAAATCGTGCATGTTTGAGTACGTCAACGAATTGTGGCAAACCTTCTTGAATCGCCCTGATTTCTGGGCAGTACTTAGCATCATTCCTGTGACAGCTTTTGTAACTTGGGCACATGTGTGGATGGCACTGAAAATGGTGTTTTACCCCCTGACGTTTTGGGGATTCCACTTAGGGCCACTCCCTGTCGGCTGGCAGGGGATTGTGCCACGTAAAGCCGGTCGCATTTCAGGAATTATCACCGACAATACCTTATCGAAATTGGGTTCTTTACGTGAATTTCTGGATGCCATGGATCCGGAAGATATGGCACGGATTATCGGTGAGCAGGTCGGTTTTGAACTTGAACATCTGATTGATGAAATGATGATCGACCGTAATGCGGTACTGTGGGAAAACTTACCCTATTCAATTAAGCGCCGTATCTATTCGCAAGCGCATAAACAGCTGCCAGGTATTTTAAGAGAATTAGTGACTGAGCTGACCATGAACGTCGAGTCACTTGTGGATATGCGGGAAATGGTGGTGCGCCAAATGGAAGGTGATCGCCGTTTAATGGTGAACATGTTCCTGAAAGTGGGACGTAAAGAAATCAACTTTATCTGGCATATCAGTGCATTAATTGGAATGTTCTTCGGTATATTCCAGATGATTGTCTGGTTTGTTGTACCCTGGCACTGGACGGTTCCTTTCTGGGCAGCGGTGTGGGGTTTCCTGACTAACTGGATTGCCATCTGGATGGTGTTTAATCCGCTGGAACCGCATTATATCCGCTATCCACAGTTTTTTGCGCGTACTGAAAGTCGCACGTTCCCGTGGATCAAACCGGTGATTCCACATATTGGCACCTATAATATCCAGGGTGCATTTATGAAACGTCAGGATGAGGTTTCCGATGTTTTTGCCCGAGTAGTCACAGAAGACTTAATTACGTTAAAATCCATTATGACTGAGATGATGTATGGCGGGAAGAAAGATAAAACTCGTCGTATCGTCAAACGCCATATTAACGAAATTATGGAAACTCCGATTGTTCGAACCTCTTTGCAGCTGTCTTTAGGACCAAAAGAGTATGCAAAACTCAAGACGGACTTGATCGATCGCTCGATTGAAATTACGATGGTGCCTGTATGCGACCCGGCCTTTAATGCGAGCCGTGCACAGAAAATCTATCAAATGTTTAGAGACCGTATTCGCGAGTTGACGCCAAGAGAGTTTCAGAATTTATTACGTCCGGCCTTTCAGGAAGATGAATGGATTCTGATTGTCTTGGGTGGCGTAACCGGATTTATCGCGGGTACAATACATTTGTTTGTGGCTTTCTTATAATTAGATGCTGGACTACATGACGAATAAAGAGATTCGTTATGCAAACGCATCACATATATTTGTTAAATGAGGATGTTTTTTTATGCGCATTATATTACTCGGACCACCTGGAGCAGGTAAAGGTACACAGGCTCAGTTGATCTGTAAGCGCTACAATGTCCCACAAATTTCAACCGGTGATATGCTCCGTGCTGCAATTCGTGAAGGTACTGAATTAGGTCTTAAAGCTAAAAGCGTGATGGAAAGTGGCGGTCTGGTATCAGACGAGCTTATCATCGGTCTGGTTAAAGAACGTATTGCTCAACCTGATTGTGTAAACGGTTGCATTTTTGATGGTTTCCCTCGCACTATTCCTCAAGCAGAAGCTTTGGAAAAAGAAGGCATCAACATTGATCACGTGATTGAAATTGATGTTCCAGACGAAGAAATTGTAAAACGTCTTTCTGGTCGCCGTCAGCACCCAGCTTCTGGCCGTGTTTACCATGTGGTTTACAATCCGCCTAAGGTGGAAGGTAAAGATGATGAAACGGGTGAAGAGCTGGTTCAACGTCCTGATGACCAGGAAGAAACCATCCGTAAACGTTTAGGTTCTTATCACACTGAAACTGAACAATTGGTAGGTTTCTACCAAGGTCGCGCAGCATCAGGTGAAAATGCACCGACTTATGACAAGTTAAACGGTCTGCGTCCAATTGAAGAAGTTCAAACTGATTTGTTTGCCATTCTAGATCAATCAAAATAATCGTATTTCGATGATTTTGACAATCGAAGAGCCCTAAGTCATATTAGGGCTCTTTTTATTATGCTCTCAAAAAGGACGCTGCTGTGAAGTTTGCTGTATTAGGGTTAATGGTCGTATTTCTGGCAGTATTGTTTGCTTTGTTCTATGTCAGTTTCAAGATGCTGAAAAAAGTACGTCAGCAAGAGCGTAGCGAAAATGCTGGTAAGGTGCCTGTGCGTCGACTGCATCCCAAGTTACAGGCAGAACTCGAACAAAAACGCCAGCAAGAACAGGCAAAACAAAATAAAAAATAATGGCTTTTAAACGGAGCACATCACCTGGCTGAACTCATCTCACTTATGATTCAGCTTCAATGTTCTTGACAGGAATCGCACGGCCAGCACCAAATTCAAAACGATCTGGCCAGTTGCACACATCACACACTACACATTCATGACATTTGGGCTTGCGTGCAATACAGGTATAACGACCGTGTAAAATCAGCCAATGATGGGCATCGACTATAAATTCCTTGGGAATGACTTTGACCAGCCGGTGTTCAACTTCAAGCACATTTTTGCCAATAGCCAGACCGGTACGATTACCTAAACGGAAAATATGTGTATCGACTGCCATGGTCGGATGGCCAAAAGCGGTATTCAGCACCACATTGGCAGTTTTACGCCCCACACCTGGTAATGCTTCCAGATCAGCCCGATTGTTGGGCACCACACTGTTGTGTTTTTCCATCAGTATCTTGCAGGCTTTAATTACATTCTCGGCTTTAGCGTTATATAAGCCGATGGTCTTAATATATTCTTTTAACCCTTCAACACCTAGAGCATAAATGGCTTCCGGGGTGTTGGCCACTGGAAACAGCTTGTCGGTGGCTTTGTTGACACTGACATCGGTGGCTTGAGCCGAAAGCGTAACGGCCACCAAAAGTTCAAAAGGATTGCTGTAATTCAGTTCGGTTTTAGGGCTAGGTCTTTGTTCACGTAAGCGTTCAAAAAAAATCTGAACCTGCTTTCTGGTCATGTTTTTAACCGCCATCATGAAGCTCCCAGAACAATCAGCTGCTGTTGCAAATCATCCAGCAGGTCACGTTTCTTAAGGTCTTCACGAACACTGAGCTGTTTTTCTAATTTTTTGATTTGGGTGCGAATTTTTGCCAGTTGAATGGTGGTTGCTGCATCGTGGCTTACCACAGGATCAGCTGTTTTTTCTACCACTTGAATCTCTGGAACCAAGTCACTTTGCGCTGAAAATTGGGCAAATAAGGCCGTATCAATATTGGCACGCACCACCGGACCTTTGCGGTTAATCCGGCGTTTCTCTTCACGCTGAATATGGGCGTAATAGCGCTTGCGCAGGTCAGTTTGTTCAGCAATACGCGCCTCTTCTGAAGGCACGACGTGGTTGTCTTCCACAAGGTCAATACAGTCGACTGGGCAGGGCGGAATACAGAGTTCGCAACCGGTACACAGGTCAGTCAAAATGCTATGCATGAGCTTACCTGAACCAATAATCGCATCGACCGGGCAGGCGTTGATGCACTTGGTACAACCAATACATTCATCTTCACGAATAATCGCTTTCATACGTTGTGGACGACCATCACTTTGAATTGGCCAAACACTTTCTTCTGCTTTGAGTTTTGGGCGACCCAGCAATTCAGCCAAAGCATCGGCAACGGGTTGTCCGCCTGGTACACATTTATTGGCCTCTTCACCTTCACTTATGGCTTTTGCATAAGGGAGGCATCCATCTCGGTGGCCGCAAAGTCCGCATTGTGTTTGCGGCAACAGGGCGTCAATTTTTTGAATCAAGCTAATTTGAGTGTTCATGTATAACCGGGAGTGCTGGGCAAGCAGCGTGAAACAATGTGCTGGAGAGCAATACTAGCATGTTTTTACATAGAATTCCTGTGCGCAAAAATGGGACTAAAAATGCATTAATATTGGGCAAAATATTACATTGATATATAGCTAAAAGTTATTAAATTTATAAATAAAAAGACTAAATAATTAAATTAAATATATGTTCTATATAGAAAATTGAAGTTTTTTTCAAAAAACTATTGCTGAATAGGTGCAAGTGATATTTAATGTTTTGCGCCAAAATATATCATTGATTGAAATTTTGACCAATTTTGATCCATTTTCTGCTGAGGATTAAGCGTTGAAATACAACAGCCTTAACGACTTCCTAAACTACGTTAAATCACGTGATCAACATCAACCAGAGTTTCTACAAGCTGTAGAAGAGGTAATGACTAGCCTTTGGCCATTCATTGAAAAGAATCCAGAATATGCTGATCATGGATTACTTGAACGTCTTGTAGAACCTGAACGTGCGATTCAGTTCCGTGTTTCATGGGTAGATGACAAAGGCCAAACTCACGTAAACCGTGCTTTCCGTGTACAGTACAACTCAGCTATTGGTCCATTTAAAGGGGGGATGCGTTTCCACCCTTCAGTGAACCTTTCAATTTTGAAATTCCTAGGTTTTGAACAAACTTTCAAAAATGCCTTGACTACATTGCCGATGGGCGGTGGTAAAGGCGGTTCAGACTTTGACCCTAAAGGTAAGTCTGAAGGCGAAATCATGCGTTTCTGCCAGGCATTAATCATCGAGTTGTACCGTCATCTGGGTTCAAATACTGACATTCCTGCGGGCGATATCGGTGTAGGCGGCCGCGAAGTGGGCTACATGGCAGGTATGATGAAGAAGCTCAGCAATGACACTTCATGCGTATTCACTGGTAAAGGCTTGACTTTCGGTGGTTCACTGGCTCGTCCTGAAGCAACGGGTTACGGTACGGTTTATTTCGCGGAAGAAATGCTGAAAACTCGTGACGATAGTTTTAAAGATAAAGTGGTGACTATTTCTGGTTCTGGTAACGTAGCTCAATACGCTGCTGAAAAAGCCATGTTCCTGGGTGCAAAAGTGGTTTCACTTTCTGACTCTGCGGGTACTGTATTCGTTAAAGACGGTTTCACTGAAGAACTTCTTGCTGAAGTAATGGAACTTAAAAACGTTCAACGTGGCCGTATTTCTGAGTTTGCGTCTAAACACGGTTTTGAATATATGGAAGGTCAACGTCCTTGGGGTATCAAGTGTGACATCGCGCTTCCATGTGCAACTCAAAACGAATTAGATGCAGACGATGCAGCTCAACTTCTTGCAAATGGCGTGATTTGTGTTGCTGAAGGTGCAAATATGCCGTCTACGCTTGAAGCAGTGGAAAAATTCGTTGAAGCGAAAATCCTTTATGCGCCAGGTAAAGCATCGAATGCAGGTGGTGTAGCGACTTCTGGTCTTGAAATGTCTCAAAATGCATTGCGTTTAGGCTGGACGTTTGAAGAAGTTGATGAACGTTTACACGCGATTATGAAAGAAATTCACCGTAACTGCGTGAAATACGGTACTAAAGAAGATGGTACTGTGAACTATGTTGATGGTGCGAACATTGCTGGCTTCGTAAAAGTTGCCGATGCAATGCTGGCTCAAGGCGTATTCTAAGTCTGACTTGGTTTAAGCTTTAAAAGAACCGAGGCTATGGCCTCGGTTCTTTTATGTCTTGAGTAAATGCTTTACTTAACCGTTGAGCGTTCAACCGTCATGTCATGAATATAAGCATATTTCGACTGATCTGCAGCAGGATGCTTGATTTCATAACGCTTGACCCGGATGATTTGTCGCTCATTGGGGTTATGGGTAAAACCTTCGATTTGATCATAGAATAAAGTCCAGTCTTTATCGACTCGGGTTTTTATCCCGCTTTCACTGTATTTAATTTCACGGACCTGCAAGCAGGTTTGTGCTGCAACACCAGTACATGGCTTAGTTTCAGGTGAAATTTCCAGAAAAATGGTTTCAGCCTGAGAGTTGTATTTTGTTTCAGGTGTCATGGTGCCAGTGAAAACATATTTCTGACCTGTGGCTGAAATGATGGTCAATGTTGGTTGTTGTGAATTTTTTAAATCTAAAATAAACGGTACTTTGCGGTTATTAAACAGATCTTTGGCAATGTTTTCTTGCTGCATGGAGGCGTCCGGACATGCCATTTGGGTTCCCATGAGGGGACCTGTCACGATCTGATTATTTTCAACTTTCCAGCTGCTACCCATACTATTACAGCTGGTAGCAATGCTCAAACGGCCTTGATCGTCAAAATTCAGTACCAATGGTTTAGGTGCAGTACCGGTACGGGTACTCCATTGATAAGAAGCTAAAGTCTGATCGGCTTTTTGTTGATGTAACACTGACATGGCAACATCTCCAGCTTTTTGAATATCGCCAGACTGACATGCGGCAAGCATGAGAGGGAAAAGGGCTATCGCTAAAAGTTTAACTTTCATTTTTAAAGTACGTGGTTTTGAAGAATTTTTATTAGAATAAAGCATGAATATTCAAAAAATATGGATACATTTTGGTGAATTAGGTATCAAAATGTATCCATAACTATAATTTTGTTAATAATTAATAAAAAGTTATGAATTAATCAAAACGATAAATATCCATACCCAGCGAACCCATGCTGAAACTGCTATGCACGATATTGAAACGATGTCCGGTCCCCATCGCAAAGAACAGGGGAGCAAAGTGTTCTAAGGTAGGATGATTACGCTCTACATAAGGGATACTTTGCCAGTCCAGAACCGCAGCATAATCGCTGTGATTCATTTTGCTGACCACATAATTCCGAAAAGTCGATGCCCACTCGGGTACAGTAGCAGCTTCACCATGCCATGCCAATTCACGCAAGTTATGGGTAATACTTCCTGAACCGATCATTAATATTTGTTTTTCACGTAATGGTGCCAGGGTTTGACCAATTTTATAAATCTCCTCAGCAGACATGTTCATCGGTAAAGAGATTTCTACCACAGGAATATCAGCCTCGGGATACATATGCAACAATGGCATCCACACGCCATGATCACGTGGACGAGTGCTGTTGGCATGGGCTGTAAAGCCGGCATTTGCCAAAAGATGCAGAACCTGTTCTGCAAGTTCAGGTTGACCCGGTGCCGGATAGCGGATTTCATACAGCTCAGGCGGGAAACCACGAAAGTCATGCCAGGTTTCTGGACGAACGCTACTACTCACTTCAAGCGCATTACTTTCCCAGTGCGCAGACATCACAATAATAGCTGCAGGTTTAGGCAAATTTAAGCTCAATCGTTCCAGAGCAGGACCTACCTGTTCCGGATTCAGCGCCAGCATGGGTGAGCCATGTGAAATAAATAAACCGGGTAAAGTTTGTAGATTCATGTTGATGCGCCTAATTTAAATAACATCGATTGAGGCTATGATGCCAAATAAAGAGAAATAGAATAAATACAATTTATATCAACATTTTGTTCTGTTTATGGAACGATAATGGTTGATCAGAACAGGTGTATGATTCAGGCTCAGAAATACGTTCTCTTTACAGTATTTTGCCGAGCTTAAATCATCCTGTTCTGAACCTGCTTAGCCCGCCCGGTGATAAGGATGATTATGGTTAATACTCATTGCGCGGTAGAGCTGCTCGATCAGCATGACGCGAACCATAGGGTGAGGCAGGGTGAGTTTGGATAAAGACCAGTGCCATGCAGCAGCTTTACGCACCGCTTCGGAGTGACCATCCGGACCGCCAATCGCCAAGACCACATCATTACCGTCCAGCATCCATTGTTTCATGGTTTCAGCCAGTTTTTCAGTACTGAATTCTTTACCCCCGACTTCAAGGGCAATCAGGGTTTCATTATGTTTCAGTGCATTCAGAATGCTTTCACCTTCAATCTGGCGATATTTCAGGATATCGGCTTCAGAATCATTTTTTCCGCGTTTTGCCATAGGTAATTCTATAATTTGGGTCTGCACAAAAGGCTGGATACGTTTGAAGTAATCTTCAAAACCTGTGAGCACCCAGGCTGGCATTTTTTGACCGATGGTAATAATACGGATTTTCATAAGATTCGATGATTTAAGACTCATCTTTATTATAAACGCTAAAACTGATTTTACTTGTTTTTGAGCAACAAATTGCAATTGAAAAGGCGTGCCAGATGCTGCTTTAATCTTCAGTAATGGATTGAATATACATAAGAAGAGAGGAAGATAATAAATGAGATTAAAAAAGGATAAAAATTTAGGCTTATGGTTGAGCACCTTCCTTTGCACTCTTTTGTTCAATACTTCAAGTTGGGCATTACCGAGCATAGCACCCGCCAGTAGCGATAATTTAAAGGTCTATCTGGAGCAAATTATAGGTCAGCAGGGGCATCGTAATTATAAAAACTCACAAGAGCTACAACGCGTTTCTGCCTGGATTAAAGAACAGATGCGTTTGTTTGGCATACCCTGTCAGTATCAAAATTATTCGGTGAATGGTTTGGGCTATCGCAACGTAGTATGTACCTTAACAGCAGGTCATGCTGACAAAGTGATTGTCGGCGCGCATTATGATGTGTTTGGTGAAACTCAAGGTGCAGATGATAATGCTTCCGGAGTAGCAGGGGTGATTGAAACCGCACGCATACTGTCACAGCAGAAATCGCAACTGCCCTATAATGTTGAATTTGTATTTTATACCTTGCAGGAGCCGCCATTTTTCAAGACTGAATATATGGGCAGTTTTGTACATGCAAAATCCATCCAGGCTCAGAAAGATCACATTCGCGGCGTTTATATTTTAGAGATGATCGGGTTTTTTGATGAAAATCTGGTACAGGAGTATCCTGCCGGCCTGAAATGGGTTTATCCGCAACATGGTAACTTTATTGCGGCTGTCAGTAATTTGCAGTCGTATGATTTGGGTGCAAAATATTGTGAATCCATGCGAATACTGAAGCGCCTGGAGTGTCAACGACTGGTCGCACCGTCTTTTATCACGGGGATGGAGTTTTCAGATCATCTAAATTACTGGAAGCTGGATATTCCCGCCATGATGATTACAGATACGGGGCATTTTCGTAACAGGTACTATCACAGCGCCAAGGATACCTTGAAAACTTTAAATATTGCCAAAATGGCCAGTGTCATAGATGGTCTGGCTTATAGTTTAATAATTCAAGCTGATGAATAAGAACGCATAAAAAACGCAGTCCCCTAATGAAATATTGGGACTGCGATCAAAAGGTCATCCACCTGGAGATGTAGATGACCATTCACATAACTTATTAATAACTTTTTAAGTAGAAATAAATCAGAAACCTACAGCGCATCACTATCTATACCATATTAAATGGGGATGAGCTGCTGGTTTTTCAAGCTGATGTGTTATGAATATTGTAAAAAATTTACACAAAAAAAGAGAGCCGAAGCTCTCCTCTTTTTGTAGCAAAATGCAATTAATGACGCGCTGCTTTGCCTTCTGCAATTGGTTTCACGATCGGTGCTTTCACCAAAGGTTTTGGTGCTTCCACCAAGGCCAATGGCAAGATCTCATCGATGCTTTTCACGGTCTTAATTTCAAGGCCGGCTTTAACATTTTCTGGAATTTCCACCAGGTCACGAGCGTTCTCTTGAGGGATGAATACCAGTTTAATACCACCGCGATGTGCAGCTAAAAGTTTTTCCTTCAAGCCTCCAATGCGCATTGCACGACCGCCCAGATTGGTTTCACCGGTCATGGCAATATCAGCACGTACTGGAATGCCTGTGAAAGCTGAAACCAGTGCCGTAGTTAAGGCCAAACCTGCAGATGGACCATCTTTCGGTGTTGCACCTTCAGGTAAATGCACATGAATATCGGTTTCTTCAAATCTTGAAGCCTCAATACCCAAGGCATCGGCACGAGTACGCACCACAGTCATTGCAGCGGTAATGGATTCTTTCATGACATCACCGAGTGAACCGGTGGTAATGAATTTACCTTTACCTTTTACCGCAGCAACTTCAATCGAAAGCAATTCACCGCCAACTGAGGTCCAAGCCAGGCCATTGACACGACCGACTTGCGCTTCTTCTTCCGCCATACCGAAGTCGAACTTATGTACGCCCAGGTAATCAGACAGGTTTTCAGCAGTCACATCGATATGCAGGTTTTTGGCTTTTTTGCTGACCGCTTCTTTTACCACTTTACGGGCAATTTTTGACACTTCACGTTCCAGGCTACGCACACCGGCTTCGCGAGTATAACGACGCACGATGTCACGAATCGCTTCTTCATGAATGGTCAATTCTTTTGCACGTAAACCGTTGTCCTTAATGGCTTTAGGAACCAGATAACGTTCGGCAATATTGACTTTTTCCTCTTCGGTATAACCCGGTAGACGGATCACTTCCATACGGTCTAAAAGAGCCTCAGGAATATTCATGCTGTTTGCAGTACAGATGAACATCACTTCAGACAGGTCAAGATCAAGATCGAGGTAGTGATCGTTGAATTTACTGTTTTGTGATGGATCCAGTACTTCAAGCAAGGCAGAAGCAGGGTCGCCACGGTAATCCTGTGCCATCTTGTCAATTTCGTCGAGCAAGAACAGCGGGTTCTTCACGCCTACTTTTGTCAGTGATTGCACGATTTTACCCGGCATCGCACCGATATAGGTACGACGGTGACCGCGGATTTCTGCTTCGTCACGTACGCCACCTAAAGCCATGCGCACAAATTCACGACCTGTGGCTTTAGCAACCGACTCGCCCAGTGAAGTTTTACCTACCCCTGGAGGGCCAACCAGGCAAAGAATCGGACCTTTGAGCTTTTTCACACGAGATTGTACTGCAAGATATTCCACAATACGGTCTTTGACTTCATCTAAACCGTAGTGATCGGCATCTAAAATCTCTTGTGCTTTCGCCAAATTGATGCTGACTTTGCTGGCTTTATTCCAAGGCGTATCTAAAATCGCCTCGATATAGTTGCGCACCACAGCAGCTTCACTTGAAGCAGGTTGCATGGCTTTGAGCTTACGGAATTCAGATTCGGCTTTTTTACGCACGTGTTCAGGTAAATCCGCTTCTTCCAGACGACGTTCAATTTCAGCGACATCATCTTCAGCACCGCCATTCATGTCGGAAAGCTCGCGCTGAATCACCTTCATTTTTTCATTCAGGAAATATTCGCGCTGGTTTTTCTCCATCTGGCGTTTTACCGAGTCATGCAAGGTTTGTTCAATCTGCTGTTCTTCAGACTGTTGCAACAAATAAGTCATGAGCTCAGTCAAATGTGCTTCAAAGTCATCCTGTTCCAAAAACTTTTGCTTGATATCAATGTTCAGTGGGACACGGGTGGCCACAAAGAACAACAGTTGCAACAAGTCATCGATTTTATTTGCAGCAGTAACCAATTCACGTGCATTACGTAATTTGGCTTCTGCATACTGGGCAAATAAAGTTCGCAGTTCTTGTACACGCGTTGCTTGAGAGTCAGCTGCAACATTGACCGTCATTGGGCTGAGGGCATGTTCTGCTGATAAATATTCATCATGGTCGATGATTTTCACCAGTTTAGAACGGTGTAGACCCTCAATAAGTACTTTTATACAGTTTTCATCATTTTCATGATTCACAACTTGCACAATCTTCGCGACAGTACCGTATTGATATAAGTTGTCGTGATCAATTTCTTCTGTAAGAGAATCTTGTTGTGCAACTACAAATACGAGATTGTCACTGTTACGGGCCACGTCAACTGCTTTGATCGATTTTTCACGACCTACAAATAACGCAATTTGCATGTGTGGATAAACCACCACATCACGTAGCGCTAAAAGTGGTAATACGCTTGGAACCTGTGTATCTAAGGTTTCTTGATTCATAATAATTTCAGACATGGGCACTCCTAATGAGTAACAACAGTGTTGCCATGTTTTTTATAGTGATGGGTATTTTAAAAAATACAAGGGCAGGGCAAATGAAAATGTATAAAAAATGAGTAAATGTGTGATTTTAAAATATTCTTATCAGTCAAAAATACCCATTCAACGCTTAAAGTGTAGGTATTTTGCAGGGGTAAGTAAGGCATCGAGAGGTTGATCCCAGACTTCACGATGTAAAGGCTGCTGAATCAGCTGAAAGGCATGTGCAATACCAAGCCGATAGGGTTTATGGGGGGCGCTGGCCAGGGTTTTATCATAGAAACCGCCGCCCATCCCAATGCGGGTACCGTGAATATCACAGGCCAGCAAAGGCATCATTAAAAAATCCAGCGTCGAAACATGCAGGCCACGCCCGGCCATAGGCTCTTTCATGCCGAGTGGATGATATGAAAATTGATTGTTTCGGTATTGCTGTTGCGTGATTTTGACCCAGTGCAATTGCTGGTTCATGGTGCAAATCATTGGCAGATAAACCTGTTTATGCTGTTTAAAGCAGTATTCAATGATTTTTTGGGTATGGATTTCACCAAAGGCATTCAGATAGATGCCGATTTTTTTGGCATGCTGAAAAGGTTTTAGCCGGATCAGTTGCTGAAATACTTTTTGTTGCGCCTGTTTTTGTTGAAAGCTGGAAACGGCTCTGCGCTGATGTCGAAGTTGCTTGCGTAAAACTTTTAAATCCACTGACATCGGTTATAAATTCCCCAAAAATATATACATTTTCATCGTAAAAGCAGTTTAACTGTTTTTTAGCTCTTTCAAAATCGGGCAACAGCTTTCATTGGTGGTTTTACATTCATCTACCCAGCTGCTTAAACGGGTTTTGAGTGCCTGCAATTCCTGAATTCGTTGATCAATTTTTTCCAATCGTTGCTCAATGACATGTCTCACCTGTTCACGGTCTTCGAGTTGAAGTTGCAGTAATTCCTGTATTTCACTGAGTTGCAAGCCTGCATCTTTGCCTTTTTGAATAAAGCTTAAGGTTTCAATATCTTTGTCATTGTAATAACGGTAACTCTGCGTGGATTCAGGTACGCGCATTAAACCGATGCGTTGATAATAGCGAATGGTTTCGACGTTTACATGACAGTGTTTGGCCAGTTTTCCGATAGTGAGCATAAAATATCCTCAAATGACTTGACTCTGTACTTGGGTACAGACTTTATGCTAACACAATGAAAGAATAAAATAGGTGAGTCGGATGAATGAGCAACAAAAATCTGCCTGCTGTGCAAAACAGGATTCAGTCCTTGAATTAGTGAAAGTTGATCCAGTCTGTGGAATGAACGTTTCGGAAAGTTCAGCACATTATTTTGAATATCTGGGGAAAAAATATTTATTTTGTTGTGATGGCTGCAAACAAAAGTTTATTAAAAATCCTGAAGCTTACCTTCAAGAAACCACGCCTAAATCAGACTGTGGCTGTGCAAATAAAGCTAAAGTTGTAGCGGCCTCATCTTCATGTTGTGGTAGTCAAAAAGCTGAGTCACAACAGTATATTGATCCCGTCTGTGGTATGACCGTGACGGATTTATCCAAGCCGCACACTACATACTTAGATAAAAGTTATTATTTTTGCGGTCAGGGCTGTTTGAATAAATTTCAGGCCAATCCAGAACAGTATTTAGAAAAAAATAAATCTAAAACTTCGGGCTGCGGTTGTGCATCTCAATTAAAAACAGATGAAAAAAAATCTTGCTGCGGTTCTCAAAATCAACCACCCGTAGCGCAATCATTAGGCTGTTGTGCGGGAAATAAAGCACAAACCGTAGAGCAGGTGAGTGAAATAATAGTTGATCCGGTTTGTGGCATGCAGGTTAAAACGGATTCTAAATGGCATAGCAAGTTTGAATCAAAAGATTATTATTTCTGTTCAGAACGCTGTCTGAATAAATTTACCCAGCAACCTGAACAATATCTACAAACTCTGCAAACAGCATCCTCCTGCTGTGCTTCAACAGCAAAAGTGGCAGTTGAAGAAAAGCAATCCAGCTGCTGTGGCGGAACTCATCCTGCATCATCACCTCATTCTGAGGTCGATCCTGTCTGTGGCATGTCGGTAGACACTTCAACCGATTTAAAAACTGATTATTCGGGTAAAACTTACTATTTCTGCAATCCGTATTGCCTGGAAAAGTTTAAAGGAGACCCTGAATTTTATTTGCTTCCAGCAGATCAGCGACCTGTGCCGGAAGGTGCTGCTGACATGGATTATACCTGTCCCATGGATCCTGAAATTGTGCAAAAAGGACCGGGAACCTGTCCAATCTGCGGTATGGCTTTGGAGCCGATGCAACCGACCTTAAATGATGCACCGAATCCTGAGATGGTCGATTTCAGTCACCGTTTCTGGATCACGTTGCCACTGACTTTAATCGTCTTTGTATTGGCCATGGGGTCGCATATCCATGCCTTTATTCCGCAGCATATTCAGCCGTGGATTGAACTGGTGCTGTCTATTCCCGTCATCCTTTGGGCGGGTAAGCCGTTTATCGAACGTTGCTGGACTTCTTATAAAACACGTAATCTGAACATGTGGAGCCTGATTGGGGTCGGGGTGCTGGCGGCCTTTATTTACAGTGTTGTGGCGACAGTTTTTCCATCCCTGATTCCGATGCAGGCGAAAACCGGTCATGGGGTTGCCGTGTATTATGAAGCGGCGTGTATGATCGTGTCCTTGAGTTTGCTCGGGCAAATCATGGAGCTGAAAGCCCGTGCCAAAACCGCTGACGCACTTAAATCCTTGCTGAAACTGCAACCGCATACTGCAAAACTGGTACAGCATGATCAGGTTGTTGAGGTGGATATTGGCATGGTGAAACAGGGCGATATCCTGCAGATTTCATCAGGGGACCAGATTCCACTCGACGGCATTGTGGTGGAAGGCAAAACCTATGTTGATGAAGCCATGATGACGGGTGAACCTGTACCCGTCAAAAAAGAACTTGATGACCGGGTGATTGGCGGTACGGTGAATCAGCAGGGCAGTATACGTATTCAAACCACGGCAGTGGGGGCCAATACCACTTTGGCGAAAATGATTCAGACTGTGGCGGAAGCACAGCGCTCTAAAGCACCGTTACAAAAACTTGCAGATGTATTTGCCAAATATTTTGTGGTGATTGTTTTAGCGATTAGTGTGTTGACCTTTATGGCATGGATGCTGTTTGGCCAAGCGCAATTTGATCTGGCACTGATGTGTGCAGTGGCTGTACTGATTATTGCCTGTCCATGTGCTTTAGGTCTGGCAACGCCGATGTCGGTCATGGCCACCACAGGGCGGGCAGCGCAAAAAGGCGTGCTGTTTAAAGATGCGGAAGCCATAGAAGCCTTGAGCAAAGTCACCACTTTAATTGTCGATAAAACCGGAACCTTGACTGAAGGTAAACCGAGCCTGAAAGAGATTAAACTGCTTTCAGATACAGCTCAGCAAACGCAAGTGGAACAATGGATTGCCTCGATTGAGCAATATTCAACTCATCCGATTGCCCAGACTTTAACCAAGCTTGTTCCACATGAGCAACTGTTGAAAGTCATTGATTTTGAAGATGTCACCGGTTTTGGGGTGAAAGGTCAAATTGAGGGTCAAACCCTGTATGTGGGCAGTCAAAAGCTGATTGATCAATTGGGTTTACAGCTGCCTGATCATGTTCAGACACAGCTGGATGCGCAACGCGAGAGCGGTAATGTGATTAGCTTTCTGGCCAATGAGCAGCAAGTTCTGGCTTATATCTCGATTCATGATGCGATTAAACACAATGCCCATCAGGTGATTGATCAACTGATGGCCGATGGTATTGAAGTGGTGATGGCGACTGGTGACCACGAGCAGAATGCCAAACTGGTCGCGGCTGAGCTGGGGATTCAGCAGGTTTATGGCAACTGTACCCCGACTGAAAAATTAGATATCGTGAAAAAATTTCAGGCTCAAGGAAAAGTTGTGGCGATGGCTGGCGATGGCATTAATGATGCACCGGCACTTGCCCAGGCCAATGTGGGGGTGGCAATGGGCAATGGTACCGATATTGCCAAACAGACGGCTCAAGTGACTTTGGTCAAAGGAGATATCCGAGGCGTAGCCGATGCTATTCATATGGCAAAGTTAGGCGTGAAGAACATGAAACAGAACCTGGCCTTTTCCTTTGTCTATAATGGCTTGGGTGTGCCTGTGGCAGCGGGTGTTTTTTATCCCCTCACTGGACTGCTGTTGACCCCGATGCTTGCAGCGGTTGCCATGTCGCTCAGTTCATTATCAGTAGTCATCAATGCTTTGCGGCTGCAAAAGTCTAAATAACTGAATGCCAGAACTTAAGTGATATACCCAAGATGAAAATCTTGGGTATTTTTTGCATAAAATATTGATGAATATGGCGGAGAATGAAATGAAATTTAAAAACGAAAATTCTTTAAAATGTAAAATAGATGAATAAGTATTGTAATAAATGACACTTAGAATAATAAGAAAAAACACTCCGAAGATGCCGCTGCATGTCGTTACCCTGAACCCGAAGAAGTTCAAGGTGGACGCGACGCATACTTGCTGGGTTTCCCATTCGAAGATGGGCATACACTCTAAATATGCAGAACACAATCCGTAGATTTAAGTATCGGCAGGGATATAGACGCGCTGGCGAACACCTCAGAGATAGAGTAAGTATAACCAATAATGAGGTGTTGGCAAATCCTCAATGTGCAACAACTGTAAAGTTAAATCACAAATGTTGATAGTTTATTCAATTTAATAGGAAATTAAACCAAATCATTGAGGTCTTCTAAAATAGTCGCCAGCAAGCGATCACAATGTGCATACTCTTGCAAGGATTTGTTCATTGAAAGCACTTCCTGCATCAATTCAAGTGCAACCATAATAATCAGTTTACTCGGCTCAACACGGGGTGCTTTACGGCGAAAATCATCATATTTTTCATTTAACAATTCAGCTGCACGTTCTAAACCAGCTTTTTCCTTTTCTGTGGTTGCTAAACGAAAATTATGACCCAGCACACGCAGTTCAACGGCAATTTGTTCACTCATGATTAAATATCCTCATTTGCATCGGCTGGGTGAGCAAGCTGTTGAATTTCTTGCGCATGCTGATCTTGAGCAGTACCTAAAATTGCAAGACGCTGAATAATGGCTTCAACTTTGGCTTTAGCATGTTCATTTTTTTGTAACAATCTTTCACGTTCCTGTTGCAAGCCCTGAATTTCCTGTTGAGCAACACGGTGATCATTTTGCATTTTTTCTTTAATGACACGTAATTCATTACGTTCAGCCAGAATTTCCTGAAAACGGTTTTTAAGATCGGTACAACTTTTTTCCAAACGGCTATAGCGGTCTGCTAAAGCAGCTGCATCACTATTCAGTTGCTTGAATTGCGATTGGGTTTCGCTTAATTGCTCACTCAGATTATCTATTTCTTCTTGTTTTTGGGTAATGATGCCATTTTTTTGCACAATTTGGGCATGATAGTGCTCGTTGGAATCTGCTTTTGCAGCATTAAGTGCAGCATTTTCACTTTCATAATGCGCAAGTCGCGTTTTTAAAACGCCAATATGCGCCTGTAGACGCTGTAATTCTTCTAACATATCGTGGTCGCACAGTATCGCAAACAAAGGTAATATATAAGAAGTATAGAGATTGGATAAGCGAATGCAAGACGATATTTCAGGTTGGTCGGAATGGCACCACAATTTTTCAAAAATTGAAGAGATTTCAAGCCCAAGTGAGTTACATGGGTTACTAACGGGTATTGTTTGTGTTACTCAAGCACCGACCGGTGATGAATGGCAACAAATTTTAGCCACGCTTGAAATTCCTGCGCTAGAGCAGCAGGTTTTAGAGATATTAGCCGATGAAGCAGAAGATATTGCCCATGCTTTATCTGAAGATGAACTCGACTATTTACCTTTGCTTCCGGATGATGAACACGTTCTTGCGGATCGTGTACAAGCCTTGGCGGACTGGTGTGCCGGGGTGGTATTGGGATTTGGTCTGGCATCAGGACATATCCGTCCGGATGAAATGGAACTGATTGAACATCTGCAAGATGTGGCAGCGGTTGAATTTGATGAGTCGGATGATGACGAAGAAGGCGAAGAAAGCTATCAGGAACTTTACGAATTTGTGCGCTTGATTCCTGTGAGCCTGTCATTGGGGCGTAAAAAAGTGGAAATTGCAGAAACTCCATTGCTGCAAAATATCCAGCCGCAGTTGCAAAAAAATAGCGCGACTACAGAAGCCAGCAGTGTTGTTGAAATGTTTACCCCGCATCGTCCGAGCTAATTCGGACGATTGTGTTCAAGAACAGATCCTTTAAAAGTTATCACCTACTCATAAAAGACAAAAGTACACTTAATGATGAAACTGACTCAAGCAGATTTTCAGGAACGTCGTGACCGCCTGGCAGAAGAAATGGGTCCGCACAGTATTGCAATTATTGCCACCAGTCCGGTTGCTATGCGTAACCGCGATGCGGATTATAAATTCCGTGCAGACAGCAGCTTTTTCTATCTAACGGGCTTTGCAGAGCCTGAAGCAGTAGCCGTGATTGAGACTTTTGAATCGATTGATGAAGGTTATACCTATAGTCTGTTCTGCCGGGAACGTAACCGCGAGATGGAAATCTGGAACGGTTACCGTGCCGGTGTAGACGGTGCAGTGGATGATTACGAGGCGGATGAAGCCTATGCCATTGATCTGCTGGATGAAGAAATTATCGAGAAACTGCACAATAAACAAAAACTGTTTTATCGTATTGGTCATCAGGCCGATTTTGATGCCCGTGTAGCGAAATGGATTGCCAAAGCTAATGGTGAATCACGCAAAGGTACTTCGGCACCTGCGCAAGTGATTCAGCTGGACCGAATTGTCGATGAAATACGTTTGCATAAATCTGAACAGGAAATCAAGTTGATGCAACTGGCATCGGATATTTCAGCAGAAGCGCATACCCGTGCCATGCAAACGGTGAAACCGGGCATGATGGAATATGCACTTGAAGCAGAATTGAATTATATTTTTGGTAAAAATGGCTGCGTGCCTTCTTACAATAGTATCGTTGGGGGAGGAGAAAATGCCTGCATTTTGCATTATGTGGAAAATGACCAAGTGCTGAAAGATGGTGATCTGGTGCTGATTGATGCGGCTTGCGAATATCAGTTATATGCCTCAGACATCACCCGTACTTTCCCGGTGAATGGTAAATTCAGCCCTGAGCAAAAAGCCTTATATGAGCTGGTGTTAAAAGCACAACTGGCTGCGATTGATGCAGTACGTGTCGGTAATTCTTACAAAGAGCCGCACAATGTCGCGGTACGCATTCTTGTTCAAGGCTTACTTGATTTTGGCATTATGCAGGGTGATATTGAGGAAATTATCGAAAAAGAAACGTTCCGTCAGTTCTATATGCATGGTACCGGTCACTGGTTGGGTATGGACGTACACGATGTCGGTTCATACAAACTAGACGGCGAATGGCGTGCTTATGAAGAGGGTATGGTAGTGACGGTTGAACCGGGTTTGTACATTGCACCGGATGATGAAACTGTCGATGCAAAATGGCGTGGTATTGGTATCCGTATTGAAGATGATGTGGTCGCTACCGAAAATGGGCCACTGGTGCTCACCAAAGATGTGGTCAAAACAGTTGAAGATATCGAAGCATTGATGGCAAAAGCCAAAGTAGCCTAAGCGATTTTTAGGATGAAAAGCCGATCAGATGATCGGCTTTTTTATTAAAGATATGGTCTGATTGGAGCATGATTTTTAGATTTTTCCATAAAAACCAATCTTACAGTTGTGGTGTATATAATCGATGTAACTATTGCTCATCATAACAAATTCCAGATCAATTGGGTGGTTTGACTGTTTTTGATTTTCTTACGACGAGATTAAAAAATTGCAATATTTGATGTAATTCGGGTGGATATGCATTAAATGCGAAAAATGATTTTATTTACGTTTATCTCGAATAACTTAAATAAAACCAACCCAGTTAAAATTTAAAGTTTAAAAACTGACACGAATTCAACATATAAAATCGGTTTTTAGCATCAAAGCAACATATTAAATCTGCTTTTCTTCAGATAATTCTTCTGATCCTTAAATAAACTAAAGAACAGTGGGAGAAAAATGATGAGATTAAATACTATCGACTGGATTGCTTACGCTTTGGCGATTATTGGTGGCCTGAACTGGGGCTTAATAGGTGCATTCGATTTCAATTTAGTCGCTGCTATTTTTGGTGAAATGAGCGCTCTATCTAGGATTATTTATATCTTGGTCGGCTTGTCGGCACTATATCTGATTTATACAGGCACAAAATTAGGCCGAACAGTACATCATGAGCCTCAGACAAGAGTGGTGCGTTAGCAGACTGAATACAAAGCTCAATTAGAAACCTCATTAAGGCGATTTTCTGTAATTTATATCATCGTGTTATGAGAATTTCATTTGAGTCTGTAAAAAACGGAGCTTAAGCTCCGTTTTTGCTTCTACATTGCAAGCTGAAGGTTTCTGTGGGGGAAGCTTCACAGCCATATAGACTTGAAACCGATTGTTTCCACATGTTTTTTCATGGTTGAGATTTAAGCAATACCCCATGATGTTTACAGCGTAAGCGCTAAACACTTTTTATGGAGCTAAGACAGCTAGATAATCGGCTTAGTCTGGCTGAAATCCATTTATAATTGGATATCATCTAAAAGTGCAGTGCTAATTCATTATAAAAATGAATTTCTTTGAGGTAATATAAAATCAATCAAGATTATAAGTATCTCAACCTGATAGATACGACATAAAAGGATCAAAACATGCAGCAAGAAGTAATCATCGTAGGCGGTGGTATGGTCGGGCTAAGTTTAGCCTTGATGTTGGCTAAGGCAAATATTGCAGTGAAGCTGCTCGAAGCAATTAAGTACCCCAATTATGATGATGCCAATCTTGTACCCTATCATTCCAGTTTTGATGCACGTAACAGTGCCTTGTCACGCCGTAGCGTACAAATTTATCAGGAACTCGGCTTATGGAATGCCTTGCAGGAACATGCCACGCCAATTCTGGAAGTGCATATTACCGAACAGAGCAGCTTTGGCAAGGCACGTTTAAAAGCAGAACAGGAAAAAGTCGAAAGTTTTGGTCAGGTCATTGAAAATGCCTGGCTCGGCCGTGTGTTGCTAACAGAAGTACGCAAACAGCCATTGATTGAACTGATTGATGGTGTTCAAGTGACCTCACTGACCCAAGATGCTGATTTTGCTTATATCGCAGCGCAACGTGGTGAAGAAACCTTAGCTTTACAATCCAGGCTGGTCATAGCTGCCGATGGCCGCGATTCATTTTGCCGTAAAGCCTTGGGCATTGGTGCATCGGTACATGACTATGATCAAGTTGCGATAGTCACAACCGTACAAACCTCAAAACCGCATAACCATGTCGGCTTTGAACGTTTTAGCCCGCTTGGACCTTTAGCGCTGTTACCATTACCGGGTGAATACCGCCGTTCAGTGGTTTGGCCGGTGCAAAAAGGTACAGAAGGCGAATGGTTGGGCGATGAAAATGACCAGCACTTTCTTGATGCTTTACAGAAAACCTATGGTGACCGTGCTGGTAAATTCCAGAAAACCGGTCGTCGTTTTAGCTATCCATTGTCGCAAGTTTTGGCAGAAAAACAGGCCGTTGGACGTGTGGTACTGATGGGTAATGCAGCCCATACGATTCATCCGGTAGCCGGTCAGGGCTTTAACCTATGTATGCGTGATGCCTATGTTTTGCTCCGTTATTTAAGCGAACAAGTCGCACAACAAGCCGACTTAGGTGATGCAGCCATGCTGCAAGACTATGAAAAATCCCGTCTGACCGATCAGCAACGTGTGATCAAGTTCTGTGATTCGGTAGTCCGTGGCTTTAGCAATAGCAACCCTGTTTTAAAATTCATTCGTAATACCGGCTTGGTTGCTTTTGATACCATTCCAGGCATTAAACCGCTGGTTGCCAATTATGCAATGGGGTTAAAAGCATGAACCAGGTTCAATCTGATGTTTTAGATGCTGTCATTATTGGTGGTGGTCTGGTTGGTGGTCTGACTGCATTGTTATTAGCTCAAGGTGGTGTACAGGCAACAGTTTTGGATGCAGCTCCCATTCTGGATGCCGAGAAAACCAAAAGTGTTGCCAACCCGCGTGTATTGGCGCTCAGTCAGGCGACCATTCATTTACTGAAAACGGTCGGTGTCTGGGACAGGCTGGCACGCCAACAGCCATACACAGGCATGCAAGTGTGGAATAAAAATGGCTATGGTGAAATTAACTTTGGGCATGCAACAGAGCAAACGCCATCGGTTGAGCAAGCTTTGGGTTCAATGGTCGAGCCAAGTTTGTTGAACTTGGCCATTCAAGAAAAAATGCTGGAGCAGCTTCAGGATTACCGTACTCAGGTTAAGGTCACAGCTATAGAGCAGGGTGTAGGGGGAATCTGGCAGATTCACCTGGCAGACGGCACCCAATTAAAAACCAAACTGCTGATTGGCGCGGATGGTGCAAATTCCTTTGTTCGTGAACAGGCCTTTATTGATCTCGATATTCTGGATTATAAACAGGCCGGTTTGAGCTGTGCCATTCGCACTGCCCAGCCGCATCAACATGTGGCCCGTCAGATTTTTTTGGAAACTGGTCCATTGGCCTTTTTACCGATGGCCAGTTTAAAGCCGGAACAGCAAGGCTATTGGCAATCCATTGTCTGGACATTACCAGACGATTATGCAGCAGAATATGCCGCTTTAAATGATGCCGATTTTACTGTGTTGCTTACGCGTGAAAGTCATCACATGTTGGGTGAGGTTTTAGAGGCAACGCCACGAGCACAGTTTCCGCTTAAAGCACGTGCCGCACAGCAGTATGTCAAAGCCGGTTTAGCCTTGATTGGAGATGCCGCACATGTGATTCATCCACTGGCCGGTCAAGGGGTCAATATTGGCTGTCTGGACGCAGCCATTTTATGCGATGTACTGTTGCATGATTTGAAACGTGGAGTATGGGCGCATGAACAAAGCTTACAGCGCTATGAACACCGCCGTAAAGGTCAAAACGATGCCATGATGCACAGCATGTCTGCAATTGGATGGATGGAAACGACCCAACTGTTTCCCGTGGTTTGGGCACGAAATTTTGGCTTAAAACAAGTGGAGCAACATGCGGCATTAAAAGATGCCTTCATGGCTCAAGCCAACGGATTGCAGATCTTAAAAGATACACGATATGCGGTTTAAGGCTGAAAAACTGTTTTTTGTACAAATATTTATACAAGGTTACTTTTTTGATTAAAAAAGATACGATTTTTTTTAAATTGACTCTATGCGAAACCTACAGAGATTGTTAAATTTCTTCCTAGTTCGCAATCAATTCAAATTGAAGTGATAGACGTCATTTTTGGGGAGAAAGAAAGATGACAGATATGAATGACTACGATGATGTAGAAGATACTGCAGTAGATGAAGATGAAGCAAAAGCTGCTGAAAAAGGTGCATCTGACAGTGATTCAGTTGCAACTGATGGTGATGTGGCTGAAGCTGAAACACTGACAGTGACTGCTAAACTGAAACAGCGTCAAGCTCTAGAAGATGAGGTGGCTGCTTTCCTTGCGCGTGGCGGTCGTATCACTGAAGTGCCTGCAGACGAGTCAGCAAAAGATTAAGAGATTCTTTTGTCGGGTTTGGCTACAGAATAAAAAGCATCACTTTTCGTGATGCTTTTTGCTTTTCAACTGACAGTTGCTCAGACCTTATTGCTAAGTTCTAAAGCGCGCTGATACGCCACTTTCTTTTTTATTCCGGTTAAATCTGCGGCCAATTGTGAAGCGGCTTTTACGGATAAATCCTGTAATAAACGGGTCAATAGCTGGTCCAGTTTTTCCTGTTCCAGATCCTTTTCTTCAGTTGCACCGCCAATGACCAGCACAATTTCACCTTTTTGCTGGTTGTGGTCAGCTTCAATAAACTGAACCAGTTCTGCCAAAGTCATCTTTTTGATGGTTTCAAAGGTTTTGGTAATTTCACGGGCAAAACCCACGGGACGATTGGCACCAAAAACTTGGGCCATATCTTTCACCGACTCTAAAATACGATGCGGTGCTTCGTAAAAAATCAGGGTTTGGGTTTCATCTTTCAGTTTTTCCAGCTGGCTTAGACGTTGTGACTGGCGAGAAGGCAAGAAACCTTCGAAACTAAAGCGGTCACTCGGTAAGCCGACTGAACTGAGCGCCGCAATGGCTGCACAGGCACCTGGAACAGGAATAACACGAATATTGTGCTCTTGGGCTGCACGAACCAGTTTAAACCCCGGATCGCTAATCAGCGGCGTACCTGCATCACTGATCAGTGCCATATTTTCGCCATTCAGCAAGCACTGGATCAAGATGTCAATTTTATTGCTTTCATTATGTTCGTGACAGGCAGTCAGTGGAGTTGATATATTAAAGTGCTTTAATAATTGAGCGGAAGTACGTGTATCTTCTGCAGCGATGATACTTACAGACTTTAGAATATCAATAGCACGATAAGTAATGTCATCTAAGTGCCCAATTGGGGTCGCTACAACAAATAACTGAGCACTCATAAGGTTTCTCCAATGTTGAATAATAATAAAAAATTAATTGGCTTCATCCTGTATTGCATTTTCAATCACGCTCAAGCTGAAGTGCTGGTCATTTTACCCGAATCGGGACCTTTGGCGCGAGCCGGATTAAGTGTCAAACAAGGTTTTATGAGTGCTTATCAGGCATCAGAGCTGGAAACCCCCATTAAATTTGTAAACTCGGACAAAAAACCAATTGCGCAGTTGCTTAAACAAAATGTCAATAAAAAAACCAGATGGTGATTGGACCTTTAGCCCGTCAGGATGTGGAAGCTGTAATCAAGGCAAAGCCGAAGGTTCGGGTTTTGGCCCTAAATGAAGTATCCTCACAATCTGCAAAGGTAGGACAATTTAGCCTGTCCAAGCAGGATGATGCGGTGGCACTGAATCAGGTATTGCAAGATGACAAAATCAAAGAGCTTTATGTGTTGCAGCCAAAAGATGCTGAAATTGCTAATGAACTGTTTCTGATTTCTTTACTCACTCAAACAAATTACCGCCTGAATTTAATCGAAGAAGCACCCAAAAAGTTAAATAAGCATACCGGTTTATTGTTACTGGGGAATAATGCCTGGCTGAATAAGCTGCTCCAGTTGCCGCATAAAAACATTTATATTTTAGCAAATATCGTTGAACAAGGTCAGACATTGCCGGTAGGGGTGAAATTTTGTGATGCTCCTGCCTTATATGGCTCGGAATGGCCAGATGTCATCCAGGCTGTTCAAGCAAATGTCATTCCCATGGCCTATCAGCGCCTGATCGCTTTTGGTGGCGATGCCTGGTATATTGCGAGTCAGTATTTGGCTGAACCCAATTTAAAAAGTATGCAGTTTCAGGGACGTACCGGGCTAATTCAAGTTAATAATAATCAAATCCAGCGTATTCCACACTGTTATGAAAATACCAAAAAGGGAATTCGGGCATTGTTATGACAAAGCTTGCGGCACATTTAAATTTGGGACAATGGGCTGAACAGCAGGCTTTAATATTATTGCAGGCTCAAGGCTTTCAGCTACTTGTGGCAAATTATCATTGCCGTTACGGGGAAATTGACCTGATTGTACAGCAGGCTCAGGAACTGATTTTTGTCGAAGTCAAAGCACGTTCAGTCACCCAGTATGCTCAGTCCTTCGAAAGCATTTCTTTTTCCAAACAGCGCAAAATTATGAAATCGGCGCTGTGCTTTTTGCATGCCCATCCTGAATTGCAAACCTTTTATTGTCGTTTTGATGTGATTTGTTTTGATTTTCTTCAACAATTTGCAAAAACCATACAGCAAGATTTTTCTAAATTCACTTATGATCAACAATGGATTGAAAATGCTTTTACTTTTGATGAAGAGTTTATTAATCTTTGAACAAAATCATAGCGTAAATGCTGACATAAAATAGAACTGAATAATGAGGAGTCTTGCTGAGTGTTTAACCGTATTGCAATGACGTTACTGTGTGTAGCAAGTTTATCTGGTTGTGCAAGTTTTATCTCGAGTGGCACAGGATCGGCCCCGGTAGGTACAGAAAGTGGCGCCCGTTCTCTTGGGCAGGTGTTTATCGATTCCTCTATAGAACGTACTGCTAAAATTAATTTATATAAATTAGACAGTCGCTTTAAACAATCTCGTGTCAATATTGAAAGTTTTCATGGCAATGTATTGTTAACTGGTCAAGTGCCGGATGCACACTTAAAACAGTTGGCTGAAGATAATGTCCGTGCCATGAGTGATGTAAAAACCGTGCATAATTACATTGCTGTGGGTAACCAGATTGGTTATAGCACTATTATGCAAGATACCACGGTAACTGCGAATACACGTGGTCTGATTATGAAAGCCGTGGTGGTGTCTGATAGCAAAGTGCGCATTCACACCGAAGATGGTGTTTTATATGTGATGGGACGTTTAAATACTGCAGAAATTAATGATCTGAATCAGGTGCTGCAACAAGTCGGCAATGTCACCAAAATTATTACTCTGATTGACAATGTGGAACAGTCCGCTATAAAGACTTCAAGTTTTAGTAGTCCTGTCGTGAATGCACAGCCTGTCGAACAGACACCAGTGGCTATTGATCCGGATCAAGCAGAGCCCATCTATGCTCAATAAGGTTGTACAAACAGTTAGAAAGGAAATCCAGCAAAAAGTAGAAAAAGTGCAAATCCTGTACAAGGATTTTCGCCTTTACGATTTTGGTAGCTATGCCTTAAACCGTTTAACCCCGCGTAAAGGCTATACGGTAATTGAAAACATTGCTTATGGCTTGAAAGCACGGCAACGCCTGGATATTTTTACCAGCGAAGTGCCGCGTGAACAGCGTGCTTTAATTGTATTTGTGCATGGTGGGGCATGGCTGCATGGAGATAAAAAAGATTACCGCTTTGTGGGAGAGGCTTTCGCCAGAGAAGGCTATGATGTTGCGGTGATCAATTATCATCTTGCCCCCGAGCATGTATTTCCCAGTTATATTGATGATCTGAGCCTGGCATTAAACTATTTGACTCAGCATCAGTCCAGATACAATATTCAGACGGAAAAACTGGTATTGATGGGCCATTCAGCCGGTGCATTTAATGTCATGTCGGCACTCTATCATCCGACACCTTACCTTTTGCAATGCCGCAGCCAGATTCGAGCCATTATTGGTTTGTCTGGCCCTTATCATTTTGATTATAAAGATGATCCGATCTGTGCAGATGCCTTTGACCAAAGCGTACCTTATCAACAGGTGATGCCTTATTATTTTGTTGAAACCAATACCGTGCGACATTACCTGTTTTTAGCGGCAAATGATCAGGTGGTTGGTCACAATAACTCCGAAGATCTACATCGTATTCTGCAGGAAAAGGGTAATCATAGCCAGATGATTACCATCCCAGGTACTGGACATGTGTCCATTATGGGCTCTGTTTCCAGTTTGTTCAGTCGCTATTTCCAGACCAAGAAACAAATTTTGGCGGTTCTGGATGAAGCTTTAAAACCCTAGTTTACAGCCATTCACGGGTGTCATCTGCTACGGGATGACCTTCGGTAATATGTTTAATCATGGCGTAGGCAATACTGCCTTTAAATGGAATTTCAGGCAGTTGATCCATTTTAAAGAATTGCGCGTCACTAATTTCTTCTTCCTGAAGCTTGATGTCACCGGAAGCATATTCAGCCCGAAAAGCCAGCATCAAGTTACTCGGGAAAGGCCAAGGCTGGCTGGCAAGATACTGGATATTTTTTACTTTTAATCCCACTTCCTCAAAAGTTTCACGGCGTACCGCTTCTTCCAGTGTTTCTCCTACCTCAACAAAACCGGCAATCAGACCATACATATTACTTTTGTTGTTGGCATTTTTAGCCAGCAGAATTTCATCTTGACCACGGGTAATGATGGTGATGACGCAGGGCTGTACCCGCGGATATTGATGATAACCACATGCTGGGCAAACCATGGCATATTCAGTCGCATGGGCTTCAGTTGGATGTCCACAATGACTACAGAACTTGTGGTTGCGGCGCCATTCTAACAGCTGGATGGCACGACTGGCGGCTTCAAACTGTTGGGTATTCCACAAGGTTAACAATTGACGGATAGGAACCAGTTGCAAGCCTGCTGGAATAGGCTCATTTTCCAGAAGGTCACGGGCAATCACCTGATCACCCGTGTTGAAGTGAAGGTCACTTGCTAAACGTTCTACCCGAGGGAGCTGAAAGTTTTCATCGACTAAAAGTTGATGTTGATGGAAGATATAAGCAAGTGACAATTCAGACATTAGGCAACAGTTTTCAGTTTTTCGCTACTTTGCAATGCTACATCAAACATGGACTGCAGGACAGGCTGTTTCGATTTTAAATTGTCGATCAGCATGTCGGCACTGGCTAAAGTATCGAGGGTGTGGTTGATTTGTTCAGCAGTGATCGTTGCAGAATTTTCAATTTGCTGTTGAATAAAGGTCGCAGTCGTATTCAATGAAGTTCGACCCGATTCGGCATTTAAGAACAGCAGGGCACCGCCAATTTCACGCAATTGGGTTGGAATATTCTCAAGCGCAGCCAGATTTTGATCTTGCAGGTACTGCATCAAGATTTGGCTGGAAAGCTCAATCACGGCTCTAGTTTCGTTCAGTAAAGCCTCATGTGCTTCATCTAAACGGTCTAAAGAAATGTTCATATTATTTACACGAAGTTGTAAACGGCTTGAGGTGTAATGGCGTTCAAGGACTCCAATTGAGTTCATTGCTGACAAAATGCAATTCATCAACTGCTGTGCAAAATTTTCATCTTTTAAGATATCACCTTGGCTGAGTGATGCGGCCTGACGCGATAAATCGTTATATGCTTCATTCAGGTTCAATACTTTAAAGATATTGGCAAGATTGAGTAACTGAGCTTGTAGTTGCTGCGTTTTCTCAGCGGTCATGTTTTGATAGTTGAATTCTATATCATTACGAATTTGCGCCATTTCTGTGGTCACAAGTTCACTAATGGTATGCATGGTATCAAAATCAGGACCATAAAGATGGCGGCTAAATACCTGCAATTGGGTATCGGTCAAATGATCTTCACCAATGTTTAGCTGGCTACGGATATGTTGAGCCGTCTCATCTTCCTGACTAATACACAAGCTTAAGATGTTGGCTAGATCAGACAGACTTGGCTTGAAGCGATCTGGAGCACTAAAATATTGTGCCATATTGCGTTCAATACCGATCAGGGTGCGTAAACGTGCATCATTGATCAATAAATGGTTCACCTGATTAAATGCCACATGCACCAGATTCCAGTATTGTTTGCTTGGCGTATTTTCTGCCAGACCTGCCAAATAGGCACCGACCAGTTTGATCGCCTGCAGGTCAAATTCAGTTTCTTCCTGTTTCAGCAGCTTGTTTAAAGACAGTTTGTACAGGCGATGTACATATTGTGACTTTTCCAGACTTGGTGCTTGAGGCAGCTTAAAATCAGGAGTAATACAGTCCAGTAATGGCTCGATATACTGACCTTCATGGCTAATCGGTTTACCCAGCACAATTTCCAGACGATTCAGGGTTTCGAGCAGGAATTGTGGAATTTTAACTTCGCGTAAGCAAATAAATTCGATGTAACGTTTCAACATGGTGGTGCCTTCACTTAGGGCCACCACTTCCTGAGTATTAATTTGCGCAAGATTCTGCATAATCTTGCGCATTAACTCTGCTGAGTACTGGGCAATTTTAGCCAGACTTTGCATATCAATGAGCGCAAGCACCTGGGCACATTGTTCAAACTGATTTAGTGCATCGTCAATACCAAAGGGTAAAGTGTGGTCTTCTGCCAAAGAACTCACCGCTGATTCAACTAATTTAATGGAGTTATCAACCTCATTTTTTATTATCAGCAATGCAGTCGGGTCAAAATGAATAGAGGTTTGGTAAGAAGACATGGATCTGCACCTTTCCTAGTGTTTTATCTGTTTATGAGTAGCCCGTTCAAGGCCAAACTTCTTTACGTTTAACTATAACGTAACTGTTAAACGTTTAAATACAAAAAACCACTAGAAATGTAGATTTTATTTTGCAAAAAGACAAGCTGTTCCATGTTTTTCTTCAAATTGTTTGACCCAATTCTCATGTTCTGCTAATTCTTCGGCTGAAGGTAAAATCACAGGCAGCTCTATTTGTACAGTGGAGCGGGCTGCTTGACTCTGTTGTTGCTCGGCTTCGGTCAGGGTATCCATATCGAAAGACACCTGACCGCCGGTCATGGCTAGGTAGACATCAGCCAGAATTTCGGCATCGAGTAAGGCACCGTGGAAAGTACGGTCACGCTGCGGAATTTCATAACGGCGCACCAAAGCATCGAGAGAGTTCTTTTGTCCCGGGTGCTTGTTCTTGGCCATGGCCAAGGTATCGGTCACTTCACAGACTTCCGATAAGGTCACAAAGCCTGCACGTTTGAACTCCATATCGAGGAAGTTCATATCGAAGGTGGCATTATGCGCAATAATTTCTGCACCTTTTAGGTAGTCAAACAGCACATCGGCAATTTCTGCATAAAGCGGTTTGTCTTTCAGAAACTCATCTGAAATACCGTGAATATTTTCAGATTCACCCACCGGTTTTTGCGGGTTGATATAAATATGAATCGAACTGCCAGTCAGTTTGCGGTTGACCATTTCAATCGCGCCCACCTCAATAATCCGGTCCGTGTCCTGAAAATAGAAACCGGTGGTTTCGGTATCCAGAATTAGCTGGCGAGGACCATGAACTTCTTTGCTTCGTGGCGTAATCATGATATGCGGGTGCAGGGGTTTATCCGAAGCAGTCGTAATGTTAGGTACAATCGTGTCCAGATCTTCACTTTGTTCCTGCATACTATTTGCCTGATCGGTTTCTTGTTCTGTGTTTTCTAACAATGTGCTTTCTAAGACTTCACTTTCTGAAGGCTCATTTACTAAAGACTCATTGTCTAAAATTTCATTGTCATCTTGCAGCTCGGCTTCCATCAGGTCGAAACCAAAGGGGTCATCTAACAACCAGTCTTTTTCAGCTTTTTTTTTATCCAGCATGTCGGCTTGTTCTAAAACAGTTTCGGCAGATGATAATAGATTTTTCATGGCTTTTAAGGTTTGATCGGCGCCCCGATTGGCCAGTTGATCGGCCATCTCATTACCCGGATGTCCGGCATGACCTTTGATCCAGTTCCATTCAATGTCACGACCCTGACAAGTCGCATCCAGTAATTTCCACAGGTCCGGATTTTTGACATCTTTCCAGTTTTTCTTTTTCCAGCCATGAATCCATTCGGTAATGCCTTGTTTGACATATTTGGAATCGGTCCAGATGATCAGTTTGGCATCGTGTGGACAAAACTGAATACCTTCAATTGCCGCGGTGAGTTCCATGCGGTTATTGGTGGTTTCCGCTTCTCCGCCACACAGTTTATGCTTTTCCGATTCTGTAATGATATATGCACCCCAACCGCCTAAACCAGGATTGCCGCGACACGCGCCATCGACATAGAGAGTGATTGTTTGAGTCATATAAACCAAATCCGAACGCTAAAATGAGAGTCAAATAAACCAAGTGATTGGCATATTGTATAACGCAATTTCACTTTAAAAGTGTATTACACGGTTATTTTTTAAATTCTTGTAACATTTATAGTGAAATCGCGCTAAATTAATCCCTTGTGTCTCCCTCATGCTTCACTACAATGGCAGATCTAAAAAATAAATTTTATACGAGTTGTTTGGATTTTTTTATGTATAAACCAACCGCGATTTTGTGGCAGCCTACATTACCCAATTTTTTAAAAATAACAGTACTGGGTTCAGCTTTAGCTGCATTGGGACTGTCAGGCTGTTCTTCAAGCCAAAGTGTGACACATGGCTCAAAATCGAAAATGGTGGGTTCATCCGGATACCTGGATGCCGACAGCTTGGATTCATTGGAAGATTTATTGTCTGCAACAGACATGAGCGCAGTAGAAGGCGATCGCCTGCTGATCTTGAAACATGGTGATGTCTGGAAGCGTATGACCGTCGGTTTCAAGATGGATCAGAGCCATTGGGACTCCCGTATTGAAGCACAGCGCGGCTGGTTCATTTCCCGACAACCTTATCTGGACCGTTTAAGTGCCCGTGCTTCACGTTATCTTTATCATACGGTGAAAGAAGCGGAACGCCGTGGTTTGCCAACAGAACTGGCTTTATTGCCGATTATTGAAAGTTCCTATGACCCTGCAGCGACCAGTAGTGCAGCCGCTGCCGGGATGTGGCAATTTATCCCAAGTACCGGACGGATTTATGGTTTAAGACAGACCAGTCTGTATGATGGCCGTCGTGATGTGGTGGAATCGACCCGTGCAGCTTATGAGTTTTTAGGTGGACTATATAACCAGTTTGGTTCATGGGAACTGGCTTTGGCGGCTTATAATGCGGGTCCGGGACGGATCCAGCAGGCGATTAACCGCAATAAGGCAGCCGGCTTGCCTACAGATTACTGGTCACTGAAACTGCCTCAGGAAACCATGAACTATGTGCCACGCTTCCTGGCCGTAGCGCAAATTATTAAAAATCCGGGGGCCTATGGGGTGTCTTTACCACCGATTGCCAACCGTCCTCACTTTAGGGAGGTATCGGTCGGGCCGGTAAACTTAAATGAAGTCGCCTCCATTACCGGTTTAAGCCGTGCCGAGCTGTACCAGTTAAATCCAGGACATCGTGGGGACTGGGTTGATGAGCAAAGCCCGATGAAGATCATTATTCCTGCGGATTTAAGCCCTGCTATTGATGCAAGGCTCAAGAAACTCTCACCGAGTTCAGGTGCGCTATGGGCAAGCACGGCAAAACCCTTTACTCCGGAAAGAAGCAATCCGCCTGAGTTAAATATGCAAGTGATTAATCCGGCCAAAACAGCACCACCGGTATTAGCTACAAACACGCCTAAAAGTTCTCAGCCAGCCACTGCTACCCCAGTGAATGCGGCAAATCCTGTGGCAGTAACAAAGCCTTCAAGTAGCAAACGTATGGCTACGCCTCAAGGCCCTGATGCCTTGGCATCTTTTGCTGCAAATAGCGATATTCCAAGTGCACCACGTATTCCTGTTGCGGTGAGTCAGGTGGCGAATGTCAAGCCTGTGACGGTAGAACCTCCATTGTCTGCTGCTGAGCGTGAGCAGATTATGGCGGCAGTGAAAGCAGAAGGTGAAAATAAAACGCTAGAACAGGTACTGCAACCGGTAGCCAGTAAAGCTGAACAGGAAAAAGTCGTAGCAGAAATTAAAGCGATTGCACCGCAAGGCACCGAAATAGTCGATCCGTTTGACGGCAAAATCAAGTTAACGGCCATTCAAACCAGTTTGTCGGTCGCTGAACAGCAAGGTAAGGAGTTAACCAAAGGTTTTGCTTATCCAAAAGGTGTGGCGGAAAGTACCAAGCCTGATTCAGATGAAGCCAAACGTAACCAGGGCAAAAATTACGTTAAGACAGATACTGAAATTGTAGTGGTTGCACCGAAAGGAAAACGCAGTACCTATACCGTTCAACAGGGCGATACTTTAGCCGTTATTGCCATGAAAAATGGCCTGAACTGGCGTGATGTAGCCAAATGGAACCAGATTGATCCAAACTCTCCGCTGTACGTGGGAACCAGTATTTATTTATATGATGCCAAACCACAAAATAGTGAAAAAAATACCGAAACTTCATCATCGGCCAAGTCTAAAGCACAGCCTGAAACCTATGTAGTTCAGGCCAATGACAGTCTGACCGGAGTGGCCAGCCAGTTTGGCTTGTCGGTGAAGCAGCTGGCAGATTTCAACAATTTATCGGTCAGCAGCGGTTTACGTGTCGGGCAAAAATTATCGTTAAAAGAAACTGCTCAAAGTCATTCCGATATTGTTGAAACTAAGAACAATAATTCAAAATCCGCTGCTAAAGTGAAAACCAAATCTTATGTGGTCAAACGTGGTGAATATCTCAAACTGATTGCTGACCGTTATGCATTATCCAATCAGGAGTTGGCCGATTTAACCAGCGGATTAACTGCAGGCAGCAGTTTAATGGTGGGACAAAAAATTAATGTGCCACTGCATGAAGTAAACAGCAAGCCGGAAGAAAAAGTGAGTCCGGTTAAAATAGATCCGGTAGTTATTGAGCCATCCTATAAAACGGAAAATTATCAGGTGCAACGTGGCGATACCCTGTCGAGTATTGCAGCCAAATCGAAAATTTCCTTAACCGAACTGGCACAGCTGAATAAATTATCCAACAACAGTGGCGTTCGGGTAGGTCAAACTTTGAAGATTCCTGTAAGTTCAACTGTTCCGGAGAGTTATACCGTGCAATCCGGGGATAGTCTGTCGGCCATTTCTGCCAAATACAATTTAGGCATGGATTATATTGCCAATATCAACGGTATTAACCGCAATACGGGTTTACGTGTAGGACAGCGTTTGAAACTGACGGGTGAAGAACCTGTCGCAGCATCTAACAAAGTAGAAGCGAAAATTGAAAAAGTCAGCTTTGAAAAGAGTGATAGCCATGTAGTTAAATCTGGCGAGACATTAAGCAATATTGCGAAAAAATATCATTTACAGCTGGATTATTTAGCTGCATTGAATGGCTTAACCCGCAATTATACGGTCCGTATTGGGCAACGTTTAAAAATTGACGGGGATCTGCCAAAACTGGATGCTAAAGTGGATGAGCCTATCGCAAAAGCAGTGAAATCATCTAAAAATACCGATGCTTATACCGTGAAAGCGGGCGAGTCTTTAAATGCCATTGCCAACCGGACAGGGGTATCGGTTGCTGAATTGGCGGCGATGAATGATTTGAATGTTCGTGCCGGTTTACGTGTGGGGCAGCAGATTGTTATTCCTAAAACTGTGGTTGAATATAAAGTCAAACGTGGCGATACCCTGATTGGGCTGGCCAGCCGTTATGGTCTGGAAAGTTCCAAACTTGCAGAAATGAATGATATGCAACCCAATAAACAATTGCGCATTGGTGATGTGATTAAAGTTCCAAACTTATAATAAATGCAAAGACAGGGAGTCAGTTTAGATGTCATTTGCCAGGGCGAAATATTGGGGTTTTGCATGGGGGCTTAGTCTTTTGACACAAGGGCTATGGGCTGCCGTGCAGACTAAGCCCTATATTGCCATTCATAGCCAGCCGAAATATGCTGGCTTGTCGGTCATGCCCTATGCCAATCCCCAGGCGCCTAAAGGTGGCTATTTAAGTACTGCCAGTAATGGGACTTTTGACAATTTAAACAGTATGAATGGCAAAGGCAGCTCAACCGATGGGGTGGAATACCTGTTTGATTCGCTGATGTCGAATTCGCTGGATGAGCCGGGGGTGATGTATCCTTTGCTAGCGGAGAAAGTGACTTATGATCCCAAGCAGACCCAATTTGTCATTTTCCATCTCAATCCCAAAGCACGTTTTAGCGATGGCAGTGCAGTGACTGCCGAAGACATCAAATTCACTTTTGATACGTATCAAACCAAGTCCAATCCGGGACTGCAAATGTATCTGGCCGATCTGGATAAAACCGAAGTATTGTCTAAATATGCAGTCAAGATGAGTTTTAAGTCTGCCAATAATGCAGAGATGCCGCTGATTCTGGCGCAAATGCCAATTTATTCAAAACGCGATTGGCAGAAGAAGGATTTCACTCGGGTCACCATGCAACCGATTTTGGGATCAGGTCCATACTTGATTGATCGCATAGATGCAGGACGCAGTATTAGCTATAAACGCAATCCAAACTATTGGGGTAAAGACTTAGCGGTTAATAAAGGACGATATAACTTTGATCGCCTGAAATATGTCTATTACCGCAATCTGGATATTGCCTTTGAAGGCTTTAAGTCGGGCCAATATACCCTGCATGAAGAATTTACCGCACGTAAATGGGTGACTGAATATCATTTTCCCGCCGTCCAAGCAGGCATGGTGGTGAAATACCGGTTCCAGCACCAGAACCCGATTCCAACACAAAGTTTTGTCTTTAATACCCGTCGTGCGCCTTTTCAAGACATCCGGTTTCGCCAAGCCATCACCTATGCTTATGATTTTGAATGGCAAAACAAGGCGCTGTTTTACGGACAGTATCGACGCTTACAAAGCTATTTTGCCAACAGTGAATTGGAAGCCAAAGGCACGCCCAGTCCTGCAGAGCTGGCCATTTTAAAACCCTATCTAGCCCGACTGAATCCGATTCAGCGGCAGGGAGTGCTGCAAAATTGGAAATATCCGGTGTCGGATGCCAGCGGATTTAATCGCAATAATCTGCTGACTGCACGCCAGTTGCTCATCAAAGCCGGCTATACCTTTAAAAATGGCCGTTTGCTGGATACCCAAGGCAAGCCGATCCGGATTGAATTTTTAATCCATCAGGATGGTTTGCAGCGTACCCTGATGCCCTTTATTCGCAATATGAAACGTTTGGGTGTGGAAGTGGCGATCCGCCATGTCGATGTGCCGCAGTATATCGAGCGCATGCGGACCAAGGATTTTGACATGACCACCAACGTGATGCCGCAGTCGCTCAATCCGGGCAATGAGCAGGCACAGTTCTGGGGCAGTGCATCGGCAGATCAGCCGGGAAACTACAACTATGCCGGTATTAAAAATCCTGTGATTGATGCGATTGTACAGCAGGTTATTCATGCACCGAGTCGTGAGCAACTGGTGCTGAAAACCCGGGTGCTGGATCGTTTATTGCGTGCCGGTTATTATCAAATTCCGACCTATGGCAAGGGTGAAAACTGGTTTGCTTACTGGAACATGTATCATCAACCGAAAGTGAAACCGAAGTTGTCATCGGGCATTGACTACTGGTGGAGTGATGCCGGGCAAGCGCAAAAAGTGACCCGGTATTTAGGTCAAAAATAAACAATAAGTCATAACGCAGGCACAGGGAACACTGTTTCGATGGGCATATATATATTAAAAAGACTGCTGCTGATTATTCCAACGCTGTTTTTCATTTTGTTGATTAACTTTGTGGTGATCCAGATTGCGCCGGGTGGACCGGTTGAGCAAGCCATTCAACAGGCAGAAGCTTTTCAGGGCCTGGGTGCAACGGGTGGCGAAACTGCTGCTGCAAAAAATAATTATCAGGGAGCAAAAGGTTTAAGTGCAGAAATGGTGGAAAAGATTAAAGCCCAATACGGCTTTGATCAGCCTGCGCACATCCGCTTCTGGGACATGCTGAAAAGTTATGCCAGCTTCGATTTCGGCAGCAGTTTTTTTAAAGACAAGCCGGTGACGCAATTGTTGTGGGAAAAAATGCCTGTGTCCCTGTCTTTGGGTTTATGGAGCACTTTGCTGATTTATCTGGTGTCTATTCCCTTAGGCATTAAAAAAGCCCGTCAGCATGGCATGCTGTTTGATAAATCTACTTCGCTGTTACTGGCGATTGGTTATGCCGTGCCTGCCTTTGTATTTGCGGTGTTACTGATTGTGTTCTTTGCCGGTGGTTCCTATTTTCAGTGGTTCCCGCTGCAAGGTTTGGTATCGGAAAATTTTCACAGTCTAAGCTGGCTGGGCAAAATCAAAGACTATTTCTGGCATATGACCTTGCCTTTACTGGCGATGGTGATTGGCGGTTTTGCTGGGTTGACCTATCTGACCAAATATTCCTTTATGGAAGAATTAAACAAGCAGTATGTACTGGCAGCGCGCTCTAAAGGCCTGACAGAATCACGGGTACTCTATGGTCATGTTTTTCGTAATGCCATGCTTATAGTGATTGCCGGTTTGCCTGAAGCGCTGATCGGGATTTTCTTTGTTGGCAACCTGTTTATTGAAATTATCTTCAATCTGGATGGTTTGGGGCTGCTGGGCTTTGAAGCCATCCAGCAGCGTGATTATCCGGTTATTTTCGGAACCCTGTTCTTATTTACCTTGCTGGGTCTGATTCTGCGATTAATCAGTGATGTGCTGTATCAGGTGATTGACCCGCGGATTAATTTTGATTCGCGAGGTGCTGAATAATGTCCCCGTTAATGCAAGCACGCCTGAAACGCTTTCAGGAAAATAAACTCGGTTTTGGCTGCTTAATCCTTTTTGCCGTGATTTTTGTGTTGTCGCTGGCTTCTGAACTGATTGCCAACGATAAACCGCTGTTGGTAAGCTATAAACATTCACTGTATGTGCCGGTGTTCAAGTCTTATCCAGAAACGACTTTTGGCGGGGTGTTTGAAACTGAAGCTGATTATAAAGACCCGGTCGTGCAGCAATTGATTGATGAAAAAGGCTGGGCGATCTGGCCACTGATTCAATATTCCTATCAAACACCCAATTTGGAACTGGCAGTACCGGTGCCATCTGCACCGACCTCGCAAAACTGGTTAGGTACCGATGATCAGGGACGTGATGTATTGGCCCGTATTCTATATGGTTTGAGGGTTTCACTGCTATTTGGTTTTGCACTCACAATTGCATCAGCGCTTTTAGGTATTGCTGTAGGTGCGATTCAGGGCTATTACGGTGGCTGGGTCGATTTATTGGGACAGCGTATCCTGGAGGTATGGGGCGGTTTGCCGATGCTATTCATGGTGATGATTCTGGTCAGCATGTTTACTCCAAACGTCTACTGGCTGTTTCTGATCATGCTGTTATTTGGCTGGACCACTTTGGTCGGTCTGGTACGTGCGGAATTTTTAAAGGCGCGTCATCTGGACTACGTCCGTGCCGCACGTAGTCTGGGCGTCACAGACCGAACCATTATGCTGCGCCACATCTTGCCCAATGCCATGAGTTCCAGCCTGTCACAGCTCCCTTTTATGCTCACAGCCAACATCACTGCACTGACGGCATTGGACTTTTTAGGCTACGGTTTACCACCGGATGCAGCCTCTTTAGGCGAGCTGTTGTTGCAGGGTAAATCCAACCTGAATTCACCATGGCTGGCACTATCCGGCTTCTTTACTCTGGCCATTGTCCTATCTTTACTGATTTATATTGGGGAGGCGACACGTGATGCATTCGATCCAAGACGCCAATAATCCGCAAGCCTTGTTAAGCGTGCAGCATTTAAATATCCGGCAAGCAGAGCATGTGCTGGTAGCTGACCTGAATTTTCAGTTGCATGCCGGTGAAACCGTTGCACTGGTCGGTGAAAGTGGTTCGGGTAAGTCGATTAGCAGTTTGGCTTTACTCGGACTGTTACCCAGTACTTTGAAGATTCAAGGTCAGGCCTTATTGGGACAGCAAAATCTACTGGCACTGAAAACTGAACAGTTACGACAAATTCGTGGCCAGAAAATTGCCATGATTTTTCAGGAACCGATGACGGCTTTAAATCCCTTGCACAGGGTGGAAAAAATTATTGGTGAAACCTTATTGCTGCAAGGCTGGTCCAAACAAAAGGCCAAAGCACGAATTATTGAATTATTAAAAGATGTCGGCATTCCCGACCCTGAAGAGAAATTGCGCCGTTATCCGCATGAGCTTTCTGGCGGACAGCGGCAGCGCGTGATGATTGCCATGGCACTGGCCTTAGATCCGGACATTCTGATTGCCGATGAGCCGACCACAGCACTGGATGTTACCTTGCAAGCACAGATTTTAAAACTGCTTAAATCTTTGCAGCAAAGCCGAAATATGGCGATGATTCTGATCAGCCATGATCTTAATCTGGTACGTCGCTATGCCGATCAGGTCATTGTAATGAACAAAGGTGTAGTAGAAGAACAGGGCAGCGTAGCGGAAATATTTCAATATCCGAAACAGGCCTATACCCGAGATTTACTGAATCATGATTTTGGTGAGGCGCTACACATTCCAGAAGCTGAAAATTTATTGACCTTAAAGCAGGTTGCGGTGAAGTTCCCGATCAAGCAGGGATTACTCAACTGGGTCAAAGACTATTTTATTGCGGTCGAGCCTTTGGACTTACAATTAGCCCAAGGTGAATCGATTGGTATTGTCGGTGAAAGCGGTTCAGGTAAAAGTTCACTGGCTTTGGCTATTAGCCGTTTGATCAAAAGTGACGGTGAAATTGTGCTGCTCGGTACCGATTTAAACCAATGCAATGAAAAACAGTTACGGCCTTTACGTGCCGAATTTCAGATGGTGTTTCAAGACCCGTTTAGCAGTTTGAATCCGCGTTTGAATGTCGAGCAAACCATTGGTGAAGGCTTGGGCTTAAAAAAACTTTCTGCTACAGACATATCTCAGCGGATTGATGAAGCACTGGAAAAAGTAGAATTGCCGATCAGCTTTAGAACTCGTTATCCACATGAGCTGTCAGGTGGACAACGTCAGCGTGTCGCCTTGGCACGCGCTTTGGTGTTGAATCCTAAACTGCTGATACTGGATGAACCGACCTCGGCGCTGGACCGTACCACGCAGCGCGCCATAGTGAAATTACTCAGACGTTTGCAGCAAGAGCATCAGATCAGTTATCTGTTTATCAGCCATGACCTGCAAGTGGTCAAAGCCCTGTGTCAGAAAGTGCTGGTATTACGTCGTGCGCAGGTCATGGAATTTCAAACGACTGAGCAGCTGTTTTTAAATCCGCAAACTGAATATACCCGTCAATTAATCGAAGCAAGTCAGTATGTTTAAAACTACTGACAAGTCATATTGTCAAATAGCCTATTGACGAATTGTATATTCAGGTTAGAGTTTTCACTCTATATAAATACAAATAAGTCAGGATTGAGAGATGAGCCATCTTGCTGAAGCCATTACCATTCGAAATATCACTTTTAAAAACAGAATAATCAAAGCCGCAATGAGTGAAGCCTTGGCAAATGACGCAGGTCAGCCCAGCCAGTTGCATTTTAATCTTTATGAAACCTGGGCCAAAGGTGGTTTGGGCTGTGCCATTACCGGTAATGTCATGGTGGATGTTCGAGCCAAAAATGAACCGGGCGTGGTGGTGATTGAGTCAGAACGCGATTTGGCCAAGCTACAGCAATGGGCAACGCTCGGCAAGAAATATGGCATGGTGCAACTGGTGCAATTGTCCCATCCCGGCCGTCAGTGTCCCAAAGGTTTAAACAGGGAAACCGTAGCACCTTCGGCTGTATCTTTTTCTCCTGCGCTGGCAACCACCTTTGGCACACCACGTGAATTACGTGAAGATGAGATTCTCGACATTATCCAGCGTTTTGCCATTTCTGCACAAATCTGCGAAAAAGCTGGCTTTGAAGGCATACAGTTGCATGGGGCACATGGTTATCTGATCAGCCAGTTTTTATCGCCATTGACCAACAAACGTCAGGATCAATGGGGTGGTCCGATTGAAAACCGGATGCGCTTCCTGCTGGAAATTTATAAGGCTGTCCGTGCGGCAACCTCGGATCAATTTATCATTTCCGTGAAACTGAACTCGGCTGATTTCCAGCGTGGCGGCATTACCGAAGATGAAGTAGTTGCGGTCTTTAAAGCCATAGATGCTGTTGGAATCGATCTGATTGAGATTTCTGGCGGAACCTATGAAGCTCCGGCTATGGCGGGCGCGAAAGAGGATAAGCGCAAAGCCAGTACCATTGCCCGTGAAGCCTATTTCCTCGATTTTGCCGAGAAGATTCGTAAAGAAGTGAAGTGTCATTTAATGGTGACTGGTGGTTTTCGTACCGTAGCGGGTATGAATGCGGCACTCGACAGTGGAGCCTGTGATTTTATTGGTATTGCCCGCCCATTGGCAGTGGAAACTGATCTAACCGATCGTCTGATTGCGGGACAGGATGTACGTTATGCGGTGGATAAAATCAAAACCGGCATTCCCATGGTCGACAAGATGGCAATTATGGAAATCATCTGGTATGCCGCACAGTTTAAAGATATTGCACGTGGTAAACGTCCAAATCCAAAACTGTCACCGCTGAAAGTTTTTTTGAAATATGCCAAAAACAATATTACCGCGATTATTAAAGGGCAGATTAATTCACGCCGTAGTGCTTAATGGGATGAGTAGGCTTTAGACCAGTAAGACTGAAACTGCACAGCAGACCATTGTCCTTTTTCCAATGTACGTTAAAAGGCAGGTCTGCTTTGGATCTGTTGCAGATAACGCTGCAAATGCCGTATTTGATTGCATGCAGGCCAAGAGTGGAAACCAAAACAACAGATCTACACGCCTAAAATGATCACCTGCTAAATAGTTATTTTTTTAGATGTTTAGATGTGTAGCAAAGATCAAGCAATGTTGAAATTCACTCTATTTAAAAACAAAAAAGCCTGATTCATGATGATCAGGCTTTTTTGTTGAGATATTGCTATCTTGAATATGGCGACCCTACGGGGATTCGAACCCCGGTTACCGCCGTGAAAGGGCGATGTCCTAGGCCTCTAGACGATAGGGTCATCTAAGTATTGGCGTCCCTACGGGGATTCGAACCCCGGTTACCGCCGTGAAAGGGCGATGTCCTAGGCCTCTAGACGATAGGGACGTTTCAGAGGTGGGCGTATAATAGGGTGGATAGGACACCCTGTCAAACCTTTTTCCGGGATAATGTTTAAAAATGGACTCAACTGAATAAAAATAAAACAAATGTGTGAAATGTGTTTTGAAAATCACTATTTTTCTGCGCTTAAACCCTCAATGATGCTGTTGATCACCGCTGGATGCTGTAAGTAACCGATAATACTGTGAGGATTATAAAAAGATGTAGTAATTGCCTGGTTAATGATGGGTGGCTGAAAATTGAAAGGTGCTTCTGATAAAGGAAAAGCAGTCAAAAAATCATCGGGTGAATAAAAATTAAACCAGTCACCCTGCAGTTGGAGTGGTCTGGAAATCGGGGTGACGAGTTTTTCCTGAATGACTCTAAAAGCCAGGGGAGAGCCTAAGGTAATAAAGCGCTGAATTCTAAAATGTGGATATTGATGCAGCAGGTTGTAGGTAATGACCGAACCGAGGGAATGCGCCACAATAATATGATCTAGCTCGGGATGTAGATAAGACATGATCCGATGGTGAACTTCATGCATGAAATCGGGGTTAGATAAATATAAATAGGTTTCAATCAGGAATTTATGAATAAATGTTTCATGCAGCTTGGGATAATGATTCAGAAATAGTGCCAGTTCCTTAAATGCATGATCTCTGGTGAGTGCGCTAATGAGGACTAATCGCTGAGTGAATGACTCAGAGCATTCGGGATTTATACTTGGTAATCTGCTCGCACAGGGATGCTGTTCCGGGACAATGGTAGTGTTATGTTTTAAATGAAAGGGAAGATGTAAATGGGAGATGGACTTGGGTAAAAAGGTCTCCAGATCCAGGCTGTTATATAAATGATGTTTGCTGAGCAAGTCGCCATAAAAAGGAAAGCGCACTTCCAGAGCGTTAAGATCAATATTTTGCCGGGAATTGCGTAGGCCTGTCTGAAAAGCGGATAGCCAATGCTGTTTTAATGAAGGTTGATCGTAATTCTGTTGATTCATGCCGTGAATAAAAATGATTTTCATACATGGTCAGAGCTTTTGTAGAAGTGATTATCTTTATTGAGCTTAAAAAAAAGAGCGGTACTTGACCACTCCTTTTCTGTGTTAGTTTTGCTTTCGGTAGAAAACATGATAACTGAGATAACAACCCGCAATAAACAGCAGGCAGCCAATAAAGCCGGCCAGCATTTCCGGATCTGCTGCCATACTGATACAGGTAATAAAACAGAACACAAAACCTAGAATCGGTACAATCGGGAACAGCGGTGCTGCAAAGCCTAGCTCTTGCACGGTATGACCGGCCTTATACCACTGACGACGGAAATTGAACTGACTTAAGCAAATGCTCATCCAGACCACCACCATAGTAAATGCAGCTACACCAAGCAGGTTCTTGAAGATGGTTTCCGGTGCAAACTGCTCTGACAATAACCCCGGAATCGCACCAAGCATGGTGACAATAATCGCCACAAAAGGAATGCCACGGTGGTTCACTTTAGAGAACACGGCAGGTAACTGCTTTTTGTCAGATAAAGACCACATCATGCGGGATGCGGCATACAAACCCGAGTTGGCTGCCGATAATAGCGCAGTGATAATCACAAAGCGGATGATATCTTCCGCATGTGAAATACCAATATAAGTAAATACCGTTACAAACGGACTGCTACTGACACCTTCAGCCCCCAAGCCCGCCATCTGATGCGGTAACAGCGCGCTAATCACCACAATGGTACCGACAAAGAAAATCAGTAATCGCCAGATGGCAGCATTGATGGCTTTGGGTACGTTTTTAGCCGGGTCCTGAGTTTCACCTGCGGCAACACCAATCAGTTCAGTTCCGGAGAAGGCAAAGTTGACAATCAGCATGGTGGCGAAAATTGGAAATAAGCCTTGAGGAAACCAGCCCTGAGCCGTAATGTTGCTAAATAAAGGCGCGGAGCTGTGACCCTGAAAGGAAAGCACACCAAAAATTGCCAATAAGCCGAGAATAATAAAGCTAATTACGGTCACGACTTTGACCAGAGATAGCCAGAATTCAGACTCTGCAAATAACTTTGTTGAACTCATATTGAGCCCAAAAACAATGGCTGCAAAAACGAGGGTCCAGATCCAGACTGAAATTTCCGGAAACCATTCCTGCATCAGCAAGGCTGCGGCAGTAAATTCGGTTCCAAGGGTGGCAGTCCAGGTCAGCCAGTACAACCAAGTAATCATATAACCGGTACCTGGACCAATATATCTGCGTGCATAGGTACCAAACGAACCTGATTCGGGCATGTGCACCGCAAGTTCGCCCAGGCAAAGCATGACTGCATAGGCAATTAAACCGCCTAATACATAGGAGATGATGGCACCTACAGGCCCCGTTTGTGCAATGACTTCACCCGAACCTAAAAATAACCCCGTTCCGATTGCGCCGCCTAGCGAAATCATGACCAGGTGTCGAGTACTCATAGCGCGTTTTAAAGGCGCAGAATTGCCCTGATGCGTAGCATCATTCGGAGTATGAGATGACTGCATAAGAGAAAAATAAAAAGAAAAATGAAGCGAGTTATTGTAGTGAAAAACTACAAATCTGCAATGCAATAATGATAAGTGTTGAAGCTTGAATGATCGTATAGCACGATATATGGCGACCCTACGGGGATTCGAACCCCGGTTACCGCCGTGAAAGGGCGATGTCCTAGGCCTCTAGACGATAGGGTCGTTAGGAGGTGATGCGTATATTATGGATTTTTAATAAAGCTGTCAAACCTGTAATTGCGTTATTTTTAAAATATTGAATTAACTGCATAAAAAATGACAAGTAAAAAATATAAAAGTGCCGTTTTTAAAACGCTACTTGATCTGTCGCTTTAAAACAGTATGAATTTTTAGCACGATATAACTTGTATTAATGCACCGTCTAGGAATAACTGAAACAGATGGTCCGTTGTGATCTCTCTGTTTAGCGATGGCTTAGGTTTTCCAGTAGACGAATACTGCGAAGACTGATAATAGTGCATAAGATAAATAATAAATTGAACGTATTATTTTAACTGTAGGTTAGGTGAATTTTAAATAAATCAAAGTTTTTGATAATTCAGACGGGTTGAGGGTGGCTTTAAATTAAAAAGACCACAAATTAGTGGTCTGGTGTTTGATATTTTTGAGGTTGCTCTTGTGCTGGAGCTGCTGCTGGCGTGATTGATGAATCTTTGTCTGGAGATTTATCTTTGCTGACGATATATAAATATAAAGCTGAGGGAAGAAGAATGATTAAAACAATAAAAGCTTTTTTCAACATGATTTCAGGGTCATTGATTTCAATAGAGTGAACTTAGCATGCAAATGGTGATAAAAAAAGGGTGCTGTAGCGCTTAAGGCTAAACTTTAAAAATCAAGCTTTGAAAATGAATATTCAGGATAGGATGAGTAATTTTAGAAATAATGTTCGGTGATTCACTCGAGCTTATGGTGGTTTTTGGGTGGTTCGTTTTTTCAATATACGAATGGAGGCTTTGAAGCTCAAAATGCTTTTCATGTATAAAAATGAGGGGGCATTAAAAAACTAAAAATAAATGAATAGCTAAATAAATAGGATAGAAAAATTGAAGAATAAATAAGAAAAATAGATGGCGTCCCTACGGGGATTCGAACCCCGGTTACCGCCGTGAAAGGGCGATGTCCTAGGCCTCTAGACGATAGGGACGTTTAGAAGATGGCGGTATCTTATTGATCCGCCATCAAGGTGTCAAGTAGATGGGGTGCGAGTTTGTTCAAAATATAGCAAAACAGTTCAGCCGTTTTTTGAGTGTCGTATAAAGCAGAGTGTGCTTCCTTACCATCGAACTCAATTCCAGCCTGAATACATGATTTTGCCAGTACGGTCTGACCAAACATCACGGCACTTAAAGTCACAGTATCAAACACCGAAAAACTGTGAAAAGGGTTTTGATTTTTGGTCCCTGTACGGGCAATAGCCGCTTGTACAAAGCCCAAATCGAAATGTGCATTGTGACCGACCAAAACGGCATGGGTACAGTTTTGCTGCCGACGAACTTCATTGACCGATTTGAAAATGCGTTTTAATGCACTTTTTTCATCTTCCGCCATGGCAATGCGCATTGGGTTTGACGGATCTATACCAATAAATTCCAGAGAACGGCGGTCTAAATTCGCCCCTGCAAAAGGATTAATATGTGCATGGTGCGCTTCACCAGGTACAAATTGGCCTTTTTCATTATAAATGATTGGGATTGCTGCGATTTCCAGTAAGGCATCGGTCTGTGAGTTAAAACCTGCTGTCTCGACATCGACAACAACAGGTAAAAATCCACGGAAACGCTGACCAATTACTGGTGTGGTTTCATCTGTCACACTTTTCTCCATTGGATGGTCTTACCCGCATACAATGGGATAATCTGTTCACCATCCAAATAGTCTAAACTTTCCGGAATAACTTGCTCTTCTTTGACCAAGGTAATGCTATTGGTATTGCGCGGCAGACCATAGAAGTCCGCACCGAAATGGCTGGCAAAACCTTCCAGACGGTCCAGTCGACCTACCTGATCAAAAGCCTGAGCATATAATTCAATTGCGGTAGGGGCGCTATAGCAACCGGCACAGCCACAGGCATTTTCTTTGGCATTTTTTGAATGCGGCGCGCTGTCTGTACCCAGGAAAAACTTGGGATTAGAACTGGTTGCAACTTCAAGTAATGTTTGCTGATGGCTTTGACGCTTTAAAATCGGCAAACAATAGAAATGCGGTTTAATACCACCTACCAGCATATCATTACGGTTGAACAGTAAGTGCTGTGGGGTAATGGTAGCAGCCACATTGCGGTCCTGTTCAAGTACAAAATGTGCAGCATCGCTTGTGGTAATGTGTTCTAAAACCAATTTAAGCTTTGGAAACTGTTTTAAAAGCGGTGAAAGTACTTCATCTAAAAAGCGTTTTTCACGGTCAAAAATATCGACATGATTGTGGGTGACTTCACCGTGAAGCAACAATGGCACCTGATGTTCTTCAAGCTGTTCAATCACTGCATAGACTTTACTGATATCACTGACGCCATTGTCTGAATTTGTGGTTGCACCGGCTGGATACAGCTTGATGGCATTGACATGCTCAGATTCTTTAATTTTTTTGACTTCGCTTGGTTGAGTCTGGTCGGTAAAGTAAAGCACCATACGTGGATCAAATGCGACACCTTCAGGGACATGCGCCATAATGCGTTCGCGATAAGCCAATGCTTCCTCAACTGTTTTGATGGGAGGTACAGTATTTGGCATGCAGATAGCACGAGCAAACTGCTTGGCAAGATCGGGAACTGTGCGTTTTAAAGATAAACCGTCACGTAAGTGAGCATGCCAATCATCTGGCTGGAGAAGAGTGATTGTATTCAAGGCCATTTCAATCGAAGAAATAAAACAGATGATAATCCATAAAGTGTGAAAATGGTAACGAGAATTACAGACAAATGGTTATATATACATAATTCTAAATAAGAAAAATATGTTATTTTTAGTAACTAAAAGAATTAAGAAATGGGCAATGGAATCCAAGTATAATCTAGCGAAATTACAATATGATAAAGAAAAAATAGAAGAGCTGATTATACGGCAAAGTCAGCGTATAGGTCAGGTTTTTCCCAAAAAAATGGAACAGGAATTTTGGTCGAAAAATTTGGAGCGTGCCCGTAAGCATGTACAAAAATATCTGTGGGGCGGCGTTTTATCTTACTTTATTTTTATTCTGGTGATTTTGCCCAGCGACTACTGGGTGATTGACAAACAGTATATCAGGCATGATTTTCTGAACTGTAGCCTAGGTTTGGCCAATGGTGCTGTATGCCTGCTGATTTTATTTTCTTTTTCACATTTTCCCAAATTGCGTCCCTATTTTTCTCTGGCTTCCATGGTGCTTATGTTTTGGGCCATGATTTCCATGTCCTGGTTGACTTTGACCGTAGAAACTGTTGCCTTACGCCAACAAGGTATGGCCATTCTATGCATGATTTACATCATGGGTTCCCTTATTTCCGGGGTAAAACCATTTCAGATGTTGATGACCGGATTTTTAGCGGCTTCGCTGACAGTCATTCTGTTTTTTCTGCTTCATGTTGATTTTGATGCCGTAGTACTTGGTCGTATTCTTTTTGGCAGTTGTGTGTTTGGTTATGTGATTAGTCATATGATTTTTGCGCGTGAACGAATGATTTATCTGTTTACAATGCGAACCAAAATTAGTGAAAAAATGCATCGGATTCATAATTCGGAATTATTGCATTTAAGTCAGCATGATGACCTGACTAAAATCTCAAACCGTCGTAGTTTCGATGAAATGATGGAAGTGTTTTACCAGCAAACCCGTCAAGAACGAAGTACTTTGGCGATCCTGTTTATTGATATTGATTTTTTTAAAAACTACAACGATTTTTATGGGCATCAGAAAGGCGATGATGTGATTTCCTCTATCGCCAAATCGATTAAAAATGCCATTCGGCATATGGATTTTGTTGCACGATATGGTGGGGAAGAGTTTGTGGTACTACTGCCTGAAACAGATGCTCATGGTGCCTATGCCGTAGCGTCAAATATCTATAAGGCCATCGAGCGTCTAGAAATTCCTCACGAGAAATCTTCAATCTCCGATTTTATTACCATTAGTTTAGGAATTACTGTTTATTATGGCGAAGCTGAGCTAAGCAAAGAAGAGTTATTAAAAATTGCTGATCAGGCTTTATATCGTGCCAAGAATTTAGGCCGTAACCAGATTTATTATCAATCTCTCCGTTCCAATATCGCTGCAACTGAATTTATAAAATCATAAACAGGTCAGATAAAAAAAACCGCTCTTTTGAGCGGTTTTTTTGACCTAAAACAAACTTATTTGTTTTTGTCTTTTAATTGAGGAACAGCTGAACCTGTGCCTACAGAAAGTAAGCCTGCACCTGTATAGATACCCAATTTTGCACGAGTATCGGTAATGTCAAGGTTACGCATAGTCAATTGACCAATACGGTCAGCAGGACTAAACATAGAATCACCTTTCTCCATCGTCAAACGCTCAGCTTCATAAGTAAGGTTAGGCGATTCAGTGTTCATAATTGTGTAGTCATTACCGCGACGAAGCTCTAAAGTCACGGTACCTGTGATGGCTTTCGCTACCCAGCGCTGTGCAGTTTCACGAAGCATCAGCGCTTGAGAATCGAACCAGCGACCTTGATACAATAAACGACCTAAACGCAGACCGTTGATACGGTATTGTTCAATGGTGTCTTCGTTATGAATACCAGTCACAAGACGCTCGTAAGCGATGTGAAGAAGTGCCATACCTGGTGCTTCATAAATGCCGCGAGATTTCGCTTCGATGATACGGTTTTCGATCTGGTCAGACATACCGAGACCGTGACGACCACCGATACGGTTGGCTTCAAGAATGAACTCAACTGGATCTTCAATGCGTTGACTGTTAATCGCAACAGGGAAACCTTCTTCAAAAGTAATTGATACTTCTTCAGGTTTGATTTCGACTTCTTCTTTCCAGAATGCAACGCCCATGATTGGGTCAACGATTTTGATACCGGCATTTAAGTATTCAAGATCTTTCGCTTCGTGAGTCGCACCCAGCATGTTTGAGTCAGTTGAGTAAGCTTTTTCTTTTGACATTTTATAGTCAAAGCCGTTGTCGATCAGGAATTGTGACATTTCCGCACGACCACCAAGCTCATCAATAAAGGTTTGGTCTAACCAGGGTTTGTAAATTTTAAGCGCAGGATTAGTCAACAAGCCATAACGGTAGAAACGTTCAATGTCGTTACCTTTATAAGTTGAACCATCACCCCAGATGTTGACATCATCTTCTTTCATTGCGGTAACAAGCATGGTACCGGTTACTGCACGACCCAATGGCGTAGTGTTGAAGTAAGGAACACCACCAGTGCTGATATGGAAAGCGCCACATTGAATCGCAGCAATACCTTCTAATGCAAGTTGTAAGCGGCAATCAACCAAGCGAGCTTTTACTGCGCCATACGCTTCCGCTTTTTTCGGAATCGCATCATAGTCGTCTTCATCAGGCTGACCCAGGTTTGCTGTATAAGCATAAGGTTCTGCGCCTTTTTGTTTCATCCACAATAGAGCAGCTGAAGTATCTAGACCACCAGAGAAGGCAATACCAACTTTTTTGCCTACTGGGACATTCTGCAAGATAGTTGCATTATCAGACATTGTTAATCCTAACGATATGAAATAGGCACCGAGAAATTTGGTGGCCCAAGAAAATACACATTTCTTCAATTGTAGCACTATTTTATTTCTAATGGTTTTACAAAAGAAAATCTCGTTGAAAATTTGAAATTGATAGATTCAATATATGGTTATAAGCAAAGATTTTGATTAAATCGTGAAGCAGAGCAGAGTTGTGGCTTATAAACAGGAGTTAAAAGGAAGGTGGATAACAATTTTGAGCAGCACATTGAAAGTTTGACCGCTTGCAACATGTCCGCACATTTTATTTCCTCTCAGAATGGCTTTCTGTCGCACCTGTTATTTGTATCTAATTATCCAGGATCTAATGATCAGTATCTATGCTTGTTATAATACGCTTGTTATCAATAGTGCTTTGCTTTGAGTAATCATCATTCAAATAATCCATATTATCGACTAAAGTATTAGATGATTGTCCCGGATTTTTTATTTTTCTAAAAAAATAATAAAAATGAAATAATTAAAAATATCTGAGTGAATTTTAATCAGTGTAGTCTGTATAAATTTTAAATATTTCATGCATTATATTGGTATGACCAATTTTAAATAAGAAATTGCTTATTGATCTTTATTTGGTTAAAAAGTAGCATATTTAAAGTTTATTGATATATTTTTTTAATTAAATGATTATTGGTCATACCAGTTAAGATGTTAATTGGTAGGTGATCAGACCATTTTGTATTCTGGAAAAGCATTTCAAGGAGAGGACAATGCTTCAACAATGGCAACAGATTTACGATCCTATGGGCAATATCTGGCTCTCCAGTTTGATTGCCCTGATTCCCATCATTTTCTTCTTTTTAGCGCTTGCGGTATTCCGCATGAAAGGTAGTGTAGCGGGAACAATTACCGTGATCCTTGCGCTGCTGGTTTCATTATTTTCCTATCAGATGCCGGTCGTGATGGCTTTTGCATCGATGATTTACGGTTTTTTCTATGGCCTGTGGCCCATTGCCTGGATTATCCTCGGCGCCGTATTTCTGTATAAAATTTCGGTTAAAACCGGACAGTTCGATATTATTCGTTCCTCCATTTTGTCAATTACCGAAGATCAGCGCTTACAAATGCTCTTTGTGGGTTTTGCCTTTGGTACTTTCCTGGAAGGTGCGGCAGGTTTTGGTGCTCCGGTTGCCATTACTGCTGCATTGCTGGTGGGATTAGGTTTTAAACCCTTATATGCAGCGGGCTTATGTCTGATTGTCAATACTGCACCGGTTGCCTTCGGCGCAATGGGGATTCCCATTATCGTGGCCGGGCAGGTTTCAGGTGTAGATACCCATGAAATTAGCCAGATGGTCGGACGTCAGTTACCGTTTATGGTACCCATTGTTCTATTCTGGATTATGGCGATTATGGATGGCTGGCGTGGTGTGAAAGAAACCTGGCCAGCGGTAATTGTGGGAGGTGGATCATTCGCACTTGCACAATATTTAACCTCTAACTTTGTAGGTCCTGAACTGCCAGATATTACCGCTGCAATTGCTTCACTTATTTCTTTAACAATTTTGCTTAAATTCTGGCAACCGAAACATATTTTCCGTTTTGCAGACCAAGATGCAAATGTTGATGAATCAGCTGCTCAACAGCTCGCAGCTCAAAAACAGCAAAAATATAGCATTGCTCAAATTGCCAAGGCATGGTCACCATTTGCCATTTTAACCGCGATGGTCACCATCTGGAGTATCAAGCCCTTTAAGGATTTATTTGCCAAAGATGGTGCTCTGCATGATCTGGTGATTTCCATCAAGGTGCCGTATTTGCATCAGCTGATCCAGAAGATGCCGCCAGTGGTCCCTGAAATTAAGGACTACGATGCGATTTATAAATTTGACTGGATTTCTGCCACAGGCACAGCCATTTTCATTGCCGCTATCATCACCATCATTTTCCTGAAAATGAAGCCCAAAGCAGCTGTCATCACTTTTGGCGAAACCATCAATGAATTGAAAATTCCTATTTATTCCATTGGTATGGTACTGGCCTTTGCCTTTATTGCGAACTATTCAGGCATGTCGGCCACGCTGGCTTTAGCGCTGGCACATACAGGTCAGGCATTTACTTTCTTCTCGCCATTCCTTGGCTGGATAGGCGTGTTCCTGACCGGTTCAGACACATCTGCCAATGCACTGTTCTCGGCACTTCAGGCGACCACGGCACAACAGATTGGCGTGCCGGAAGTACTGCTGGTTGCAGCTAATACCAGTGGGGGTGTAACCGGAAAAATGATTTCACCTCAATCGATTGCAATTGCCTGTGCGGCTGTAGGTCTGGTAGGTAAAGAATCTGATTTGTTCCGCTTTACCGTGAAACACAGTATCTCCTTTACCGTGATGATTGGTATTATCATCACATTACAAGCCTATGTGTTCCCATGGATGATTCCATAAACTGGAATTGATGCAAGAGTAGAGAAATGCAGATGAAAGTTTCCGACCAAGCCGTACAGCAGCTCCGTATGTTGATTGAACAGAGCAATATGCAGGTTGGAGACCGTTTGCCTGCAGAACGTAAATTATGTGAACAGCTCGGGGTGTCGCGTTCATCGTTGCGTGAAGCGATTCAGCATTTGGTCAGTACGGGTATGTTGCTCAGCAAGGCAGGCTCGGGAACCTTTTTGCAGTTGCTACCGAGCGCCTGGACCAATCATCAAATTGTAGAACCTTTAAGCAATTTGATTGATCAGGACCCAGCTTACCGTTTTGATGTGCAGGAAGCCCGTAGCGTTTTAGAGGGTGGTACTGCTTGGTATGCCGCTCAGCGCGCCACAGCAGCAGACCTGGAAAATATTCGCCGCTGCTACGATCGGATTGCCCATTATCAATCTATTGGGGATGATGACCAGTCAGCAAAAGCGGATGCTGAATTCCATTTAGCCATTGCCGAAGCCTCACATAATTTAGTGCTAATACAGATGATGCGCAGCCTGTTTGACCTGTTGAAATACAACGTGGTTTTGGGCCGACGCAAAGTCTATAGCGAATCGCACCGTTTTGATCAATTGCATGATCAGCACTTTCAGGTGATGGATGCAATTGAACGCCGTGATCCTGATGCTGCACGCAGTGCAGTCTGTGGACACATTGAGTTTGTAGTACAACAGGTACGCTTGATTGATGAAGAAGAAGCTCGTCGCCAGCGTGCCAGTAGATTAAACAGGATATAAGCATGATTATTTCTTCTGCGAATGATTATCGTGAAGCCGCTAGACGCCGCTTGCCACCGTTTTTATTTCATTACATTGATGGTGGTGCGTACGCGGAATATACACTGAAGCGTAATGTGGAAGATTTATCAAAAATTGCGTTGAGACAACGTGTACTGAATGACATGTCGCAGTTAAGCCTGGAAACCAAACTGTTTGATGAAACCCTGTCTATGCCCGTGGCTTTGTCACCTGTAGGTTTGACCGGGATGTATGCCCGCCGTGGTGAAGTGCAGGCGGCAGTGGCGGCAGATAAAAAAGGCATTCCTTTTACCCTGTCTACTGTTTCAGTTTGTCCGATTGAAGAAGTGGCTCCAGCAATTCAGCGTCCAATGTGGTTCCAGTTGTATGTGCTGCGTGACCGTGGTTTTATGAAAAATGCTCTGGAACGTGCCAAAGCGGCAGGTTGCTCAACCTTAGTATTTACAGTAGATATGCCTGTGCCGGGCGCGCGTTACCGTGATGCCCACTCGGGTATGAGCGGGCCAAATGCAGCAATGCGCCGTTATATGCAATCCTGTTTCCATCCGCATTGGGCCTGGAATGTGGGCTTGATGGGACGCCCACATGACCTGGGCAATATTTCTAAATACTTGGGTAAACCCACGGGTCTTGAAGATTATATTGGCTGGTTAGGTTCTAACTTTGATCCCTCGATTTCCTGGAAAGATCTGGAATGGATTCGTGAGTTCTGGGATGGTCCAATGGTGATCAAGGGTATTTTAGACCCTGAAGATGCCAAAGACGCAGTACGTTTCGGTGCAGATGGTATTGTGGTTTCAAACCATGGGGGCCGTCAGCTGGATGGTGTTTTATCTTCCGCGCGTGCTTTGCCGCCAATTGCCGATGCAGTCAAAGGTGATATTAAAATTCTAGCCGATTCGGGTATCCGTAATGGTCTGGATGTAGTGCGTATGCTGGCCTTGGGTGCAGATACCTGTATGTTGGGTCGTGCCTTTGTTTATGCACTGGGCGCTGCCGGTGGTGAGGGTGTTTCCAATCTGCTCGAATTGATTGATAAGGAAATGCGCGTAGCAATGACGCTGACTGGTGCCAAAACCATTGCCGATATTACTTCGGATTGTTTGGTGAAGTTAGATAGAGAGTTGGCTTAAATAATAATTTTGAATATTAAATTTAGTCAAAGCTTGAATTTGATACGCGTAAACGTCATCCGCAACTGTTTGAGGCAGGACTTCATACTTAACATCATGTTTCTGCGATGAAAATAAAGACTTGACGGAATATGACGAGTTTTGCGGATTACAATGGTTTTGCCTACTTTTCCCGAAAGAAAAGTAGGTCGAACCGAAGGTTAATTCCTGAATATAAATAATATTGGAAAGACTCCGCAGTAATGAATACCGTGTTGATTAAGAGCGACAATTCATCAATAGGATATGACAAATGCCATCCAATTTAGATGCACAGCAAACCATTCAAAAACTCATCCACATTGTCGGCAAGCAACATGTATTCACGGATGACAATGACACACGATTATACCGTCAAGGTCGTCGTTACGGTTCCGGCCAAGTGCTGGCCGTGGTCGTCCCGGGTTCATTGCTGGAACAGTGGCAAGTTTTGCAGGCTGCGGTGGACGCAGACTGTATTGTGATTATGCAGGCTGCCAATACCGGACTCACCGGTGGCTCAACCCCTTTTGGCGATGATTATGACCGTCCAGTGATTCTGATCAACACTCGACGCTTGGTTGGCATTCAAGTGATTAATGATGCGAAACAAGTGGTTTGCTTGCCCGGTGCAACACTAGACAAACTGGAAAAAGAACTGGCAGTGTTTAATCGTGAGCCGCATTCGGTGATTGGTTCCTCCTGTATAGGTGCATCGGTTTTGGGTGGAGTCTGTAATAACTCGGGCGGTGCACTGGTTCGCCGTGGACCTGCCTATACGGAACTTGCCCTGTATGCCCGAGTAAATGAAACCGGACAACTTGAACTGGTCAATCATTTGGGCATCCAGCTCGGTTCAACACCAGAAGAAATTTTATCCCGACTTGAAAATCAGCAATATCAATTGACTGATATTGAAAATGATCAACATTGCTGTGCTTCGGATCATCGTTATGCGCATGACGTGACTCAAGTTGATGAGAACACGCCAGCACGTTTTAATGCTGATCCATCGCGTTTGTATGAAGCGTCCGGCTCGGCAGGAAAAGTCTGTGTCTTTGCAGTACGTCTGGATACCTTTGAAAAAATTCCCAGTCAGGTGTTTTATGTGGGTACCAATACCCAGCAAGATTTAACCGCAATCCGCCGTTTTCTACTCACGGGTTTAGCGCGTTTACCGATTGCGGGCGAATATATTCACCGGGTGGCTTACGATATTGGTGCTGAATATGGCAAAGATACCTTCATGTTTATCGAAAAATTCGGAACAGCCAAAGTACCGGCGGCTTTTGCCATGAAAGATAAGGTCGATGGCTACCTGGAAAAAGTTGGCATGAAAGGGCTGTCTGATAAAGTCCTGCAAATGCTGAGCAAATTTTTACCGTCGCATTTACCGAAACGCATGAATGAATTCCGGGATTTGTATGAGCATCATCTGGTGCTGCGCATCGAAAATCAGGATGTGGAGCAGGTTCAGCAATTTTTAAAGCACTATTTTTCATCTCATAACACTGGAAATTATTTCCACTGTACCGAAGAAGAAGGACGTAAAGCCTTTTTACATCGTTTTGCTGTAGCTGGAGCTGCCATTCGTTATCGCGATACCCATCGTTCAGAAGTAGAAGATATTGTCGCGCTGGACATTGCCTTACGCCGTAATGACCGTGAATGGGTAGAAACTTTGCCAAAGGAAATGGATGAGCTGATTATCCATAAACTTTATTATGGCCATTTTTTATGTCATGTCTTTCATCAGGACTATATTGTGAAAAAAGGTGTTGATCCTTTAGCGATAGAACATCAAATGTGGAGTTTACTGGATGAACGCGGGGCTGAATATCCTGCAGAACATAATGTCGGGCATTTATATGTGGCCAAGCCTGCGCTAAAAAACCATTATCAAAAACTGGATCCGACCAATAGCTTTAATGTGGGGATTGGTCATACCTCAAAATTAAAATACTGGAATCAAGAAACAAATTAAAAAACTGAATTATAATAAAAAATAACGGGTTCTATCTCAGGCGCAGTCTAAGCACTGCGCTTTTTTTTATGAAAAGTTGACTGTTTCGTCAGACAATGTGTAAAACAAGTCATAAACAAAAGAATAAAAATAGGTAAAGTAATATGCAACAAGTTGCAAAGCCAATATATAAAGGATCCATCATGACAACTCGCTATGCAAATATATTAAAACCGCTACATTTGGGCTTTACGACCATTAAAAACCGTGTCGTGATGGGTTCCATGCATACCGGTCTGGAAGACCGTTTTTATAATTATCCTAAATTGGCCGCATATTTTGGCGAACGGGCAAAAGGTGGTGTAGGTCTGATTATCACTGGGGGGATTTCCCCGAACCGTCAGGGTTGGTTGCTTCCTGCGGGCGGTACCATGAATAATTTGGCGGATGTGGCGCCGCATCGTTTGGTCACACATGCCGTACATAAGCATGGTGCAAAAATTTTAATGCAGATTTTGCATTCTGGCCGTTATGGCTATCAGCCTTTTGTGGTTTCTGCCAGTCCAATCAAGTCACCGATTTCACCTTTTAAACCGCGTCAAATGAGTGAAAAGCAGATTTTAGAGACTATTGAGGATTATGCACACACGGCCAGCATTGCCAAAAAAGCCGGCTATGATGGTGTGGAAATTATGGGTTCTGAAGGCTATTTGCTGAATCAGTTTTTAAGCCGTCATGTCAATCAGCGTACCGACCACTGGGGCGGTGACATTGAAAACCGCATGCATTTGGCAGTAGAAATTGTCAAAGCTATTCGGGAAAAAGTCGGTGAAAAATTTATTATCTGTTTCCGTTTGTCCATGCTCGATTTAGTACATGATGGCAACACTATGCAGGAAGTGATTACCGTGGCACAGGCTCTGGAAAAAGCCGGAGTTACCTTGCTAAATACGGGTATAGGCTGGCATGAAGCCCGTATTCCGACCATTGTCACTTCAGTACCACGTGCAGCGTTTGCCGATTACACTGCAGTAGTGAAAAAGCATGTCGCTATTCCTGTGATTGCCTCTAACCGGATTAACATGCCTGAAACGGCCGAAGCCATTTTGGCGGCTGGAAAAGCCGATATGGTGCAGATGGCGCGACCATTGTTGGCGGATGCCTTCTGGGTCAGCAAGACCGCCACCAATCGGGTAGATGAAATTAATACCTGTATTGCCTGTAACCAGGCTTGCTTGGACCACACCTTTAAAAATAAACGTGCAACCTGTCTGGTCAATCCGCGCGCTGCTTATGAAACGGAACTGGTGTATGTAAAAACCAAAGCACCGAAAAAAATTGCTGTTGTTGGTAGTGGTGTGGCAGGCATGTCGGCTGCAATGGTAGCTGCCAGTCGGGGGCATAAAGTCACATTATTTGAAGCAAGCCATGAAGTGGGCGGCCAGTTCAATCTGGCTAAAGTAGTACCGGGTAAAGAAGAATTCCATGAAACCATCCGTTATTTTAAAGTTCAAATTGAAAGAACTGGGGTAGAGCTGCGCTTAAATACCAAAGTGAACCGTGAACAACTGGAACGTGAAGGCTTTGATGAGGTCGTGGTTGCGACTGGAGTTGTTCCGCGTGCCTTAAATATTGAAGGCAGTCAGGCACCGCAAGTGTTGTCTTATGCAGAAGTGTTACGTGGAGCAGCAGTTGGCAATCGGGTGGCGGTGATTGGTGCCGGTGGTATTGGTTTTGATGTATCCGAGTTTTTATTAAAACCTGAACATCAGCCACAGCCGCAACCGTTGGCAGACTGGCAACGGGAGTGGGGCATTGACCCGAATCCGAACTATACTTCTGAGGGTGGCATACAAGCTGCCGAAGTGGCTCATCCTGTCCGTGAAATTTATCTCTTGCAACGTAAAACGACACCGCTGGGGATTGGCTTGGGTAAAACCACAGGTTGGGTGCATCGTGCGCAATTGAAAAAACACGCTGTGAAGATGCTACGTGGTGTGCAATATAAGTCTGTAACCAATGAAGGTTTATGGATTGAAACCAATGGCCACGATCAATTGTTACGTGTAGATACTGTGGTAGTGTGTGCAGGACAGGAATCGGTCAAAGACATTATGCCAACGGCGGATGAATTTACCTTGGCGAATTACCATATTATTGGTGGTGCCAAACTGGCGGCAGAGCTTGATGCCAAGCGTGCAATCCGTGAGGGTGCCGAATTGGCAGCCAAATTATAATTTTTAAAGTTAATTTGGTGAAACAATATTCATTTGAATAGTTTGCTTGTAATTTTTACTTGTCAGTTTTTAAAAAGATCCGTATTATGGCGCACATGGAAGCGTGGCAGAGCGGTTTAATGCACCGGTCTTGAAAACCGACGAGGGTGTGAGTCCTCCGTGAGTTCGAATCTCACCGCTTCCGCCAAATTTAAGATAAAGCCCTGATCATTGATCGGGGCTTTGTTGTTTTTAGGGTTATGCAAGGTAAGCCGATAATAAGCAGAATAAAAACCTAGCTTAAGTTCAAGTTATTGATCAAGCCTAAATACAATTTCAAATTGAGTACCGTCCCAAACAGTTAATTCACCAATCCAATTTGTTTTTGCATTAAATCTTTTCGGGTATTGGCTGCCATCTTTACCCTCTAAAATATTTTGAAAATCAGAACTGTTATTGAGCATTGCTATAATTGGTCTAATTTTTAAGTTTTCTTCCAAAGCAAGATCAAGATTTCTCTTAAACTCATTACGTCTATTGCCCGACCATCTATCAATACGGTCACGATAGACCTGTTTTCTTTCAGTTGGGTGTTTAGACAATAAAGGTTTATGCCCCCATAAACTAACAATTAGCTCATTGTTAGAGCTAATTGAAGATACCGACCAGTTCGGATTCTTAAGATCAGCATTAAATTTTTTAAATTCAGAAACGATGCCCACAAAATAGCCTTATTCAATTTTACCCTTATTAAAAATATTCTGATTGGTATAAATTACAAGTATTTAATGGTAATAAATGTCTGATATTCCAACTATTTAGGGTATATACATTGGTGTGCATGTTGGAACTGAACCAGTTTAAAAAATTACATTGGAATAGAGTGGTTAGAGCTAGGCGATTTAAGTCAGATGATAGTGCGATATTGTGAATACAGCATTTATGCTAGGTTGAGTCGGGATAAAAAACATTTCAGGCTACGTTGCCGCTACACATGGTGTGATAGTTCGTATACTACTCAATAATTAAAAATTTAAATAAGAGACCCTGCTGATGCAGGGTCTTTTATATGAGTAAAGATGATATGAATCTAAATTGTTTATTTAGTTGAATCCAAACCGCAGATAAATTGTTCTGGTTCAATTTCTGTAGTCACGATGACATGTACACCAATATTTCTGAGCTTTTCTCGTAATCGATCTCCGATTCCTGTGGTCACAAATATGTCCATAGGCAAAAGTTTTTCGAGTACTTCCCCAGACTGGGAAAAAGATTCTTCTTTTTCCACTTCAATAAGCTGTTTGTCAGTCACTTTTTCATCTTTTAATTCATATTTCCAGAATTTTCGACATTTTCCAGCATGTGGAGTAATGTGACGCCGGTTCTGGGATGTAATTACAATTAACATGGAGTTTCTTCCAAACCAATAGTTATTTAAATTGATGATAATCATAAGGGTTTAAATTATTCCCGATTATCCTCAAGCTAGATTTTCCAGTACAAATTGAGGCGACTTTATAAATAGTTTGATCAAAGCCTGTGCCGAACTTGATGGATGACGCACTCCGCGTTCCCAGCTCTCCAAGGTACGGGCAGAAATACACAGTTTGGCTGCCAGTTCTGTCTGTGAAATATTAAGGGCATGTCTGATCCGGACAATCTGTTGCGCCAAATCCAGACAACAGCCGCTATTAAAATCATTTTTTTGCGAGTGTGCATGATCATGCTGAAGTAGATTCATCATTATCTCCTCCTTATTGATACATCAAAAAGTTGTAATAACACTTTAAAAAAATCCAAAGGTAATTAAGACAGTAACAACTGAACTCAAAGCAGGTTTGAGCACAGTTAAACTAAACGTCATGATCACCTATTACGGATTGGACCACTGTGGCTGAAGATGTGGGTTACGAGATGCCTATGCGGATAGATAGAGCCATACTGCATCGATATTCAAACGTAGGCAGACTACTCAGCGATACCACATCTGTTGATTTAGTGGGTGAGTGTTAAAGGAGGAGCACGGCCCTGAGGAATCAGGAACCAGGGAGCGGGTGGGGTCAGTACATGCGGGACAGAGGCACTGAAGAACAGAAGTAAGGTCTGAGTTCTGACCAGTACTGGTCTGAGCTTGGTGTCCAGTAGCGGTAGGGTATAGCTGTGCACCAGACAGAACTGGCAGTCATGAGTGCTGTGTGAATCATTCTGCTGTTGGTGTGGTGCATGCTGATCCTGCACGTCGGTGACGACCTGTACATCGTTCTGATCTGCTGCACTGGTGTGGTGATGGGCATGTGGATGGGATGTTGGAAAATTAAGTGTTTTGTGAGTGCTATTAACTTGCAGATCTAATGCAACGGCAATAGTTTTACATACCGAAAAAACACTGTGCTTTTCTGGCAATAAAGGCTGCAGGAACACAGCGATCTGTAACAAGATTGCGGATAATCCCAACAATCTTCCCAACATTATGAGCACTTCACTACGCTTTTATGAATATTGCATGAATTATAATATAACAAAATATGAAATTTAGAACTGAAAAAAATAAGCTATTACATTAATTCTAATCTGTTATTAAACATAGTTTTATTTTTCTGCTAGATTTGAAGGCATCATCTATTTTTAAGCATAAACTTAGAGTTCAATCCAATATTGATTTATAGTGATTTTAATCGTTATTTTTATTCTATATTCTTATAAATTATAGATAAGAATTGTTTTGATAGAGGGAAATCATGTTTAACATTCTGATGTATGTCCCTTGGGGCAAGGTGCCTGAAACCCCGGCAAAGAAATTATGGGGGCAACGGGAAAATGTACAAATTGTGGATGTTCGAACTGAGCAAGAATTTAAACACAGCCATATAGAAGGTGCCGTCAATTTGCCGATTACCCGGTTTACAGAATCTGCAATATGCTCATTAGGTCTCAAAACAGATCAACCTGTAGTAACGATCTGTTTATCAGCACACCGGAGCATTCCTGCGACACGTAAACTGGCCAAGATGGGTTATTCAGTCTCACAGTTAAAAGGTGGCATGAAATCCTGGTGGAAAAATGACTTGCCGTGTATCGAAAACTAAAGGCTAAATCTGCAGTAAGAGATGTTTTATTTATTTAAATAAAACAAGTTTGGCTGGTCCGAGAGGGCAAAATTTTTTAATCCTCAAACACATCTATTAGGAATGCATAACGCTTTTCCTGGCTAGAACAAAAAATAGCGTCTCTTATTTAAAATTTCCTTTCACGCATTTCAATTCAGTAAAGTTTTTTGTGGACACTCTTTAGCCAATAAATAAACTTATTCGGCAGTTTATATAGAACTAGTTTATTTTTTTATTTTAAGTCTTTAATTTAATTCACCTTTTGTTTAATTTTTTTTGCTTTTCAAAACTGGCTATATGTTATATATTTATAAAGTGAAAAGTCGAGTAAATACGTAGGGATTTATTCTGAAATTTCATGTTTTTATTCAATTTATCCCTCTTAATTCGATTCCAGTCGAGAGAAAGTTTGCTGAAGCGAAGTGGATTTTTTATTGCATTTGCAGTCTTACTTCTGCAAATCGCAGTATATTTACAGCCTCTGCTGCCGGAAAAATTTCACATTGCTCCGGTCTGTATGTCGATTACCCACAATCTTCTTTCGTCTGCTGATCATCATGCCCACTCTGCTCATCATGAGCTGCTCAAGGATTTGATTCCTCAGCAATCCCAAGATCACAGTCAGCATAATCACCAGTGCCAATACTGCACTGTTTATGGTGATTTGGTACTGCCATTTAAACTGGGAATTGATGAAGTTCTGGACCGGATTCAGGTTCGACTAAATTTCTATCAGTCGTTCTTCCGGCATGTCTATTTCAGCTTGCAGAAGCTGTATTTGCTGCCACAGGGCAGAGCGCCACCTCTGACTTTTTAGGACACGATTGGTCACGTCAAACAGTTGTTTTTGTTTGCACTACACAACATCTTAAAGAGTTTTAATCATGAAAATTCAGTTTTCGCTGTTCGCTAACAGCGTAATGGTTTCGTTCGCCCTCAAAAAAGTCTATAGCGTATCCGGTATACGGGTTTCATCTCTATACCAGAGGATCAATGTCCGGCAAGGGGTGTCAGTTTCACTGCATCAATCAGCGCCGTTGATGTCCTCCCTGTATTCAATTGATCAGTAGGAGGCAGCATGAATTTAGGGCTAACCGCTCTGGAACTGTCGCGTATCCAATTTGCATTTACCGTATCATTTCATATTATTTTTCCGGCAATTTCTATTGGTTTAGCCAGTTTTCTGGCTGTTCTTGAATGGCGTTGGCTTAAAACCAATGATCCGGTATACCGGGACTTATTCAAGTTCTGGATCAAGGTTTTTGCCCTGTCCTTTGGTATGGGCGTAGTCTCCGGTGTGGTGATGAGCTATCAATTTGGCACCAACTGGAGTGAGTTTGCACGGATTTCCGGCAGTGTCACAGGACCATTACTCGCTTATGAGGTTTTAAGTGCGTTTTTCCTTGAAGCCGGTTTTCTGGGGATTATGCTATTTGGTTGGGGGCGAGTGGGACTGAAAACCCATTTTTTCGCAACATTGATGGTGGCTATAGGTACCTGTATTTCAATGTTCTGGATTCTGTCCTCGAATAGCTGGATGCAAACCCCTCAGGGCTTTACTGTAGAAAATGGCATTATTGTCCCGCAAGACTGGTTTGCCATTGTCTTTAATCCATCTTTCCCCTATCGATTAGCACATATGGCAATGGCCTCTTTTCTGGTTTCTGCTTTGCTCGTCGCTGCCACAGCCGCATTTCATTTATTAAAAGGCCGTCGTGATGCCTTGGTAAAAAAATCATTTTCCATGGCCATGTGGATGATTGTGGCATTGGCACCTCTACAAATGTTTGTGGGAGATATGCATGGCCTGAATACGCTTGAACATCAACCGGCCAAACTGGCAGCCATAGAAGGACACTGGGAAACCAATAAAGATCATGGCATGCCTTTATATCTATTTGGTATTCCCGATATGCAGGCTGAAGAAACCAAGTATGCGATCGGTATTCCGAATCTGGGCAGTCTGATTATGACGCATAGCTTAAATGGTGAAGTCAAAGGCTTAAAGGAATTTGCCCCTGTAGACCGTCCAAACTCACTGGTCATATTCTGGAGTTTCCGGATTATGGTCGGACTGGGTGTACTGATGATGCTGATGGCCATCATCGGTTTATGGTTAAGAAAAACCGGAAAATTTTATGAAACACCATGGTTCCATAAATTTTCTTTGTACATGGGTTCATCTGGATTTATCGCTTTACTCGCCGGTTGGTTTACCACTGAAGTCGGTCGTCAACCCTGGGTGGTTTATGGCATTTTACGGACCAAAGATACTCTTTCTCCCGTTTCAGCAGAGCAGGTGGGTTTAACCCTGATCATTTTTGTAATGGTCTACTTTATTGTGTTTGGTGTTGGCATTTTCTACATGCTGAAATTGATGCGTAAAGGTCCGGAGTTTATACATTCGGCACCCCATAGTGAGCAGGCGGTCATACAGGCATCAAAACGTCCTTTAAGTACAATTGATGAGGAGAGCGATCTGGATAAAGTAAGTCCTACACAATCTCAGGAGAATCAAAAATGATCGATTTATCATTAATTTGGATTCTAATTATTGGATTAGGAGTGCTGATCTATGTCGTGCTGGATGGCTTTGACCTCGGTATCGGTATCCTATTTCCTTTTATTTCCGATCGCCAGGAACGTGATGTTATGATGAATACCGTCGCGCCTGTCTGGGATGGTAATGAAACCTGGATGGTACTGGGTGGTGCAGGATTATTTGCTGCATTTCCCTTGGTGTATTCCACTGTGTTATCGGCTCTGTATATACCCATTATTCTGATGCTGATCGCGCTGATTTTCCGGGGAGTTGCCTTCGAATTCCGGTTTAAGGCCAATAAAACCAAATATCTTTGGGATCAAGCTTTTATTTGGGGATCGATCCTCAGTTCTTTTTTTCAGGGCGTGATTTTGGGAGCCTACATTCAGGGCATTAAAACCACGAATGGCATTTATACTGGCGGTGGTCTGGACTGGTTAACACCTTTTTCCCTGTTTACCGGTCTAAGTGTGGTCGTACTGTATGCAACGCTGGGATGTGGCTGGTTGATCTTTAAAACCGAAAAAATGCTGCAGAATCGCATGTTTGAACTGATGCCAAAACTGCTCATCGCATTATTGCTGATTTTTGCCTGTGTCAGTATTTATACGCCTTTGCTTCATCATGAAATTGCAGTGCGCTGGTTCAGTCAACCACAACTCTTTTATTTTAGCCCGGTTCCCGTACTGGTTCTGCTGTTTACTTTCCTGGCAATCAAAGCCTGTAAGCAGCGCAAAGAGTTCCTGCCATTCATTTATACTTTGGCTTTGGTAATTCTCGCTTATAGCGGTTTTCTGATTAGTTTATGGCCTTATGTCATTCCACCATCCATTACTATCTGGGAGGCTGCAGCACCTGCCAGTAGTCAATTATTTGCCCTTATTGGCGCACTTATCTTAATTCCGATCATTCTTATTTATACCGGATTATCGTATTGGGTTTTCAGGGATAAAGTGCGTGTGGGTGATGAAGGTTATCATTAAGGAGGCTAAATGAAAATTTCTGAATTGAAATGGTTTATTGGCTTATGGCTGGCTGGTTTTTTAAGCTTGGCCTTGGTTGCAGGGCTATTTAGATTGCTGTTGAAATTGGCGTATTAAGTTTTAAACACAGATCAGTGGGAGTTCTCACTGGTCTGCTGAATCAAGATACGGTATGTTAATCATGAAGCTGTTCATGGAATTGAACCAATTGAATCAGACAATTCATATCAATCAGGAGTCGATAATGAAAAAATATCTTTTTTGTGTAGGCATTGAATTTAAAAAAGCATCAGATCCATCGGAATCTTATGCGTATGTGACAGCTTATTTAGGCGCAAAAAACATCGATGAAGCAATTCAACGGGTGAAAAAACAGCTGGAGCAAGAAGGAAATGAAATCCTGTTTGTCCGTGGTTGTTGGGTCGTCGATTCAGACTGTGATGATGGTTTCTGTCCAACAGATGAGAGTAAAGTACTTGCAAAAAATGACTTGCTCTTTAATGACCAGATCTTGTTTGGAAAGTTACAGGAATGGTCTATCGATAATAACTACGAATACTAATTTCGTGAGCGATGCATCAGTTGGTTTTTTCTTTCTGATGTATCGTGCTTTATCCCAGTCCATGTATGGTCAGTGATGAACAGGAATTATACTCGGTAACAGACAGAACATCATCTAAGTCAAATAGCTGTGGATAATGCTGATTACATCCTAGTAGTGAAAAGTATTTACAAAGAGTTTGAAGAATACTAAAAAGAATAACAAGAAAAGCAATCCTTGTTCGCTAGAACTCATCAGAGTCTTAGCATAAAAGCTATTCTAATCTTATCGGAATTACGCTGAAAATCGTAAATTGCAGTTGAGATGTAAATTTCAAACTGTTTTTGTCATGTAGAAGTTTCTATATTCACAGACCTCATAAAATATGAAGGGGTATATTTTTTCCTTCCAGCAGTTAAATTGCTTTTGCATCTTTTTTATGCAGCCATAACAGAGATAAGGCCGAGAGAATAATCCAAGGTAGGAGAGCAATATTCATGATTTGCCATCTCCAAATATCCAATAAAGCTCCAGCACTGAAAGAACAGGCTAACCCGACAATGGGAGTGGAAGTTGGTCTGGACTTGTCGCTGAAAAATTAATGGGAGAAGAAACGTTTCCCGTCTGTTCACCCACCTTTTATCAAGCACATTTAGAACAATTAAAGTCTCCTGAAGGATTGTTAAATTTACCTCTAATTCATGATCTCTCAATGGATCATCACTCTGGTTTCACGACTTGGGATACATGGCTGCATTTTCATCAAATAACTAATGAAGATAATCCACGGGGTCTCAAAATCAATAATTCAGCTGCGGTATTACAGGCTGCAATTAATGGTCAAGGAGTAGCACTCGCGAGAAGTGTCATGGTCTATGATGATTTAAGAGCAGGGCGTCTGGTCCGCCTGTATCCAGAAATAAACTGTCCTTCCTCTTTGGCTTATTATGTTGTTTACAGAGAAGAATGCCGGACTTTACCCAAGCTGAATGCATTTAAAGACTGGCTGATACAGCAGGCTCAACAGGCTGATATTTTGGAGTTAATTTGATGATGCGCTGATGAATAAGTCCCGCCGGGTCCCCCATTTTAAAAAACGTGTCGATGATATTGCAGAGCCGACTGTCATTGATGCGGTTCAGCTATAGCTTCCTAATTCATCCTAAAATAGAATAGGTGGAAAAGCGGCGACTGATTTAACTGTAGTCGCTTTATTTTTTAATAGTTTCGATTTTAGCTAAACGCCTTTTAAAGTTTTTCAATATTGCAGCCGCTTTTAATCCATCAATTCCACCTTCACCAAAACCAAAGCAATCCTTTCAATCTGCTGATAAGCAGGCTGATCCAGTTCTTCACCAAAAACATCGGGATCAATTTCTTCATAACACCAATGGATACTCGGTTGAGACAGCATTAATTTTTCAAGCTGTTGTAAAAAAGGATTACCGTTTGGACGAATAGCTACACCCGTATATAAAAATAAACATCCTTGAGGATTAAGCCGCTGAATGCCTTCTTTTACAATATTGAAGGCGAGTTCATTACCATCGAGTTGATTTCCACCATGCCGATATTGACGCTGATCTGCATCCATTAAATAAGGTGGATTGGCAAAAATAAGATCGAACTGTCCTGCAAGATGAGTAAATAAATTGCTGTAAACCGGAGTGATATTATTTAAACCTGCAAAGCTGGCATTGATTTGACTATACAACAATGCTTTCGGATTAAGATCCGACACGGTTATTTCATTAAAGTCTGGATAATCTTTGGCCAGACTAATAGCAGCAGCCGAACTGCCACAGCACAATTCCACAGCACGTTTAAATGAATGGGGCCGAGCTGCTAAATATTGTTTAAGATGGTATGCAAAGCGGTAAGTATCGGGACCAAAAAATACCGAATCGTGTTGAAGGGTTGGGAAACTTGAATGAATAAATAATTCACGATCAAGCGAAGCGACACGTACATCACTCAGCCATTGATGATCCTGAAAATGGATGAGCCGATTTTCTTTTAGAATTTCAAAAAGTGCCGGATCAAGATCGGTTTCGGCAAATGCCAAATTCCAGCCAAATATATCTCGAAGCGTAATTACGGTGTTCTTTTCTTGTCTTTTTCGGCTCAGAATACGTTGATGGGAAAGCGGGGTAATGGCGGTAAATTGATAGTCTCGTTGTTTTAAGAAATCTAATAAAAAAAGCAAAGCCTGTTGTTGAGTGGTATCGATATTCAAAATTTGGTTCATATGGATGTTCTCTTCTGATTATTTATTAAAAACCAATTCCGAGGTTTTGGAGCTTATTTAAGTTTTTGAAACGAGGTGTGACCAGACGAGTCCTGACTGCTTAAAGGGTTTTTTATCGTGTAATTGCATAGAAAAGATAGGCTTGATTTTCGCCTAAAAAGCAGTTGATTTGGGTAAAAAAGTGCTGCTGATTGGTTAGATTTGTATTTTTGTATAGATCGATAAGACAGGCTATAAACAACAATTAAATTTGAATAAATTATTCATTTTATTATTTTATTTAAATAGTTTGAGATGACTACCTGACAGTAATCATCTCGAACTTGGAGGTATTAAATAGTTTTAACCTTTCAGTTCAGGCAAATCAAACCAGATAACTTGAGTATCTTGCAAAGCTTCAATCTGACTTGCCTCTAAAAAGCCAATGGCGCCGCCAGCTTCTACTGTATGCTCTGCAATCTTGATTGAACCGGAAATGACATGCACATAATTAATATATTGGGTCGCTTCAATGTTTAGGCGTTGACCCTGGTTAATCACTGCAGTTTTAACTTCGGCTTGCTGACGAATATGCATCGGTGCATTTTCGTTGGGACCAACAATCAAATGCCATTGATTCGGCTGTTCACGTGGGTCACATTTGATTTGTTGATAACTTGGTTCTGCATTGCGTTCATTTGGGATAATCCAGATCTGCAATAAATGAACCGGCTCATCACCCTGGTTAATTTCACTGTGCTGAACACCTGTGCCGGCACTCATCAGCTGCCATTCACCGGCAGAAATTCCACCTTCATTACCCATGCTGTCTTTATGAGAAATCGTTCCCTTAAGCACACAGGTCAAGATTTCCATATTGTCATGGGGATGGGTGCCAAAACCATTATGCGCTGCGATCAAGTCATCATTAATTACACGCAAGGCGCTGATATCCATGAGTTTTGGATTATACCAGCTACCAAAGGAGAAGCTGTGTTTAGACTCAAGCCAGCCCATTTTTACATGACCGCGGTTGTCACTGGGGTGTAAAAAAGCATTCATATTAATGCTCCTATCATTATTTTAAACATGAGCTTATTTTAATGGTTTGAAAATGACATAGAAATCATAAAACGGCAACAAGTCATCCTGTTTTTGAAACGATGATGTTTATATTGTTGAGGCAGCAGTTTATAAAAAAGCCTGCAACAGATGCAGGCTTTTCTTCATACAGGGTGCAGGGATTATTCCAGGAATTTAACTGTGACACCCGATTTGACTTTTTTACCCAAATCATTAGCATCCCAGTTGGTTAAACGGATACAGCCATGCGATGCAGTTTTAGAAATTGCAGATGGATTTGGTGTACCGTGGATACCAAATGATTTTTTACTTAAACCGATCCAAATGTTTCCGACAGGAGCATTTGGACCTGGTGGTAAAGAAAGCGGTTTTGTATTATTGCCTTGAATAAAGTTACTTGGTGAATAGCTGTACCATGGGTTTTGCGCTACACCGGTAATTTTATAAGTACCTGTAGGGGATGGTGTATCTGAGCTACCAATTGTGGCAGGGAATGAGCCAATCATCTGGTTACGACTATTAAATAAATACAGTTGTTTCGCACCTTTATGCGCAACGATCAGATGAATATCTTCTGGAACTTCATTGCGGATATTGGCCACAATAATTTTTTCACCAGCTTTTTTGAAGGTTGCCTTAGGATTTAACTTTTTCAAAAAGTCTTCATCCATATGGAATTTTTCACCCAGCATTTCGGTTACGCGCGTGTAATACAGGCCTTTCATTTTGGCTTGCAGGGCATAATCGTGCGGAATGGTTTGTGCATAAGGACCTTTCAGGTCTGCATCGGTAATCGTATATTCAATAAATGCAGGCTTAGCACCTTGGCGAGCAATCAAAGCATCCCAAGTTTCCTGAGTTAAAATACCTGTCGGTTTAATGCCGTTGATTTGCTGGAAGGATGCAATGGCTTTCAGGGTATTTTTACCACTTGCACCATCAATTGCACCCGGAGAAGCATGGGCATTGTTGAGCATCACATGGGCACGTGCATAAACAGGGAATTGGCCTTTACCAATATTGTCATACCATGTAGCGTTATTTAAACCTTCTAAGGTCCAAGAGGCTTTCGCAGAAGCAGGAGTAGTAGTTGGCGTGCTCAGTGTTTTTGTAGTCGGTGCAGCACCAATCGCAGCATTATTATCTTCAGTATTTTGAAGATCTTGCAGGGTTTGCGAGGCCTTGTTCAGGTCATTTTGTTCTTGTGGGGTAATCTGTGCATTCGCAGTGCTTGCAGCACCAGATGCGGCATCGGTTGCCAGTGGGTCAATCGGATCTTGAACCACCGTATTCGCAATCTTTTGAGGATTTAATGGTTGTTCAGCAGTAGATGCGGCAAACGCTGTACCCGCAAAAATGCAACTTAAACTCATGGCGAGTAATGTGCGAACGTACATGTAATTCAACCTTAAGAATTATTCATTAACTATGTGACAAAACTAGGCAAGTATTGCAGAAAAAATGAGGAGATGCAGTATTTGTTTTGTGTAAAAAAAATTTTACATTTAACGTGATCGATTTTTAGCTGCAAGAGAAGTTACTAAATTTTCGACCTTTTTGTTATGATGGTTCGAAGATTAAAAATGAGATGGGAAAGTAAATGACGACGCTAAAAAACGATCGTTTTCTGCGGGCCTTATTGCGTGAGCCGGTAGATACCACACCAGTTTGGATGATGCGTCAAGCAGGACGTTATTTGCCTGAATATCGTGAAACACGTGCCAAAGCAGGTGATTTCCTTTCCCTGTGCAAAAATAATGATTTTGCCTGTGAAGTGACCTTACAGCCTTTGCGTCGTTATGACCTGGACGCTGCCATTCTATTTTCAGATATTTTAACCGTGCCAGATGCTTTGGGGTTGGGTTTGTATTTTGAAGCGGGAGAAGGTCCAAAATTCCATAAGACTATCCGTACCGAGCAAGATGTGGCGAATTTACCCAATTTTAATGCCAAATCCGATCTTGATTATGTGATGAATGCTGTAAGCACCATCCGTTCAGCCTTGGGTGGTCAAGTGCCGTTAATCGGTTTCTCGGGTAGCCCGTGGACATTGGCCACTTATATGGTGGAAGGCGGTTCCAGCAAGGAATTTCGCTATACCAAACAGATGATGTATGCACAGCCTGAAGTGTTACATGCTTTGCTGGACCGCTTGGCGATTGCTGTGATTGATTATTTAAATGCGCAAATTGATGCTGGAGCGCAAGCGATACAGATTTTTGACAGCTGGGGTGGTGCGCTGGCACATCGTGAATATATCGAATTTTCACTGAATTACATGCAAAAAATTGTTGCCGGTTTAAAACGTGAAAAAGACGGACGTAAAGTTCCGGTGATTTTATTCACCAAAGGCGGCGGACAGTGGCTAGAGCCTATGGTGGCAACTGGTGCTGATGCCTTTGGACTGGACTGGACTACATCTTTGAACATGGCACGTCAAACCGTGAATGGCCGTGCTGCATTACAGGGCAACCTCGATCCGGCCACTTTATATGGTAATGCTGCATCGATTGAAAAAGCTACCAAAGCCATGCTGGATGATGCTTATGCAGGTGGTGAAAAAACAGGTTATGTGGCCAATTTGGGCCATGGTATTACCCAGTGGGTTGATCCTGCTAATCCTAAAGTGTTTATTGATACGGTGCATGAATACAGCGCTAAATATCTTTAAATCTGTATGAGTTAATTCATTATTAGGATTCAACCTTGATCAGTTTTTTTAAATCATGTTTTGAGTTCTCATTTAAGGCAGCTTCGGCTGCCTTATTTGGGATATTGCTGCTGATTGCTTTTGCACTGACCGCCTCTATGGGGAGTCAGGAGTTTTACGGCTTGTTCCGTTATGACTATCTGCTGTTCTATGCTCTGATTATTCAGGCCTGTTTGCTGTATTTAAAATTAGAATCGTGGGCCGAAGCCAAAGTCATTGCCTTGTTTCATATCATGGCGATGGGCATGGAAATTTTTCTGACCCATCCACAGATTGCATCCTGGCAATATCCACAGCCGGCAGTGTTTAAAATACTGACTGTCCCCTTATTTGCCGGATTTATGTATTCGGCAGTGGGCAGTTTTTTTGCACGCTCACTCAGACTGTATCAGGTGTCCTTTGAGAAACTGCCAAGCTTTCCCAATATGCTGGTTTTGGCTGTTTTTTCCTATATCAACTTCATGAGTAAATTTTTTGTTCCCGATATCCGCCTGTTTCTCTTCGTCTGGAGTGTGATCATTTTCTGGAAAACTAAAATTCGCTTCCAGTTGCAACAGCATCAGCTACAACTCCCGATGTTACCCGTACTGATTGTTTTAGCGTTTCTGATCTGGATTGCAGAAAATATCAGTACTTTTTACAGAATCTGGCTGTACCCCAGTCAGGTCGATGCCTGGCATATGGTCGGCTGGGGCAAGATGGGTTCCTGGTATTTATTGCTGCTTCTGAGTCTGGTGTTGGTGTTAAAAATATTGGGTAATCGCAGCAAAGACGGGGTCTGGACTTTAAAAAACAAATAACTTCAATGTTTTATGTGGTGGGTGATGACTTTGGTGTAAATTGTTTTGCCTTATAAGAAAGTTGCCGCTATCTTACAGAGGTGTAATAAAATTTACACAATGGTGAAGAATTAGAACACTTGAATAATAAATTTTGGAGAATAACCATGTTGAAAAAATTAGCTTTAGCTGCAGTTGTAGCCCTCGGTTCTACAGCAGCATTTGCAGATCGAGATGCAGGTTGTGGTATCGGTTCTCAAGTCTGGGCAGGTCAATCCGGTAAAGTACCTAAAATTCTTGCTGCAACAACCAATGGACTTTTTGCCAACCAGTTATTCGGTATTACCTTTGGTACGCTAGGTTGTAGCGGCACAGGGACAGTGACTGCTCAAGCAGTGACTTTTACCAATGAAAATGCTGAATCTTTGGCACGTGATATGGCCGTTGGAGAAGGGGAAAGCCTAAATGTACTGGCTGAACTTTTAAATATCAGAGCACAAGACAAAGCCCGTTTTTTTGCGGTTTCTAAACAGAACTTCGCTAAAATTTATGCTGCAGAAAATCACGATTCACTTCAGGTACTTGCTTCTTTGCAAGCAGTGATGGCTAAAGATGAAGTCTTGAAAGCCTACGTATAATTGAATATCTCAAAACCCTGTCATTCTGACGGGGTTTTTTCTTATTTTACATTTCTTCTTGAATAAAAGATAAATACCCAATTTGCATGAAATCACTTGCGTTCGTTCTTACTTTAACCTTTTCCACAATGACCTACTCGGCAACAGCTGTTGAAAGCATTGAAGCTCATATCACTCAGCCCTACATAGAACGTGCAGCACAACAAAAATTAGCTCAAGACATCACTTGGCGCAGACTCATGTATGCCGATAAACAAGGACAAAGTGAAGTCAGCTATGCAGGTTATTTCTTATCGCCAAATGGTCAAGTTGATTTAAAACAGGAATTGCAGGCCAATATTCAGGCCTTATTTCAACCTGCAGCGCCGAATCATTCGCTGCGTTGTCGCTTTCCAGCACGCAGCCAGTGGTTAATGCAGCAACTGCATATTTCTGAACAGCAATTACCAGTGGTCACCTGTCCGGAACTGGACGACTGGATTGGTCAAATCAAGCCTTATAAAGCCACACTCATTTATGCAACCGACTTTATGGGTAATCCCAGTTCGATGTTTGGGCATACCTTGCTGCGCCTGGATCCCCAAGATCAGAAACAGCTGAATTTGGTATCCTACGCCGTGAATTATGCAGCCACAGTCACCGAGGGCGAAGGCTGGTCTTTTGCCTGGAATGGCCTAACTGGGCAGTATCCGGGGGAATATTCCTTAATGCCTTATTACCGTAAGGTCAAGGAATATGGGGATCTGGAAAGTCGGGATTTGTGGGAATATGAACTTAGCTTAACTCCTGACGAAACCCGATTTTTAGTGCAGCACATTTGGGAAATGAAACATGTGAGTTTTCCTTATTATTTTGTCAGTGATAACTGTGCCTATCGTTTATTGGGGCTCATTGATCTGGTTCGTCCAGCGCTGAATTTAAAACAGCAATTTAAAGTCGCAGCCATTCCTGTTGAAACCATAAAAGCCATTGAGCGGCAGGGTTTGGTCAAGGAAACAATCTATAGACCGGCTTTAGAAACCCAGCTGTTATCGCAAGCCAGACAGCATGGCAAAAGTCTGGCTAAAGTGGCGCATCAAGTCGCTTTTGCCGAACCTATAGAAATGTCTAGGCAAATGGAGGCGTATCAGGACTTGGATAAAGCCAAGATTTTAGAAATGGCCTATGATGATTTATACCTGCAATTTATCGGGCGTAAAGTTGAGCCAGTTTTTGCCCAGCCACGCTTGCGCCAGCTATTGAGTATGCGCAGTGAAATTGATCTGGACAAACAACGCCCACAACCACAACGCCCTAAAGTAGACCCTACTCAAGCACATGATGCCCGTCATTTTTCGGTCAATATGGGGGAGGTACAGGGTGAGAAGTTCGTCGAGTTGGGACATCGTCAGGCTTATCATGACCTGATTGATCCGCAAGGGGGCTTCAGGACGGGTACGCAGTTGCTATTTTGGGATGGTTCAATTCAGTATCGTGATGATGAGTTGAAACTGGAGCATTTTGATTTTCTCAACGTGAATTCTTATAACCCGATGACCCCTTTTAAAATGCCACTCAGCTGGGGTTTTAACCTTGGCTGGAAGCAGGAAGCTTTGGAACAAAAGGGTCAGTTCAGTGAGCAGGAACAGCACGGGATTGCCAATTTACAGGTTCAGATGGGCTATAGCTATGCAAACCCGGCACGTGAACATTTGTGCTATATGCAACTGCAAAACCATATACAGGCCGGCAAGGCTTTAGATCAGGGCTGGCGTGTCGGGATGGGACCGACTATAGGTTGTCAAAATATCTGGTCAGATCACATCAATAGTCTGCTACAGCTAGAATTACCGTATTGGGAAGATTCCAAGCAATGGCAACTTAAACTGAATACCCAGTGGCAATATGTCCTGAATCCGCAAAATGTCATTCGTTTTAATTGGCAATACCAGCAACAAGACCATAAGGACTGGATGAAAACCAGTCTGGGCTATGTACGTTTTTTTTAATACTTTATAAAAATAAATTTATTTTTTCTCATTACTTATGAAAAAACATCGAATAGTTCACAAAGTTATTTTTATTAAAATTTGTTATATTAGTCATCTAAACATCTCCCTCATATTCAAAAGCTGTTGGAATCAATTGTATGAATACTGAAAGTATTGCTGTGCTTGCCGCACAATGGAAGTCGGTTTGCCAGGACTTTTCAACAACTGATTTAAACGACACTTTTCAATTTATTCAAGCACATTCCCAGACCCTGGTCGATGAGTTTTATAAAGATATCATGCAGGAAAAGGAAGCATCCTATTTCTTATCCGATGATATGGTCCAGAACCGCTTAAAAACCACGCTGAATCAATGGTTAATCGATTGCTTTATTGTGCCCTTGCAGCAGAACTTTATCGAGATTGTCGAAAAGCAGCTGATGGTGGGTAAAGTCCATGCGCGTATCGGCATTCCATCCTGGTTAATTATGCGGGGTATCGGTGAAATTGAAAAGAAAGTCTTTTTGCTTCAGACCGAGCAGACGCAAGAAAACCGTCTGACCATTGCAGCGTATATTGTGCAGATACTGGGTTTTGCTTCGGAAATTATGTGTCGCTCCTATGAAGTCAATCTGGAAAAAAATAATGATACAAAACATACCTATCGTTTATTTTCTGCCATGCAGGATGTGTCGGCGCAAAAGGACAAGCAACGCAGTTCATTATTAGACTGGGAAAATGAGCTGATGTTTAAGGTATTTTCGGATGAGCCGAAATTTACACATCCCTTGCTGTCAAAATCTGAATTTGGCTTATGGTTTATCCATAAAGCTGCTTATGCATTTACCGGGACCGAGCAGGTCTCGACCATTATTGACCGTATTCACCAGATTGATTTGCTGAGCCAGCAAGTTTTAAATGCCACTGAAAGAGAGCAGGCCATTCAGCTGATCCAGCATATTCGTGAAAATAACAGGGAGATTCAGCATCTGGTTGATCAGCTGTTTCAGGTGGCTGACTATATCGACTTGGGCAGTGATTCCCTCACTCAACTGCTCAATCGGCGCTATTTACATACGATTGTTTCGCGTGAAATTAATTTTTCCCGTAAAAATAATGCCCCCTTGTCTTTACTGGCCATAGATGCCGATTACTTTAAACGGATTAATGACAAATTCGGCCATGCAGCCGGTGATTCAGCTTTAAAGTTTATTGGTGAAGTGCTGCTCACTTCCATTAAGGGCAGTGATTATGCATTCCGTGCAGGTGGGGAAGAGTTTTTATTGCTGCTGGTAGACAGCGATTTGGTTCGGGCAAAAGAGATTGCAGAACAGGTGCGTAGCCGGACTCAGGAAACCACCATTCGTACCAGCATAGGCATCAGTTTTAATTTTACTGTCAGTATCGGCTGTGCACTTTATGATGGCCATCCAGACTATCAGCGTTTTCTGGATGCAGCAGATGCAGCACTCTATGCCGCAAAAAATAATGGCCGAAACTGTATTCAAGTCACCAAGCAGGTTGCGAGTTCTTAATCTGGAAAAATCAAATCGATGAATAAAAAAACTCCTCATATTCAGGGAGTTTTTTATTTGAAAATTTATGGTGAGTTATATTTTTTAAAGTCAGGATTCGACAATCACGTAGTATTTTTTCACAGCTTCAAGCACTTCAAAGCTTCCCTTAAAGCCGGGCGGAATAATCCCAGCATTTCCAGCAGTCACTTCAATATAAGTTCCGGTCGCTTGGTCGTGGATGCGAACTACACCTTCAATCACCTGAAAGAACTCCTGTTTGTTGTCGGCAAACTGAATATTCCAGCAACCGACTTCACAATGCCAGATGCCACAGTCCATATTGGGATGTTCATACAGGCTATACGTTTCACGTTGAGGATTACCTTGAACCAAACGGTCAGGGCGGGGGTAATCAATTGATTTTTCAGCGTGCGTTAAACCTTGTCCAGCTAACAGAATTTGCGACATGATCGGTCCTTAATATATGTGCTTCAATCAGGAGATATCAATTTTTGTACGGTATTATTTAACCACACACAAAAAAAGCCTCAATCGCTATTGAGGCTTTTTTTTAGAATTAAATTAATAGCTTTCAGGCAAGGCAGCCAAAAATTCACGACGTTCATCTTTATTGGTTTTGAAATCACCCACAAAAGACACAGTACGGGTAGTCGATTCCTGTTTGCCTACACCGCGCATCATCATGCACATATGCGCAGAATCAATCATTACCGCAACACCACGTGCTTTGGTCACTTCAGCCACCGCCTCAGCAATTTGCTGGGTCAGATTTTCCTGAATTTGCAAACGGCGTGCAAACATTTCAGTAATGCGGGCAAATTTGGATAAACCCAAAACCTGCCCTTCAGGTAAATAGGCGATATGCACACGGCCATAGAACGGCAATAAATGATGTTCGCAAAGTGAATAGAATTCAATATTTTTGACCAGAACCATTTCACGGTTGTCAGAAGGGAACACCGCACTATTGGTCACTTCTTCCAAAGTTTTGCTATATCCAGACGTTAAATACGAAAAAGCTTTAGCAGCACGCATTGGCGTATCTTTAAGACCAGGACGATTAAGATCTTCACCAACGGCAGTTAAAATGTTGGCGTAGGATTGCTGCATAGACATAAGACGTGTTCACTTACACTGATATTGAACAAGGACGGCATTGTAGCAGAAAACCGCTACAATGCCCTGTTTTAGAGAAAAATTCCGATTACTGTTTGAATTTTGGGTTTTTTTCTGCACGTTTTAGCAGAACCAGAACAGCACCGGTACCACCTTGCTTTTCAGGTGCACTGACAAAGGCTAAAACATCACGGTGCTGACGCAGCCAGCCATTGACATAGGTCTTTAAAATGGCTTCAGGACCTTTGCCGTGCACAATTTTAATGACATTCTGATTTTCATCTTTGGCCATTTGAATAATCTGGAGCACCGCAACACGGGCTTCTTCCACCGTACAGCCATGCAAATCAACCGCTTCAAACCAGCGCAGGTTACCTGCTTTTAAATCTTCAAATACTTTATGCTGCAAAGTTGCAATGCGATAGCTTAATGTCGCCTGGCTGGCTACCGGATTGAGCATGGCCTGTGTATCAGACAACTCTGCCTGATCGGTTTGCATAGGGCCGGTCGCAGCTGCACGTTTCGCTAAAGTTTGTGCATCCGGTTTTTTCTTTGACGCTTTTTCAAGTTTTGCAATATTGCTAGTGTCCATCTTTTTGACATCTTGCATTTGCTTTTGAAAAAGCGCGAAGTCATCTTCCTGCTCTTGTTCAGCAGTCTTTTGCACAGGCTCAGGCTGCTTCGTAATCTTCGAGGAATGCGGATTAGTGATTTGCTTTTTAAAAGATTTCAGTAAATTGTACTGATCTTTCGAAAGCGAAGAATCATGCTTACTCATAATCTTAATTATTCATCAAACAGTTTCAGGCTGACCAAATAATGCCGTAAAGGCATGATCTGGACGAGGCTGTTTCATAAAACTTTCACCCACAAGGAAGGCATGAATATCATGTTCTTGCATCATGTGGACATCATCTGGTGTGGCAATGCCGCTTTCAGTCACCAATAAACGTGAGGGTTCGAGCAATTTTTTCAAACGCAGCGATGTATTTAAATCGACATCAAAGGTTTTTAAATTGCGGTTGTTTACACCCAGCAAGCAACGTTCTGAAAGTTTCAGTGCACGTTCCAGCTCATTTTCATCATGTACTTCAACCAGTACATCCAGATCATGTTCGAATGCGGTTTTAGACATTTCTTCCAGTTGCTGGTCAGACAGACATGCCACAATTAAAAGAATACAGTCTGCATGCAGGGCACGGGCTTCAATCACGCCATAAGGGTCAATCAGGAAATCCTTGCGTAATGCCGGCAGGGCACAGTGCGAACGGGCAATCTGGATATTTTCGTCGGCACCCTGAAAAAAGTCCACATCTGTCAGTACAGACAGGCAGGCTGCGCCAGCTTGCTCATACTGCTGGGCAATTTCAGCAGGATTAAAGTTCTCACGAATCACGCCTTTAGATGGAGATGCTTTTTTGATTTCTGCAATCACACCTGGGCGCTTGTGTTGTAAAGACTGTGCAAAACCACGCACAGGCGTTGCTGCTTGTGCCAGTTCTTCCACATCTTTATAGCTGTGTTGCTTAAGGCGGGCAGCAAATTCTTCCTGCTTACGGTCGACAATTTTGCCTAAAATTGTATTTGCGATATCTACCATGATCTTTGTCCTACCGTCTTAAGCTTCGTATTCTTTTAAAGTTTTGGTGAATTCAGACAAAATGCCCATTTTTTCTAAAGCTTGGCCGCCATAGATAATGTCATGTGCCAAAGCGACACCTTGCTTATAGCTATGGGTCAAGCCTGAAACGTAGATACCTGCACCGGCATTGAGTGCAATCATATTTGCCGCTTTTTCACCGATGGCAGATTTTTTCTTGCCTAAAGCATCTTTAATTAAAGCCAGGCTTTCAGCTGCACTATCTACAGAAAGGCCGGTTAAAGTTTGCGATTCAATGTCGACTGCTTCAGGCTGAATTTCCCATTCCGTGATTTCACCATCTTTCAGTTCAGCCACATAGGTTGAAGAGGCGAGACTGATTTCATCTAAGCCATCTTTAGAATGCACTACCATGGCATGTTCTGCGCCCAGCTGTTTCAATACTTCAGCCATTGGGCGACAAAGTTCAGTGGAAAATACGCCAATCACAAAGCGTTTCACCCCGGCCGGATTGGTGAGCGGGCCAAGCAGGTTGAAAATACTGCGAAAGCCGAGTTCTTTACGCGGACCAGCAGCATATTTCATCGCTTTATGGTGATTCGGTGCAAACAGGAAGCCAACCCCCATTTCACGGATGCAGCGTTCAGTTTGTTGCATGTTCAGGTCAAGATTAATTCCTGCCTGTTCAAGCAAATCAGAAGAACCTGATTTGGATGACACACCACGGCCACCATGTTTGGCAATGGTGGCACCAGCAGCTGCAATGACAAAGCTTGATGCAGTCGATACATTAAACAGGTTCTGGCCGTCACCCCCTGTACCCACAATATCAACTAAATGTGGAAGATCGCTGACATCAATTTTAATTGCAAATTCACGCATGACACGTGCAGCGGCAGTAATTTCATCAATACTTTCGCCTTTTAAGCGCAGTCCCATCATCAAGGCACCAATCTGGGCATCAGTGGCCTGACCATTCATGATGGTACGCATCACGTCTTCCATTTGCGGTTGAGTGAGTTCGATATTTTTAGTGATGTTATTTAAAGCTTGTTGAATATTCATAATCTTTGTAGCGCTCATTATGCGTAAATTTCTAAAAAGTTTTTAAAGATCTGATGACCGTGCTCACTCAGAATGGATTCAGGATGGAACTGCACGCCTTCGACCGGCAATGTCTTATGTTTCACACCCATGATCTCTTCCATAGAGCCATCTTCTTCATTAGTCCAGCAGGTCACTTCCAGGCATTCTGGCAATGTCGCCTGATCAATCACCAGTGAGTGATAGCGCGTTGCAGAAAATGGGGAAGGGAGATTGCTGAAAATCCCTTTATTGCTGTGATACATGTCCGATAAACGGCCATGCATGACTTTTTTAGCCCGAATTACATTTCCACCAAAAGCTTGTCCAATACTTTGATGTCCCAGGCATACGCCCAATAGGGGGATTTTACCGGCAAAGTGCTGGATCGCTGGAATAGAAATACCTGCTTCGGAGGGAGAACAAGGGCCAGGACCAATGACGAGATACTTTGGTTGCCATCGCTCGATATCTTCCAATGTCACGGCATCATTACGGACTACTTTTACTTCCTGATTTAACTCGCCAAAATACTGCACGATGTTGTAGGTAAAAGAGTCATAGTTGTCGATCATTAGAAGCATTTTAGATGTAAACCTCTGATTTAAATGGTGGTAACCAGTAACACTATAGAATGTTACTCACAATGTTACTCACATTAGAAATTTTGCATAACCTAGCGCAAATAAAAAAGCCGCTATCTAAGCGGCTACTTTATCAGAGTTTAGGGGTTGTGTGACAACTTCATTTACATAGCTGTTTAACCAGAAGTTGAACCGGCCATCTTTGAATGGCTCCTGAATTGCCCCACTTTTAATTCTTGTCCAAAGCGTTGTTTCTGAGCAGCACAAACGCTCAGCAAATTCTTTAACATTAACTCGTCGATCATCTTTAATTTGCATTGCCTTTTTTAGTTCCTGCATTTCATCAAAGATAGCCTGGAGTAACTCATGGTCAGCCTTACTTCTCATTACCCACCCCCAATCTTTTACCTGCTTTGATTTCCGCATCATTGGCATGAGAAAACCATTTTTTTGGATAACAATAGCCTTTGCCTTTCTTGCACTTCACAAGGATATTTTTTCCAATTGTTTCTTGATAAGTAAAAATCCTAGTTTCATTGTCTGCACATCGAGATACAACAGGATCACCCTGTTCAAAAATATTGTGCTGGCGACGATTTTCTAAAGCCGCTTTATCTCTGAGTCGCTGCATTAAGAGTTGATTTTCTTCCCAGGTAATTCCAATTTGATCAGGACTTTTCATGAAACCTCCCGCAAACTTTTCATGACCGAACCCGGTAAAATTGATTTGTGATTAATTTCAAAAATCTCATCCATATTTACAAAGAATGGAATGCCTTCATCAATATCATTACCAACAATTGAATCCGGACCATCAATGCGTCGAACAGTACCAGTAACTACAATCATTTGACCTAGAAAGTTTTCAAATTTGGCTTTAATCGTATCGCCAATATTCAACACAGGTTTTTCAATCATTGGTTGACTCCTGTTTAATCCGCTTTCCCGACTTAATTTCCTGATCGGTAGCAGCATCTTTAAGCTGAATAACCACAGGACCATCACGAAAGTCACTAGACACCATCTGTCCATCTAATTGCTTGCGTTCTTTCATTGTTAGATTGCGCCATTTTGCGATACACCAAGCACCTTTAAGAATCCCAATTGGCATATCCATGCACATTGATCCATAGCTATAACCATGATCTTGCAACCATTTTCTAGCAGCATTCACAGCACTAAAATCACCGGTTTGATTGAATTCGATTTCAGTCATCGGCTGGCTCCTGTGCTTCGAGCGTGGAATCTTTGGCATCAAGCTTAATCATTGACAATACAAAGCAATGTGCTTGCTCCAATTGAGTCATTCCAGTTTTTATATAACAACCATCTTTAGATACATCAAAAACATGACAATCAAATTCATCATCAAAACTACAATTTATTGAGTACCCATTTGAATAGGTAAGTGTGTCACCATCAAATAAACCAAACCCTTCCGGCACCGCTTGGGCTTTGGCGGCTTGCATTTCACGTACAGCCAAATCAAATCCATATTGCCATTGCTGAGATTTACCAGAATAACCACAACGGTTTTTTATTTTTTCAATATCCATCACTTCACCCTAATACTTGAAAATTGTGGTGTTTTAAATTGATAGCTGTCATTTTTGTACAATGCTGACAGCGTGTTCTTGATCGCCTTTTAAGCTCTGCTTCATCCTCTTTTAGTCGTTCACGCTGCTCGTTTATGTCCTTTTGTATCCGAGCAAAATAACCAACTGAATCTTTAATCCATAAAACTGGATTTACCTTTGCTCCGCATTTTTTGCACAATAACTCAAGAGACTTGGTATCGATTTCAACAATCATGTGCTGGCATTTTTTCGAGTTGATTCGAGGAAATTCCAGAACATTGTTCTCAGTATCAATAACTGTATGTTCCTGGAAAGGGTATTTGTAGTTTGGCTTTACCGGCTCATCCATCACGCCACCTCAACTTTCAAAACGTACTTTTTACCGCCACTGGTGAACTCAACCGCTTCGCCTTTTCCAAGCAGGTAATGCCCAATGGCTTCCAAATTTTTTGAGCTCAAACCTGTTTTGGCTCTTGCTCTGCGGCGGTCACACTCAAGACAGATATTTGATTTCACAGATCGCTCTGAAGTACCGCACGATCTGCATGGCGCAACCGGCTTATAGCTTTTTAAACCTTGCTTTTCAGCACGTGTACGCAAAATGTGATTCTGGTGACTATTAGGTCTTTCAGCACTTTGCAAAACAGTATCTGCATTGCAGTAATTAAACTCGGCTTTATTGGTATTTACGGCCGGCTTAATCTCACCACCATTTGCCACAAATTTTGCGACTGCTTCTGAGTAGTCAGGTTTGATTTGAGTTCCAATCATTACGCCACCTTCGCCAAATTATTCATCATCACAGCCTTGCGAAATTTGCCAGCCATGGCCCATTTCAAGTCATCAACAAAGCTTTTTCCATTGTTGAAATACTGCTTTAAAAACACTTCATAACGCCCGGACAAATAATCATCCAGATCATAAAATTCCTTTACCTCATGGCGCTCGAAATGGATCACGCCACGCTTTGTTGACCCTTTGCACTCTTTAGTGATAACCATCAGGTTCTTTTTGAGTGTAATTTTGTGACCGCCTCGATCTAGCCATTCAATGAAAGCTGGCGAAATACTGTTGGGTAGTCTCATGCTGCTTTCACTCCCTTTACTTGAATGCCAGACGTTGTGTGCGGACAAATTCAACACCCTCACACTCAAGAGATTCACGGCTTTGAAGTAAGGCGCGTTTATCCACCTCAACCACAGTCTTTTCCTTTTTAAATTCAGAAGGAATCTTACCCTCATCTTTAACAACGACTGACCAAGGATTTTGGCGAACCTTTACAGACAAAACCGGATCTTTGATTTCCTCCACACCAAAGGTCAGCATTTGCTGCAATAGCAGATTGCTTAGATAGCCAGCGGTCTGATCTAACTTTTTAGCCTTGTCTGCAATCCGCTTGGACTCGGCAGCAATCATTTTGCTTTCAAGCTCTAACTGGTGGACATACTTAGCAACATTCTTTGCTTTTTCTTTCCAGTTTTCCTCAGTGCCTACCATATCCATAAGCAATTCCTGAACTTGATTGCTGTTTGGGTCCGCACCTTCAGCAAGCAGCTCCTGAATATTTTCAATTTTTACAGCTAACTCAGTGCCAAATTCATATAAAGTTGTCATAATCATCCTCCCCAGGATTGAGGGCTGACTAAGCCCTCAGTTCTTTTTATTTATATATGATTCAAAATGGTAGATCGTCATCTAAGTCAGCAGGTTGAGCCGCCTTTGGCTGATTGCCATATCCTGTATTTTGTGGCTGTGCATATCCACTAGGTTGAGCGCCATTCGACTGACGAGTTGCGTCACCCATCGCAAGCAAACGCTCAAGGGCTTTAGGTAATAGCTCCGGTGTTGTTTTGCGCTCCAATACCTCTTTGGCCATCAACTCACTTTCAGCATTAAATGAAGCGAAAAAGTTCATTTGGTGGCGTTGTTGTCCTTGGCCATTAAGATAATTTTCACGCTGCAATAATAATCCGATACGTTTGCCTGCCATTTCTGGTGCAACAACACAAGTTTTCTTAACTTTTTGACTAATTTCATAGTCCCATTTTTCCAACTGCTGATCAGTAGGAGTGAGTGATCGAACTCCGCAGCATGCTAATAAGGCGTTGACCTTGTGAGTGCCAGATAATGGGTTGCCGTCCTTGCTAACAGTCCAAATTGTAAAAGTGCTATATTCTTTTGAGTCGGTTTCAAAGTTCACCTCAAAGCCTTGTGCGCCATTTTTTGAAGTGATGAACTCCATCGACTTAATAACCCCGACATATTTGCCAGTCTGTTCGATACGACCGCCAGCGTCCGCTTGTTTAGCTGATTCAGTATTTAGTGTGAATTGTTGATAAGTAGTCATGATTTATTCCTTATGCTTCAGTTGCTTGGTTGGTTTCAGTTGTCAGTCCGTAGTATTCACAGATGGCCTTATCAACTGCGTTTAGATCATTCTCGACATGCTCGTTTTCGAACAAGCCGATAGGGGATTTCACTGTGTTATGACCATTGTTTTTGGTCATGAAAACGTGCTGCTCATTAATGATTGCTGTCTGTAGGCAGATTGTAACCATGCCTTCCAGGGTGATTTTTTCATCCAGCATCTTGCCAATGGTTTTAATCTTTGTTTTCCCTGATTCACTTTCCTCTGTATGGCTCAGGATGTAGACGCGCTTGTCATCTGCAAGCTGGGCAGCAGTTGTAAATATTTCCCATGTGCTGCGACCGATCTCGGTAAATTTTGCAAAGCCTGTTTCCTGGCTTCTGCGCATGTATTCGTTCGCCATGACGTACTGATAGTCATCAATCACAATGATTGGGCGGGTTGATTTGTTCATGATTGCCATGATTTGCTGCGGATTGTCTGTAACCACAATCGAACCACCTTCTTTAGTAAGCGGCTTCCAGTCAGCAGATCTGAACGGCAGTGGTTTTTTAACCACCTGGATTAATAGCACTTCACTTGGGTTTAGATTGCGAAGGCTTGTTGATTTACCAGTACCAGACTGGCCTAAAATTAATGTTGCTATACTCATTATTCAGTCCTCAGTATTCAGTATTGATCGTTGGCAGCCTTAAGCCACCATCCCCATTTCAAATTTTTCAACCGCATCCTCTTCAAGCCATTCATTCAACTCATAAACCTGAGATTCAGTTAGAATGAAATGCAAGCCTGCTGGTGTTTCTTCAAAGTCAGATCGAGTGACCAAAGCCAAAGTTTTGTTGTCTACTTCAAGCTTGGTGTAATCCACATCACGGCCAGATTCAGGGTGAAATTGCTGTTCCATATACATTGAATCCGTCAATTCAACCGCTTTGATTTCACAATCAATGGATTGGTTGCCGACCATGAAAGAGAACTGCACGTTGTCTGCATCAACCTCGATACGTGATGAGATTGAAAGCAGCGGAAAACACGGAGCAAACAATTCAGGTTTAGTTTGAGCGTTCATGGTTTGCCTCCATCTGAAACTTAACCGCCTGCACTGCCTGACGATCCACATCATCTGAACAACTACGAACTGCAAAAGGTGTTGCCAAAATTGGCGAACTAAAAACCACTACTGCAATCACGTCACGCATAAAAGCTTTGAGCTTATTGCGTTTATTCGCCCGAGCAATCTGTTCACTAGAAGGCGGCTGCTGGTAAAGAATCCCTGTTGATGGGATATGGCCAAACTCTGGGGTTTGACTGTGGGAAGGTGTTTGGTTCATACTTATCTCACTCTTTGAGTAAAAGTCCCGTCGGTCGAATGTCAGGGACTTTTTTGTTATCTGGTGAAATTTAGTTTACCAAAGGAAACTTCAAAGTCAACAATAAAGTTTATTAAAAGAAACTTATTTTTATATTTGGAAACTTGTATGTTTTAATAGACAAAAGAAAACCCACCGCTGGGGTGGGTTAAAAGTATTTACTAGATATCAATAACAATAATTATTCATTTGCAGCTTGTGGAAGCTCTGACTCTTGATCACTTCTACTTGAATCATACTCTGCTTCGATTTCGCTGCTTCCTGAATCAATTTGCTCACCTGGGTTTTCTCCTCCGCATTCTGGATTATCATTTGCTTGTAATCCTGAGGTAGATGGTAAGTCGGCATTTTGTTGTTCATTTTCAGTGTTCTCTAAAAAGAGGTTTGCATTCATGACTAGATTATGGTCATTTCCATTTTCAAAGGCAATGACCAAGTCTTGTATTTTGGTTAATATTTTTATCTCTTCATGTGTGTTTGGTTTTCGAACATTTTTAAACAGTTCTTTTAATTCTTTTCTATCAATAACAAAACCATGTGATGAATAAGATAATAACAACTTACCTAAAGCATTAGATTTCAATATCTTGTATTTTTCATTTAGCCTCTTACCGTACTCATATGCAATAAAGTTTGCACGTTGTATTTCACCCATTCGAATAGGATCGATTTGTGAGTAAATTGGAGAAAGGAGGTTAGATGTTAAATTGGTTGCAACTTCCGCAGCTAATTTTGTAGAAACCCTACCGCCCATTCTGACGTCAATTAAAGTCTCTCTGAATATTTTGACCGCTTCAGTTTTTAGAGCTTCAAATGCTTGAGGTAAATCAAGACCAGAAGTTTTTTCACCTAATTCAGAAGATTTATTTAATTGTATATCTAAAGGGCCTAGCTCACCTTTGTCGTCTACTATTAATTCATTTGCACCAATACAAATTAATGTACCTGCAGATTTACAATAGGAAGGAATTAGCACACTAAAACCATCTTCATAATAGTGCTGTAAAGCTCTACCAATACGATAGCCTGCATCAGGATCTCCACCAGGTGTAACTAAAATCAAACATGCTTTTTTCTTATTAGATGACTTACCGATTTCTGTAATGCGATCATACCCAGATCTTGAAATATCAGCCATATATAAGATGTAATCAATATCACCCACTAATTATTCTCCACCCGATCTGTTCTAAAGGCTGCGTCGGATTCGCAGTTTTTAAATAGATTCAATATCATCAAAATACTTATTAACAGAATGAACCCACTCAGGTATAGATTCAAAATTTTCAAGTTTTGGAGTTTCACCAAACATAGCAATTATGTTTTGTGACAACGGGTATTTGATATTTCTTTTTTTAGCTAAAGCTGCCACATATTCATCAAATGATTCAAAGTCAGCAATTCTTGGATGATACTTATTTTTTATCAAGCGCTTATATGTGAAAACATAGACAAATAGTGAAATAATTACCGCAAGAAAAGATTCACCCGAACCATTTGATCCAATAAATGTTAAAAGCGACATAAATATAAAAACAGCAATATACTGCCAACGTGCTTTTTTTATATCTTTTAAAGTTATATTTTTACTTAATGCATAGTGAATTAAAGGTATGCATGAAATAATAAAAATATTAGTAATAAAACGAATAGAATCCATAAACCCTCTTATTTTTAATATATTCCTATCCAGCTCGCCAAAATTGACGACCCATAACTTTAAAATTTAGACCGTTTTGCTCCGATACTTCACGATCTCTGTATTTTGCATTTAAGCTATGCAGGGTGAGTTTCCCGCCTTCCTCTTTGAATATCTGCTTAATCATTCCTTCACCCTCAAAATAAACAGCATAAATTTCACCATCTACAATTTCAGTTTGAGAGATATCAATACCCACTAGATCGCCATCATGAATAAAGTCAGTCATGCTGTCGCCCTTGGCTTTAATGATCCTCATACAACTTGGATCAACATGCTTCCTTTGAAAGAATGATGGTGTAAATGGAAACTTCCCATTAATAACATCAAAATGAAATTCTATAGATTCACCAACACCACACGAAAAATTAGCTTCCACGACATCAATCCAAATAAACCCATTTTCTGTTTCGTAATCAATAACAGTTGGCTTATGCACTTCATCAACATCAAATGAAGCATCACTTTTGCCAGTCAAATTATGCTTATTCATAAACTCTTGCATATTGAAATTATTGAAGAGCTTTTCTTCTTCACCTGTAAGCAGCCAGTTCTGAGATGTTTTTAATACTGCTGCTAATGCCGGAAGGAATTCTGCCTTGGGTGTATTTGTTCCGGCTACCCATTTAGATACAGCTCCTTTTGTGGCTCCGGTTGCCTCAATTATTGCTGTTTGTCGAAGACCAAGCTCTTTCATTCTTTGAATTATACGGTCGCTAATAGTGGTCATACAAAATCCCTCATTTCCTGTTTCCTATAGTAAACAAGCACCTTGATATATGAATAAACTTATGGTTTACTAATGGAAACTATTAGTTTATAAAGGTAAACCATGACTGTTGATGAGCTAAAACTTCATTACGGAGTTAAAACCGATTCTGAACTCGCTCAGAAGGTCGGATACACCAAGGGCGCTGTTAGTAAATGGCGAAGCAAGGGCATATCCCTAGAAACCCAAGCTTTATTGCAACTAAAAACAAAAGGGAAGGTTAAGGCCAATCTACAAGCTTTAACTGCATAGGTGAATTTATGAGTCTTGAAAAGAAATCTACACATGTCCGTTTATCTCCGGAAATCCATGAGCGAGCTAAAACACTCGCTGAAATTAAGGGTAAAGACCTTGCTCAATATCTGGCGTTTCTTCTTGAAAAAGAAATCGTCGGTGAGTGGCATGTACTTAATTTACAAGCAAAATCCTTTGAGCGCTTGGGATTAAAAGCTTTAGTGCGGGATATCTCTACTGAGGTGAGCTTCGGAGAGGGACTGGAAGGGATTAACGAGAATTTAGGCAAAGAAAAAGCCTGATGGGAAAGATCAGGCTTCATGTTCTTTAAACGAGGTAAATCATTTTGAACTATCAAATTTTAGCAGAAATTGAACTAAATCGAAAGATAAGTTTGCTTCAAAAAGCCGCTGAAAATTACGCACTAAATCGAACACTTGAAAACTCAATGGCACTCGCTAGAGCTAAGGCTGCGTTGTGTGCTTTTGTGATGGAGGGTGTTTGATGAGCGCATTAAAAATTCAACCTTTGGATAATGTTGACATTCATCCAAGCACAGCAAAAAGGAATGAGCATAAAGCTATGTCCAAAAAGGAAGATGGTTATACACCATTGCCTAATTTTGTTTGTGATGAAGGGTATTTGGCTGCTTTAAGCGGTGAAGCCATCAAGTGCCTTGTTTTGCTAAATAGGCATATCAAAGGATTCCGTGAAGATAATAAATCGATTGGCGAATCTTTAATTTTGAAATTGGCTGGCTTTAAGGATAAGCGAACTGTTCGCAAAGCTATGTCAGATTTAGCAAAATTCAACCTTGTAAAAATCACAAAAACTTTGGGTAAAGCGACAACATATGAGGTCACTTTTGAGGATAGATTATCTATTGAACTAGTAACATCAAATGATACTGGTACATCAAAAGTAGTTACATCAAATGTACCTAGACTAGTAACATCAAATGATACTGGAACTAGTAACATCAAATGTCACTCTGTAAAAGAAAAGAAAATAAACTTAAAAGAAAGGGATCAAGAAAACCCAATCGATGAAGTTATGAATATCTGGAAACCAGACTTGCATCAGCTCAATTCGTGGATGCAAAGATCAGGCTTACCGAAAATCAATCAAACTCAGGTTGATGAATTACTTCTTGAAGTCAACCCTCACTACGAAAACAAAATCCGCACTGGTGCAGTAACCAGCACTCAGATGTATTCAAACTTCGTGAAGTGGATTAAGCGTGACAACAAACTTGTTGAAAAACTCATGCAGCAGGCTGCATCTGCAAATGCTCAACCAGTAATCCCTCAAGACTATCAATCTGACATGGGGGATTGGTAATGTCGAATATTCACAATTTATCAATCGAGCAATGTGTTCTTGTTGCTTTGATGACTGTCCAAAATTCACTTGAAACCGTGATGAATGATCTGGATGCAGAATGTTTTTACGCTGAACGACACAAGGCAATTTTCAACGCCATCACCGACCTGTCGAACGAAAACAAACCGTATGACGTAGTGTTTGTTGAACAAAAGCTGATTGAAACAAAACATCATGAATTGGTCGGTGGCACTGAATACTTGATGCGCATGTTCACCGAATCACCAAGCTCGTTCTACAGCCTGGAATCATATGTTGCTGAACTCAACAAGTTTAAATCACACCGTGAAGTTGAACAGATCGGCCAAAGCATCCAGGAGAAGGCGAAGGACCTAACCGTACCTGATATTCACAATGCTGCTGAAAACATCCTGAGTGGGTCAAACACAAGCGACAAGGCTGAGAAATCCAGTTTTACGTTTGAGGAAGCTTTGAAGCGTGCCGGTGAACAGTTAATCCAGAAAGCTGAAGCCAAAGCAAGTAAGCAATACACCGGCGTTAAGTTCAACCTGCCTCATTTGGACAACGTAGTGGGCACCATTCAGCGCGGACACTTCTGCGTGATCGGCGGTAGACCCGGATCAGGAAAATCGACTCTGGCGCAAATGGTGGCGATTCAGACCGCTATGCAATTCCGTGAAGCGGTATTGGTGGTATCGGCTGAGATGGATGTAGAGACATTCACGAACCGTTGTATCTCCGCATTGACCCATATTCCGTATGACAACATTCACAATGCTGAATTGTACGACGGCATGATGAGAGACTTCGCTAATGCCCAGGAGCGTTTTAACAAGCTACCGATCCATATCGAAGATAAGCAAAAACCAACCATTGCAGAGATTCACTCTTATGCACGCAAGGCCAAGCGCAACTACAAAAAATTGGGCTGCATCATTATTGATTACTTGCAGCTTGTGCGTGACCCAACCAAGAAAGACCGCTATCAGGAAGTCAGCTCAATCAGTCGTGACCTCAAGGCCATGGCCAAAGAGTTTGATTGCCCAGTAATCGCACTGGCACAGCTCAACCGTGAATCAGAAAAAGGAAAACGTCCAAAGCCGAGCGATTTAAAAGAGTCAGGCCAGATCGAGCAGGATGCAGATCAGATTTTGTTGGTTCATCCAATTATGAACAGTGATGACGAAATGCCAAGCGGTGTGACTGAAATCATTATCGGCAAGAACCGTCATGGCAAGAAGGGTGTGGTCCGGGTTGTGGACCGTTTGGATATCTGCCGTTTTTCTTCGATTCGTAGTGATGAGGAACAAGGCTTAGGGGGTGGGGTGTGAAGAATAGATTTTATTTACGTTCACCGCATGGCAATACCGGATCAAACATGGTTTTTCATGCGATTGATGGCAAGGGCTATACCTCAAATTTAGATTTAGCTCATGTTTACACATTGGAAGAAGCACAAAAGGAGTGGGAATTAGCTCGTGATGGTGAATACCCAATTTCCGCAGATCATATTGATTCACTGAGCATCTGGAAGATAGATCACCAGTATTTACCATCAAAATCAGACTTAAGCCCATCTGATAAATATGTGCTTTTTATTAAAGGCATCTGGGATGGAAACGATGTTTACTGGAGCGATTTGAATGGTAATAAATCAACCAATTTTTTACATGCTCAAATAATTGGACGCACAGCTGCTGAGTGCATTAACCACAATGATTATGTAGTGGTGCCTTTTGAATTGGCAGATAAGAAAAAACGTCGGACATTTAATTTTGCTTTGCTTAATCATAGAAAAATGATGATTGCAGCAGGCTTAAGAACTCCAGAACGCATAAAGAAATCATGTCGTAGAGTCATAAACCCAATGACCCGATTTAACTGCCCAACATGCGGAAAAATTAACTGGCAACACAATCCATATGATTTTGATGGATGTAAGCATTGTGATGAAGGGATGCATATTTCTTTTCAGTGGGGTGCCGCATGAAACACCCATTAGACGATAAAACAATCCTACTCATCTGCCTTATTGCTTTGATTTGCTTGTGTGCATTGGCGAGTGGATCTGAAAGTAAAAACTTTGTGCTGGGGTGGGTATGAACGAAATCATTCAACAACGAATTGAGTTTGTGCAAGCGGGCAAAGACATCACTTATGCACAGTTAATCGCTAAGCGTAATTTGCGTGAAGAACTTGAAACCGAAATGGAGAAGTATTTAGCGCGTGGTGGGAGGGTTGAAACACTCAAGGGTACTGAGTTTGTACCACGCCCACCGCGCAAACAAACCAAAATCAAAGGGCATGCGTCAAAGTCCCAGGTGGTGAAAATCAGAAATTGGGTGAATGCAGTAAGCACCACCCCAACCAGGCGCGAACAACTTTCAAGAACTACAGGAATTCATATTAATCGCGTTCGATCACTGCTTGCACCACCAGCAACACATGGTGCACGGATGACACAAAGTGAGTTTTCTTTGTTCATGGAGGCGATTCCATTCATCGAAAGACGCGAAGTACAAGGAAAAGCAGCATGAGCAATCATCACCTAAAAACACTGCGCGACAAATTAAACGGATCAATTCCACTGGCACCAAATGAAGATGAGGAATTGTTGCAAGAACAATGGAACCAGATGCATGCGGAAATGGAAGCGCTTAAAGCTGAGGATGAACGGAATTATGTGGAGTTTGAGAGATGAGTGAGCAAGGACAAAAATTCGATACAAACAAGCCAAGAATGTCACTACTTCCAAAAGGCGCTCTAAACGCTGTAATTCGCGTTTTAGAGTTTGGGGCTACAAAGTATCAAGTAGACAACTGGAAGCATGTTCCTGACGCGAAAACTCGCTATTACGATGCAATGCAACGCCATATTGATGCTTGGTGGCATGGTGAGCAGAAAGACTCTGAAACAGGAGAGCATCATTTGGCACATGCGATTTGCTGCGGGATGTTCTTGTGGTGGTTTGATGATATGGACAGCAAGGTTATGGTTGGTCAGGGATTTGCGGCAAAGTTTGTTCGCAAGGGTGATTTAGAAAAAATAGAAAATTGCTTACACATATCAACTTCGATGTTCCATGACGATAAAGCTGAATGCTTTGGATGTGGTGCAATTGTAAATCATGAGCGGAAAGTTATTGGGGTGAAGCGAGGTGCTAATGACTAACCTCATCATCGGCATTGATCCAGACCTAGAAAAATCAGGGGTGGCTGTCTTAGGGCAGTCACTGGAACTTAAAAACTTAACCTTTGCTCAGACTGTAGAGCTATTCCGAAGCCATCAAGATGAAATCAAGAAAGTTGTCATTGAAGCAGGTTGGCTGAATAAGAAATCTAATTTTCGTTTTGGTCATTCTAAGACCGAAGGAGAGCGAATTGCTAAAAATGTAGGTGAGAACCACGCAACGGGTAAATTACTGGCTGAAATGGCAAAAGAATGCGGTTTAGCGGTGGTATTGGTTAAGCCGACACGTACAAAGTTAAAAGCGGAAGATTTTAATCGTATTACAGGTTGGCAGGGCAGAACGAATCAAGAGCAGCGTGATGCGGCAATGTTGATATTTGGAATGAAATAAGTTTGAGGGTAATGGGATGAATGCAGCGGTTAAAACACAAGTAATGGATTGGTCAAAATTTACAGCTGAAGATTGGTTGAAGCAGTACGGTGCATACATTCAAACCTGTCGCATGAAGTCGGGGAATGAGCCTGATAATTTGGGTATTAATCAGATTTACTGGCTGATCTGTGAGAACAACAAAGGGGTGGCACCACGCAAGGATCAGATCATTTGCAAGATTGATGACTTTGAAGCAGAGCAGGTGCGGAAGCTCATCATTGAAGTGAAGCAATCAAAACTGATTTGTGATTCGGCTAAGGTGGCTGTTCAGTTGTTTATTGAAAAGAATGTTCGAGGGATGTCACTTGATCAAATGGTACGTGAATTCGCACTTGGTAGAACCTCAATCAAGAGCATGATCTACTGCGGCAAGTTTTATTTATCTGGGCATGACAAGCGATTAAAAATAGATTGAATATGAATTGACCGTGCGCACGGGATATGGCATATTTCTGTTATAGTGATCGAAGTGTATGTGATGCACTAAGTTAATTTAAAAGCTCGCCAAATGGTGGGCTTTTTTAGTGCCTAAATTTCCTATAAACCTAAGTCATTGGTGATCTTATGAAATAACGTCAGCCGATTGGTAACTTGGATTTGTGACGCTGTGTATTAACTTGCTCGGCTATCAGCGCAAACGGTGGGATGCAGAAACCAGCCGTATAAGTCGGTTTGAATCCAGTGCGATTTCGTCACGTACTGAGTGGGCCTAAGAGAAATACTAGATCTGGGATGACAACCCGACCCATACAGAACGAAAGTTAAGAAGTCAGATTGATAGCCCATTTCGAGATGATGAATTAATGAGTAGCGTCTAGCCCCGCGGAGAGGGCCTTTCTTAATGCGCCATTAGCTCAAATGGAAAGAGCATGGGTTTTCTATACCAATGGTTGTAGGTTCGAGTCCTACATGGCGTGCCAGATTCTAATCCAATTGAATTTGATGCCTTTAAAACTACAAATGTCGGACCTAGTTATTTCTAGCTATAACTTAGTTATTTTTAGCTATAAGCACACATTTAGTTACCATGTCGAGCAGCACCTAGAAATGCTCGATCATTGCTTGATTAACCAGGAAGGAATCTTGCTTAGTTCGACAAAGCCAATGACATTATTTCAGCAATAAATATCATAAATTTATGTTTTATAAGTGAAAATAACTGACATTTCTTGCGACATGATTGCTTGATTGTCCAGGAGTAAAATCATGCTTAGATTACTGATGTGTTTATTCGGCGTACATGGTGCGACTGAAATCGATTACACGATTGATGATGAAGAAATCAAGGTGTGTCGGGATTGTTTGAAAGAAGTTAAATAGACCCTTGTCACTTCGGTGACATTTGCCGAACGTATTACGGCACACAAGACCCCACGTGTACTAGGTCATGGTGGGGTTTTTCTTTTCTTATTGGTGGCACCTATGACAGACAAAGTACAAGCGAAACAAGACTTAGAATTTTGCAGTGCTGAGCTGTCTAAGTATCAGAATCTCAGTAGATCGGGATTGACGCGGTCAGAGATGCTAACGATTGACGGCATCATGATTAAGCTGAAAGAGCGTATTAAGAATTTACGTGAAGCGTTGTATGCGTGATGCAAAAAGATTGGCAGCAGTTAGAAAGTTGCCATGCATACGATGCGGTAATCCAGATAGTCAGGCAGCGCATTCAAATAGTGCCAAGCATGGTAAGGGTAGATCGATTAAAGCCAGTGATGAGTTTACGGTGCCATTGTGTCATTCCTGCCATAGTGCATTTGACCAGTATCGATTGGGTACCAGGGCAGAAAGTGAAGCCATGTTTGAGAAGTGGTTGGTGAGAGTTGATCGGATGTTGAATCAAACAGACAAAGAGATTTTTTAACTGAGCCGTGTGGCTCTTTTTTTTGTGAGAAGAAAATGTCAAACGAAAAGCAGATTGAACAAGAAATTCAATCTAAAAACTTAAATGCACCACGTTTAACGCCTGATCTTATTGATAGCGTTATTGTTGATAAATATTTCTTTACAGCTGCAAATGCACAATGGGGTGCTGATCCAAATACAACAGCCTTGATTGGGATGCATAAGCAACTAGAGACATTAACTTTCTGTGTTTTGATTTTAAAGAATGGTTTCACGGTTACGGGTGAGTCTGCATGTGCAAGTCCTGAAAATTTTGATGCTGAAATTGGTAAAAAAATTGCGTATGAGAATGCGCGAAGCAAAATTTGGCAACTTGAAGGCTATTTATTGAAAGAAAAGCTATATCAAGCACAATAATTAAAGAGGGATAGGAAATGCAAAAAGCCGTGTTTCCTATCCAATCACATGCAGACATCACCAAAGCCATTAACTATATGCACACCAATTACACTCAGGCAGTTGAGAGTGGTAAGCCTTTACGTGTGGTGATAGATCAGAAACAGGATGACCGGTCGGCAGCTCAAAACAGATTATATTGGATGTGGTTAGGTCAGATCGAGAAGAAGAACGGTACACATAAAGATCAACTGCATTTTGAGTTTAAGAAAAAGTTTCTGATTTTTATTTATCGCCGGGATGATCAAGAGTTTGCCGAGACATGCAAAGCGATCGCAATGCTCAAGCAGAATGAGTGTGAAGAATATCGAGTGATTGCAGAGCAGGTGATCAGACTTTGTAGTACCACTAAATTAAGTGTTAAGCAGATGACTGAGTATTTGAATTGTGTACATGATTTTACTGTCACGCAATTAGGTATTCATTTGACTGTGCCTGATGATTTGATGTGGGTGACAAATGAGTAAAGATATAAACACTTGCACTCCTATAAAAAGGGTTGCAACCGTTGATTTAATTCCTTATGCAAACAACAGCCGGGTTCATAGTGATGAGCAGGTGAACCAGATTGCCGCATCTATTAAAGAGTTTGGCTTTTTAAATCCGATCATCATTGATGGTGACAATGGCATTATTGCAGGGCATGGTCGAGTCATGGCTGCGAATAAACTAGGCATTAAAGAATTGCCATGCGTTGATGCTAGTCACTTAACAGAAGCGCAAAAGAAAGCGTATGTGATTGCAGACAACAAGATCGCCTTAAATTCTGATTGGGATAACGATTTACTTCGCGTTGAGCTTGAGGGCTTACAAGAGCTTGATTTTGATCTATCACTTACAGGGTTTAATGAAGATGAACTTGGTGATTTATTGAATGTGGAGTTGCTGCCCGAATACGAAGAAGATGCAGATGGCGAGGTAATCGAGCCACCCGCAGAGCCAAAAACAAAAGAGGGTGATGTTTGGATTTTAGGAAAGCATCGCCTGATGTGTGGTGATAGCACGAGCATTGATGCTTTGGAAAAACTATGTAATGACCAGCTTGTTGACATGTGGCTAACCGACCCGCCATATAACGTGGCTTACGAAGGAAAAACAAAGGATGCATTAACAATCAAAAATGACTCGATGGGCGATGATGATTTTCGTCAGTTCCTTAGAGATTGTTATGTCGCTGCTGATGCTGTCATGAAACCAGGTGCGGCTTTTTATATCTGGCACGCAGACTTGGAGGGTTACAATTTTCGTGGCGCAGCGAAAGATGCAAACTGGAAAGTTCGCCAATGTCTTATTTGGAAAAAATCAACTCTAGTTATGGGGCGCCAAGATTATCACTGGAAGCACGAACCTTGTCTTTACGGGTGGAAAGATGGCGCTGGTCACCTATGGGCATCTGATAGAAAACAAACAACTATACTGGAATTTGATAAGCCGAGTAGAAATGGCGAACACCCAACCATGAAGCCTGTCGATCTTTTTTCATATTGTTTACTGAATAACACAAAGGGTGGCGACATTGTTTTGGATAGTTTCGGTGGGTCTGGAACAACCATAATCGCTTGTGAAAAAGATGGGCGTGTGGGCTACCTTATGGAACTCGACCCGAAATACTGTGACGTTATCATTAACCGATGGCAGACCCTAACAGGCAAAGAAGCCACACTTGAAAGCACAGGGGATAAATTTAATGATCTCTAATTATAAACTTTCAAAACCGTGCAAGGTGTGCGGCTGTGAGTACCAATTCCAGTCTCGCGCATCATGTGTTGAGTGTCATAAAGCAAAAAGCAAATCGTACTACCAAAAAAACAAAGAGAAATGTCGATCTCTTGTTAAGGCTTGGGTTGGGAAAAACAAAGAATACTGCAAGCAATACCGCAGAGCATATTATGAGGTTAATGGGGCATGATATGACCGCAAAACATGAGCCAACCACTGAAACCCGACTACAAGTTAAAACACTGGCAAGTGTTGGCACACCGCAAGACCAAATCGCTATTGTTGTTGGTATTACAAAAAACACACTACTTAAGCATTATCGAAAAGAGCTTGATGCAGCAATGACGATGGCTAACGCAAAGGTGGCGCAATCATTATTTCAGCAAGCAACAGCAGGGAATACCTCAGCCGCTATTTTTTGGCTTAAATGTCGTGCAGGATGGGTTGATAAGCAATCCGTTGAGCACTCAGGCAAATTGGAAATTGAATCACTTTCAAGTTTGATGGATGAGCTAAGCAAAGAAGATTAATAAGGAGGGCATATGCTTAAACCTGAGCATAGAGCAAAACTTATTGATCAGCATTGGCGGCTAAATAATCTCTACCAAATTACCGACAAGAACGGCAAGCAAGTCAAGTTTAAAATGACACTTGAGCAGCTTGAGTATTTTGAAAATGAGTGGTCGAGAAACATCATCCTAAAAGCGCGTCAGCTCGGTTTTACGACTGAGATGTGCATCATTCAATTGGATGCTGCACTATTCATGTCGGATAAGTGTGCCTTGATTGCACATACCCTGCATGATGCTAAACGCCTATTCCGTGAAAAGGTTAAATATGCTTATGAGAAGCTGCCACATCCATTGCGCGCAGCCAATCCATTAAGCATTGAAACCAAAGAGGAGCTTGTATTCTCTAAAGGCGGATCGGTCACAGTTAGTACATCATTCCGTGGTGGAACGCTAAAGCGATTACATATATCTGAGTTCGGTAAGATCTGTGCTAAATACCCAGATAAAGCTCGTGAGATTGTCACTGGTGCTTTTGAAGCGGTTGGTTTAGGCGGAAAGATTACCCTTGAATCTACAGCTGAGGGTAAGTCGGGTTATTTCTATGACTATTGCCATACTGCTGAGAAGTTGCAACTGCAAGGCAGAACACTTGGCATTCTGGACTGGAAATTCTTTTTCTTCTCATGGTGGAAAAACCAAGACTATTCACTCCCTGTAATAACAGAAATTCCACAGCGCTTAAAAGATTACTTTTCTGAGCTAAAAGCTAAATACAACATACATACCACGCCAGAGCAGCAGCAATGGTACTGGCAGAAAGAGAAAACGCTTGGTGAGGACATTAAGCGCGAATATCCATCCATCCCATCGGAAGCCTTTGCCCAATCTGTAGAGGGTGCTTACTACAAGAAGCAATTCAAATTCTTGTATGAGAATGGTCGTATTGGTGAATTACCTGATAACTCACATTTGGATGTGATGACCTTTTGGGATTTGGGTGTATCGGATTCTATGGTGATCTGGTTCGTTCGTAAGATCGGTGATGATCGTTATCAAGTGATTGATTACTACGAAAACTCAGGTGAAGGGATGCGTCATTACTTCAAAGTCTTGAAAGATCGTGGTTACAACTACTCAGCGCACTACGCTCCACACGACATCCAAAACCGCTCACTTATGAATGATGGTAAATCTCGTCTTGATATTGCCAAAGAAGGTTATGACATTGATGGGGCGATATATTCAGTGCGCTTTCAGGTGGTTCCTAATATTGGAATCATGGACGGCATTGAATTGGCTCGTGAAATTCTACCTCGATGCGAGTTTGATGAAACCAAGTGTGCAGAAGGTATTTCTCATTTGGAAAACTATCGCAAAGAGTGGGATGACAAGCGTGGTTGCTGGAAAGATAAGCCATTGCATGACCACACATCGCATGGCGCGGATGGGTTTAGATATTTTGCTGTGGCGATGAATAAAATCCCACAAGTCACACACATCGATATACCAATGTTTGGATTTTAATTATGAGTATTACAAACACCCATGCTGACTATGATAAGCACATTAAGACTTGGAATAAGTTGGACGATGTTTGTGATGGTCAGGAAGTTATTAAGGGAAAAGGTGAGGCATATTTGCCAAAGCCTGCTTTATTCACTTCAAAGAATGATCCTAAAGGATCGGATCGATATAAAGAATATTTAATGCGCGCTATCTTCCCTGGTGTGACCAGCCGAACTTTGGCAAGTCATATCGGTTTGGCCTTTGGTAAAACCCCGGTATTTAATCGGCCAGATGATCTGGAATATCTGGACCGGAATGCCGATGGTGCGGGGCGTTCTATTTACCAGGTATCACAGCGTGCAATGCGGCTGATTAATCGCAATTATCGCTGTGGTGTGTATGTAGATCATCCTAATGTAGAACCAAGCCGAAACCGGGCAGAAGATAAGACCAAAGGTGCTTATCCGATGATTCATATCATCAAAGCTGCTGCGGTTGAAGATTGGGATTACATCATTGTTGGCAATCAAAAAAAGCTGAGCTATGTCAAAATTCATGAAACGGTTAAAGAGCGTGATGGATTTAGCTTGTCCACCATTGAACAGTATCGATTGCTATGGTTGAAAGTGGTAGACGGTCGCTTTGTTTATGTGGTTGAAGTCCATAAGAAGAATGAGAAAGGTGACTGGTATTTAGATCAGACATCAACTCCGACTGATTATGACGGCAATACATGGGATTACATTCCATTCACTTTCTGTGGTGCTATCGACAACTCAGAAGAAATTGACACAGCACCTTTGTATGAACTGGCCGAGATTGAACTTTCATATTACCGGAGTTCTGCTGATGTAGAGGAATCTGCATTTATTGTAGGACAACCTACATTGTGCTTTCCAAATATCACGCCAGAACAGTACGCGATGGTGAAAGAGTCGGGTGCCAGTGTTGGTAGTCGCACCGGTATCCCAACGGATGGTAAGTTTATCCAGGCGGATGAAAACGGTTTGGCATATAAGCGTATGCAAGACAAGTGGGACCAGATGAAAGAACTGGGTGCCCGGCTGATTGAGGTTGGGTCTGCCAATAAAACGGCTGAGCAGGCCGGGAATGAAAACTCTATTCAGCATTCAGTCTTGTCGCTGGTGGCAGCTAACATTTCAGAAGCGATGACCATGGCCCTGCGCTGGTGTGCAAAGTTTGCCTTACCAAATCATGATCTTAAAGTGGATGAGCTGAGCTTTACGATTGCTCAGGACTTCAATAAGCCGAAATATGATTCAACACGCTCTAAATTGATTTATGAAGCCTGCCTTGCTGGTGAGTTGCCGATGTATGTTTGGTATCACTACGAGCAGACAGGTACTTTCCCTGAAGATAAATGGGAAGATATCGTGAAGAAAATTGAAAAGCGGAATGATGGCACTGTGGATGCATAAATATGAACACATCAGCGCAAAAAGCCTTACTTGATGCGCTGACTCAACATCAGGCATATCTATATCGGGCATCCTCACAGAATGTAAATGATCTGATCAAAGTTTTTGACAAGTTGTCGAATGAGCAGCTCCTTAAATTTGGTGATTTACTCGAGAACTTAACTGAATCAGAACGCAAAGCCTTACAAGGTCTCAACTTTTCAAGCAAAGCTAAGGCCAGTCGTAATATTGAGGAAATCAAAGCCACTTTAAACGAGTGGTTTTCTTCATTAAATACCCAGATGTCAGAGATATTTGAACAGTCTGCTATTGCCTTGGCTGTATATGAGGCTAGTTATACCATTGCGCTAATGGGCGAAACGCTTCAGGTTGATGGTGAAAAGCTATATCAGAAAGCCAAAAAGATGCCTTTCTCTGGCGGTCAGCTGGTTGATTACCTGTTTGCTGATATCGCGGAAAATTTACGCAAGAAAGTGGAATACGTCATTCGTGATGGTATTTCACAAGGCCAGACTAATCAGCAGATTATTAATCGAATTAAGGGGCGAAAGTCACTTGATTATAAAGATGGATTGCTCCAGTCAGAACGTTATGTCATTGAGCGCCAGGTAAGAACAGCCAGGAGCCATGTATCGAATACATCGTATTTACAGACCTACGAAGCTCTTGGATTTACACATATTAAATTCGTCAGTGTGCTTGATGGGCGTAGTAGTTTTACGTGTGCAAACCTAGATCAAACCATGTGGAAGATTGATGATCCCAAAATTAGAAGACCTCCACTTCATCCAAATTGCAGATCGACGCTGATTGGTGTTGATGCTGATGGAAATCTGGGTGGGGTGCGTCCATTTGTGGCGGACGAGCGGAAAATCAAGAATATCCCCAAAGATGAGCGTGATGGCATCATTGGTCAGGTCGAGGCGAATACTAAATTTTCAGATTGGTTTAAGGATCAGGGTGATGATTTTCAGCGCAATTGGTTGGGGAGCACACGCTTTGAGCTATATAAAAAATCAGACTTTCCAATTGATAAATTTGTTGATCCAATTGGGCGAAAATACACGCTTGATGAGTTGCGAAAAATGGACAAAAAAACCTTTGAAAACTTAGGTTTATGATGTTTCTGTGGTATAATTTTTAGACAAAACAAAACCCCAAAAGACGGCTATCTTAAGGGGTTTCTGATCACAACTTATCTACTTGGAGATAATGTCATGACTGATTCGAATTGTACTTGCAAAACTTGTGGTTCGCAATTTAAACCAGTGAAAGGTAAGCGTAATATTTACTGTGGAATGCCTTGCTATCGTGTTGCACAAAAGCGCGGTGATTATATTGGTTCAAAAGGTACTACTAGAAAGCATCAATGTGCACATTGCAATGCCGATGTTTTAGGTAAATCTAAAAGTAGTAGGCGTAATGGGGCTTTGTCCGAGAATATATTTTGCAACCGTATTTGTTACGATGCTTTCAAGGCAGACTTGAAAAACAAGGTTTTAAGAAGATGTGCAGGTTGTGATAATGAGATTAGTCGTGCACATGGTCATGGGACTAATGCGAAATATTGCTCTAATGATTGCAAACTAAATCATAAGAAATCAAAAGATCGGCACTGTATTTCTTGCGGTGTGTGGTTTAGCTCGCTGAAATGGAATAATACAATTGGGCGTTTGGTTGCTGATAATTTCAGAAAAACATGCTCTGAAGAGTGTTATATAAACCAAATCAAAACAAACCAAGAGCGAAAAGACAAAATAAGCCAAGCCTTTCAGGGTGCAAAACACCCTAATTGGCAAGGTGGCTCGTCTTACATGGAAGCCAATAAGTTTAGAGGCTCTAATTGGCAGGTGATACGCCAGAAAATTATAAAAAGAGATGATTTTAAGTGTATTCAATGCGGTTTAACCCGTGAGCAACACTATGAAAAATATGGGCGTGACTTATCTGTAAACCATATCAAGCCATTCCATCAATTTGGTGGGAAAAATGAGCTGGCAAACAAACTAAGTAATTTGGAAACGCTCTGCGATTCATGTCACACAAAGACTGATTGGCAGTATCGAAAATCGAATTCGATTCAACAAATTCTGTGTTTTGCGTGAGCTTAAGGCTTTGGATGAAAAGACGTTTGAGGTGGTGGGGTTATGAAGGTGAAGTATGACTGATGTAATGGGTGCGGTATATCTTTGGCTTTTTATTATTGTTGCTGTGGTTTTTTCAATTGGTTTTGCATGTGGAACTTATTTCATATGACTATATCTGAACAGCAAATCATTAATGACTTAATTTTAAAGGCTTGGACTAAGAAATGAAAGAAATTACGATTCAAGAATATTCAGTGCTAAAGAAAAAACTTGAAGCTGAGATTGCAGGCTTTGTGCAAAATAAAGTTGCAGAATTTCAGCATCAAACAGGGATTCAGCCCACAAATATTTATATTTTTACTGAAACCATGAAAGCATTTGGCTTGCCTGATGCGGTTGTAGTTACTAGCAGTGAAATCGAAACAGATATTTAAAATTTAACCAAATTCAACTTAAGCACCCAACCGGGTGCTTTTTTATTGCCTGCTGAAAGCGGATGCGGACAGCGTAACGAGCGGATGCTCATTTTAGAAATAGGGTCGGATGACTTATGAAATTGAAATTAGACGAAAACGGTCATGTAGTGGTTCAAGATGGCAAGCCTGTTTATGTCCATGATGATGGTAAAGAGGTAGCTTTTGATGCACCGCAGACAGTGGCAACGATTACTCGCCTGAATGGTGAAGCTAAAACTCATCGTGAAGCCAAAGAGCAATTTGAAGCACAGGCTAAAGCTTTCGAAGGGCTTGACCCTGTAAAGGTAAAAGAGGCGTTAAACATTGTTCAAAACTTGGATGCTAAAAAACTTGTGGATGCAGGTGAGGTAGACAAGGTGAAGGCTGAAATTACTGAAGCGTTAAAACAGACCTACGAGCCACAACTCCAAAAACTTACACAAGAACGTGATTCTGTGCAGCAGCAATTACACAGTGAATTGATTGGCGGTGGTTTTGCTCGTTCTAAGTTCATTCAAGACAACATCGCTGTACCGGTAGACATGATTCAAGCCACGTTTGGGAAAAACTTCCAGATCGAAAACGGCAAAGTCGTGGCAGTTGGTGCCGATGGTCAAAAAATCTATTCACGCACTCGCCCGGGTGAAATCGCAGACTTTGATGAGGCCTTGGAAACTTTGGTTGGTGGATACCAGCACAAGGATTCAATTTTAAAAGGTTCTCAAGCTGGTGGCGGTGGGTTCCAGGGTGGTGGTCAAGGTGGTGGTGCAAAAACAATGACGCGCCAGCAGTTTGAATCTCTTGATCCTGTTGGCCGGGCACAATTCACGCGTGAAGGCGGACAAATTCAATAATATTTTTAATGGAGTTTAGCTTATGGCTAACGATTTAAATGGTTTAATCCCTACGATTTACAATGCGCTCGATACAGTATCACGTGAGCTTGTTGGTATTATTCCAGCAGTTTCGTCTGATATGACATTTGAGCGTGCAGCAAAAGGCCAGAAGGTGAAATCACCTGTAACCTCTGGTGCAACTGCTACTGACATCACACCAGACGTAACGCCACCAGATGATGGGGACCAAAACATTGGTTCTGTCGAAATGGAAATCACTAAAGCACGTCGTGTTCCTGTTCGCTGGAACGGTGAGGAAAAGCGTGGTCTGGACAACAATGGCGCATCATACAATGTAATCCTGCGTGACCAATTCGCTCAAGGTATGCGTACTCTGGTGAATGAAGTTGAAGCGGATTTGGCGGCATTACACTTAAAAGCGTCACGCGCAGTTGGTACTGCTGGCACAACTCCTTTTGCAAGTGGTTTAGGCGATACAGCACAAGCACTGAAGTTGCTTAAAGACAATGGCGCACCAGCATCTGATTTGCAGATGGTAATTGATACTACTGCTGGCGCAAACATGCGTACATTGGCGCAGCTTAATAAGGCGAATGAAGCTAACGACGATAGCTTGCTGCGTCGTGGTGTATTGCTTGATGTGCATGGTTTTGCGATTCGTGAATCCGCTCAAATCAAATCGCATACAGCCGGTACTGGTGCATTAGCAACTACTGATACAACAGGTTATGCAGTGGGCGCTAAGGAAATCACGCTTGCGAGTGCTGGCACCGGAACCATCCTTATTGGTGACGCTATTTCATTTGCTGGCGACCCTAACAAATATATCGTTGTTGCTGGCGATACGGATGTGTCGAATGGCGGCAAGGTGACTATTGCGGCTCCCGGCTTACGTAAAGCAATCCCAGCAGCTGCGACAGCAATCACTGTGACTGCTGGTTCTGTGCGAAACATGGTTTTCCCTCGTTCTGCGATTGCACTGGCAACACGTGCACCTGCATTACCGCAACAAGGTGATTCTGCTGTTGACCGTACAATCATCACTGATCCAGTGAGCGGCTTGTCCTTTGAAGTATCTGTATATGCTCAATACCGTCAGGTGCAATATGAAATTGCGCTGGCATGGGGCTGTGCTGCACTCAAGCCTGAACATCTCGCGATTGTTTTGGGGTAAGCATTAAATCAAGGACGCTTTGTGCGTCCTTTGTTTTTGGAGAGCAACATGCCACAGATGAAAACAGTAAAAGTTAAACCATGGTCAAAAGATCAAGGTAACTATGTATTAATTAATGAATTGGATTTTGATCCAAAGATTCACGCACTCTATGAAGAAGTAGAGCAAAAAGAGCCAGCCAAACGCTCAACCAGAACTGTAAAACCAACGGAATAATCATTATGAGCTTTATTACTCAAGAACAGGCTGAGCAAATTTTAGGGGCAGACTTTGCACCAGCTGGTGATAAAGCTCGCCTCGTTTTACTTGCAAACACCTGGATGAAAAACGAAGTCGGATTTGTTCCAGATCCAATTGACGACCTTATTAAGCAAGCAGCCTGCGAAATTATCAAAGGTATTCAGGCTGGTGTGATTTATTCTGGTATTGCCCGGCAGACAACCAGTGAAAGTGTAAAGGCCGATACAGTACAGGTTAGTGAAACATTTGCTGAAGGTAGTCGCGAAATTTCAGAGTATGAGCAAATCGCTAAAGCTTTGATTGATTCGCTTGATCTAAAACCCAAAGGATTTGGATTTGAGGTGTATCGGGCATGATTAATAACAATTATGTGCCTGAATGGTATACCACACCATTTGAGCACATGCGTTACACACTGGTCAGAAACCAAGATCAACTCGATATTCTATTTGATACTGTAAAAGCACCATTTGAATTTTTAGAAGGTGGCGCAGATGCCCGGGTAAACTTTAATGATGACCATGCAATTGTTCAGATTAAAGATTGCGACTGGTGGGATGTAAATCAGATTCATGGCCTTCTACTTCATGAGGCTGTGCATATCTGGCAAGAGTTAAAGTTAAAAATGGGTGAAGAAAACCCAAGTATCGAGTTTGAAGCTTATTCAATTCAAGCACTAGCTCAAGACTTATTTGAGCTTTATGAGCGGAGTGAATGCAGTGATCAAAAATAAAATCCAATCCAAGGTTGGTAAGGCATTTGATAAAAAGCTCGGTGATGCAGTCGATACTTTTACATGTTCCAAAGAAATCCAGTCAGGTAACTTTGATTTTGCAACGCAGACCTATCCGGTGATTACAGTTGAAGCTTATACCGGACGTGGTGTGCTGTTTGGATCGTACTTAAAAGATATGGTCAAACCGACTGATTATCAGGTGACTGACTGCAAGGCCATTGTGCTACAGAATGAAGTGACTCAGGTGCCACAGATTGGTGACGTCTGGACTACCAGTAAGGGCCGGTTTAAGTTGGTAAATATTGGGGTTGATTCAGTAAGTGCTACTTATACAGCTCAATTAAGAAAGGTGAGCGCATGATTTGTATTGATGATCAAAACCTTATACACCAAGCCATGCATACGGATGGCGTTTATCATGTTGATGTAGGACAATCTGAACCCAAAGTTAAAGAAGTCTTGCTGGATGGCATTAAGACACCACATGTAATTTTTTGCGACACAAATAAAGGCTATCTCATAAAGCATAAACAGGCAGTGGATGGAAACCTGATCGTAGAAAATGGCGATCTTATTTATGAAATAAAAATAGGTAAGGTTGAGGTAGTTAAAGATGTCCTGGACAAACAAGCCAACTAATTTTGCACTCAACGTTCTGAAAGATGCAGATGACCACCTTAAAAAGATTGTAGGGGATACGCTACAGCAAGTGATTACTCGATCCCCGGTTATGGATGGTGAATTTCGAGCATCACATAAAGTCACACTTGATTCTCTGCAAACCACCTATGAGAAAGGCTTTGACTTGTCAGGTGGTACAACACTGGCAGAAGGCTTAAAGGTGGCATCTACAGCAAAAATAGGCGGGCTTGTTTATATCCAGACATTAAGCCCATATGGTGACAAGTTGGAGAATGGTTGGAGTCAGCAAGCGCCACTCGGAGTATTTGCACTAGCCTTTCAATCTGTAGCAAATAAGTATAATAAATAGATAGTTATGGTATAATAAATAAGCGAAAAGCCTAGTTGCTGGAAACAACTAAGCCTTTCTAATCAACCTGTTAATGAGAGTAACAAGATGACCGAAGTCAATTCTAAAGTCATGGCGTCTGCTATGCAATCAAAGACTGAAAAGTTTATTCAGAAAGCCAGAAAAGTTCATGGCGAAAAATATAGCTATATCAACTCAATCTACACCCGATCCAAAGAGAAAATCGAAATAATCTGCCTTCAACATGGCTCTTTCTGGCAATTCCCTGACAACCACTTAAAGGGTCATGGTTGTTGTGAGTGTGCAGGGGTTGGGCGAAGAAACACAAAGGAAATAATCGACAGGTTTAGAGCCAAGCATGGCGATAGATATGATTACTCAAAAGTAATCTTTAAATCTGTAGATTCACCCGTTGAGATTGGCTGCAAGGTTCATGGTTATTTTTGGCAAACACCATACAACCACACAAAGGGCGCTAATTGCAGGCTGTGCGCAATTGCCGAACACCCAAATCTTCAGCAAAAAGATGAGGACTTAGTGATTGCTGAATTTCTCTGTACACGACAAATTTCATAGGATCCTTGTCCTATCAGGCTTTTTCTTTCTTAAAATTGCTAGCACTTTCTTAAATTCTTCTTTTTTTCCAAAACCAATCAAACGTAGAATAGCCATTTGAACATAGTCCAAACCGTAGCGAAATAAACTTACTGAAAGTCGTCCATGCTTCTTTATTTTTATCGCTTTTTTCCGATCATGTTGCCATTCACCTGTTAAATAGCACCAACAGAAACCGATAGCTAGCACTGCTATCAATTTCTTGACTCGTCTAGGGTCTGTTAAACGAGTATTTTCAAGATTGAATCCACGTCCTTTGAGACAACTAAATAACGTTTCGATTTCCCAGCGTAATGCATAATCACGAATAGCAGAAGCATTAAACATAGGAGAAACAACAAGTAAAAGCTCTCCATCTTCTAATCGTAGCGCACTAATATACAGTTTCACTCGACCAACCCAAATACGTCGTTTACGACATTCAGTTTGACCAACTTGAAGATGACGAAATAAATCACTAATTTTATGATTCTTGGCTAAGTGATTGGTCACAATAAAGTTTTTTTAACACGTATACAGAAGTTAATGTCATTTTCAATTAACCATGTAAACCATTTCTCACCGATAAATTCTCTGTCTGCAAACACATTCACAATACGATCTTTACCAAAAATGGAGATAAAGCGTTGAATCAAAGCAATACGCTCTTTTGTATCTGAATTTCCACGTTTATTGAGCAATGTCCAAACAATAGGTATCGCTATTCCACGATAGACGATGGCTAACATCAAGATATTAATATCTCGTTTTCCCCATTTCCAATTAGTTCTATCCAAAGTTAATTGGACTTTATCGAATGAAAATATATTGAAAATTAACTGAGAAATTTGACGATAATCGAAATACTGATCTGCAAAGAAGCGTTGTATACGTCGATAAAATGATTGTGGTAAGCACTTGATGGGTAAGGCTTTAGATGCAGAAGAAAGATTACATGTCTGTTTTACAATTAATGCAAGCATAATCAGTGTAAAACATTTTGCATGTGACTTGTTCCACTTTAGATATTTGTTTAAGATGAGATGTAACTCATTGAAATGTGTCATCATATTCGTCGTCAGAAAACAAGTATTATGCCATTATTTCAATGAGTTATCTTTTTTTGTCGTGTACAAAGGCTGAATTTATAAAAGCGCATGGTGATAGGTATGACTATTCGCTTGTCAAATATAAAGGGGCTTTTGTTCATGTAGATATTATTTGCAGAGAGCATGGTATTTTTAAACAAACCCCGCATAATCATAAGGGTGGAAACGGATGCCCTGATTGTGCAAATGAAAACAAAGATACCTATTCAAGAGGAAAGTACATAAATCTATGTAAAAAATACTCAGACGGGAAAAGCTCGTTATACCTAATTCAAATGAAAGGAAATGGTGAGGTTTTTTACAAAATAGGCATCACTAAAGAAACCATTAAAGAGCGATTTAGGAAAGTAAAAGGCTACTCGGTTGCGCTGGTTCATGTCGTGCAGGGTGATGCTGGCTACATTTGGGATTTGGAAAAAAGAATCCATGGTTTATTAAAAAGATACAAATACAGTCCAAGGATAATTTTTGGTGGACACACCGAGTGTTTTAACAAGATAACTAAACCTGTGATAGGGCTGTTAAAGCAGCTTGAAGCAGATACTCAAATTCAATTGGTGGCATAACATGAGCATGTCCTTATCTCAAGCTGAAACTGAAATTTATAAAAAAATTGGTCAATTCACCGGTGTGGAAAAAGCAAATCTGCGCATTGAAAATCAACTTTTAAATAATGGGCAACCATTTAAAGCACCAACAAACAAGCCGTGGTGTAAGGTTTCTATACAGTACGCTGACAGCCAAATGGCATCTATTGGTGATGGCCCGTGTATCCGTGATTACGGCATGATTTCAATTCAGTGCTTTACACCAAAGAGCAATGGAACACTTGCTATGACCGCATTGTGTGACCAGTGGCGCGAATTACTGCAATCATTCGGTGTATCTCATCTTGAAGTCTACAAAGTCCACGCACCACAAAGCATGGATGACCAAGATTTTTACGCAAAAATAATTAGAGCTGAGTTCCGAGTGAACTAGCTTAAACCCTTAATTAAACCGTCCTTATTGGGCGGTTTTTTTATGCCTGTTTTCAGGCAAACCACTGGCTAGAGCGACGGTTCGAAAAGCACGTTTCCATATTCAGCGTGCCTGCCAGTTTCTTTTTTTTGAATATGGTTAGGAGAAAGTCATGAATATGATGACAACATTAAATTTACGCGCCATGGTCTCAAATGAAAATGGTGAACCAAAGACAACCAGTTATGCAGTAGCAGAAGCATTCAAAAAAAGACACTCTGATGTGCTTCGAGCAATTAAAAATATGAAGTGCTCACAGAAATTCCGTGAACGCAATTTTGCGCTTTGCTTTGAAAACAACAAGTTACAGAACGGAAAGCCTAGAAAATTTTATCAAATGACTAAAGATGGGTGGATGTTTCTGGTGATGGGCTTTAATGGCGAGAAGGCTGATGCAGTAAAAGAGCAATTTATTGATGCCTTCAACTGGATGGCAAGCCAATTAACCCAAATCTTTCAATCTAAATGGGCTAGATATAATCATATTGTCGGTTATCGCGAAAATCGCAAACAGCAAGTTAGTTGCTCAGCCAGAGACATGAATGTGTGGAAACATGAAAAGCATCCGCTTGATGATGAGATAGCGCAATTAGAAAGTGAATTGCAGCCGTCATTGCCATTTGCTGGCGGGGTTTAATCATGAATATTGCTTATGTGGTTGCAGAGTGTCGACCAAGCACAGACGAAGAAAATTATGCTGACATTAATATTGGCGATGATAGCTATATATTTTGTTCAATAGAGCCAGTAGCAGACACAGGAAATTGGCAGAAGAATATTCAAGCAGCCATTTTAATTGGCATTGATATTGAGCGAACAAGACCAAATCACAGACATATCACATTACATGCTGAAAGTATCTTGAAATTATGCCAAGGCATACAGGGTGAAACCATAGATTCTAACCAACATTAAACCCCGCCAAGTGCGGGGTTAATTATTTCAATGCCACCGAAAGGTGGTTTTTTATTGCCTAGAATAGGAGAAAACCATGAGTTCGGGCGCTAAACAGGTAACGCTCTACGGTGTTGAGTCAGCACCAGGAACAATTGCTGCAAACTGGAAAACACTAGCCTTTACTTCAAATAGTTTAGATGCAACAGCACAAACAACTGAGTCAGGATCAATCAAAGATAGCCGCATTGCATCAGGAACATTAGTGACTGGTATTGAAGCAAAAGGAGATATTGAAACAGAATTTGCCTATGGCATTCAAGATGACCTACTTGAAGCGGTTGCCTTTAATGCGTGGAGCAATAACGTATTAACTTTTGGTGGAACAACTCGCAAAACATTGTCAGTGATTCGTGGATTTAAGGACATCGGGAACTATCAAGTATTTACGGGATGCCACTTAAATCAATGGTCACTATCAATTCCTGAAAGTGGCATTGTGACTTCAAAATTCTCAATCATGGGAATGAAGCGCACAGCATATCAAGCAATGCCTACTGGTGTGGTAACAGATGCTGTAGATGCGATTCAATTCACATCACTTTCTGCTGGTGACATCTTGATTGATGATCAAGTCAAACCTGGAATGTGTGCAACCCAACTAGAATTGACCATTGATAACTCGATGCAGGTTCAGAAATGCCTGAATTATGAAAATAATATCAGTGCAGTGCTTGAATCAGTCCTAAAGGGTACAGGCAATATCACAATTGCATGGTCAAGCAACACTGCTGAATTGTACGAAAAGCAATTCTTAAACGAAACGATCGGCCTGCAATACTCACTGAAAGACTCGGATGGGAATAAATACACCTTGCTCCTACCAAAACTGCAATTAACTGCACCATTACCAAGCGGTAGTGCTACGGATGTTCTGCAAACTCAATTCTCATTTAGTATTGCAGATACAGCACCAACCTTGACCCGCATCCCAGTAGTTGTCGGCCCTTAATGCAAGCCCTTCGGGGCTTTTTGGAGAATTAAATGGAAATTGAAATTGAGCCTAAAGAAGTGGCTGAATATACACAGCGCTGGTTCGACTTTAAAGATGGTGCAAAACTGTTAATTGCTGATGCCGATAAACCATCATTTAACCGAGCACTAGAATTAAACAATATTCAGATAGATCGCGAGCTGTACGGCATTAAAAGCATCACAGATGAGTCGGCATTAGAGTCTCGGCTGGCTTTTAATCGTGCGGTGTCTCACTTGATTTTAGGGTGGTCGGGTTTTGAAGATAAAAAAACCAAACAGCCTATTGAGTATAGCCAGCAAAATGCTGAATTGTTATGTACAAGCACCAAGGCATCACTTGAGCTGGTTTTATTTTGTTTAAACAAATCCAAAGAGCTGCGTATTGAGAAAAATAAAACGGCTGATGAAGAGGTGGGAAAGTCCTTGAGCACTATCGACAAAGAAACATCAAATGGGCACCAGAAAAGACAGAAGAAGTCTACAAAAAGCTCGAAATAAAAGCACCACCACAGATTGAACGCAGCTTTACAGCCAGCTATTTAATCAGGGCATTCAATTACATCTCAAAAAGCAGAAAACTCATTCCACTGCAACATAGTGCGATATATCGAGAAATAACACTGCATGACATTCAAACCTACTTTGATTTGTTTGGGTGTGACATAGATAAGGGTTTATTTATTGATTGTATGTATGCTTTGGATAATGAGTTTCTGAAGGAAGCCAACAAATAGTTGGTTTCTTTTTAACTGATAAATTAGTATCTTGTGATTGCTTATAAGAGGGTATTCACATGAAAAAATTATTATTTATGGGTATTTTAAGTATTCTTTTTGTGGGTTGCTCAACCAGTCCCGTAAATAGCAATCAAACCGCAATGGTTCCTGAAAGTCGAATGGTTGATTCTGATTATTTTGTAAGAAAATCGGAAGATCAGACTAAGGTAACTTTTTTGCGAGATAAGGGTTTTTTAGGCTCTGGATGTACTCATGATATTTACGCTAATAATATAAAAATTTTCTCAATACGATCTAATGAAAAGGCTGTTATATACCTAAGACCTGATTATTATATCTTTAGACTAGAAACAGGCGGGGGAATGTGCCCAAATGTTGCAACTTCGCAAGAGGCAGAGATGAAGCCTAACGCAGAAGTTGAGTACCGCATACTTGTACCATCAGACTTTAATTTACGCCTAACAAGGATCAAATAATGAAAAATATATTAATTGCAGGGAGTTTGATGTGCTTATCCTTGGGTGCTTATGCAAAAAACACAAGCAATGCTAACCATGAAAAGAATTGTCGGATGTACATGGAAATGGCAAATACAATCATGAAGCAAAAGCAAAATGGTTTGCCATTGATTAAAGCTTTAGAGGCAAATGATTCAGCACTTAAGCAGAATCCAGATAAAAATATGCATAAGATTGTTAGCTTGATCATCCGTGATGCTTATGAACAACCAAGCTATTCAACCCCTTCAATAAAGGAAGATCAGCTAAATGAGTTTTCAGCAAAGTATTATTTAGGTTGTATAAGTATGTATGAGTAAAAGAAAAGCACCTTAGGGTGCTTTTTTAATATCTACCCTCAAGGTTATTAAGCCTACGATCATTATTAACCTGATCATCCTCCAGAGCAGCAACATCATCTTCAAGCCTAGCAACACGAGCTAAAAGGTCTTGCATCTTATCATCTTGCTCAAATGTCATTTCTAAGCGAAGGATTAACTCAGCAGTGAGTGTGCGGCCATTTTCTTTGGCAGCATTATCCAATTTATCCTTAAGTTCGGCAGGGATTCTAAAGTTTACTTGAGGATCTGTACGAGCCATTGTTCCGTTTGACCATTATATTCATTTAGACAAACTATAGAGTGCTATAAATAAATAGTCAAAAATATTGACACCAAATAAAGCACCTGCTTTAATGTGATTGTGATGTTGTTTTCAATCACATGCTATAAGGATTATGAAATGGCAAGACAAGACCCACAGGTAAATGTGCGTATACCTGAAAAAACTTTAGAGCGTTTTAAAGAGGAAACTCAAAAAGAACGCAGAACCATAACAGCTCAGATGAATATGATCATTGAAGAATGGTTGGAAGCAAGAGCGAAACAAAACGAAGCGAAAGCATGAAATCAATAGACAACAAAAAAGCCCATGATCTTGGCGGATAGGGCTTCAATGTTGTTAACACAGGAATATTAACTATGAGTAATTTAACACAAAACTTCGCAAACCCAAACAATCAACCGTTGGTAATTGGTGAATTTACTATTCGTCAGGATGAGGATGGTCGATACAGTCTCAATGATCTTCACAAGGCTAGCGGTGATGATAAAAAACATTTTCCTGCTTACTTTCTTCGTAACCAACAGACCAAAGATTTGATTACGGTTATTGAGAGTGAAAATTATGATGTCGGAAACCCGGCATCAAAAAATGTAAACTCTGCAAATTCGCATAGTTCAAAAAATAACCACTATGAGAATTCTCATAGTGCTGTGAAAGTAATCAATGGTGGTAATAGTAAAGGCACATACGTTGTCAAAGAGCTGGTCTACTCATACGCAATGTGGATTTCTGCAAAATTTCATTTGATGGTAATTCGCGCTTATGATGCGATGGTGATGCAAACCAAAGTTAATTCTCGCCAAGTAATTACACCTGAGCAGAAAGATACTTTGCAAAAAATTGTAGACCACAAGGCGAATGGCAATGATGGATTGCGTCCGCAGATATGGACACGACATAACCGCCATTTCAGAATTAACTCTTACCATGAGTTACTGGCAATACATTTCGAGGATGCGATCAAATATCTGCTTGAAATGGAAGTTAAGCCAAAAGCAGAAAAGCAGGAAGTGAAAGCTTTACCTTATCCGCAAGAAGTTATTCAAGTGGCACAGCAGATCAATAACGAATTCAACGGTGGTAAATACGACTCATGGTTTGTGAATGCACGGGATGGCATGCTATCTGTAATGCCTTTACCTCATGGCTACTATCCATTTAATGTGAAAGAATTTACCAAGCACTTTGATGGTGTGCTTAATACACTCTATGGAAGTGATGTGCTTCAGATTGGTCGATATATGCAGCGACAAGGTTAAATAAAACAAGAACCGCCCCAGTGGCGGTTTTTTAATACCCAGAATTTTTAGCTCGCATATCGCGGGCTTTTTTAATACCCAAAGAAAAACCCCAGTGTTAGCGCACCGGGGTTTTTTGATTCCACTCAACCGCGAAGTAAAGAGGAAAAACATTTCGTATGGATGATTTTATCAAATTGGCTAATTTATGTCTAATGGAGTTACGAAAAATGTAAGCATGGCGATTTATAGCAATTCTCTTAACAATAATCGTTTGTACATATATTTGGAAAATGTAAGCCGACCCAATAAGATGTCGGTTTTTTATTGTCTGCGCGCCTAGATGCGCTTTTTTTATGCCTATAGGAAAGTGAGATGAGTCAAGAATCTGTATTGCGAATTACCATTGATTCACGAGAAGCAAAGCGGAATGCCGAGGCTCTTAATAGAGAACTGGTTAGCATTGAAAGAAATGGTGATTTCGCCACTAAATCAATGGATTCAATGTCTAGTTCTGCTCGTCAACTTGCAGGATATATGGCTGGCATTGTGACGGTAGGTGCAGCCATTAATAAAATGGATGCTTATACAGGGATTAGCAACAAATTAAAGCTTGTCACTGAGTCTCAAGAAGAACTCAATCAAGCAATGCAAGATACTTTTGCTATTGCTCAAAAATCTGCATCTTCATGGGGTGCTGTAAATGATGTTTATTCGAAATACATGTCAAATGCAAAAACCTTAAATTTAACTCAAGAACAAACAGCACGATTAACTGAAATTACCTCTAAAGCTGTGGCAATCAGCGGATCAACCACAGAGTCAGCGGCAGGAGCTTTATTTCAGTACGGTCAAGCGCTTGATGGCAATATTTTACGCGCTGAAGAATATAACAGCTTGGTTGATGGTGCTGGTGGTTTGCTTAATGCAATGGCAAAAGGCTTAGGTGTTACTCGTGGTGAATTACGCCAAATGATGCTTGATGGGAAGCTGACTGGCGAGGTTATTACGAAGGCACTTTTGAAAGCTGGTGAAAGTGTTGATGAGTTGTATAACAAGACTGATGTCACTATTGGGCAGTCACTTACTGTACTTTCAAACGAAGTTACTAAATTTACAGGTGAGACCGGAAAGGCCTCTGGTGCAGCATCTATTTTATCTAGCAGCATTCAAGTGCTGGCAAGCAACTTTAATGATATTGCTGGCATTGCGATGGTTGGCGGTGTTGCATTACTCACAAAGACTATTCTTTCTCAAGTAGTTGCTATTCAAGGGTATATTGCAAAATCTTTAGAGCGTCGTGCAGCAGAGCAAGTAGTAATTCAGAGTCAAATCAACTTGGCCGCATTAGAAGTACAGCGGACACGCCAAGTGGCTGCATTAGCCTTAACTGAGGTTAGCTTAGCTCGACAAGAGTTAAATAGTGCAATTACACGCCAAGAGCGTGCAGCAGCAACCATGCGCTTAACTCAGGCTGAAGTCGCTTTAGCAATAGCCCAAAAGCAAACCACATCAGCAACAGCCACACAAACAGCAGCTGAAAATGCACTTAATGCCTCTCGTTCACGTGGTGCTGCAATTCTTGGATTGGTTGGTGGTCCAGTGGGTGCGCTTACAATTGGTGTAACAGCTCTTGCGGCTGGATATATGTATTTCAGCAATAAAGCAGCTGATGCGAATGCAAAGCTTGAAGAACAAGGTAAAGTTGCAAATAAAACAACCCAAGAATTGCTTGCTTTAGATGGCGCTCAAAAACGAGCAGCGAAAAGTGATTTAGAGGAGTCATTTAAAGCACAAAACAAGGAATTAGAAACTCTAAATTCTCAGTTTAATGCTGCTGTTAATGATATTCGTACATACGCAACCCAGAATAATGTTGCTTATGAGTCACTTGATAAAATACGAGAGATTAGCGACAAGGTTCGTGCTGGACAAATAAGTCAGGCTGATGCAATCAAGGAGATTAACAAACTCTACTTTGTTAAACCTGAGCAAATTAAGGAGGTAACAAACCTTAATACCAAGTATGACGAGCAGGTTGTAAAAACCAAGAAAACATCAGATGCGTTATTTGTTTATGGTGAAAAGACGACCCTAGCTGGTAATGCTGCACAAAATGCAGCAACTAAAGTAGCTGGAAATACAAAAGAGTTAAAAAACAATGAAACTGCTGCACGGGATGCTTCAAAGGCACAAAAAGATTACTTTGACAGCTTACGCAATGATGTTCTAACCGCAAATGAGCGTCTCGCATATATGAACTTGGGTTATTCCAAGGAAGTTATCGATGAGATTAATAAGCTTCAGGAGGCCAAGCAAAAAGCACTTGGCGATGGTGCGACTGCAATCGTTACCACCGAAGAGATTAATAAAATTGCTCAAGCTCAAAAAGCTCTTGATGCGGTTAAGGATAAAGAGGATGAGATAGCTGAATCAAAGAAAAAGCAAAACAAGGAAGGCGAGAAGAAGCTTAAAATCACACAAGCTGAATTGGAAGTAGCAAAACGCTCTGCTGCTTTGGTTGAATCGAGTGGTTTGGGAAAGTATGCAGAAAGTAAAGGCATACCATCAAGCGTGATTGCAGGCTTATTGGCTCAGGAATCTGGTGGAATTAAGGGGGCTAAAAGTGATACTGGCGCAATAGGTTATTGGCAAACAACTAGCGCATATAGAAAGCAAAATAACTTGTCAGTTGCTGATAGTTATAATCTTGAAAAAACTGGTCGAGTTGTAATTGATAATCTTGCCAAGGTTTATGAAAAAACAGGTAACTTGGCTCAGGCAATACTTTCCCATAATGCAGGGGTAGCGGGTGCAGAGCAGTTCATAAAAACAGGCAAGGTATCAGGAAGCAAGATAAGAAATAAAGAAGTATCAGAGTATGTTGGCAAGGTTTCACGTTATTCCGACATCATTGCTGGTGGTATCGGCAAAGGTGGCTTGTCTGATGGTGATAGTGATAGGGCTTATGAAGAGCAAATTAGAGCGCGATTAGAGTTGGTTAAGCAGGGTTTAAACCTGCAAGATCAATATGAAAGTGAGCAAGCGAAGCGAACTAAGGCTCGTAACGAAGAAATTAATCTAGCACAGCAAACAGGTCAGGCCGATCTAATTCCAAAAATCAAAGAGCGTTATGCAGCTCAGGATGAAATTTCTCGACTGCAATTGGATGCAGAACTTAATTCATATAGGTGGACTGAGGACCAGAAACTTCAGAATACACATGATATTAATATTCAGCGACTTACTGCGGAAGGGCAGTATTCCGATAAGCAAAAAGCTTTGGTTAAGCAGGCTTTGGATGAGCAGTTGGCTTATGAATTGGAGGCCTATAAAAAACTTCAAGAGAAAAAGCTTATTGAGTTCAAGGTAGGGCTGCAAAATCAGACAGGCGAGTTGCAAAGATTAGCAATAGAGGCAACGGCAAAAAATACAATGTCATCACCCAGACTTGCTACTTGGCAGCTACAGGATGATTACAGCACTTCAACTGGGAATGCTTGGGATGACTACCAAAACGCTCAAAAAGAGGCTAACACAAAAGGTGACAATGGGCAGTATGTAAATGACGATAAAACCCGTAAAGAAATGCTGCTTGAAGCGGAAAGACAATATCAGTCTCAATTGTTAGCAATTAAGCAAAAAGCAGCTCAAGATGAAGCCATGTTACGTCAGCAACAACAGGCTGCAACCTTAGCTGGTTATGGCGCTATGTTTGGGATGGTTGGTTCTATGCTTGATGCGTATGGAGAAAAGTCTTCAGCATCTTATAGAATTGCATTTGCATTGCAAAAAGCATTTGTATTATCGAGTGCTTTATTGAATGCGAAAGGCGCAGTCATGGCCGCATGGAATGACCCATCCAATACAACTATCTGGTCTAAAATGGCTGCTGCCGCAGCTACAGTTATCCAGACTAATGACCTAATGTCAGCCATTCAAGGCGTTGTGCTTTCAGGCATGGCTCACGACGGCATAGACAACATTCCAAAAGAAGGCACATGGCTTTTAGATAAAGGTGAGCGCGTTGTTGATAGTCGAACCAATGCTGATTTGAAGGGCATGATTGCTAATCAAAAGAATGGTGGGGGTGATGTTCACATACAAGTCACTGTCACTGATTCAGGCGTTTCTACCCAATCAAACCAGTCGGATCAGAAGCAACTTGGCCAGATGATTGGTAATGCAGTTCGAGCTGTGATTCGCAGAGAGCAACGCCAAGGAGGTCTGTTATCTAAATGAGCAATCAAAAATTCACATGGTGTAATGACCTAGATGGCAACTCTCAAACTTCAAGCTTTAAAGTCCTTCAGTCCAGTTTTGGCGATGGATATACACAGCGAACAAGCGTTGGGATTAACAACAGGTCAGGCACATGGGCATACAAAAAAACTGGCAAGAAGGCTTTGATACAAGAGATTAAGGCCTTTTTTGATGACCACAAGGGGGCGGATTCGTTTCTTTGGGATTCGCCTTTGGATGGAGAAGTTCGTGTGGTTGCGGGGGATTACATGCCCGTTTGCTTAGGCGGTGAAATATGGTCAATTTCCACAACCTTTACACAAGATTTCAAACCTTAACTCTAATCAATTTTATGCCCTCAATCGAGGGCTTTTTTGTGGGCGTAAATTATGGCTAAGCAAACAATTAATCAAGGCACAGCACCAACTGGTGCTGGTGGTGATACTTTTAGAACTGGTTCCGCAAAACTACAGGCGAATGATGATGAGATTTATAACTATCTCGGCGATGGAGCCAATTTAAATAAATTGGGTACTGCTGCTTTTAAAAATACAGGCACTCAAGCGGGCAATGTGATGGAGGTTGGGGCGTTTGGGTTGGGTGGTTTATCGCCCTTTGTTACACAACCAGCCGATGTAAAACAGTCAGGCTTTTTTCATACACTTAATCACGATGATATGGCTTATTGTGCATTTTTAAATATCATGCACTCAGGACAAGATGTGTACAGGTGGCAACTGGGAGCGCCAATGGGTGATGCGACTTTATCCAAGTTGAAAGCACGTATTAGAACTGAGTCAGGCTGGTCATCTGAAGCAAAGATATGGAATCAGCATAATACAACTGTAGATTCAAACGGTTTTATCAAAGCAGCATCACCTATCGTTAAACTTTTTGCAGATAAAATTGAACTCAACGATGAAGCTCAACAGCAAGAAATTACGTTTGAAAAGCTAGGCGTGGGCGACTATTTAGTCAAAGGCTCAAGTGGCTTTGCGCAAGAAGGTTGGTACATTGAAACTCCGAAAGATGCTAATGGCAACCTGCTTGTCGCAGTGGTTTATGAGCAACTTGAGAATGGCGATATTAGTGTTAAGACGTATGACTATATGCTCAATAATAAAGGGCGCATTGTAGATGATACTGAAACGCCTTTAGATATCCCTGAAACACGTTGGATTGATTTGCGCTTGCAAGAGTTGCCACAACCTGAAATCGAAATCCCTGAACCAATTGCACCACCTGACTTTCAACCCACTGGTTTGGCTGAAGCGGTTGCTACAGTAATGGAGTCATACAATGACACTGAACAGTGATTTTCAGAAACTCTATGTAGATGGTCTGATCACGCTGTTTGAACTGGATGCTCGTACTTTAGGTGCGGGCATTTTACGTTTTCATGGTCATATCTCTTATGAAGATTGGGAGCGTATTTACAGCTATATCGGATCAGACGGGTTGCTCGGGGATACAGCTCAATTAATTGGTGAAGTGTTTGAAAGTGCTGAATCAAAAACATGGTATCGCAACATCATTTGGCAAGGTGAAACTTTCGAGCCGATGGCGCTTGAAGTGTCGGGTCTTGAGATGCGCTCAGATGGTAAAGCTTCAGCGCCAACTTTAAGCATGGAGAACAATATTGGCGGCATTCAAGGCGCTGTGTCTATTTACTGCTTACAGTTTGGCGACTTTGCAGGAGCAAAACTCAAAGTCATTACCACGCTGGCTAAATATCTGGATGCTGAAAACTTTAGTTCTGGCAATGCCACAGCTAATCCAAGCGAGAAGCGGGAGCAAATTTGGTTCATTGAGCAAAAGACTTCTGAAAATTCTCAGCAAGTGACGTTTGAACTTTCTAATCCAGTGGATTTTGAAGGGCTAAAAATACCAACGCGACAAATCTCAAATTACTGCAATTGGGAATATCGAAGTGAAGAATGTGGCTACATCGGATCTGCAATGTTTACTGAAAAAGACGAACCGACAGACAACCCTGCTTTAGATCGATGTAACTACAGAACGTCAGGCTGTCGTTGTCGAGAGAATGAGCTTCATTTTGGTGGATTCCCTGCATCCTCAATGGTGTAAAAATGAAATTAAATAAAAAATATTGTTTATGTGGTGGTGTATTTAAGCCCACTGGAATTGTATTAACTTCATGCCCGCCACAAATACAGCATCAATGCGATAAGTGCTCAAAAATAGAGGCATTCTATGAAACTAACCGCAAAACTTAAAAAAGCAATCCAGGCGCATGCTGCTGAAGTTTATCCAGATGAATGCTGCGGTGTGATTGTGAATAAGACATATATTCCATGTCGCAATATTTCAGACAATAAAGATCAGTTTGAAATTCATCATGAAGACTTGGCGCATGCTGAAGATCAAGGTGAGATTCAAGCCTATGTACATTCACATCCCAATGCTACAACATGTGCTTCGGATTTAGATTTACTGCAAATTGAACTTCATGAAAAGCCTTGGGTAATTTGTGCTTGGCCTGAAGTAGATTTCCAAGTCTATAAACCATGTGGCTATAAAGCGCCACTCATTGGCCGTGATTACCACCATGGATACCAAGATTGCTATTCAATAATTCGTGATTTTTATAATCGTGAGTTGGGTATTCAGTTGATTGATTTCGAGCGTAAAGATGATTGGTGGAGTGATAAAAACCACAAATCCCTTTATTTGGAAAATTTAGATGAAGCTGGATTTTATGAAGTCAAAGAACTTCAGTATGGTGACATGTTGGTGTGTAATGTTGGTCGCACAGAACACCCGAATCATGCTGTGATTTGGCTTGGTGATCAGTGGCAATTAAAGTCAGAAGAAAGCACAAGTTGTTTTGGTGGGCCATTGATTCTACATCACCCGTATGGCCGTAAATCTGTTCGTGAAATCTTTGGGCAACAATGGCAAGAGCGTGTTGTCAAAATTGTGAGGCATAAGAATGCTTAAAACGATCAAATTATATGGCGTACTGGGAAAGAAGTTTGGTAAAGAATTTCATCTAGCTGTTGAAAGCACTCGTGAAGCTGTAAAAGCGCTATCAGTACAAGTGCCCGGCTTTGAGAAATTCATGCTAACAGCTCATGAGCAAGGTCTTGCCTTTGCTGTCTTTCAAGATGACGAAAATATCAGTGAGGATCAAATCGACTTTGAGACTGGCGCCAAAGTTATCAAGATCGTGCCTAAAGTTATTGGGGCGGGTGGTAATGGAATATTGCAAACGATTCTTGGCGCGGTGATGGTTGTTGTAGGGGTTATCACACAGCAATATTGGGCCGTTGGTATGGGTATTGGCATGATGATTGGTGGTATAGCTCAAATGCTTGCCCCTAAGGTTGATACAGAAGATCAAAACCAAGACGGAAACAGGGCTAATAAAGGCTTTGGTGGAGCAGTCACCACTATCGCACAAGGCAATCCAGTTCCGATTCTGTATGGTCAGCGTGAAGTCGGTGGATTTATTGTGAATGCTGGTCAATTTGCAGTAGATACTTTTAGCTCTGCGGATGCTGGTTACACAGGCGGCGGCAGCAGCGGTGGAAAGAAATAATTTAAAAACACAGGCGCAATGAGCGCCTTTTTTATTGTCTAAGGATAAGTATGAACGCAGTAATTAAAGGCGCAAAAGGCGGTAGCAAAAGCCAAAGACAACCCAAAATTGCAAACGATACAACCGCTTCAAAAACCTATGCACGCTTACAGTATGGCATGAGTGAAGGAGAAGTTGAGGGCTTAGCAAATGGCTTTAAATCAATCTTCCTTGATGACACACCAGTTGAAAGCGATAGTGGTGCAAGAAACTTTCAAGATGTCACCCTAGATTTTCGCTCAGGCACCAATGACCAGACATACATGGAAGGCTTTGAAAGCATTGCTTCTGAAGCCGCTGTTGGAGTTGAACTTAAAAGTGATACGCCTTGGGTTAAAGGGATTACCAATCTTAATCTCGATGCCGTGATTGTAAGGGTGCGTTTTGGGGCTTTAAAAAAGCAAGACCCAAGCAATGGCGATGTTTCAGGTATTGTTATTGATTACTCGATTGAAGTACAAACTGACGGTGGTGCGTGGGAGTTAATGCTTGACACCAAAATGTCAGGAAAAACTTCAGCAAATTATGAGCGTACTCACCGTATCGGCTTGCCAAAAGCCAATAATAATTGGTTGATTCGCGTCACACGTAAAACACCGAACTCAAGCTCTGAATATGTCAGCGATAAGATGTATATTCAAGCAATTACTGAAGTTATCGATCTTAAACTTACATACCCAAATACCGCAGTGATCGGCGTGCAATATGATGCTGAGACATTCTCGAATATTGCCAAAATCGCAGTTGATTTAAAGGGTGTAAAGATCAGAGTGCCAAGCAACTATGATCCAGTAAGCCGAACTTACATCGGGATATGGGATGGTACATTTAAACGTGCTTATAGTAATAATCCAGCTTGGATTTACTATGACCTATGCACCAATAAGCGATATGCGCTTGGCAACCGTTTAACCGAGCAAATGATTGATAAATGGTCTTTATATCGTTTAGCTCAATACTGCGATCAGTTAGTGCCAGACGGCAAAGGTGGTCAGGAGCCGCGTTTTACCTGCAATGTGTATATTCAAAGTGCTGAATCTGCTTTTGATATTTTAAGCAAACTAGCAGGCGTATTCCGTGCGATTTCATATTGGGACGGCAATTCAATCGTATGTGATGCTGATTTACCACAAGATACTTATTTCACTTACACTCGCGCCAATGTCATTGATGGGCATTTTGAATATTCAGGCACCCGTGCGCGTGATCGTCACAATGCAGTCAAAGTCGCTTGGGATAACCCACAAAATCGCTATAAGACCGAATATGTATTTGTACGGGATGAAGCAGCGATTGCACGTGATCGAGGTGCAGTCAAACTGCTTGAGTTAGAGGCATGGGGTTGTACATCTGAGGGTCAGGCACAACGTGCAGGTCTTTGGGCTTTAAAATCTGAGCAGCTTGAAACCCGGACTGTGTCTTTTAAAGTTGGTCTTGATGGTTATATTCCACAGCCGGGCCGTGTCATTGAAATTGCAGACGAGCTTTTTGCTGGCCGTGCCAATGGCGGTCGTATTTCTGCTGTGAGTGCTGACCGCAAAATTATAACTTTAGATCGTGACGATGTGGTGTGTCGTGCAGGTGATCGACTGGTTGTAAATGGTGAAGATGGTAAAGCACAAGCTCGAATCGTGTCATCCGTAAATGGTCGCAATATCACAGTCACAGTGGCGTTTGATTCTGTTGCTGCCCAGAATGTCTGGGTTGTTGATGCACAAGATTTGAAAACTATGAAGTTTCGCGTCATGAGTATTACTCAAGACGACAAACATCAGTTCTCAATCACTGCTTTGCAATATGAATCAGCAAAATATGATGCGATTGATTTTGGTGCATTCATTGATGATCGTCCGATTTCCATTATTAATCCCACCGTTCAGGCGCCAGTCACCAATGTTTTAATTTCATCTGAAACCATGGTTCAACAAGGATTATCTATTGAAACAATGGTGATTGCTTGGGATCAGGCACAAGGTGCAACCAAGTATCAAGTTGAATGGCGCAAAGATGATGGCTCGTGGATTAAATTGCCAATCACAGGCAGTAATTCAGTAGAAGTTCAGGGTATTTATGCGGGCAACTATGAAGCGCGTGTGATTGCATTGTCTGCGTATGATGTGGCTTCTTTGCCAACATATTCAAATCTGACAGCATTGAAAGGTAAAGCAGGAAAACCACCAAAGCTGGCTTATATCAGTGCAACAGGCATTTTGTTTGGTATGCAATTGAACTGGGGCTTTCCAGCGGTTGGGGCTTTGGATACGGCTTATACCGAGATTCGAGTTTCACCCGATGGTCAAAGCAATATTGCGGTGTTGGGGCAGTTTGCCTATCCAACCAATGCCCATACGATTCAAGGTTTACAGCCGAATTTAACCCAATATTATCAAGCTCGATTGATTGATCGGATTGGCAATATTGGCGATTGGTCGGACTGGACGCATGCGACCACTTCAGCGGATGCTTCCGATGTGCTGGATATTTTATCGGGCAAGATTACTGATTCGCAGCTACATCAAGACCTGCAAACCAAGATTGACCGCATTGATACCGTTGATGGTGATATTGCCGACATTGTTCAAGCAGTACAGAACGTTGAAGATGGTTTGACACAAGAGCGTACTGAACGCCAGTCAGGTGATCAGGACGTATTGAATCAGTTGACCATTTACAAAGTCAGTAATGATCAAGCAGTTGCTGCTGTGGTTGAAGAAGTTGAAACCTTAACAACCGAGCAAGGAGCATTATCATCAAAAATTGATGGTGTGTTTGCCCAGGTGAACCCACCGATGATCGGATCAGAATCTGATTTGATCGGTAGTGAAGCAGGCTATGCCGGTGTGTGGTCAGAACAATCTGCGCGAATTGAAGGAGATATATCGCAAGCACAGCGGACTGAAACAGTACAAACCCAAGTGAATGAGAATCTGGCTTCAATTCAAGAAGTCTCATTGTCTGTCAATGGATTGTATGCTCAGAAGTACATCAAGCTTGATGTAAATGGCAAAGTTGCAGGTTGGGGTGGGACCAACACAGGTAAAGAATCGGATTTCATTCTGAACTTTGATTCATTTGCGATTGGCAGCGGAAATAGTGCTGGGTATTACCCATTTATCTTTAGAAATACGCCTTACACAGATCCATTAACTGGAACAGTATTCCCAGTAGGTGCTTATCTGAAATCAGCATTTATTGATTACGCGTCGATTGATACAGCCAATATTAAAGTTCTGGCCGTAAAATCCGCGCAGATTGATGATTTAGCTGTGACTTCAGCAAAGATTAATAACGCTGCAATTACCACAGCTAAAATTAATGATGCTGCAATTACCACAGCTAAGATTGGTGATCTTCAAGTAAGTACGCTGAAGATTCAAGATAATGCAGTAACTGTGCCTATTTATGTCAATGACACCGCCACATGGAACAAAACGCTCACTAATGCAGAGCAAAACACGTGGATAGCCGCCAGCACAGCTACCCTATGGGGCATTAAGGCTGGTCAGCCTGTGTACTTGTTTGTAAACCGGGGTGCTGTAAATCCAAATTCCATCGATCAGTCTCAAGTTTATGCGGCTGTTCAGTACGGCTATGGACAAAATGGCTATGTGATGTGCGGCTTATTTGTAGGAGAGTCATTAAGTCGCCTTATCGGGAGTGGTAGAGGTAAAACATGGAGTTCTGGCAGTGATATTTACAATGAGGACGCTGTGTATGTTTTGAGCGAAACTGTTATGAATCATTACTTTGTGTCCACTACAGACAACCCTACTGTATCTATTCGCTTTAAGGTGTATGGCGGCTACAACTCCAGTAGTTTCCCATGCGTAGTAAATAAACAGAATGCCGTAACGTGGTTAGCTTTAGGGGTGAAAAAATAATGAAATTTTACACAAGTATGTTGTTAATTTCGGAAATGGGTCAAGTGCTTACCAATTATAAGGGTAAATTTGATGATGATGATGTTGCCTCTCTGAAAGGTAGCATCGACCCATCTGTAACTGTACTTCTAAATGTACAACCACCGGAAGAACAGTGTTTTTACGATCATGTTTCAGAGACCTTTGTTCGGCTTCCTGAGCAGCCGTCGCAAAATCATATTTTTGATTTTAAAATCAAAACTTGGCTTGATGCTCGATCAATTGCTGAAATCAAAGAGCAAAAATGGTCTGAAATTAAATCACAGCGTGATCAGCTAGAGTTTGGAGGCTTTGAGTTTGAAGGCAATATATATGATTCAGATCAGGTATCACAAGGACGAATCCTTGGTGCTGCATCCGCTGGTTTAAGTCAGGTATGGACCTTGGCTGATAATACAATCGTCAATCTCACTGCAGAGCAACTGGTTCAGCTTTATCAGGCATTACAAATCCATATCGCAATCGCACATGAGCGCGGGCGAACAGCTCGGGAAGCGATAATGTCCGCAACCACGAAAGAAGATGTTGATGCTGTAACGCTATAAACCACTAATGAGATTTTCAAAGCACCCAATCGGGTGCTTTTTTTTATGCCAAAAAATATAGGGGGCGAAATGTCTGAAACCACCGCAGCGGTAGCGGAAACATCCGCAGCAGCTTTAGGATCAAAAGCAACAGTAACCGGCGGTGCGGCAAGTGCAGCCGGTTTTTTTATGGGTATCGATTGGATAGGGTGGGTTGGTATTGGGGTTGCAGTACTTGGTTTGCTTATCAATGTTTATTTTTCATGGCAGCGGAATCAGCGTGAAAAAGAGATTCATGAGCTGACAAAGCGAAAATTGAATGGTGAATGTAATGTCAAAGACTAAAATCTCAGTCGCAATATTAGCAGCTTCGGCTGCTTTTTTTACGTCTTTAGAAATTCGAGAAGGATACTCAGCAAAACCCTATAAAGATGGTGGTGGAGTAGTCACTCAAGGCATCGGCTCAACCGTAAAACCCAATGGCCAGCCCCTCAAAATGACTGATCCGCCAATCACACGAAAAGTTGCCCAGGAGTGGGCAAAAGCGCATGTGGCCAAAGACGAGATTGCTTTCCGAAAATCACTGCATGGCGTGAAATTGTCTCAAGTTGAATATGACACCTATCTGGACTTCACATACAACTTTGGCCAAGCCAACTGGAATCAATCCTCAATGCTTCGCAATCTAAAGCAGGGCAAATACGTGCAAGCCTGCCAGTCTCTTTTGAAGTGGAAATATGTAGCCAAGCGCGATTGCTCAGTCCGATCCAACAACTGCTATGGCGTTTGGACCCGGCAAGTTGATCGTTATCAAAAATGTATAGGGGCACAATAATGAATGAGTTTAAAAAAGTAAGTAATGTTTTGCTTGAATCAAATGGTATCTATTTCATTGAGTGCCCAGGATGTAAAACCTTACATCCTATCCATGTTGGTGAGCAGCATCGCATCCGATGGGGTTTTAATGGGAATTTAGATGCTCCAACATTCACCCCATCATTGATGGTAAATCAAGGTCATCCAAGCCAATGTCACTCATTTATCACTGACGGGAAGATTCAATTCTTATCTGATTGTAATCACAGTTTAGCTGGTAAAACCGTTGATTTACTGCCAGTGGAGGAATTCTAATGCCAATACTTTTAGTCTTATGGAAATTCAAATACTGGGTCGCAATAGCGATCCTTTCTTTTTTATGGTTGGGCCAAATTGCTTATACCAATCATTTGTCCGGGAAGATTCAAGATGCCGAATCAAGGTGCCAGGCCAAAATTCAAAAAATTGAACAGCAACATTTAAAAGCCTTGGCTGAAAAACAGAATGCCATTAACCAGGTGAGTGCAGATTATGAAAAAGCAAAATCAGAACAGCGAGTACAAGTCGAAACCGTTACACGTGAAGTGCAAAAGATCATTGATCGTCCTGTGTATCAGCAGCATTGTTTTGACGCTTCTGGGGTGTCAGCAATCAACTCACTTATCACCAGTGATTCCAGCGAACCTCCTTGAATCTTGTTCTGATTTACAAAAATTAGAATCCGGGCAGGGTAAAGCGGTGATGTTATGGTCTATTGATACCGTAGCAAAATATAATGATTGTAAAGCACGTCATGGTGCAATTGTGAAGGCCATCAAGTGAGCTATTAGGAAGGTATTTCAATTAATATGAAATACCTTCCTCTTGCTTATTTAGATTTTTTAACATCAGTTTCTTTAAATTCATCATCACTGTTTTTTGAATTTTCAGTCTTTATATTTTTGGATTCAGATGGAAAATCCAGAGTTGGGATAATCGGCATTGCTAATGCTGAAACACATGCAAAGGGCGATAGTGTTATTAATATTGCGAGAAAATTGCGTTTTAAACCGAACATAATATTACCTTAAAAGTAAAATAAAGAATATTTAATCTAACCAATTAAATAGTTATTTGATTTAACAGAGAATATTATGGTTCGAGTATCACCAGAACTTGGTATTTTATATCATGTAGAGCGGTTCTTATGTCTAATAGAAAATGTATTGACATTAATTCTGAAGCTAGATCAGTAAGGATTAAAGATCTATATTGGTATTATTAAAGCCCTCAAGTGAGGGCTTTATCCCTTCCACCCATCTACCATATCAGCCCAATCCTGCATCATTTCCCGTCTTTCCTCTAAGTTTTGCGCATGGTTGTATGTGCCGCGTACTGCATTTTTATCTACGTGTGCAAGCTGTAATTCAATCCATTCCGATGCATAACCTGCCTCATGCAATAATGTTGAAGCAGTGGCACGAAAGTCATGGGCCGTTAGTGTCTCAAAACCCATAGAGCGTAATGCGGCATTAATCGTGGTTTTGTTCATAATTTTTGATTTATTGAACACTGAGCAAAACACATACTCATCATTAGACTGCTCTTGCTGTGATTTGAGAATCTTGATCATTTGATTGCTTAGTGGAACCAGGTGCATGCGGTTCATTTTGATATTGCGCTCACCCTGATCCAGCTGCTCTTTTGTTGCTGGTGGGATAGTGATTAATCTTTTATCTAAGTCCACCCAATCCCACCTTAAACGGCAAATTTCAATCGACCGCATCATTGAGTACATTAAGAGCATGATTGCATTTTTGACCATTTCAGTGCTTCGGCTATTTTTAATCGCACTATTAAACCGTGCTTTTTCTTCATCGGTCAGCGGTCTTGCTGTTTCTTTTGGTGGTCTTTCTACAGTTTGTCCAAGCGATATTGCAGGATTACTTTCACAGCGCAAATTAGCGATAGCATAGTTAAAAATAGAGTTCACCAGCTGCCGATTTCGGATAGCGGTACTTTCTCCGGTGCCGTGATTCATTTGCTTGGATACGCGCTTAATCGTATCTTTCTGCATCCTCAGCACATCATGCGGTGTAATCGCTTTTATGTCTTTATTACCAAAAGCGGGGAGCAAGTCTCTTTCGAAAGCCTTCTCTACGGTGCGCCTGAATGATTCCGATCGCTTATTTTTCTTTGTTTCATACCACTCAAGGGCGATATCCCTAAAAGTGGACTCGGCCTTTAATTTAGCCTGTTCTTTTTCTTCAATACGGTATTTAGCCGGGTCAATATTTTGATCCAGCAATGCTTTCTGCTCTACTGTTTTTTGGCGTGCGGTAGCCAAGCCCACAATCGGATATTCACCCAAACTCAACATAGAAGCCTTCCCGAGAAAGCGATAGCGAAAACGCCAGTGCTTTGATCCATTTGGCCGTACTTCTAAACATAGGCCGGAATGATCTGCAACCCGATACATTTTATCGCGTGGTTTTAATTGTTTGATCTTGGTATCATTTAGCATAAGTTGTGAGTAACGAAGTGTCGAAAGCTTGTTACTCACAATCTTACTCACATATTGATTTAATGCAATTGATCTTTATTGAGCGTTATTGAGATTATAAAAATAACTATGTATTTGTTTATTGTTTTAATTGAGCTTTATTGTGCCTTGTTAATTATTGGTGTTTCTTCTCGATCATTAAAAGCATGAGCTAACCTATTGAAATTTGCGCACATATATGTGCTCGAATAGTCCAAGAATACTCGCATGATTCAGATTTTCACTGCCTGGTCCAACTTAAACTAAAGGCAGTAAAACGGCTAAAAAAATGGAGTGCGAATCATCATAGCAAAAAATAAACATTTTCGGCTGAACTATTTCCATGATAATGATTTTATAGAAATCACTACATGAGAATAAGCTGATTTATTTGCATTTTATGTTGAAGAAAATTCATTGAAGATGAGGTTAATCATCTTATGTTATTTTGAAAATACGCTACAAGTACCATCCCCATTTGAAAGCTTAATATAAGATACTTAGTTTGTATTAGTAATAAACTATTTTTAAGTAAGTATAGGGCTGGTTAAATTAATGTGATTGAAGTTTGGCTTCATAAAGGTTCATAAAACTGTTGCAATCAGATTAGCAGCTTGTCACCAAAATGGCGCAGAGTATTTCACGCTTGCGACTGTTTGAAATATCTGCAATTTAAGGGCCAAAAATAAAAAACATATCTATAATAATAAGATAGCTTGTATTTATGCTTTAGGTGAGTTTTAGCTTGAAATAGAAAATGCTGAAAATATTCAATAATGAAATCATTAACATGACAGAAAATAAATTATTAAGAATTTATTTTAAGCGGAACTGATGGATATTCAGGCAAATCGCAAGAAAAATAGGACTCTTATAAAAGGGAAAAATAAATATGCACCAATTTGATACACTAAAAGCTACTTTTCAAGTAAATGTGATTATGAGTGTTTGAATATGGTGCATTTAGATTTACACACAGTATAATAGCAACAAAGCAAAAGGCTCAAATCTTCTATTCTGATAAAGAATTCAATATTTTAGCTTTGCTTTTTAAAAGTTGGTACGAGAATTGCTTTATAGACACCAACTACTAACACGCACTTAGCAGGTGCAACAAAAAATCATCGGAGCAAAATGAGCATGGCGAACAAGGTCCTTCAACTCATCCAAGAAAGTGGCGCAAAATGGGTCGATTTTCGCTTTACTGATACTAAGGGTAAAGAGCAGCATGTAACTTACCCTGCAGATACAATCGACGAAGATACTTTTGAAGACGGTAAAATGTTTGACGGTTCTTCAATTGCTGGTTGGAAAGGCATTGAAGCATCTGACATGATCTTGCGTCCAGACGCTGAAACATGTTTCCTTGACCCGTTCTTCGCTGAAGCTACAGTTGTGGTAACTTGTGACGTAATCGAGCCATCTACTGGTCAAGGTTATGAACGTGACCCACGCTCTATCGCTCGCCGTGCAGAAGAATACTTAAAATCAACAGGTATCGGTGATACTGCATTCTTCGGTCCAGAACCAGAATTCTTCGTTTTTGACGAAGTAAAATGGGACATCGACATGTCTGGCGCGCGCCACACATTGATCGCTGAAGAAGCTGCCTGGTCTACTGGTAAAGATTACGAAGCTGGTAACTCTGGTCACCGTCCACGTGTTAAAGGCGGTTACTTCCCAGTTCCTCCTGTAGATTCTTCACAAGATATGCGTGCTGATATGTGTGCCCGTATTGAAGACATCATGGGTCCAGGTCGTGTAGAAGTACATCACCATGAAGTTGCATCTTGCCAGTTAGAAATTGGTGTGAGCTTCAATACTATGGTGCGTAAAGCTGACGAAGTTCAACAGTTTAAATATGCAGTTTGGAACGTTGCACACCAATATGCTAAAACTGCGACTTTCATGCCTAAACCAATGGTAGGTGACAACGGTTCTGGTATGCACGTGCATATGTCAATCTCTAAAGATGGCAAGAACCTGTTTGCTGGTGACGAATATGCAGGCCTTTCTGAAATGGCATTGTACTTCATCGGCGGTGTGATCAAACATGCTCGTTCATTGAATGCGATCACTAACCCATCTACTAACTCGTACAAACGTTTAGTTCCGCATTTCGAAGCACCGATCATGCTTGCTTACTCAGCACGTAACCGTTCTGCTTCTATCCGTATTCCTTACGTTTCTAGCCCTAAAGGCAAGCGTATTGAAGCACGTTTCCCAGATCCAATGATGAACCCGTACTTAGGTTTCGCTGCATTGTTGATGGCTGGTCTTGACGGTATTCAGAACAAGATTCACCCAGGTGAAGCTGCTGACAAGAACTTGTATGATCTTCCTCCTGAAGAAGAAGCTAAAATCCCTACAGTGGCTCACAGCCTGGATATGGCGCTTGAAGCTCTTGCAGCCGATCATGATTACCTGCTTAAAGGTGGCGTGTTCACTAAAGAAATGCTTGAAGCCTATATCGAACTTAAAACTGAAGAAGTACGTCGTCTGAACACGACTACTCACCCAGTTGAATTTGATATGTATTACAGCCTGTAATTCATATTCGAATTTAGGTTCAAGAAAAACCCGCGCTTGTCGCGGGTTTTTTTTGTATGATCTATTCAAATTACTTGAAGTATGTACACGACTATGGCGCAGCGTAAAAAGCACACCGGTTTCTTTCCTTGGATTGATCCAAAGGATCATGAAAAAGGATTTAAACTGAACTTTTCAGACGTGACTTATATTGAGGTTGGGCGAACAGTGGAAGGTTATAAGCAAGCTGAATTCATCGCTTTGAAAAATCCTGAGCTGGCTCTGGATTATGCTTATCCTAAAAGTTTTTATTTAACTGCCGAAGGCATGATTTTAATTAAAACTCCGCAGGGAAAATTTGAAGTCATCGCCAAAACAGACAACAGTTAAACCAAAATTTCATTTTAAATTAAATGATAACAAATAAACTCCAGTCTTCTGAATATCATTTAAACTGTGTATAAATTTTCATATTTTTAAGAGCTTTATGGTTATGCGTGAACCGCTTGCATACGCAAATCAAAATTCAACTATTTTACCTGCATTAAAATCGTGGTTATATGCTTCAGGTTCACTGACACAACAATTAACCGATTTTGCGGGTGGGGTATTCAAGGTCCAGCCTATTGAAGAGCACTATCAGCGGCTTCTACGTGCCGATGCACAATGGATGAATATGCCGCATCAGCATACATCTTGGGTACGTGAAAGCTATTTATATGGTTGTGATGCAGAGCCGTGGGTCAAAGCGAAAAGCATTTTTCCAATCCTAAGCTTGCAGCGTCGGGCACGCCTTTTTAAGCATATTGGTAAAAAACCTATAGGATGGTTTTTATTTCAACGCACAAACCCTATATGTCAGCGTCGTGTCATTCTGCTGGAAGATGGCTGGACACGGCAAAGTTGCTATACTTGGCATGGTTGTAAATTTATTGTGCAGGAAACTTTTTTACCTGCATTTGAGCAATTTATTCAACAAAAAATTAAACAGTAATCTGGTTAAGGATTGTCATGGCAACTGCGCATCAAATTACCTGGCGTGAACGCCTGGAAGCTTATTATTATCTCTGTCGTTTTGATAAGCCGATTGGTACGGAACTGGTGTTTTGGCCAACCATGTGGGCGCTATGGATTGCCAATCAGGGTATGCCATCCATCAGCATTTTGATTCCCATGATTTTGGGCACGATTTTTATGCGTGCGGCAGGCTGTGCCATTAATGATTTTGCCGACCGTAAAGTCGATGCACATGTGGAACGGACTAAAACCCGTCCACTGGCGACCGGAATTATCAGTGCTCAAGAAGCAATATATGTATTTTTAGCTCTGGTTGCTGCCAGTGCCTGTATGTTGTTCTTTTTGCCGATTGAAACCTTTTACTGGTCATTTGGGGCGTTGTTTCTGGCATTTATCTATCCGTTTATGAAACGCTATACCCACTTGCCACAAGTCTTTCTTGGCGCGGCATTTTCATGGTCTATTCCGATGGCCTATACCGCAGTTGGACAGACACCGGATTTAACCTGCTGGCTTCTGTACTTTGGTAATCTGGCCTGGACCGTAGCTTATGATACTCAATATGCCATTACCGACCGTGAATATGATTTAAAGATCGGGGTAAAATCCACAGCGATTTTATTTGGTAAATATGACATTGAAATTATTTCTTTATTGCAAGTTATTAGCCTTGTATTGATTGGCAGTGCCCTGTATTTGGAAAGTCTGTTGATGCCATTGGGTTTAATCGCATTGCTATGCGTTGCTGCAGATTTTATCTATCAGTGGAGCAAAACCCATGATCGTGATCCACAGCGCTGTTTTTGGGCATTCCGTCATAATCGCTGGGTAGGTGTTATGATTTTTGCCGGAATTTTTCTCGCTTTGTTTTAGTGATTATTTGAAGTAAAAATCGTCATAAAAAAGTATCCGTATGGATACTTTTTTATTATGGGTTAAATGTAGGCTGCGACATCAGCTCAACTGAGTTTGTATTTTTAGTTCCCGGGTAATGAACTGTAATGCGGCATTTTTTGAATTTTTTCTAAAACTGGCATACAGCTGCAAGGTAGGAAGTTCGAATTCGGTCGCAACCACTTGCACATGATCGCCGAGAAATTTGAGCAGGTATTCCGGGACGAAACTAAAGCCCAAGCCCATATTGATCATGTTGATATGTTGCAGAACATTGGTCACCCAGAGCATCTGATGATGCGGTAGATGTTTAAGCTGCAATTGTTGATTGATTTTTTCATAAAATACTGGCGAAGCGCTTTGCTCACACATGATGATGTTCTGTTTTCTCAGGTACTCACGGTTGATCTGATGTTTAGAGGGATGTAATTTTTCTGCTGCTACAACATAGATTTTTTCAGTCAGTAAGCACAGGTTTTCATAATCATCATGCTGAATGGCGTAACGAGTAAAGGTCAGGTCTAGCTCAGCATTTTTTAGGCGCTGAATCTGCTCAAGGCAGGTCAGGCTTTGTACATGGATCTGCAGATCCGGAATTTGCTGCTTGAGTTTGTCTAGAATTAACGGCATGACCTTCAGTTCTGCCACATTTAAAAAGCCAATATAAATCTGGTTGTTTTTGTTATATGCCACCTGTCGTGCAGCGGAGATAGCGAGCTGGGCGCTTTCAAGTGCATTCTGTGCATAAGGCAAAAAGGCTTCACCTTCATCAGTTAGACGGATTTTTTTAGCAGAGCGGTCAAACAGTAATACCCCAACTTCTTCTTCCAGGTCTTTAATCTGCTGGCTTAATGAAGGTTGTGCGGTAAACATTTTTTCGGCCGCCTTGGTGAAACTGCCTTGCTGAACTACGCTGACAAAATATCTTAAATGACGTAATTCCATAATTCACCACACCTATAAACCCGATTGCACAGTCTCTTTCTGAGCTGATGCTGCAAATCAGATTATGAAATGTGGCAGACCTAAAAACTATGCAACCATAGTTTAAGTCTATGGGTGTTCTGCAAAATAACGTGGTTGCATACACTGAGATCAGACAGCTGAAGGGTGACATTGAAAAGGAGTAGGTGATGTCTGAGCAATTTGATACGGATGTGCTGGTAGTAGGAACAGGTCCTGCAGGGTCAACCTTGGGGCTGGCATTGGCCAATTATGGTATTAAAGTCCAGCTTTTTACCCAGTTTAGCTGGCTGGCCAACAGTCCACGTGCACATATTACCAATCAGCGGGCCATGGAAGTGTTGCGCGATCTCGGCGTAGAAGAACAGGTCAAGCAGATTGCCACGCCTTGGGAACAGATGGGGGAAAGCCTGATTACCACCAGTCTGGTTGGGGAGGAAATTGCCCGTTTAAGTGCCTGGGGTACTGGTGATGAACGGCATGGCGATTATATTAAAGGCAGTCCCTGTCCATTGGTGGATCTGATCCAGCCGAAAATGGAAGCATTGTTAGCAAAGAATGCCGCTGAACGCGGTGCGATTTATAACTTTAATACAGAATATCTGTCTCATACTCAGGATGAACACGGTGTGACGGCAACCTTTCTAAACCGGATTACCAATACCGAGTTTAGCTTACGTGCCAAATATCTGGTGGGTATGGATGGTGCACGCTCTAAAATTGTCGAGCAGTTAAATCTGCCGCTTGAAGGCATCATGGCGCGTGCCGGTACTGTGTATGTGACCTTCAAGGCGGATTTAAGCCAATATGTGCAGCATCGTCCAGCAATCCTGCAATGGATTGTCAATCCTGAAGCCAGCTTTGGTGACTTGGGTATGGGGCTGTTACGCGCCATTACCCCATGGAATGAGTGGATTATGGGTTGGGGCTTTGATATTTCCAAAGGTGAGCCGCAGGTGACTGAGGAACAGGTTCGTGCTCGCCTGAATGCCTTTGTCGGGACTGAAGTTGAAGAAGTAGAAATCCAAAAACTGTCGTATTGGTATGTCAATCAGACCTGGGCGACAGAGTATTCCAAAGGTCGTGTATTCTGTGGTGGTGATGCCGTACACCGTCATCCACCATCTAGTGGTTTAGGCTCGAATACCTGCATGCAGGATGCCTTTAACCTCGGCTGGAAACTAGCCTATGCGGTGAAAGGCTGGGCCAAAGAAAGCTTGCTGGATTCTTATACTCGTGAGCGTGCACCTGTGGGCAAGCAAATTGTGGCCCGTGCCAATCAATCCCGCTTTGACTACAAGCATCTCAAAGAAGTTTTTGGTTTTGATCATGGTGTAACAACACAGGCAGAGATGTTACAGCGAATTTTCGCTGAAGATGATGCGGGTGCTGAGATTCGTCAAAAATTATTCCAGGCGCTCGAGATTAAGCATTTCGAATTTAATGCCCAAGGGGTAGAGCTAAATCAGCGTTATGATTCAAATGCTGTGATTGCCGAGGCGACAGCGGAAACCTTTATGCAAGATTCGCAGCTTTACTTGCAGGCAACGACACGCCCGGGGGCAAAAGTGCCACATACCTGGCTGATTAATGCCAAAGGACAGAAGCAATCGACCCTGGATATCGTAGGACAGGGTCGCTTTACCTTGTTGACTGGGCTGTCTGGTACAGGCTGGAAAAATGCGGTGCATGCTATGAATTTACCCTATCTGGACGTGATTCAGATTGGTTCCCACGAATACCGCGATGTTTACGGAACCTGGAACCAGAAATCTGAAATCTATGAAGCGGGTGCGATACTGGTACGTCCGGATGGTTATGTGGCTTGGCGAATGCAAGACAAGCCTGAAGCTGACTTTGATTATGTAAAAACCTTGCAAGAGGTATTGCAGCAAATTCAGCTTGCTGTCTGACTGTAGAGATAAAAAGCCGGTTTCGACCGGCTTTTTGATGCGGGTTTACAAAGTAGATGAATGATCTGTTGAGACAGCACAGGGTTTTGTTATATTGGACAGGTAAATTTAGTGTGTATATAGATTGACAGGTATTGATTATGTCGCAGTCAGGCGCGAAGCCAAATCCCAAGAAGATGATTATTCTGATGAGCCTTGGTTTACTTATCCCGATTTTTCTGGTCTCTATGGCCTATCTGGCAGTCAGTAGCGACGAGAAAAACCAGCAAAAATATCAACAGCAGCAGGCTGAAATGCTGGAGCGGATCAAAGCCCGTGAAGCAGCTGAACAGGCTGCTTCTAAGCCCACTGTAGAGCTGTCTGAACAGCAAGCCAGCAAATAATTGAGATCGATACTGAATTCAGCCACCGCATCATACGGTGGCTTTTTTATGTCGAAATGGAATTAATTTAAAATGTCTTTTTTTAAGTTGTGGGTACTTGGAATATCAGTATAGCGATAGACCTGATAGCCTGCTTCGTTCAGCATGGCATCACGCTCGGCATCTTCCTGTTCCTTACCGAGATGGCTGGGATCATCCAGTTCAATAATTGCGACCACTTCGAGCTTTTGATTCAGTAAAACGAAGTCGGTGACTTTACGGTTAAACTTGTTGCGTATCTTAAAGTTATCATTGGTGATTAATGCACTAAAAGCAACTTGAGCCAGAATATGATGCTGTGGAAAAGCTTCTTTCAGCCGGATAAACATTTTGCTTTCAAAAGGCGTGATCACACGTTTAGGGAAAAATTTCTGCTGTGGTTTGAACAGTTGCTGAAAAACAAGGGTCAGCAAGGCAAGAGTGGCAATGCAACCAATAATAAAAAAAGTAAGTTGACTTGAATTGAACACAATAAAATCTTGATATAAGAAAAAACCCACTCTGTTGAGTGGGTTTTTAGAATTTGGCTCTCCAACCTGGGCTCGAACCAGGGACCTGCGGATTAACAGTCCGTCGCTCTACCGACTGAGCTATTGGAGAATCTGGTACGCATTCTATGTATCTCAGCTTACAGGGTCAAGAGTTTAGTGTTAAAAAAGCCATGGAAATGAATTGAATGTTTTAAAAATAAACTTATTTTTGGTTATTTAAGTGATTTTATTAAGTCTATATAGTTTTCTTTGCTTTGTAATGGGTGGGCTTGACGGCATTCGTCCAGCAATTTCATCACTTCAGCTTGGGTAAGCTCAGGTTTGAGTTGCTGCTGAATGTGTTTTAAAACCTCCGGGTTCTTTTGGACTAAATTACGGGTGCAATGAAACAGGCGTTCATACATGAGCGCGGAAGCCTGCTTTTTATTTTCAGAATTTTGACTACATTGAAAAACGGCGAACATGACAACAATCAAAATAATCCAGAAAATGAGAGATTTTAACCAGGTGGCATTCATAGCAGTTTATTAGAATATTGTTATTAGAATGAACATAACCAAATTTTAATCAGCGAACAAGAGATAGGAGAATGATCTACAATTTTAATAAAAAGTGATGACTCAAAAGTAGAGATCGTAAAAGTGCAGATTGCAGGAAATGTAAATCTGCTGAATAAAAAAAGCCCACTTCGCAATGAGTGGGCTTTTTAGAATCTTGGCTCTTCCACCTGGGCTCGAACCAGGGACCTGCGGATTAACAGTCCGTCGCTCTACCGACTGAGCTATGGAAGAATAGATGGCTCTCCAACCTGGGCTCGAACCAGGGACCTGCGGATTAACAGTCCGTCGCTCTACCGACTGAGCTATTGGAGAATCTGATGCGCATTTTAGGGATGAAAACTAAAGTCGTCAACAAGATAATGTAAAGAAATGAATTATTTGCTTTATTAATATGCGTTTGGGTCCTGAAAATAAAAAAATCACCCATAAAGGGTGATTTTTTAAGCAAAAAATAAAAAATATTTTATTTCTTATTTTTCAACGCCAGCAGCTTGACCAGCATATTTAGCATTTGCGTAATCCCAGTTTACCAAGCTTTCCAGGAAAGTTTTGATATAAGCAGGACGTGCATTGCGGAAGTCGATGTAGTAAGCATGTTCCCAAACATCAATAGTCAATACAGCAACTTTACCATGAGCAAGTGGAGTGTCAGCATTTGAAGTTTTAAGGATAGATAAGTTACCATTTACTTCATCAGCAACTAACCAAGCCCAGCCTGAACCGAATTGAGTAGTTGCAGCAGCAGCGAATTCTTCAGCAAATTTTTCATAAGAACCGAAAGCTTCATCAATTTTAGCCGCTAAAGCACCAGTCGCTTTACCACCACCATTTTTAGCCATACAGTTCCAGTAGAATGTATGGTTCCAAACTTGAGCCGCGTTGTTGAACACGCCAACTTTAGCAGCATCACCAGCAGATGCTTTAATGATTTCTTCTAAAGTTTTGCCTTCAAGGTCTGTACCTTTGATCAGGTTATTCAAGTTTACAACGTAAGTGTTGTGGTGTTTGTCGTGATGGTATTCTAAAGTTTCTTTGCTGATGTGCGGAGCAAGATCTTCGTAACCGTATGGAAGTGCCGGTAAAGTAATCGTTGTCATGTCTTCAATTCCTTGCATTTTGCTGGGTTTTAACATTAAGTCGCTTTATTGTAATAGATTCTTGAGGAAAATTGCGCATTGCTTATAAATAACAATACAGAATAAAGCCTCAATTTATACGTATAAAGAAAATGTTAAACCGTCATTAAATTAAATCGGATTGTTTAATTCGAAGTAACTATACTCAATATCGAACTGTTCTGAAATAGCTTTTGCTAGACGTTGTACTCCATAACGTTCGGTGGCATGATGCCCGCAGGCATAGTAGTGCACATTCAGTTCTTTGGCCTCATAAAAAGTCCGTTCACTGACCTCACCGGAAATGTAGGCATCACAGTTTTGCTCCGCCGCTTTGTCAATAAAATCCTGAGCGCCACCGGTACAATAAGCCACTTTCTGAATGCTGGTTTTTTCTGCGGGAAGATGGATGGCATTAAAATTTAAACGTTCAGATACATACTGTTTAAAGTCTTCAGCAGACATGGCATTTTTTAAATAACCAATATTGCCAATCGGGTTGCGTTCAGCTGGATCTAAAGCTTCAATATTTTCTAATGCTAACATCTCGGCAATCGCGGCATTATTACCTAAAGTAGGGTGACTATCTAAAGGTAAGTGATAGCCAACCAGTGAGATATCATACTGAATCAGGCTTTTAATACGTTTACCGCGCATACCTGTAATCGGGTAGGGTTCACCTTTCCAGAAATAACCATGATGAACCAGCAGTAAATCGGCACCTTGTTTAATTGCAGCCTCAATCGCATCCTGAGATGCCGTAACAGCACACAAAATTTTGCTAATCTCCGGTTTGCCTTCTATTTGCAAGCCATTTGGTGCATAGTCTTTAAATTCGTGTGATTTCAGGGTTTGATCACACCACTGAATAATCTCGCTGAGCTTTGCCATAAATTTCTCAAAAGCCTTAATATTGAATATCATCAAAACATATTTTGAATTGTAACTAAAGCAGCACAAAACTCTGAATTATTTTTAAGTTTCCTGCTGTATTTCATTTTACAATGACCAATAAATTACTTAGTCATCAACGAATTAAAATATTGTTAGAGGAAATTACCGTGCGCCGCACCTTTTCATGGTTACCTTGGGTTTTACTTGTTTTAGTCACTCTCGGTTTTCTTGTCTGGCAACATTCTCAGAAGCCGCAAGCCCCTGTTGCATCTGACGGTATAAAAATGCCAAGAGAAAAAGTCGAGCCTTTAGTTAATACCAACAGGGCGGGTGCAGTCGAATCTTACAGTAATGCCGTGAAAGTGGCGGCTCCTGCGGTGGTAAATATTTTCACTACCCAGAAAGTGAATAAAGCAGAGCACCCTTTGTTAAATGACCCTGCATTTCGCGAGTTTTTTGGTGATCAGGTTCCTGAACAGTTTGATCAGGAGCAAAATGAAAACAGTCTGGGGTCGGGTGTGATTGTACGTTCAGATGGCTATATCTTGACCAACAATCATGTAATTGCTCAGGCTGAACAGATTGTGGTGGGTCTGAATGATGGACGCCGTGCAGTCGCTAAAGTGATTGGCACAGACCCGGATTCCGATCTGGCGGTGATTAAGATTGAGCTGGATAAACTGCCAGTTTTGCCTTTTAAGCTCAGCGGCAATGAAGTTGGGGATGTGGTGCTTGCCATTGGTAACCCATTCGGTGTGGGACAAACGGTCACTCAAGGGATTATTTCTGCCACCAACCGTTCAGATTTGGGCATTAATACTTATGAAGACTTCATTCAAACCGATGCAGCCATTAATCCGGGGAACTCGGGTGGGGCACTGATTGATGTGGCGGGTAATCTGATTGGTGTGAATACGGCTATTTTCTCGCAATCCGGTGGTTCATTGGGGATCGGTTTTGCCATTCCTGCAAAAGTGTGTCAGCAAATTCTCAATTCAATTCTGAAAGACGGTCGTGTAGTTCGCGGCTGGTTGGGCATTAGCCTCATGCCAGTACAACAGGACAATATTCTTGAACCTAAGCAAACTGGCGTAGTCGTTGCTGACGTACTTCCTCGTGGTCCTGCAGCCAAGGCGGGAATTAAAAAGGGTGATAAAATTATCCAGGTCAATGGTGAACCGATCACTTCTGCTTCCCATTTGATTAATTATGTAGCCTTGCAAGCACCGAATAGCACCATTAAAGTTGAAGTGGTGCGAGATGAGCAGCCATTAACCCTGAATGTGGTGGTGACTGAACGTAAAGCACAGAATAATAATTCACAATATATTCCTTTACCTCAACAATAAAAACAATCCTGCTATTGATCCACGTTGAGGTGAGTGAACACAGAAAAAGCGCATTTCGGTGCGCTTTTTTTTATGGCCTGGCTTAGGATTTATCTGATGATTAGATAATTATAGATTATTTAGGTAATAAAAAAGCCCGCTTTAGTGCTGCGGGCTTTTTCGTATTTGGCTCTCCAACCTGGGCTCGAACCAGGGACCTGCGGATTAACAGTCCGTCGCTCTACCGACTGAGCTATTGGAGAATCTGCATGCGATTATAAGCAGATTTTACAGGGGGTCAAGCTAAAAGTGTCATGATTCCTTAATTTTTATGCCGTATGCTTTTTATTTAAACAACTCAATTAAAAATCCTAAAAAAAATTGCACAGCCAAAACTGGCTTGTTAGATTAAATGCATAACAGAGCGTTTGAATGCAAATTCAAACAGTGTGGATTTAAACCAACTTGCCAGCACTAAAATGGCTAAACAGGAGAAAGCGAATGCATACGCTGACGATTGCCGAAATTTTTTCAAATTTATCTTTTTATCAAGACAACTACCTTTCTATTATTCAAGACCCGCAGCGCTATCAGACCGCTGTTGAGGATGCTTATATCCAGGTCTGGCCTGTCGGAACTCAAGTCTTATATCTGGGTGACTTGTTGCAGCTTTGGTTTAGCGATAAATGGTTGATTAATTCACCTTGTCAATTGCTGCTGGATAGTTATTCCAATGGTCGTAAGCAACCTTTGCAGCGTGATGATGATCTGTATTTGTATCAGTTGAATGGTAGTGCTTTATCTGGACGCAATAATTCTAAAGTATGGTCGGTGTCGGAACAGAAAAAACTATCTGTATCACTCGATAGCGTATTTAAGTATTTATGTATTTATAAAGGCACTTCACGTCCGGAAGTGGCTTTATCTGCTCTAACAAAATCATTTAAATCGGCCGTTTAATCATGTACTCGCACAAGAGCTTAGTAAATGACTTAAGCTCTAAGTGCGGCATATTGTCTATTAACGAATAATCATACATGTTGCAGTGGCGTCGGCTTAAAGTTTGATTTCTTTATCTACAATTTTACCTTCAGTAATCTCCAGGTTTTATGGATATTGATGATGGTTCCTGTGGCAACCAGTTGTTGATCTTGAGTAATAGGGCAGTACATTTTTATATTTAAATTGATGATGCCATAATCTGCACCTGTTTCCAGCATACTGTGGGCGGCATAGCCTGTGTGACGGAATCCAAAACGGTGGCAGTAAAACTGACATGTACGCCCCCTAAAGGGTTTAAATGACGGTTATCCGCTTTCACTTGGAAATGAATCGTGCCTTCCGAAACTTCATAAGGCTGCATGGGAACGGTTTCACTCATTGAGGGTGCTGCAATTCGGCCATTACACATGGCTTGTAAAAGTTGCAATCCAGTCATTTCTTTGGGATTCATTGTTATTATTTCCTTATTGATTTATAAGTTCCAAAAAGGAACTTGATTTTAAATTAGCGGTGTTGATCAAAACCGTCAAGAAATATGCAGCAGGTCTTAGGGAAATAAAATTTATTGAATGAGCAAAAGAATAGAAAATTATTAAAACATAAAACTAAGCGTACTATCTCTCATGCTATAAAAAGTTGCCAAAGGATAAGTCGAGAGTCACTTGCAGTAGTTTGTAAAGATTGAATGTTGATCATCAAGTGCGTGTGGATCATTGTTATGTATCTCCAGAATTTTGCTCATGTGTATTTTTTATAAATTGAATCAGCAAATCTCTATGGATTTAAAAAGCTAGATTGGCTATATCTAAAGCAGGTTGTTGATAGGGATGCTCAACCATGCTGTTTAAAATCATGATTGCCATGCTGGCTTTTGCTGCCAATTCAGTTTTATGCCGTTTGGCATTGGCAGGCCAGCAAATCGACCCGATGAGTTTCAGCTTGATTCGTGTCTGTAGTGGAGCCATCGTTTTATTGGTGCTTTACCTGTTTTCTGCACAAAAAGCCAAAATTGAGTGGAGTGTTAAAAACGGTTTTTTTCTGGCGCTGTATATAGTCGCTTTTTCACTGGCTTATTTACATATAGATGCCGGTGTCGGGGCATTGCTGTTATTTGGCACTGTACAGCTCAGTATGGTCGGTTATGGTCTATGTCATGGTGAAAAAATCAATCTGCGCCGTGGTGCCGGGTTGTGTATTGCCATTATTGGCATTTTCATTCTCTTGCTTCCGGGTGCAGATGCTCCAAATTTGGTTTATGCAGCCATTATGGTGCTTTCAGGAATAGGCTGGGCAGTGTACAGCATTGCGGGCAAAAATATGCAAAACCCCTTGGCCAGTACATTGGCTAATTTTGTCATGGCGATTCCTTTTGTCTTGCTAGCTTACGCTGCGTTTTATGCACACAGCTTTACACAGCCTCAAGGTGTCCTTTTGGCAGTGCTGTCAGGCGGTTTGGCCTCAAGTGGTGCCTATGTGTTGTGGTATGTCATTGTGAAACAGATTGACCGTGTGACGGCCAGCAGTGTGCAGCTCTCTGTGCCGTGTTTGGCGATAATGGGTGGCGCGCTGTTTATTGGTGAGACTTTAAGCTGGCGGATGATCATGTCTGCCATCATTATTTTAGCTGGAATTGCCTTGGTGATGAGAACTATGCCTGATCAGAAGCATGCGCAAAGCACATTGAAATAATTAAAATGTGTTTAAAGCAGAATTACTCTGGATATTTTTTGGGTTTAAAAAGATCAATCCTGAGATTAAAAAAACCCGCGAAAATCGCGGGTTTTTTCTTACTTTAGAAAAAGCAGATTATTTTTCAGCAGCAATTGAAGCAATCGCAGCGTCAACGCCTTCGATTGAATCAGCAGCTTTCTTGATACGTGCAAGCGCATCTACCAGTACTTCGTCAGCAGTCGCATAAGAAATACGCATGTAACCGCCTAGACCGAATGCATCACCAGGAACAACGGCAACACCAGTTTCTTCCAGTAACCATGCAGAGAATTCTGTGCAAGATTTTAAACCTTTGGCACGAATTAACGGACGGATGTTGGCATAAGCATAGAATGCACCGTCAGCAGGCAGGCAAGTAATACCATTGATGTCGTTCAAGCCTTTCACAACCAGGTCGTGACGACGTTTGAAAGCTTCAACCATTGGCTCAAGAACGTCTTGAGGACCGTTCAATGCAGCTTCGGCAGCAACTTGTGAAATAGAAGTCGGGTTAGAAGTGGATTGAGACTGGATTTTTTTCATCGCACCAATCAGTTTAGCAGGGCCCGCTGCATAGCCAATACGCCAGCCAGTCATTGCATAAGCTTTAGATACGCCGTTAAGCACGATTACGCGGTCGTAAAGGTCTGGAGCAACAGTTGCGATGTTGTAGAATTCGTCGTCCCAACGGATTGGTTCGTACATGTCATCAGAAGCCACGAGAACTTCTGGGTATTTACGAAGAACTTCAGCCAAAGCTTCAAGTTCAGCTTTGGTGTAGATCATACCAGTCGGGTTAGATGGGCTGTTCAATACCACTAAACGGGTTTTGTCAGTAATAGCAGCTTCTAATTGAGCAGGTGTGATTTTGAAACGTTGTTCTTCACCACATTTCACTACAACAGGCACGCCTTCAGCAATGAGTACCATGTCTGGATAGCTTACCCAGTATGGCGCAGGGATGATCACTTCATCACCTTTATTTAACAAAGCAAGTGCCAAGTTAAAGAATGACTGTTTACCACCGCAAGAAACCAGAATCTGGTTTGCTGCATAGTCAAGATTATTATCACGTTTTAATTTCGCAATAATTGCTTTTTTAAGACCTGGAGTACCGTCAACAGCGGTGTATTTGGTGAAACCGTTGTTAATAGCTGCAATTGCTGCATCTTTGATGTGTTGTGGGGTGTCAAAATCTGGTTCACCTGCACCCAAACCAATTACGTTTTTACCAGCAGCTTTAAGTTCGGCAGCTTTGTTGGTAACAGCAAGTGTAGGGGACGGTTTGATGGCATTTACACGATCAGAGAGACGTACGTCCACGGCAGTATTCCTTCTTATAGGGATTAAAAAATAAAAAAGCACACTATCTTAGCTTAAATTGCGCCAAAAAGGGGAGGTCGAATATAGCAATATTGGAAAAAAGTATTTAATCCGGTTGAATCAGCTGAGCATTAACAATTAATAATTAAATATTTAGTCTGAATAAAAGGCCTGAGAATGACTAAAAAATGGCGGTAAAAGTGATAATTAAATGTGAATGACTAAGTGAAAAAGAACACTACAATTAGATGGTGCACTATTTAATTGTAGTGTGTGGAGTGTTAGCAAGTTGTCACAAAAACTAAACATCAATAAGCATAATTCAGATCGGTATAATCATTTAAGGATTTTTGCAGATGGGTATTAATGAACTCATGTACATCAGCAGTGGTCATCGGTTGCCCCTGTTTGGTAATGACATGTTCAATCGGTTGTTGACCTTGAGCAGTAATTGTATAAACAAAATTACGCGTCACTTTATAACCTGCTTCTTCTTTAAGAATGCAAGTCACATAGCGGTACTGATGCTCGAAATTCAAATCGGTATGTGAAAACACAAACTGATCAAACAGTTTCATTTTTTGACCGTTAGTCAAAGCTTTGAGTTCATCCACAATGCTGGCACTAAATTTCATGCCGTAACGTTCAGAGATAGGCTTGTGATCAATCAGTAGTGAAACTGTATCATCATCATTTTGGGTTATGGTGACATTGCTAAAATCGGACATGAAAAATCCCTGTGTTAAATTGAACTGTGCTGCAGTATGTGGAAAATAAAGTGAAAATCAATTGAGTGTGGTACAGATTTTTAGCAAAACGTTCAAATAAAGACCACTTTAAATAAAAATGGCTACAAAAACAGTAGCCATTTAAATTAATTTGAAATGAACTTATTGATTAAAGCGGGACAGGTCTTCTTCAGGACGGGCAGTCAATACTTCAACACCGGTTTTTGTCACTAAAAGGGTGTGTTCATATTGTGCGGACAAGCTATGATCTTTGGTCACCACCGTCCATTTGTCACCTAAGATTTTGGTTTTCCAGTCGCCAGCGTTTACCATCGGTTCAATGGTAAAGGTCATGCCTTCTTCAAGCACCATACCGGTATTGGGTTGACCATAATGCAAAACTTGCGGTTCGTCGTGGAATACGGTGCCAATACCATGACCACAATATTCACGTACGACGCCAAAGCGTTCTGATTCAACATATTTCTGGATGGCATTGCCAATATCACCAATGGTAGAACCTGGTTTTACCGTCGCAATACCGAGGTACATGGCTTCTTGAGCCACTTTGCATAAACGATCGGCAAGAATTGAAGTTTCACTGCCGACGATATACATCATATTGGTGTCGCCGTGATAGCCGTCTTTAATGACAGTGACATCAATATTCAGAATATCGCCTTTTTTCAGGATTTTGCTTGCAGATGGAATGCCGTGACACACTACGTGGTTGACGGAAGTACAAATGACATGCTGGAATGCCGGGCGGCCAGGTGCTGCACCATAACCAAGACAGGCAGGAATGGCATCCTGTTTATTGACGATATAATCGTGGCAGATGGTATCCAGTTCGAGTGTAGAAACACCCGGTTTGATATGCGGTTTGATCATATCCAAAACTTCAGCCGCCAGTCGACCCGCCACACGCATTTTTTCAATTTCTTCAGGGGTTTTAATGAGTCGACGGGGAGCTTCGTAAGTACTGTTCATGATCTTTAAAAACTTTTGGAAATTTGTGTGTGACTATGGTATAAATAGCCGCCCATTTTATCAAATGCTTTTTCGTGAATAAATTTCACGGGCTTTGTGCGATGGGGCAATAAAATCCGCACATATATCGACACATTTCTCTGGGTGCCCTTAAGGGTGGAGAATGCGGATATATGGAGGCCTAACCCAAACTTTAAGGTAAAGAAAATGGCAGATTACAACGTAAGCATGCGCGACCTTCTTCAAGCAGGCGCTCACTTCGGTCACCAAACTCGTTTCTGGAACCCAAAGATGCGCGAATACATCTTTGGTGCGCGTAACAAAATTCACATCATCAACCTTGAGCACACTGTTCCTGCGTTAAATGATGCTTTGAACTTTGTTAACAATCTTGCAAGCAAAAAGAACAAAGTATTGTTTGTTGGTACTAAACGTGCTGCTTCTAACATCATTCGTGAACAAGCTCAACGCGCTGGTCAACCATATGTAGACCACCGCTGGTTAGGTGGTATGTTGACGAACTGGAAAACACTTCGCCAATCTATCAACCGTTTAAAAGATCTTCAAACTCAATCTACTGACGGTACTTTTGCTAAACTTACTAAACGTGAAGCTTTAGAACGTACTCGTGAAATGGAAAAACTTGAACGTGCTTTAGGCGGCGTTAAAAACATGGGTGGTTTACCTGACGCATTATTCGTAATTGACGTTGACCACGAATCAATCGCGATTAAAGAAGCTAAAAACTTGGGTATTCCTGTAATCGGTATCGTTGATACAAACTCTAACCCAGACAACGTAGATTACGTTATTCCTGGTAACGACGATGCGATCCGTGCGGTTACACTTTACGCTTCTGCTATGGCTGATGCTATCCTTGCTGGTAAAGAGTACGCTCAATCACAAGCAAATGCTCAAGCTAAAGGCGAAGAAGCTGCTAAAGAAGCTCCAGAGGCTTAATGCGTTTTGACGCAGAATTGTCATTTTTGCGACATGTAACCGTGGCAAATTAAGCGTCAAGAAAGCGAAACGGTCCAGAGAACACTTTGGGCCGTTTTTGTTGAACAGATTCATTTTTCTACCGTATTTAGGAGAATAACATGACTGCAGTTACTGCGAGCATGGTAAAAGAATTGCGTGACCGTACTGGTTTAGCAATGATGGAATGTAAAAAAGCATTAACAGAAGCGAACGGTGACATCGAATTAGCGATTGATAACCTTCGTAAATCTGGTCAAGCAAAAGCAGCTAAAAAAGCTGGCAACATTGCTGCTGATGGTGCAATCACTATCGTTCAAGAAGGCAATAAAGCTATTCTTGTAGAAGTAAACTGCCAAACTGACTTCGTTGCTAAAGACGAAAACTTTGCTGGTTTCTCGACTAAAGTTGCTGCTGCTGCGCTTGCTGCAAACGAAACTGATGCTGCTAAAATTGCTGAATTGAAACTTGAAGATGGTTCAACTGTTGAAGAAGCGCGTATTGCTCTTGTTCAAAAAATTGGTGAAAACATCCAAGTACGTCGTGCGAAAATTGTGGAAGGCGAAAACCTTGCAGTTTACAAACACGGTTTAAAAATTGGTGTTGTTGTATCTTACAATGGTGATGCTGCTACTGGTAAAGGTATTGCGATGCACGTTGCTGCGTTCAACCCGGTTGCTGTAACTGCGGAAGGCGTATCTGCTGATCTTATCGCTAAAGAAAAAGAAATTGCTGAAGCGAAAGCATTGGAATCTGGTAAACCTGCAAACATCGTTGAAAAAATGGTAACTGGTTCAGTTGAAAAATACTTGAACGAAGTTGTTCTTGAGCGTCAAATGTACGTAATCGACAACGACAAGAAAGTTGCTGATGTTCTTAAATCAACTGCGACTACAGTTGCTCAATTCGTTCGCTTTGAAGTGGGTGAAGGTATTGAGAAAAAAGCTGAACTTTCTTTCGCTGAAGAAGTTGCTGCTGCTCAAGCTGCTGCAAAATAATTTCTGATTATTTGCATAAAAAAAGCCCCGTTTGGGGCTTTTTTTATGCAAAGTTTAAAATTGTGAGAGAGCAATAAAGATGGCGAATAAAGCCCAGATGGGCATCGATGCCATTATTCTTGTTTTAGTTGCTGTCTATTTTTGTATTGATTTACAACAACGGCAAAATCCTTTAAATCAATTACTCAGCAATTCAAAAGCACATACTGAAATTTTATCGAAATCACAATTTCAGAAAGCCTCTCTAGATTCGAAAGCATCAAATTTTCAAATTCCAAATGATGATGCAAAAATTCAACAGGCCTTTCAAACACAAAAAACAATATACAGGTCCAGTCAAGCGGAACAGTCAAAGTGGTTTTAGTGGATGATAACAACGGCTCACGTCATCAAAAGTTTATTCTACAATTGCAGAATGGCCTAACCGTGTTAGTGGCTCATAATATCGATTTAAGTTCCCGCATTGATGGATTGAAAAAGGGAGATACGGTCGGGTTCTATGAAGAATATGAGTACTCTGAAAAAGGTGGGTTAATTCACTGGATTACTCACGCTCCACAGTAATGATATGCGGAAGGATGGTTGAAATAGAAAGGGAGAATCTATCAATAAAGGTTCTTTAGAAGGCTAAAACGATAATTACTCTTAAATTGCGTTGTTTTGCGATTTTTGGCGGGTTTAAAATTTTGGTGGTGGTTTTATTGTGTAGGCATTCATGCACCATACGCGGCCAATCAGGAGGAACTGGAGATATTTAAACACGGAAGGCTTTTTTCTCTCGACTTTATGGCTATAAAGTTGTCCGATTCAGGCTAAAATGAAAAGCGCAATATAAAATCCTGCTCCTAGAGGCAAAATAAAAATCAGCCACGCCATGATTAGAATGATATTAGCCATTGCAACAGCAAGGACTAAGTTTAGTCGTGTAAAAAACCAAGCTTAAAACCAAAATTAAGGCGGTGATTAACGCACTGAAATGAGCAAGAGCAATGATCGAAAATAAAATAGCGAGCACATAAGCTCAGTGAATGCCTTTGTTAATTTTGTTCTGATGGTTTTCTCTATATTCATTCAGCCATTCTGTTATAGCTTTCCTTGTTTACTCCGGCTTTTTGTTGATGAACATCCATCAATCCATGCTTTATTCTTGTAAAGATAAAATATAAACCAGACAGCAGTCCTCACATGAGCGGCTTAGTAATATTTGTTTCTAAAGGATGGGTGATGTTGGGGTCTAGTGAACAAGATTGAGGAGATGGGTACTTTTGGTCAGGCATTAAAAAAGCCACAAGAAGTGGCTTTTGTGTCAAATGTATCAGGAGTCTGGCAAGCTCTTATGAATTTGGACCATCCACACGTTCGATGTTTACTTTTGCACTACCTGCATTAGTAATACCAAGTTGTTTTGCAGCACCATAAGATAAGTCTAGAACACGGTTACCATGGAATGGACCACGGTCGTTCACTTTTACCACTACGCTCTTACCATTGTTTTTATTGGTTACGCGAATATAGCAGTTCAATGGCAGGCTACGGTGAGCTGCAGTTAAACCATTCATATCGAAAGTTTCACCACTTGCAGTTTTACGGCCATGGAACTGACGACCGTACCAAGAAGCTGCACCAGTTTGGCTAAATTTACGTACTGTATTCGATGCAACAGTATTTAGCTTTTCAATCACTGAAGGCTCGTCTGTAGGGATTTCAATTTTTGCTGCAATCGTTTGGCGACGAATTTTATCACCAGAACGTTCAGCGATTGAAAGACTATTTAAATTTGAAAAGTGAGAGTTAAAATTCTGAGCATCTTTATTTAATACACGCGTGGCCAAGCGGGAGTTGTCACTATCGGTATTAAATGATGACTGCACCAATTCTGCTTGAGACTGACTCAGGGCAAAGGTGGTGGTTAAGGCTAAAATATACTTTATCGAGGAATGCATTATTAAACTCCTAAAGACTGCTCTTTTATCTCAATTAAGCGATTGAAATAAAAGCGATCAAGTCTGTTAATTCTCTTTTGCAACTACATTTGACGAGATGGATAATATTCATGCCAAGCTAAAGCTGTCTACTTTTTAATTAAAATAATTACAAAAAGTACAGAAAAGCATCGTTTTTCGATTAAAATTTAATCAATATTGTAACATAATATTTAAAATGCCCGTTTTATGAACAATTTAGTAAAAATAAATCTTGACTTTGGTGTTGTTTGGTAAAAATCAGTCTTAACGACTGACGATTTCGTTACCTAATTGCCATACCGCTGTAGCATACATGCGACTCTTATTGTAGGTCGTAATGACCTGAAAATTTGGATAGGTAATATAATAAATCGGGCCATAACTATCTTGAAGTTGAATAATATTTACCATATCCAGATCATCAATTTGTACAATCGGATTGATCGGGGTGATGCCTTGATTTTTTAAAGCGCCATATGGTGTTGGCTGTTCCAAATCTTTTGCAATAATTGAGTCTGGATTATTCCCTGTATAGCGGGCAGCAAAGCCGATGGGTTGATTGCGTTGCCATCCATGTTGTGCCAAGTAGTTGGCAATAGAACCAATAGCATCTACGGCAGAATTTCTTAAGTCAATATGTCCATTGCCATCATAGTCCACGCCCATTTTGCTAATGTTGCTCGGCATGAATTGAGGATAACCAATCGCTCCAGCATAAGAGCCAACGACTGAGCTGGCAGGTACTCCATCTTTATAGGTCCATGCAATCAGTGCCGCGAGCTCATCCTGGAAATACTGGGCACGTCGCTCATAGCCGAAGCCTAAGGTTGCCAGGGCATCACGGGTAATGAAATTACCCTTATTGGCACCAAAACCGGTTTCTACCCCTAAAATCCCTAAAATGATCGATTGCGGTACACCAAACTGCTGTTCAGCGCGGTTTAAAGTGTCGGCATATTGAGTTTTGAAACGTACCCCACGCTGAATGGTGCTTTCCGCCATAAAATTGGTTTTATATTCATACCAGGGTTTACTTTCACCAGGGCGGTTCATGATATTGATGATATTAGGCAGGTTTTTTGAGCCATTCATGGCCCAATCGACCTGTTCTGCACTCAAGCTATAAGTTTGCATGGTCTTTTGTTTAAAGCTGTTATATGCGGGGTGATTATAAAAATCGTTAGCTTGACAGAAACTGGTGATGGAAAGTGCACCGAGAAGTAAAGGAAGACGTTTAATGCTGTTATAAAAGTTGATACTTAACATATTACTCAAAGTTCCAAAAACATAATCAGTGTGTGTAAATTGACATCACGACGCTAAAAGACGGTATTACAAATATAGTGACCAAAAATCCATTTCATGAAAGATAACGGAATTTTTCAAGTGGTTAAGATAGCATTGACCAGGGCTCTATCTACAAGTCCATATACAAAAAAAGACAAAGAACGTTATTTGTTGCATAAATCCATGTATTTGATGCCAGTTCTTTGAACTGTACTGTGTATACTCAGCAGAAGAACTGCAAATTAAAGTTCAGTCTGCTTGAGCTGATCCAGCCCGGTTCTTTATATTGTTTGCAATGATACGTTTTATATAAGCCCAGAATATGAAATTTAGTCGTGATTTTGCATTATAAGGAGGTGTTTGTCTGAAAAAACATCAGAACATTGTATCTGGTTGGATGGATGCTTAATTGTAATAAATCATCTAATATTTACCGGTCAGGTAAAAATATGTTCTGTTATGGCTTCTTTGTATCAGATCGCTAAAAAAGTCTATTTGAAAACAAAATTTCGAAGAATTCCTGCTTTTTTATCTCTTATTCAAGCATACGAGAATCTGCTTGCTAGACAACCATCTTACAAGTTCATAAATTGAAATTTTTCTTGATGATTGTTGCTATAAAAACGTGAAAGAGATAAAAACTTAAGCCCTAAAATAGTAAAAAAGTGAATTCAGCAGGGTTTGATTTTGCTCAATGCTTTATATTGAAATTATTTGCATAAATGATGGAGGGATAGATCATAAAGCCTTTTCTGAAATTTATATAATACCCAGTACATCTATAAATTTGATCAAGACAAATACCCACAAAGACAGTAGTGCTGCACTTATGGTTTGGGAATAAAATTTTGCAATAAAAAACCTGGCGATTGCCAGGTTTTAGATCATGTTAAATGTGCTCAAGCATGAAATAAGGTATCGTGATATTCAGCCAGTACCAATAACTCACCTTTAGTTAGATGCGGAATGATTTTTTCCACAGCAATATGTACGGCTTTAATCACTGCAGCAGAACCCAGATCGGCAGCTTTACGCTTGATCATGCCTAAATCTAGGGTCTTATTAAAGTCATTCATGAAATGACGCACGGTCGCTTCAGCAAACTGCTTATAAAGTTCAGTTAAGGCTGCTTTATTTACCTCATTGCCTGCTTTAATTTCCGCATAACTATTTTTAAGATTGGTCACCAGACTGGCATCTAATGGTTCACCTACACGGAAATTGCCATCGGCATCTTTAAACAGGCTTTTTTGTGAAAACTCAATGGATTGTTTTACTACATCATTGGAGGATTTGCTCAACAACTGTTTCAATAAAACTGCAACGGTTGATTTGACATAACCGGCCAGTTTTTCAGCGGTATCACGTTTATCACTGGCTGGGAAACGACGCACAAGCTCAGTCAAAATAGCATCAATGATTTCATCATTGATCAGCAATGCAGTCTTGTCGCGTAAAGGGTATAGCGGTTCGCTGGAATTTTTCTTTTCCTGACCTGTTTGAATACTTGTTAATAATTCTGCAGAAGGAATAAAACCAAAAAATGGCATGTTAAACAACCTCAATATTCTTCATTTTATTGTCGCGCCAAACGAATGGGGCGAGGCATCCATGTCGCATCGGATACACGGCAAGGGTTGATGTCTAATCCGCCACGACGTGTATAAGTTGCATATACCATCAGTTTTTCCGGCGCAAGGTTTTGCCAGATGTCGGCAAACATCTGTTCCACGCATTGTTCGTGGAAACCGTTATGCTGACGGTAGGAAATAATATAAGCTAAAATACTGCGATAACAAGGTTTTTTACCCTGATAACGTATAAAAACTGTGCCCCAGTCTGGCTGGCCGGTGACTGGACAGTTACTGCGGAGTAAATGTGAATAAAGTTGTACTTCAACTTGTTCACTATTTTCTGTGTCTAATGTTAATAAACTCGCATCTGGATGGTTTTCCAGGCGTTCAGGGCTTAAATCATCAATACAGATTCCTTCAGGTTTGGAAATATCCAGATCATCTACCTGAAATAAAGTCAGCGTGACCGGTGCACCTGCCGCAGCAGATAAATCTTTTTCGACCGTTGCAATAAATGCTTCTTTTGAATCGAATTGGGTAAAGTTCATACTATTAAAGTAGAGCTTGAGAGATTTTGATTCGATCAGGTTAGGTGAAGATGCCGGTAGAGTTATACGGCCAATCGCGACTTGAGGAATGCCAGCCGCATTGAGCCAGGAAATTTCAAAAACATGCCACCAGTCTTGACCTTGCTGAATACCTTCAACATGGGCGTATTTTTCACGCGCAGTGGCACGTGAAATTGGAAACAGAATATCGGGCTGATATTCTGTTGGATAATTGGTGTCTTTACCTAAGAGAGAATGTTCTACACTCATTATTCACGCATTCCTGAACCACGAGAAAGTAAATAGTAAGCTATGCCATAAAGCGCAACACAACATAAGGTAATGACGCTCAATGAAACTGAAACATTGACATCACTATGACCTAAAATGCCGAAACGGAAGGCATTGACCATATATACGATCGGGTTAATTAAAGAGAGATTTTGCCAAAATGGACTTAAAGCACTAATGGCATAGAATACACCACCTAAATAGGTGAGTGGAGTCAGTACAAAGGTTGGAATAATTGAAATATCGTCAAAAGATTTTGCATAAACCGCATTAATCAGCCCACCGAGTGAAAATAATAATGAGGTAATTAAAACAGTATATATAGTCACAAACCAGTTGGTGATATAGAGGTCAGTAAAGAACAGGCTCATTGCAGTCACAATAATGCCAACCAACACACCTCGACAGACGCCACCAATCACATAACCCCAAAGAATCATATGCAGTGGCACAGGACTCATGATCAATTCTTCAATGCTTTTTTGAAATTTTGCACTAAAGAAACTGGAAGATACGTTGGCATAGCTATTGGTAATCACCGCCATCATAATCAGGCCAGGTACAATAAATTGCATGTAGCTAAAGCCGCCCATTGTGCCAATTCGTGAACCGACCAGATTACCAAATATCACGAAATACAAACTCATGGTAATCGCAGGGGGTAACAGGGTTTGTGGCCAAATGCGCATAAAACGACGCACTTCTTTATGCACAAGGGTATACAGCGCAACACTGAGTTGATTAAAGTTCATTGCGCAGCTCCGTCAAGATTTTTTTCAACCATTTTCACAAACAGTTCTTCTAAGCGATTCGATTTATTACGCATACTGTGCACTTGAATGCCTTGTGCTTCCAGCAGTTGGAACAGTTCATTCAAGGTATGCGCCTTGTCCATGGTCACTTCTAAGGTCACTGGATCAATTAAATTAAAACGAACGCCGATAATTTCAAGATGCAGCGGTTGAATCGGTTCGACCAGATCAAAAATAAAGGATTCTTCACTGAGCTGATTCAAGAAAGATTTCATGCTGGTATCTTCTTTAATTACACCGCGGTCGATAATGGCGATGCGACGACACAGCATTTCAGCTTCTTCTAGATAATGCGTAGTCAGAATAATTGACGTACCTTTTTCATTCATTTCGGTGAGAAAATCCCACATTGAACGGCGTAATTCAATATCTACACCGGCAGTCGGTTCATCTAAAATGAGCAGCCGAGGTTGATGCATCATGGCACGGGCGATCATCAAACGGCGTTTCATTCCGCCAGAAAGCATGCGTGCCTGTATGCCACGTTTTTCCCATAAGCCTAATTTTTCTAAATATTCTTCAGCCCGGCTTTCTGCAATTTTTTTAGGAATACCGTAATAGCCGGCTTGAGTCACCAAAATATCAAAGGTTTTTTCAAACTGACCAAAGTTGAATTCTTGCGGTACGACACCTAGGCATTGTTTGGCTTCTGAAGGGTGGGTATCCAGATTATGGCCAAAAATTTCCACTGTACCGGAGGTTTTTTGGGTCAGTGAGCTAATGATGCTGATGGTGGTTGATTTACCCGCACCATTTGGACCAAGGAGGGCATAAAACTCACCTTCAGGTACCGTTAGGTTGATTCCTTTTAGTGCTTGAAAACCGTTACGATAGGTTTTGGATACGTCCCTCAAGGTCAATGCATCAGTCATGAAATTCTCACCTGGTGAATAGTATGAGTATTGTGAGTGATCTTGCTGAATAAACCAAGTAAATAAGCAGGAATTGTCTGTTGCAATAATGGAACATTGCTCAAAGTATAAGCACAAAAATTGATGACTTATATATAGTTGCTTTACCTTACGGTTTTTTTTGTTATGATGTGCATCGCGCGCTCATAGCTCAACTGGATAGAGTACAGGTCTCCGAAGCCTGTGGCGTGGGTTCGAGTCCCGCTGAGCGCACCAATTACTATATAAAAAGCTGTATAAACTTGTATAAAGTTGTTGTAAACATTAGACATTATAAAAAAAACCTGTATAAACTTGTATGAAGTTTTTAAAGTTGTAACGTGTTTATGCATTACAGGATGCGTTACAAACTATTTTGTACTCCATGGTGTAACGCAAAAACATGCCAAAACAAGTCGTAGCCCTTACAGACAGCAAGATTAAAGCATTCATAAAAGACATTAAAAATAGTCATCCGAACGGTTTGACTACCGATATTCGCTTAAGTGATGGTGCTGGATTAAATTTATTATTTAGAAAAAATGGCACGATCATGTGGCGTTTCGACTATACACGTCCGGTAACAAAAAAAAGAAACACCATGACCATTGGTAATTATCCACAAATGTCATTGGCTAGGGCTCGTGAGTACAGAGAGCAATTCAGAGCTTTAATTGCGGAAGGCAAAGATCCACAAAATGAACGCCAAGGTGCTCAAGAAAAAGAGCGTGCAAAACAAGAATCAACATTTAAGGCTGTTTCTGAGCTGTATAAAAGTAAACAACTTTTAGCACCAGCAACGATTAAAAGAAATGAGCGAATTTTCCAAAAGCTATATCGTGAAATTGGAAATATGCCTATTGCTGAAATAACACCAAGAGATTTAGCAAAAGCAATTGAGCGTGACGAAAATCAAGGTCATATTGAAACTGCTATGCGTATCCGTTCAAAAGCATCACAAGTATTTCGTTTTGCTGTAAAGATGGGTTTCTGTGAACGAGATATTGCTCACGATTTGTCTGGCACCATTACACAAAAAGAAAAACAGCACTATCCAGCATTAACAGATCCATTCGACTTTGCTGAGCTTTTATTTAATATTGATAATTATGAATCTCAAGTTCCATATTTAAAGTATGCAGTACAGCTGGCACCATTGGTGTTCGTACGAATCGGTGAATTAAGAAATGCGAAATGGTCTGATATTGATTTTGAAAATGCAGTTTGGTCATATACTCCACCAAAAACAGCATCAAAAACAGGGTTAGATCACATAGTTCCGTTATCAAAACAAGCTGTGGCCATACTTGAAGAAGTTTATAAATTTACAAATAATTCAGAGTTTGTATTCCCATCAAGATCAGATAAACATCGTCCAATATCAGATATGTCTATTAATATGGCTTTGCGCCGTATGGGATATTCTAAAGGTGATATGACTGGCCATGGATTCAGAGCGATTGCACGTACATTGCTTGATGAGGTTCTGGAATTCCCGCTGAATATTATTGAACAGCAGCTGGCGCACCAGGTGCGTGACATGCATGGCAGGGCATATAACCGTACCAAGCATTTAGATAAACGCCGTGTAATGATGCAACGATGGTCTGATTATTGTGATGAACTAAAATCACAATTGATTTCATCAAAACAATTACGATTTGAAGAAAATAAGCCCTCATGATGCGAGGGCTTGTTTTTTATTGAAATTGTAATAAATAGTGGATTTCCACCAATACTTATATCCACTATCACTTACCCAATCCGGTTCTGGAAATTGTTTTGTATTTACTAACTTCAAGATTGTGGATCTAGTTATTCCCAACATTTCGACAACTTCACTTGTTTTTAGCATGCGATCTTCTTCACCGTGTAATGATTCTTTTTGCATCTTAATAAAATCACTCATCTTCATACACTCCACATTTACGACAAACCCAATCGATTTCACCACTATTTGCATCACGCTCGTATTCCCAAGCATGAAAGCAGAATAGGCGTTTCAAAAAATTAAATATCAAGACACCTCCCTTAAACTCTGCAAAACCTCAAAAGGCAACTTCACATCAACACTGGCTTCATCATTTCGCATCCAAAAATCAACAGCGATATGATAAAGCGCAGATACCTGTTCAGCTGTAAGTGTTTTGACTGTGCCGGTTTTACTAATTACATGCGGAGCCAAGTCTTCAGCAAAGTCTTTTGCAATTTCTAGAATTTCATTCATTGTTTTAATCCTTGCTTAATGCGACTGCCTGCCTTAATTTCTTCATCAGTGGCATGGTCTTTAAGTTGAATAACAACAGGCCCATTTCTAAAATCAGGGGAAATTAACTTTCCGTCGAGCTGATTGCGCTCCCTGGGTGTTAAGTTGCGCCATTTCGCGATACACCAACTGCCTTTAAGAATCCCAATTGGCATATCCATGCACATTGATCCATAGCTATAACCATGATCTTGTAACCATTTTCTAGCAGCATTCACAGCACTAAAATCACCGGTTTGATTGAATTCGATTTCAGTCATTGGCTGGCTCCACGCTTACAACAACACCATCAAAATCAGGGTATTCTTCATGGAAATATCCCAAAGCCAATTCTTTTGCATGTTCTTCACTTGCAGCTGTTGATATGGTTACGTGATAAGAGCCAGTGGCACTAATTTCAATCTGATATTCAGTCATTGACTGGCTCCAAATCAGGGTATTTGATTAAATCCATCAAGTACGCATCAGTTTTACAAGTTGGACAACCATCGTGGATTTCACCTGTATCTTGATCAACAAGGTTCTGCTCAAGATCATAATCACTTTCAAATTCAAGTCCGCAGTTGGTGCAACGAATTGTATTTTCAGTCATTGGCTGGCTCCTGTGCTTCGATCATGGCTTCCAGTTTATTCGCAACATCTTGCCAAGCTAATTTTTCGCTATCAGGTCTTGCTTCTGAATACGTCATAAGATCGACTCTTGACACTGCTATAGCCAACTTTGCAATATCAAAGGTTTTAACCAAAACAAACCCCTCAGGCACCGCTTGGGCTTTGGCTGCTTGCTCGATAGCATTTGCAAAGTCATAAACATAAGCGTTTAAATCCATGTTTCCACTTGCTTGTTCTTTTAACTTGAAGCCATTTGCTAAGGCCAATTCTTTAATTTTTTGAATATCCATCACGCCACCTTTCTACTATCAAGCCATTCTTTAAACTCAGAACGAGTTAACACATTAGGGTTGCCAAGCAGTTGCTCTACACTGAGATGAGCAGGGCGCAGGCAATTGCGATACACATCATCCCGATAAACAACCCCATCACAACCTAAGTAATAAAAACGAGCCGTGGATAAGCTAACGTGTGAGAAAAATCCGCTTGATTTGACTTTCTTGGTACGCTTAACACGCTGTTTATTTGTTAATCCCATCACGCCACCTCAACTTTCAAAACGTACTTTTTACCGCCACTGGTAAACTCAACCGATTCACCTTTTCCAAGTAGGTAATGCCCAATGGCTTCCAAATTTTTAAGACTCAAGCCTGTTTTGGCTCTTGCTCTGCGGCGGTCACATTCAAGACAGATATTTGATTTCACAGATCGCTCGGAAGTACCACATGATCTGCATGGGGCAACCGGTTTATAGCTTTTTAAACCTTGCTTTTCAGCACGTGTACGCAAAATGTGGTTTTGGTGACTGTTAGGACGCTCAGCACTTTGCAAAACAGTATCTGCATTGCAGTAATTAAACTCAGCTTTATTGGTATTTACAGCCGGCTTAATCTGGCCACCATTCGCTACAAATTTTGCAACAGCTTCCTGGTAATCGGGTTTGATTTGAGTTCCAATCATCACGCCGCCACCTTCAATATTTTTGGTGCCTGAGCACGCAAAGACTCAATCAACGATTTACCCACTTTCAAATACTGTTTAAGAAAAATCGCATAGCGTTTCTGTGCTGCAGCATTCATCTTCCCGGTACCATCAATTTCCAGCGTTTCTTTATTGGGCATGCTGTAGCGTACGCATGGGACATGTCTAATAAACTTAGTCTGATAGCCGCCGTTTAAAAGCCACGTTTCAAATGGTCCTGCCAGTTGGAAGTGAATATGTTTGGTGCCTTCTGGCTCAATTGCCAGATACTTCATTTGAATTTCCATCACCAGCCACCTCGATTATTGAGCATGCCGTACATGTCCAATTTTTTGCGCAGGGTGCCGCGGTTTAATCCAAGGATTTCGGCAGCTTTGGTTTGATTGCCATGACACTTGATCATGGTTGCTTTGAGCAATGGCTTTTCAAATTGAGCCAAGGCTGTTTGATACGCCGTACCTTTATTGGCATCAAAGAATTCAGCAGGGAAAAGAGTTGTCATTGTTGATTCGCTCCTTTGTATTCAGCCTGGCGCGCCAAAGACTGTTCAGTTTGATATTGCACTTCACGTTCAGAGCTGCGCAGGTACATGTAAGACAAGGCCAGAACAGTGATTAGGATTAAAAGGAATGAGCAAACGTTTGCAAAAATGTTCACAGGCTTGCCGTACATTTCTTCGTACGTTGGCTCCTGGTGAAGGATTGCAGTCGTTTGACTTTTGTTAGTGTCAAACGCAGGTGTTTGACTGTGGGATGGGTGGTGGGTCATAATCGCCTCGTAAGCTTGCAAGTGTTTACATAAAGCCCTGATCCCGTCGGTCGAATGTCAGGGACTTTTTTGTTATCTGGTGAGATGTAATTTAGTATTTACTAAATATTTAGTCAATAGTTTTGCTAAATAAATTTAGTAAAATATTTAGTAAATGATAATATAGACAAAATAAAACCCACCGCTGGGGTGGGTTGGATGGAGTCTATTATGCTAACTCACGAAGAAAAACTTAACCTTGTATTGAGTCTAATTGCCACAGGATGTACTGATCCAGATGCAATTATTCATTGTATCAACAAAATTGATGGCGATTTATTCAAGAAGGATCATCCTCCAAAATCGCCTTAATATCCACACCAGACCAGCTCACAACTTTGTGGCACTGATTGTAGAGTTTTAGATAGTACTCTCGAGGGTTATTTTTCTTACCCTCATCTTTTCCTTTTAATTTCTCTACTTCCGCGATTCTAGACATTAAATCAAAAGCAACTCTCTCAACAGAATTATCTTTAATTTCAATAGGTCTGGTTACTGTAATACTATCACTCATTATTATCTCCACCCGATCTGTTCTAAAAGACTGCGTCGGGTTCGCAGCATAGTGGCACACTATTGCGTATTATTTATTTATGTTTTACACTGTTATACATGGACCGGGGATTCCCAGTCGGCAGAAGGCTCTAGCGTTATGTTAGGGCCTTTTGTTTATCTAGAGTTTGGAAAAACCTTCAATCCATAACCGTGATAGCCTGTCCCTGCGCCATTTCGCCCATTAGAACTATAGAATTTAGCTTTTAATACATCAAAAGCCCTGTTAGGCTGATCAGGCTTTAAAACATGGTTTCCAATTGGTCTAGCCACTAAATCTGCGATTTGAAGACCTGAAGAATTTACTTTCTTGGAAGCCATCTTTATTTCAAATGGAAGGCAAATTTTCCCATAATTATTACCATCACAAACTCTTCTGAATTCAAGCTCTAAGTCTTTATCTTCTTGCAATCCACGCTGTTCAAACACAATGAATGTTTTCTTATCTTGCTGGCCTTTTTCTACTAAAAACTTATAAATTCTTTCTAAGCCAAACTCTAGAGCAATAAAATATGGATTTTTAGGGGTTGCATATCGCTTGATCAAGGAGTCTTTCCGAACAACGCATGAAATGAGAATAAAATGTGTCTCTTGCATCAATTCAGTAAGGTCATTTAGCAGAGCTTCTTTTTGCTCTTTTGATGAGTAATTTTTAAAATCTCCTGTCCCCTTAAGAATGTCTCGTTCATGCATAACAATGATGTCATGCCCGAAATGCTTGAACTTAAGCTGTTCTAATTTCTTAATTACAGTTTCTGTGTAATATCTTTTATGAAAAATACAAAAAGCTAAAACGAAAACAGGATATTTAGAGTTATACCCATTAAGAGTGTGGTCACCACTCTCATCGACATACACAATGTAATCGCTAAAATCCATACACCCTCAGTTCAATAAAAAATTATTGATTGCTTGCAATCGGTTTGCTTTTAAATATCTTCTATAATCCAAAAATTAATAACCAGATCGGCTGTAGGTTGATCTGGTTCACAACTTTAATCTTGCTTATTCACTATTGGCTGCCCAAGCTTTCCTTCTTTACACAGCTGGACGATCTGCTCATTAGTCAACACTGGCACGAAGTGAAGATCACCAATCTCTTCAGCAAGGATTTTGACTTCTTCAGCATCTAATACCAGAGGTTGATTGGCAGCCGCCGCCTCATTAATTCGGTCGACGATTTGATTCATGATTTGTTTCGGGTGCATATCAATCCTTTAGGTAATCAAGGCTTAACTAAAGCCAACTCTAAGCGCCCAACAAAGTTGATTTCATTAAGCTGCTCATTATTAATAAATTCATCTGGGTATCGTTTTTTATCAGGGTTATCACTGGTCAATTTCACAGTATTCGAGCCATAGCTGACAAAAATACGTTTCATTCTTAATTCATGATTATGTGTAAATACATACACATTCCCATTTTTTAAAGCGTTTGGATCTTTATCTGAAATATCTACAAATAACGGACTTTCTGGGGCAACAGTAGGGTACATGCTGTATTCAGCAGAATAGATTATTCGCAAGTTTTCTGGTTTGGTTTGTATACCCATAATTTTTAAGATGTATGGATCTATGTCGAGATACTCACTCACATCTTCTAAAAAATTTTCTATGCCAGCGCCACATGAAGCCTTGATGTCTTTATAAATAGGAATTCTTACATTGGTTGGCTTTCTTTCACCACTTCTAAACTCGATGGGCGCTATATGGATTCCTCCAGTTTGACACGAATGTGGAGTTGATCCATCCGCTGAATAATCTTCATTGTCAAGCAATCCACTATCCCAGCCTATCTTTTTCTCAAGATTTCTTGCTGCACGCTCACCAAAACTCCCATGCCCATTAATGAGTTGTGAAATATGACTGGCATTTAAATCGTAATGCTCACAAAAAGCTACGTCCGATTTAAACCCTAATTTCTTGTTGGCAGCATCAATGGCTGTGCGCAAATTTCTGCGTCTTAAAGCGATTTTATCCATATTTAGTATTTCATATAGTTTTTAGTAAAAAGTAAATTCGTAATCACTAAAGATTTATTGACATGGTTGCTAATAAAAATTAGTATTTACTAAATATATTTATTAAGGAGATACGTATGTCTTCCTCAAATACCGAGCAATTAAAAAGTTACCTTTTAAGCCTGACGCCTGAAGGGCGAAAAAATTTCGCAAAAGAATGCCTAACAACAGTCGGCAACCTCCAGCAAATCATCTATGTAAATAAAAAGTGCGGGGCACCATTGGCTATTCGCATAGATAAAGCAAGCAAAGGTCAAGTTTCCTGCGACTCATTGTGTCCAGAAGCGGATTTTGATTATTTGCGCAATCAAACACTTACCGCATAGGTGAATTTATGAGTCTTGAAAAGAAATCTACACATGTCCGCTTATCTCCGGAAATCCATGAGCGAGCTAAAACACTCGCTGAAATTAAGGGTAAAGACCTTGCCCAATACCTGGCGTTTCTTCTTGAAAAAGAAATCGTCGGTGAGTGGCATGTACTTAATTTACAAGCAAAATCCTTTGAGCGCTTGGGATTAAAAGCTTTAGTGCGGGATATCTCTACTGAGGTGAGCTTCGGAGAGGGATTGGAAGGGATTAACGGAAATTTAGGCAAAGAAAAAGCCTGATCTTGGGGATCAGGCTTTCGTGTGCCGCAGCAAGCGGCGTAAGAGATGAGGGTATGGCCCCTCGCTATCGGCTTGCAGGAGCAGGTAGCAAACCACCATAAGCGGCTTGGATCAAAAGTCCCGGTCGTGAGCGTTATGGAAAAGGCATCGTAGAGATGTCAGGTAAGAATTAGGAAGGCGAACAACAGTGAACTGCCGTTCAAGTGTCGAAAGTACTCAAATGACATCAAAACCGGGGATGGAAGTTACCCCGCGATTAGTTTGGCCGTTACCTGCTTACGGGCCATTCGGTGTCCGGCGTAGAGGCAGCGCGATCCTAATTCAGGCTCTTACGTTGAACTGCGGGAACCTTCGGTGGCGATGTCAAGCGAAAGGCACAAGCTCAAAAGGCAAGGCTGATAATAGCAATGCGTCACCAAGGGGCGGAGCAACTCGTAGTAGTGTTGAAGTTACTGTAATGGTAATGGAGCGAAGGGGTTGCATTATCCAGGTCTACGGATTTGTCAACTGTGCAAGCAGGAGGAGCAAAACTTTATGACCAAACCATTTAACATTCCTAAAGCGTTAATCTGGGAGGCATTTAAAAAAGTCAAAGAGAATGGTGGCGCTCCAGGCGTTGATCATGAATCTATTGAGCAATTCGAAAAGCATTTAAAGAACAACCTATACAAACTATGGAATCGACTTTGTTCTGGCAGTTATTTTCCACCGCCAGTTAAGGCTGTTCCGATTCCAAAGAAGTCAGGTGGCGTGCGTATACTAGGTATTCCAACAGTTGCAGATCGAGTCGCGCAAACAGCAGTTAAGCTCTTATTAGAGCCGAAAATTGATCCATTATTTCATCCAAACTCATATGGATATCGTCCGGGGCGTTCTGCCCATGATGCAATTGCGATAGTGAGGAGACGAAGTTGGGATTATGACTGGGTTGTGGAATTTGATATCAAAGGTCTCTTTGATAACATCGACCATGATTTACTCATGCGTGCACTCAAGAAACACTGTGAAATTCCATGGATTCTTTTATATGTGCAACGTTGGTTAAAAGCACCAATGCAACACATAAATGGCCATCTTTTAGAAAGGAATCGCGGCACACCACAAGGTGGTGTTGTGAGTCCTTTATTGGCGAATTTATTTATGCATTATGCTTTTGATATGTGGATTACGAAACATCTTCAAAGTGTACGGTTCTGCCGTTATGCAGATGATGGCGTAATTCATTGTCGGAGTTTATCTCAAGCCAAACTTGTTTTACAAAAGATCGATGCACGATTTCGTGAATGTGGTCTCGAATTGCATCCAGACAAGACAAAGATTGTTTATTGCCAAGATATTAATCGTCGTAAAGCATATCCCGATGTTCAATTTACTTTTCTCGGGTACACGTTTAGGCCCCGTAAGGCTGTGGACAAGTATAAAAGAGTTTATGTAAATTTCTCTCCTGCAGTCAGTCGTGATGCACTTAAAGCAATGCGACAGACTATTCGGAAATGGCATCTACATCTGATGTGTAATCGCGAATTAAGTGATTTATCTGCAATATTCAATCCAATTCTTCAAGGTTGGCAGCAATACTATGGTCGATTCCATGGTTCAGCAATGTCAGCGATCTGGCAACACATGAATGCTTATCTTATACGCTGGATGAGGCGTAAGTATAAAAACTTGGCCCGTCATAAAAGACGGGCTAGATATGCCTTAGGGCGACTTGCGCGTGATTTTCCAAATGCCTTTGTGCACTGGAAAATGGGATGTTTACCATCGGTTGGATAATGGGAGCCGGATGAGCTGAGAGGTTCATGTCCGGTTCTGCGAGGGGCTAAGGGTGAAATTCCCTTGGTCTACTCACCCTAATTCAAAACACTTGCGGGGTTTCAAATATGAAAACAAATTTAGCACATAAGCAGGGGATAGACAACGAAATATCGTTACACCCATCCACTGTTAAAAAATTAGAGCGACAAGCTATGTCGAAGAAAGATGAGGGGTACTCGCCTTTACCTAATTTCATCTGTGATGATGGGTATTTAGCCGTACTAAACGGTGATGCAATTAAATGTATCGTGCTCTTGAATAGACACATTAAGGGATTTCACCTTGAGCAAAAAGCGATGGGTGAGGTTTTAATAATGAAGATCACCGGAATTAAGGATAAAAGAACCGTACGCAAATGCATGGCTGAATTGGCTAAATTCCAGCTAATCAGCATCACCAAATCAAGGGGCAAAAGTAGCACCTACACTTTAACTTTAGATGATCGAATTTCTATTGAAGATGTAGCATCAAATGTAACTACTTCTAATGCATGTACATTAAATGCAGTTACATCTCATGTCACCACACCAGTGACATCAAATGCTACTACACCAGTAGCATCAAATGTAACCACCACCAGTGACATCAAATGTCACTCTGTAAAAGAAATAGATTTAAAAGAAAATATTAAAGAAAACTTTAAAGAGAGTAACGCGCAAGAAAATTCAGTCGATGCAGTTTTAAATCTCTGGACACCAGATCTCCACTCTTTGAATTCTTGGTTGCAAAGATCAGGCGAAATGCCAATGACTCAAGAACTGGCAAACCAAGTTTTACTTGAAATCAATGCTCATTACGAACCACGTTTGAAATCAGGTCAACTTACTGACAGCCAGATGTATGCCAACTTTGTGAAGTGGGTGAAACGTGGTTACAAGCCTAAAGCTCAATCAAAAACAAATCTGAACGTCAACGATGCATGGGAAGGCATTCCTCAATTCCAAGGCCATGTTGAGCCAGTTGAAATACCGGAGGATTTTGTATGAACGCCATGATCTCAATGAAATTTCAACAGGTACAGGCTTACTGCGCTGAACACAAAATTCAAAAAGTTCAAGCCGGACCTAATCAAATCTGTCCTGAGTGTGCAAAGAACCTGGTGAACAAGAACAACCAGGAGCATCAGGAATCTGTAAACAAGATGGTCCGTGAGTTGCACTTTGCAGGTGCCATGATTCCAGAGCGTCACAAGGATTCAGGCTTTAGAAATTACAACACGAATTTTGCTGGACAATCGAATGCCCTGAACAACTGTGTTGAGTTCTCAAGAGTCATGATTGCTGGTCAAAAGCGCAATTTCATCATGTCTGGTAAGACAGGTACAGGTAAAACCCATTTGAGCTGTGCGATAGCCAGAACGCTTTTGAACAAGGGAATTTATGTTCGCTATATCACTTCGGAAGATATGGCTAATGATATTGCCAATGCATGGAAGAGAGAGGCAAATGACAGTGAATCAAACGCAATCTACCGGTTCACTGAGTATGACTTGCTGATCCTGGATGAATACGGCCTTCATGATCGTCATGAGAATCGCCTGCAACTGATCCACAAGGTTTTATATTCACGCTATGACGCGGGTAAACCGACCATGCTGATTTCAAATCTTACATTGGCTGAATTGCAGAAGGATTTAGGGGATCGTCTTTGGTCTCGTTTTCAACATGATGGATTAACACTGGTTGAGTGTAATTGGGTGGATCAGCGTTTAGGGAAAAGCGCAGGGGGTGGGGTGTGAGTTTTAAAGTTCCTGAAAAATTCAGAATAACTACTGGTCCATTGGGTAGCAATGAGAGTTTTGGAAACAATGGTGCTTTTTGGGTGAAGACCAAGAAATGCGTTTTCACTGTTATTGCTAGCGATCAGATGGGTTGGGAGCATGTCAGTGTTTCACTTCCAGTACGTTGCCCAACTTGGGAAGAGATGTGCTTCATCAAGTCACTATTTTGGGGTGAGACTGATTGTGTAATCCAGTACCACCCGCCTAAAAGTGACTACGTGAACAATCACCCATATTGCTTGCACATGTGGCGACCAACCGAGCAATCATTACCAATGCCACCAAGTTTTATGGTTGGTAAGGCAGGTGCAGCATGACCAGACTCCAATACTTATCACAATTCAGCAATGCGGTGCTTAGTCCTGAATTGAATACGTGTGCGATGCCACTCCCAAAGCATGGGTCAGCGTGGGCCACAGTTTTCGATCACAACCAGGGCGAAGTGAAATTAGATGAGATTGCATTTCGTAAAGCCTGGTGTGAACAGCAAATTGCTTTGATTGGTGAATTTGGTGCTGTGATGGGGTAATGAAACATGAATGAACGAGAAACTGAATACGGCAAGGCTGCGGTTTTGGATCGGGGCATTGATGTGTTGCTTGCAATCAAAAATACAAAGGTTGCTACTTCTGCGGAAATTCAAGCTCAAGCATTGCCAAATCTCTCGAAACGAGCAGTACAACGATATTTGAAAAGCTTAGTTGTAATGGGGTTGGTTTATACCGTTGGAAACAATAACAGCGAGTACCGGTATTACCTAAGTGGAAAGGCAAAACAATTATTTGGGATGGTTGCATGACAGACCTAAATTTAGAAGAAGAGTTATTGTTGGAACAGGGATGGGAAGCGAATGAAGATTGGTGAATTGAATGACCAAGATTAGATGTGGAAAGTGTATTGCATGCACAAAGTTTAACGGTAGTCACGGGAATGGGTATCAGCCTTGCCATAATCCTAAAATACCTGTACCACCACAAATTCCTGCACCTCCAATACGGATTATAGGTTGTGATGATAGATCGACAAATAGCTCGGATTCATATGATTGGTTATTTGGGTTGTTTTGTGTGTATATCGGTATAGCGATTGGTATTTGGTTAGTAAAGATTATTTAAATTTAAGGTGAGATTGGAGGTGTGTGGTGATTAATGAATACTTGGTTTTAGATGATGCTGAATGTGGGAAGTGTCGAACACATGATGATGTAGTTATTGATGAGGATGGGGATTTAATTTGTACAGATTGCCTATTTGAAAGGACTTGTGACGAAATGTTTTCTGATGAATATGATGGGGACGATGAATGAAAATCCTCATTGGCATAGATACAGGAGTAAACACCGGTTTCGCCGTTGCTATTGATAGTGGCAACGGTGGAGACCTGCAAAAAGTTGAATGTTTATCCATTACTCAAGCTATGGCCAATATTAATGACTTAGTAACTGAGCATGGAAAAGAAAACATAAAACTTTATATCGAAGATGCACGTTTACGAACTTGGTTTACAGGTGGGCGAGAAAAGGCGCAAGGGGTTGGATCTGTTAAGCGTGATGCTCAAATTTGGGAATCTTGGTGTAAAGAACAAGATTTGAATTACATCATGATCCATCCAAAAGCAAACGCAACTAAAACAAAAGCAGATGTATTTAAAAAAAGAACAGGCTGGTCAGGTCGCACCAACGAGCATGCTCGTGATGCAGCAATGTTGGTTTTTCGCCGTTTCTATAAACCATCCATTGAAAAGTCAGAATTATTTTAGAGGGCAGTATGCAGGACGATATTTCAGATTTGAAAGGTGATTTACACGCAATTGCTGAAGTATTGGGCAGACAAAAGGCATTGTATTTGGTGAGTAAGTGTCCGCGCTACAAGGTCGAAAAACGACAGGGTGCAGGACAGTTATTGTTATATGTACCAAAGCTGAAAAACTTTGATCTGAAACATAATCTGGTGCAAATGCTGGGTTATGAGGATGCGTATAAACTTAGCCAACATTTTGGCGGTGAGCTATTAACACTTTCCCAGTGCAAACAGATTATCCTGAAAAATCGCAATCTAGGCATTAAGGCCATGCTGCAGCAGGGGTTTAAAAAAGAGCAGATTGCAGAGTTCTTTGATTTAACGCCGCGTGCGGTTTGTATGGTTGCTTCTGGCACTAATTAACTATTAGGTGATATATTAATCAATAAGTAAAACTTTAGAACCAAAGAAAAGAGATAAATATGTCATTTATTAATGGGTTGTTTGCAATACTAACTTTAGTTTTGTTCATTTTGTTAATTATCGGGTTAATTAAACCAAGCGTTGTTAAAATGAAGACCAGAGGGAAAGCATTTTTAGTATTTTTTGTAGGCATGATTATTTCATCTTTAATTTTTGATGCAACCATGTCGGATGAAGAGAAGGCTCAAGCACAAGCAGCAGCCGTAAAAGATGCTGAGAAAGAAAAAGCAGTAGAGGTTCAAGAGGAAGTGAGTGAAGTCCTAACTCAAGCCGAAACTAAGCAAGAAGAGCTACCAGCAGAGCCAGTGGGGGAAAGCCTAACCAGACCGCAACTGAATGCAGTTAGATCAGCAGAGAATTATCTGAGCTTTACTGGATTCTCACGTGATGGACTTATACAGCAACTGTCATCCAGTGCTGGTGATGGTTATGATGTTGCTGATGCTACTGTTGCAGTTGATAGTTTGAATGTTGACTGGAATGAGCAGGCAGTCAGATCTGCAAAGCAATATCTTGAGCTCACAGGATTCTCTTGCAGTGGCCTTGTTGAGCAGCTCTCATCGAGTGCGGGTAGTAAGTACACTGTGGATCAGGCTAGATATGGAGCACAACAAGCTGGCGCTTGTTCATAACCTGATTAAAAATGATCCATGCATAAGTTAATATAACCAAAGCCCTTCAATGTGAGGGGCTTTTTTATTACCTGGTGAAAAACTACATAATGAATAAAAACATGGAATAAAGTGAAATTGTCAAAAATGAATCCAAGAGACTTGCAAAATAATGAACTTGCATGATTTGTACGCAGCTTTAATGAAGATTTTAGGGGATTTTCAGTATTTCATTGCTGGTGCAATAGGAGCCGCAATTGTGACTAGATACCATAAAGACCAACTCAAAAACCCTGCTGATTATGCTGTTTTTATTCTGTCTGGTGCGTTTATGGCGCATTACTTAACGCAGTTAGTTGTTCTCATTTCCGGCAAGTTCGGATGGGCTATTGATGTAGCTAGTGCTGGGGCAGTTGGATTTTTACTTGGTTCGTTCGGTGGTTTGATTTTTCAGGAAATTATTAGCTACATCAAGTCTGGCGCATGGAAGGAAATGTCCTTGCGTCAGTATTTTGTCGAACTGTTTAAGGCTTGGATAGGTAAGGGGAAATAGTAATGTCAGACTTTGAACAGCAAATTACCCGTTTATTACGTGCTGAGGAAGGCGAGGTCTTAACCGAGTACAAGGACCATCTCGGCTACTCAACCATCGGTGTGGGGCGCCTGATCGACAAGCGCAACGGCGGTGGAATCACGGCGGAAGAGTCAGCTTTCTTATTGAAGAACGATATTCAAAAGCGCATTACTGCACTAGAAGCAAAATTACCCTGGATTAAAACACTTGATGATGCACGCCGTGGCGTATTGCTATCAATGGCTTTTCAGATGGGTGTCGATGGTCTACTCGGTTTTAAGAACACATTAGCCATGATCCAGGCAGGAAAATACACAGAGGCCGCTAATGGCATGATGAATTCAAAATGGGCCAAGCAAACGCCGTCACGTGCTCAGCGCCATGCAGAACAGATGCGCACAGGCAAATGGGTCATTAAGGCAGGATTCTAATGAATATCAGATTAATTATCGGATTGTTGTGTGTTGCATTCATTTCTTATGTGTCCTGGTGCAGTTATGATTATGGCTATAAGAAAGCACGAACAGAACAAATCGATAGTTATGAGAGCATGATTCAGCAACTGAAGGCTGATGTAGGCAAGGCGCTCCAACGTGAGCGTATTGCTTATGCTAAACAAGAGCAAATTGAATCCAACTATCTTGCCAAACACAAGGAAATCGAGCACAATGCGAATAGCACTATTGATGAGTATCGCACTAACAATGTTAGGTTGCGTGAGTCACTCAAAGCCAAACAATGTCCCGATGTGTCCTCAGTTGCCAGCAGCACCAGCGGCAATCATGCAGAAACAACAGGCGGACTTCTCGACACAGATGTCGAGTTTCTTATTCGTCAAGCCGCAAGGGCAGACCAAGTCGCAGAGCAACTAGCAGCTGCGCAGCAACTCCTAGAGCAAGATCGGGAGGTGTGTAATGGTCAGACGTGATGTAACTCATTGTTTAAAAATAATAGTTTCTCAAGGTACTTCCCAGGGGGCACCCCAAGCGGGGGCAAAGACCTCGCGTGGTTCAACATCTGCGTCAATTTTCAAACCGGTTTAAACATCTATATCTCAACCATATTTGAGCTGGAACTTGTGCTTTTATGTCAGTCACACAAAAGGGTCGAATCGTAAACAGGACGGGGCTTTCAGAGGTTTTTGGAGTCGCGCTCAATACGATCGATTCTTGGGTTCGCCAAGGTTGTCCAGTTGTTCAAAAGGGTGGTGGAAAAGGGCAGGAATGGCAGTTCAATACAGCTCATGTTTCAAAATGGTTGCGTGATCGAGATGTGGAAGAAGCTACTGGCGGCATTCCAGATGACATTGAGATGCTGCGGATCCGTAAGCAGAAAGCAGAAACGGAATTAGCAGAGCTGGAACTGGCCACAAAAAAAGGTGAAGTGGCATTAATTGCGGAATTTGAACGGATTCAAGCCATGGCCTTTGCTGCGATTCGTGCCAATGTCATGAACGTTCCTCAACGTGCGGTTCTGCAGTTACTGGGTGAAACGGATGAACGAGTATTCAAGGAAAAATTGAAAACTGAATTAGTCCTGGCTTTGGAAACTTCAGCTGAATCTGACTTTGAGGATGATGAAGATGACTGATTTATCCACTTTCAGTAATTTTGGTTCTGTTCTGGATGCTGTTAGACGTTCAATGCAGCACCTGATCCCGCCACCAGACATCAAGCCAAGCGAATGGGCTGAAAAGAATATTAAAATTCCGGTGGGGAATGCCATACCTGGTCCAATCAATTTTGACAATGCACCGTACCAGCGTGGCATGATCGATGCCATTAAAGAATATGGTGTGCGCCGTATTACTTACATGACTGGTGCACAGCTGGGGAAAACCACCATTCAGCAATGTGCCACCGGTTATTTCATTGCGCATGAACCTAAATCACAAATCTTTGTCCAACCTACGCAGGGTGACGTTCAGACCTTTCTCGAAACCAAATTACGGCCGATGATCGAGGCGAATAAATCCATTTCAGAAAAAATGGCAAAGCCGCGTAGCCGCGATGGTGTGAATAACAGCCGCATGATTTCGTATGTCGGTGGATGGCTGATGTTCAGCTGGGCAGGTTCACCAAAAACCTTGCGTTCACGTTCAGCACCGATTACGCACGCGGACGAGATCGACGGGATGGAGGCTACAGCCGAGGGCGATCCGGTCGAGTTGCTTTCACAGCGTTCAGCCACGTTTGGCGACCAGTCGCTTAGAACTGAGTCCAGTACGCCTACGGTGAAAGGTGTCAGCCGTGTTGAAACGGCATTTTTAAATGGTGACCGTCGCCGTTATTACGTGCCATGTCCACATTGTAGTGAAGCCCAGTTTTTAAAATGGGAAAATGTCACCTGGGAAGGGCGTAAATCCAGCAATATTCAGGATGCGCGTGAAGATTTAGACCAGGAACATCATCCGGAAACCGCCGGTTATCGCTGTGAGTGTTGCGGTCAGGTCTGGACCGATGGCGAACGGATTGCCGCCATTCGTAATGCGGAAAAACTGGGACATGGTTGGAAGGCAGAAAAACCGTTCCATGGTCATATCAGTTTTCATGCACCGGAAATGCTGTCCACATTCCGTAAAATGCGCGATATCGTGCAGTCTTATCTGGACAAGCTGGCACTGGATGATTTGCAGGTATTCGTCAACGTATCACTGGGTGAAACCTACGAGGAAAAAGGTGATAAAGCCGATCCGGAAACCTTGCAAAACCGGGCTGAAGAGTACAAATCCACGGTGCCCAATGGTGGTGTGTATCTCACCTGCGGCATCGATATGCAGATGGACCGTTTAGAACTGGAAATTGTCGCTTGGGGAGCAGGTGAGGAAAGCTGGTCGATTGATTACCGTGTGCTATGGGGTGATCCACTGGGTGAAGAAGTCTGGGAAGATTTAGACGATATTCTGGAAAGTACCTATCTGCATGAATCCGGTGCTCAGCTATCGATTTCAGCATCGTGTCTGGATACCGGTGGTACAGCTGGCTATACACAACGGGCCTATGAATACGTGAAAAGCCGCCGCAACCGTAAACTGTTTGCTATTAAAGGCCGTGGTGGTTGGGGTATGCCAATTGTGCAAAGCCCACAGCGTAAACAGTCGGGTAAAGACAAACGTAAAATTGACCTGTTCATTGTCGGCACGGATGAAGCCAAACTGGTAGTGATGCGTCGTTTGGATCTGGACAAACAAGGGCCGGGCTATTGTCATTTCCCGATTGAACGGGAAACAGAATGGTATCGGCAATTAACGGCTGAAAAATTGGTGACGCGCTACATTAAAGGCCAGCCGATCCGCGAATGGCACAAGCCAGACCGGGCACGTAACGAGGGCTTGGACTGTCGTGTGTATGCGTTGGCCGCTTTGAAAATCATGCAGCCAAATTTAAAACGCATTGCGGAACGTGTGGCGATGGGTGGCGATCATATTCGTACTGTTCAATCTGATGAACCAGTGAAATCATCATCTACCATCATTCGCAAGAAAGCGAAAGTTGCTGAAAATAACGTGGATGCAGTGCAGCCGGCTACGATCATTAAAAAGCGTAAGGTGTTCGGGAACAAGAAATGAGTGCGAATCTTTATTGTTAAAAAAGCACCTTATTGGGGTCAGATCATTATGGTGCTTTTTCTTCATCTATTGCTAATACTCTTCTTATTTCAGATCTAAAGTCATCTCTCAGTGTACGGAATTCAGCATCTTTTTGAATACCCTCTTCACTAAGTTTGTTTGCGGTATCAATATCACCTTGGATAGCTTTTACCTCAGCCTGTTTGAATTTATCCAGCGTATAGCTAGAAAAACCGAATCCAATTATATGCAATATTTTCTCCTCGAGTTTCTTAGGTATAAATATTGCGTTCTCATAAAAAGCCGTTTTAAAGTCATCTAAGACTGTACTTGGATTAATTTGTTGTTGATCAAGCCTAGATGGGTTCCGTCTTTGATGAATAGAAGATTCATAATCTAATAATAATGAATAGAGCTTCTTTAAAGCGTCAACTTGTTCCTGGTAAACGCCTGAATATGCGATATGTAACCTGGAATTTTGATGACTTAATTGACTTTTTAACAATTCTACGTCTGTGTTTAGTTTTGCTTGTAAATTAAGCTCATCCTTACGGATATACTTATCTAATAATTTAGTTAAGAGAAGTGTTAATGCTGTAGAACTACCAATTACATGATAGTTTTCAGCAAGAAAGGTTAAGATGCTCATTAGCATTTTTTACTTCCTACGCGCATCTTGACTAGCAGGAATTGAATACCAATAACGGATTTTGTAACCGTCATTAAGTGTTTCCACGTTGATCAGATCATATTCAGGATTTTCATAAAATAAATCTGAAATACACTTCATGATGTAGTCTTGCTGTTCTCGTAGAGAAACTTCTTTAATGTTATCTACGCAATTCATATCATTAAAAAAAATTGAGCGGCCAGAGTTGGTTTCACTTTTTAATGATTTCTCAAGGATACTTACAATTTCACCATTCATGGTTCTATGGTTGAGTTTTGCTCTGCCTTCAATAATTGATTTCAAATCTTGGGGAAGTCTAATTTTTAGTTGAGCATCTTCAGTCATTTTTTTCTACCTAGTTAAAATTGGTAAATTTAAAATAACAGATAATAAAATAAACCACAATGGTTTATTTTTGGATCAAATATGATTTTTATTTAACCTTTATTCATGGTTTTTCCTGATACATTTACGTTCAAGGTACAGTCATGAAAAACTGAATAATGAAAAAAACCCGCTGATTATCGAAGATTGACGCTAGAAAAAGCGCATTTTCGGTAATCATTCTTCATGAGTTATGTACGATTCCCCACAAAAATTACGGCAGGTGTGACGTTTAAGCATAGCTTTAACTTAACCGCATATCCTGCAACGGGTGGCTGGTCACTGGTGGTTTATCTGCGTGGTGCCACGAGCATAAACATGCAATCCACTGCCGATGGCAACCAGCATCTCTTCAATATTTCCGCTGAAACCACAAAAACCTACCAGGCCGGGCATTACGGCTATTCATTACGTGCCATCAATATTTCCGGTGAAGTTGAAGAACTGGACAGTGGTGTGCTGGAAATTATTGCCGATTTATCTGCGATTAACACCAGTACAGACCTGCGCAGCCATGCACAGAAAACACTGGCCGCACTGGAAGCGGTGATCGAGGGGCGTGCGTCACTGGATCAGGAACGTTACCGCATCAATAACCGTGAACTGTACCGGACACCCTTAGAAACTTTACTGAAATTGCGCTCTTTATACCGTGCCGAAGTCGCACGTGAACAAGCCAAGGCCAAAGGCAAAAGCCTGTTTGGTCAAGTTGTCCGTGTGACGTTGGAGTAAGTGCGTATGTTTAGTTTTAAAAGCCAGATTCCTGATGTTCCGCATGTTACCCAGATTGAAAATGCGGCGATTGAGTCAGTAAACAAGGGTCGTCGTCTTTACCGTAATGCAGTACGCATGTTTAAGGCCGGTGTTAGTAATCGTTTAACTAGCAATTGGCCATCTACACCGATGACTGCCGATCTGATCATTGAGCGTTATCAGCGTACGCTTGTTGCTCGTAGCCGTGAACAATGCACAAACAATGATTATGGCAAGCAATACCTGCGTTTAACCCATCAGAATATTGTTGGTCCGCAAGGCGTGACACTTCAGGCACAGATCAGAACAGCAGCTGGTAAGTTGGACAATAAAGCCTGTGATGCTATTGAAATAGCCTGGGAGCAATGGAGCAAAAAACAGAACTGTGATATTCAAGGCAAGAAGTCATGGCGCTCCATTCAGCGTTCATGTGTGATTTCAGCAGCCAAGGATGGTGAATTTTTTGCCCGGATTATTCGTGGTGATGATGCAGGGCCATTGGGGTTTTCAATTCAGTTGATTGATGCCCAGCGTTGCCCAGTGAGTTATAGCGCAAATTTACGAGATGGCTATTTCATCCGACAGGGTATTAAGTTCAACAAATATGGCCGCCCAGTGTCTTATTTTTTTGATGCAGACACTGAAGAAGAAACCCAATATCGACACGGCAGTGGCAACTATATCGAAGTGCCAGCTGATCAGATCATTCATGGTTATTTGGAAGAAATTATCGGACAGAAACGTGGCTTGCCCTGGACTGCAACCAGCCTGTTCCGCATGCGTCAGTTGTCCGAGTTTGAAGATTCAGCACTTATTAATGCGCGTACATCAGCAAACAAGATGGGCTTTATCCAGTGGAAGGATGGGCATGGGCCTGAGTTTGATTCAGAGGAAGATGAAATTCTGATTGAATCACAGGCCGGTGAATTTCCTGTACTGCCACAAGGTGCTGAACTGAAAGAATGGTCACCCAACTATCCGACCGGTGAATTTCTGCCATTTCACAAAACCATGTTGCGCTCGATGGCCGCTGGTATGGGCGTGCTTTATAACAATCTGGCCTCTGATCTGGAAGGTGTGAACTTCAGTTCGATCCGTCAGGGTACATTGGATGAGCGTGAACACTGGAAAGAGTTACAGCAATGGCTGATCGAATCGCTAGTTGAGCCGGTTTATAACGCATGGCTTGAGTACGCATTACTTCGTGGTCAGATTTCAAAAGGAAATTTGCCACTTAAAGCAGTTGATATTGATCGTTACAGAGCAGTGTCATGGCAGCCGCGGCGCTGGCAATGGATTGATCCATCCAGTGATGTTGCTGCTGCTGAAAAATCCAAAAATAACATGCTGACTTCACCAGGTGCCATCATCCGTGAACAGGGCAAAGACCCACAAACCGTATGGGCTGAAATTGCTCGTGATACTCGCGCCATGATTGATGAACTGGTGGGTCAGGGCATTTCACAGGAAGTTGCAGAAGAAATGGTACTGGCCAGCATGGGCCGTAAACAAACAGGCGCTGTAGGTCGTCCAAAAGAGGGTATGTAATGCGTACAAATCGAGTGAATTTTGCAATGGCATTAGCGGGCATGAGCTTTACCCGTGAAGCCTCACAGGCACAGCTGCCAGAATTTAACAAGGAAGCCTTAACCCGCTCATTCATTTTTGAGCGTGCGTCCGTGGATGAGGATAAACGCACGGTTGAGCTGTCCTTTTCCAGTGAAGTAGAAGTGGAGCGCTGGTTTGGTTATGAGGTTTTGGACCATTCATCTGGCGCCATGCGGATGGATCGCATCATTGGCGGTTCGTTGCTGATCAATCATGACTGGGATGATCAGGTTGGGGTAGTGGAATCTGTTCGTGTAGATGCCGACAAGAAAGGACGCGCCGTGGTACGTTTTGGCCGTTCATCCCGTGCTGAAGAAATCTTCCAGGATGTCAAAGACGGTATCCGTAAGCAGGTATCGGTAGGTTACCGCGTACTTGGGGCGAAACTAAAAGAAACCCGTGAAGATGACGATGTGTATCTGATCACCGACTGGGAGCCTTACGAGATTTCACTGGTGTCTGTACCTGCTGACATCACTGTCGGTGTGGGGCGTTCCGGTGAAAAACTGAATAATGAAAAACCGCTGGTCAATGCTGAAAATGAAACTAAAGCAGCTACTCCAGCGAAACAGCAAAGAGCACTCAATATGAAGTTTGAATATTTTACCGATGCGAATGGCAACTACTGCCGCCAGCAAGTCAACGAAAATGGTGAGCGTTTCGGCCAGATCGAAATCGTGCGTGCAGCAGATGATACAGCGCAACGTGGTGCCGAAACTGAACGTAAACGTGTTGCTGAATTGATGCAACTGGGTGAGCGTTTCGGTGCTTCTGATCTGGTACGTCAGTACATTGATGATAACAAAACCCCTGCTGAATTGCAGACTGCCATTTTAGAGCGTCAGCACGGTAAACAAGGCAAACCCATTACTGAAAAACCAAAAGTACAAAATGCCAATATTGGCATGACTGGTGATGAAGTTCGCCGTTTCTCATTGATGCGTGCTGTGCGTGCCATGTTACCCGGTGCAACTCAGGCAGATATTGAAGCAGCAGCATTTGAGCGTGAATGCTCTGAAGCAGCAGCACAAGCCTATGGTCGTAGTGCACAAGGCATCATGGTTCCTGCGGACGTTTTAAGCCGTGCATTTGAAATCGGTGGAAATACATCTGGTGCAACTTTGGTGGGTACAGATCATCGTTCTGATCTGTTTATTGACCTGTTACGTAAGCGCACAACATTACTTCAACTGGGTTACATGATGAATGGCCTTGTGGGTGATGTGGATATTCCTAAACAAACTGGTGGTGCAACCGCTTACTGGGTGGGTGAAGGCGAAGCGTCAACCGGTTCACAACCATCAGTCGGTCAACGTAAATTGTCACCACATACTGTTGCTGCTTACACCGACATTACCCGTAAATTGCTGCAACAAGGCACTCCAGATGCTGAAAATCTAGTTTGGAATGACTTAAACAAAGCGATTGCATTGGAACTTGACCGTGCTGGTTATTACGGTACTGGTTTAAATAACCAACCTACTGGTTTGAAAAATATTTCGGGCATCAATGCAGTGAACTTTGCTGCAACCGATCCGACATTTGCTGAACTGGTGAGTATGGAAACTGCCGTGGCTGCCGACAATGCCGAAGTGGATCGCATGGCCTATGTTGTGAATGCAACCACACGTGGTGCATTGAAAACTACAGCAAAATTCGGTTCAGGCACAGAAGCAACTATCTGGGAACAAGGCAATACTGTCAATGGTTACCGTACTGAAGTAACCAACCAGATCGCTGCTGGTGATGTGTTCTTCGGTAATTTCGCTGATCTGATCATCGGTTTGTGGGGTGGTTTGGATATTACTGTTGATCCGTATGCACTGAGCACATCTGGTGGCTTGCGTATCGTTGCATTCCAGGACGTAGATTTTGCTCTGCGTAACAATGAATCTATTTGCTACGGTGTGAAACCTGCCATCTAATAGCTAAAGGACAAGCCACATCACGTGGCTTGTTTTAACTCATAATTTTGGTGATGAATATGTCAAAAGTAGTTATTGCACTGACTTCAGCGATTGTGATTAGTGGTGTGATCCGTAAAGCCGGTGAAGAAGTAGAAGTCACTCAGGAATTTGCACGAGAGTTGTTGCACCGTGGCCGTGGCACATTGGTCCAGGTGGATGCCGTTCAGGATGATGAACATGAGGAAACCATTGATTTATCCAAAATGAAAAAGGATGAACTGGTGGCCTTGGCGGCTGAATACCAGATCGAGAATCCGGCCTCTTTTACCAAAGAACAGCTGATTGAAAAGATTTCTGCTGCTGCACACGAGGCTGACTAATGCCTGCGCCAAGTTGGGAAAATCTGGATGTTTTTCTGCAGACGGATGCTGCTGGCGGTTTTGCGATTTCCGCCACGGTTGAGTTTGCCAATGGATCAGCAAGCCGGAACATTACCGGTATCTTTGATGAGCCGTATCTGAATGCCCAGCTTGGAGAATATGAGGTTGACGATGCTCAGCCTCGCTTTACCTGTAAAGAAATAGATGCCGTTGGAATCAAACGCCAAGATACTTTAATGCTGGGTGATGGTCGACGGTTTTTTATCATGTCTTATCCTCAGCCAGATGGCACCGGCATGTCGATGCTGAAACTTGAGGTACTAGATGATTCAACTTGATATTCGTGCCGAAGGGATTCAGGCCATTGTTGATGAACTGGAACCTACTGAAAAACAGGCACAAGCTGCTTTAAGGCGAACCCTTAGCCGCATGGCGAAATGGTTACAGACTCGTACTGCACGTGGTTTAAGTAAAGAACTGGAAATGCCGCAAAGGATTATCCGCCGCCGCCTCAAAAAAAGCTCGATTGTGAAAACCAGTGCAGGATTTTCTATCCGTTTGTTCTACGGTTTGAATGATGTGGCGCTGATCCATCTGGGTGCCAGACAGACCAAACGTGGTGTATCTGCCGGCAAGCGCCGTGTCGATGGTGCGTTTATCAGTAAAACCAAGCATCAAGTCTTCAAACGTGTCGGAAAGGCACGCCTACCTATCGAAAAACAGGCCGAAACCATCAAGGCCAAAGCAGACAGCTATCTGGAAGGTGCTGAATTTAATTCAGTCGATTTTCACGCGCAGTTTTTTAAGACATTGGAGCATGAATTGAAATGGCAAATGCGTTAGCCGGTGCTGATCTGGAGCTTTTGCACAGCACCCTTGTTGAAAAACTAAAAGCTCAATTCCCGCAGTTCAAAATTGTCGAGTTTTATCGTGAGGAAGAAGAACGCCGTGCGCCAAGCCAGCAGAATTTGCCTGCGTTAATTCTGGACCTGCCGGAACTGGAACTGGATCCTGAAGGCGATATGTGCACGGAACAGTTGCCACTGGTGGCACGTTTTGAAGCACGGGTGATTGATACCTTTAACCAGCCAAACGCCAAACTCAATATTAAAAAACTGGCCGTTCAATTGGCCTATTACATTTTTAAAAACAAACGCTTTCACGCCTTGAATAATTCGGCGGTAGGTCATGCCACGGTGGATGCCATTGTCGAAGATGATTTCTTTCCGGAACTGGACCGTTTTGAAGTCTGGCGGGTGGATTTCTCCATGCAGCTCGGCATTGGTGCAAATATCTGGGATGAAACCGGCGAAGTGACACCGGATAATCCCGTTTTTAGTTATGCGCCTGATACCGGTACTGTCAATGCGGATGATTATCAGCAGGTGATGCCATGAGTTATGAAGCATCACAAACAGACCGATTACTGGCAAATTTAATCCGCTATGGCCGGGTTCAATCCGTTGCTGGCGGTATGGCCACTGTTGATTTTGATGGTGAAGTCGTTTCAGGTCTGACCTGGACCAAACAGCGTGCCGGGGATGATCGGCAATACCATGCGCCCAGTGTCGGGGAACAAGTGGTAGTCCTTTCTCCCAGTGGAGAATTATCGCAAGGCGTGATTGTTGGTTCGATTTCTCAGGACCTTTTCCCGGATGCCGGCAGCGATGCCAATCCGAGAACCATCTATGCAGATGGCACGGTCATTGAGTACAACAAAACCAGCCATACGCTGACGATTGATGCCAGTGCATCATCTGGCGCGGTCCTGATCAAATGTAACGAGGCCAACATTGAAGCGGCTTCAAGCGTCACGATTGACGCGCCGAACACCACATGCACCGGTAATTTATCGGTGGCCAAATCACTGACCATGGGTGCTGGTGGCGGTACGGCAACCATTACCGGCAATGTGGCCATTAGTGGCGGAACATTAACCCATAACGGCAAAAACATTGGTGCGACACATCAGCATACTGGCGTGCAGACAGGCGGTGGCAATACCGGCGGGGTGCTGTAAATGATGAGTCGTGACACGGGAAAAACTGTAGAAGGACTGGAACATCTGAAACAGTCCATTATTGACATACTGACCACACCGATTGGCAGCCGAGTAATGCGCCGTGATTATGGCTCGCGGCTGTTTGAGCTGATCGACGCGCCAGTCAACCGGGAAACACTGGTGGACTATTATGCCGCTGTTGCTGAAGCGCTGGATCTTTGGGAACCTCGGATTCAACTGCAGCAAGTAGATATTACCAGCGCGGTGGTTGGGTCAATCACTTTGAGCATCACCGGTAAATATCTGATTGATGGTCAGGCTGTGAGACTGGATGGAATTGTAATTAACAAGTAAGGGTTATATGAGCTTAGCAGATTTCAGCACGATTGCAGCGCCAGAACTTATTGAAGAACTGAGTTTTGAAACGATCTTTGCGCAGCGAAAAGCTGCTTTTCTTGCTCTATACACCGATGCAGCTGCAAAAGCTGCAATGACCGAAACACTGGCTTACGAATCTGAACCTATCGTTAAGCTGCTTGAAGAAAGTGCTTATCGTGAGCTGTTATTCCGGCAGCAAAGAAATACAGACGTCAAATCACTGTTGGTGCTTTATTCAAGCGGAACGAATCTGGACAATCTGGTCGCTGACCGTGGATTAAAGCGTTTAACCATTACGCCGGCTACAGAAACCACGGCCGCCGTGATGGAAAGCGATGATGATCTGCGTTACCGCTATATTTTGGCAATGGATGGTTTAAGTGTTGCCGGTCCTACATCCGCGTATGAGTTTTATGCGCAATCTGCCGACGGTCGTGTTGGTGATGTGTCCGTGGTATCACCTCAGGTGGATCTCGCCAATATTGTGTTGGAGAACCTAACGCAGCAGCAATTAATCGACTTAATCAGAACGCTTTTCTATGTCGATATTTATGTGCTGCAAAATGATTCGATCAATGGTGAAGCATCAGCAGAGCTTATCGCTATTGTGCAGGCTGCTTTGGATGATGAAACGGTACGTCCATGCTGTGACAAAGCCGTTGTGCGAAGTGTGACAGCAGTGAATTACAGCATTTCCGCTACGATTTATGCAGAACAGACCGCTCAGGCCGCAAGTGTATTGGAACAAGCTCAGGCAAACTTGGCTGCTTATGTTGAGGATCAGAAGCGCATTGGTCGTTCAATCCGCCGTTCAGCCATTTTTAAAGCATTGCATGTGGATGGGATTGAACACGTTGAAATCACGACGCCAGCAGCAGACATTCTGATTGATCAGACGCAGGCTGGTTATTGCACTGGTGTAACTGTCACTGTAGCGGCGTACTAGATATGACCACCTTATTACCGCCCAATTCGACAGAGCTTGAGTACAAGCTGGAAATTGCAAAAAGTGCAGAGACCAATCTTGAGCGTCGTTTAAACAGCATGATCAATGTGGACAGTATTCCGGATGTATTCCTTGATTTCCTGGCTGTGCAATTGTCAGTGGATTACTGGCGGTTTGACTGGATGCCATCATTAAAACGTAGCCGCTTAAAACAGGCATTTGATCAGCATCGTAAAAAAGGCACGCCGTACGCCATCAAGAAAGCACTAGAACCCTTTGGTTATGCGGTGAAATTGGTGGAGTGGTGGCAGACCAATCCGGTGGGTATCCCTGGGACATTTTATTTAGAGCTGGATCTGGTCGGTAAAGAACTAACCAAAGAAACCTACAAAGAAGTAAACCGTTTGATTGATGAAACCAAGCCAGCCAGCCGCCGTATTTCATCCGTCAACATCACATCCAATCCTGTGCTGAATATGGGCAACATTATTGCCATGCAGGACTCCATTATCTTTGAATGTAATCCAGGACCATAAACATGGCATCTCAATTTTATAACGTCACAACCAACAATGGTGATGCAAAGATTGCAAATGCCATTGCAACAGCAACTAAGCTCAATATTACTCATGTGGTGTTTGGCGATGGTAACGGTAGCGTGCCGACACCAGATAAGAGCCGCACAGCACTGGTCAATCAAGTCTACAGCGTTGCACCATCCAACTATTACTTACATCCAATAATCGCCAATCGTCTGATTGTTGAAGCGATTATTCCAAGTGATGTTGGTGGCTTTTATATTCGTGAAGTCGGGTTGATTGCGGATACTGCTGTTTTGATCAGTGACGGATCTGTAGCACCGATTTTTAAAGAAGCGTCTACAGATGGCACTCGTGAATACAAGCTGAAGTTTGCGATCAATATTGTAGACAGCGGCATTGCAAATATTACGCTGGATAGCTCACTTGTCTATGTCACTCAAGATATGATTGTAGATAACCTGACTACAGCAGATGCAAGAAAGCCGTTGTCTGCAGCACAAGGTAAAGCTCTGCAAGATAATAAACTTGAAGCAAGTAAAGTCGGAATTGCCGGTGGTGCTGCTAGCCTCGGCGTAGATGGTTATGTACCAGATGATGAATTGAAAAAAGCTTCAACTACGCATACGGGTATTGTTCAATTGGTCAATGACTTGGTCACTGGTGGAACAGATAAAGTATTGACGGCTGAGCAAGGGAAAATTATCAACGATAAATTCAATGCCGTGCTTGGAACAACGGGTCATCAAAAATACCTATCTGGAAAAATTGAACAATGGGGCACTGTAACTTTCCCACCGATTGCATCACCAATCAGTTCAAACCAAACAGCTACATTTACTTTCCCATTTGCATTCCCTAACGGTGTTCTTCACGTGTTTGTTACCAATAATACGGGCAGTGGTATTGAAGGTAATGAGTGTACTGTTTCGGTAGAATCAAAAACTAATTCGAGTACTGTGCTTAGAGCATATCGTGTTGCTAGTAATAATGCGGCTGGAAATGAAGCATTTTCAGCATCAGTATTCGCAATCGGGTGGTAATAAAAAAATGATAAAATTCAGCGCATCAAAACAAGCATTTTATGATGATTCTCTTGAATATATCGATCTACCAGATGATTTGATTGATATAACCGAAGAACAACATTACAAATTACTCGACCAGATCAATCGTGGCTGTATTATCTTTCCTGACCTAACTGTATCACCACCACGACCGGATCAGTTTCACATCTGGAACGGCACAGCATGGATAGATCCGCGTACTGATGCCGAAAAACGCGCAGCATATCTGGCAACAGTTCCAGTTCTGACAAAGCGGCAATTCAATCTATATATGTACGAAAACGGCCACACTGCAGAGATTGACGCAATCTTTGCTGCAAACCCACGCGCCAAAATTGAGTTCGATAGTGTGCGGGATATTGAGCGTACGCACCCAACAACATTGTCGATGATCGCGGCATTAGGTTGGACGGATGATCAAGTTGATCAGATGTGGGAACAAGCATTAACACTATAAAGGACAGTATTCAAACTATTCAGTATGAAAAACTGAATAATGAAAAACCGCCATAAATCCTCAAAAATGAATCCAAAATCAGAGCAAGATTGTGGATTCACACATGGCAGACAAATTCCTCCACGGTATTGAGAACGTCACTGTCGATGATGGCACACGCCCGATCACGACAGTACGCAGCTCAACCATCGGTTTGATTGGTACAGCACCACTCGCAGACGAAACAGCATTCCCTTTAAACACGCCGGTACTCATTGCCGGTTCACGCCTTGAAGCCGCCAAACTCGGTACAACCGGTACATTACCAGACGCGATTGATTCAATCTTTGACCAGATCGGCGCCGTGGTAGTGGTGGTCCGTGTCGAGCAAGGTCTGACAGACACCGAAACACTGGCCAATATTTTGGGCGGTGTGGATGCTGTTACGGGTCAGTATGAAGGCGTACATGCATTCCTTGCAGCAGAAAACATGCTCGGTTTCGTACCGAAGATTCTACTTGCACCAGGCTTTACTCAAACCCGCACTTCAGGCGGCGTGCTGACTGTTGGCGTGACTGCTGGCGGTACAGGCTATACCGATGGCACTTACAACCTGACAGTGACTGGTGCAGGGACTGGTGCCGTGATTACCGCAACAGTTCTGGGTGGCATCGTCACCAGTACCGCAATTGTGAATCCGGGTAGTGGTTATGCAGTTGCACCGACCTTGGCACTTCCAGCCGGAGCGGGTGCAGGAACTGGTGCGACATTCAGCATCACTGTGGGCACCGTGGGTAACGCCGTAGTGGCGGAAATGATTGGCATTGCTGAACGTTTAAAATCTGTAATTATTGCCGATGGCCCGAATACCAATGATGCCGATGCAATCGCGTATTCTGGTGACTTCGGTTCCAAGCGTGTGTTCCTGGTTGATCCAAAAGCATTGAAAATTGATAGTACAGGCGCAATTGCGACATCTTGGGCAAGTGCGCATGTTGCCGGCCTGATTGCCAAGTCAGACAATGATCGTGGCTGGTGGTGGTCACCATCAAATCAGGAGATCAACGGCATTGTCGGTACAGCACGTGCGATTGATTTCCAGATGGGTGACGCGAACTGTCGCGCCAATTTGCTGAATGAAAAAAATGTCACCACCATCATCCGTCAAAACGGCTATCGTTTATGGGGTAACCGGACATTGTCCAGTGATCCTAAATGGCAATTCCTGTGTGTGGTGCGTACGGCAGACATGATCGACGAATCATTGAAAGCAGCGCATTTGTTGGCGGTGGATCGTGGCATCACCAAGAACTATGTGAATGATGTGGTCGAAGGTGTCAATGAATACCTACGTTACCTGAAAAACATCGGGGCGATTTTGGGTGGTCAATGTTGGGCAGATCCAGAGCTGAATTCGGCCTTGGTGATCAAATCAGGTAAAGTCTATTTTGACTTTGACTTCACGCCAGTTTATCCAGCAGAGCACATTATTTTCCGCTCGCATTTGGTGGATGACCACATCAAAGACATTTTTGCGTAAGAGGGCATAAAGCATGAGCGTAGCAAAGAATATTCGCAAGAATTTCAACCTGTTTGTAGATGGTCGTGGTTATGCCGGACAAACTGATGAGTTTAACTTTCCAGAACTCAGCCTGCAGACCGAAGAATACCGTGCTGGCGGTATGGATGCACCGATTGACCTGACCACCGGTTTGGAAAAGCTGGTGGCTGACTTTACTTTGAGCTCAGCCAGTAAAGATGTGATGTCGTTATTCAGCGTGCGTGAAGGTGCACAGGTGAAGTTTACCGTGCGTGAAGCCATGGAGGATTTTGACGGTACAGTGGGCAGTATCGTGCACAACCTGACAGGGAAAATTATCAAGATTGCCCAGGGTGGTGCCAAGGCTGGCGAAGTGCCAAAAGACAAATATGAGCTGTCTTTGACCTATTACAAAAAGACCATCAATGGCGCTGTGATCCATGAAATCGACGTGATCAACATGGTTTCGATCATCAATGGTAAAGACGTTCTTTCAGATATCCGTTCAGCATTGGGAATGTAAAAAATGACGCAACAACTACCAGAGTACATTACAGAAACGGCTGAAGGTGACTATCAGATTACCCTCAGTAAAGCGGTGGATATTGATGGTGCCAAGGTGTCGGTTTTAACCCTGCGTGAGCCGACGGTTCAGGACATGCTGGCAGCAGAACTACAGAGCAAGGGACAAGGCGCAGCGCAGCAGGAAATCAACCTGCTGGCAAACCTGTGCGACGTAGCACCAGAGCATATTAAAAGCATGACGTTGAAGAACTACAGCCGTATGCAGGAAGCCTTCAAACTTTTTACATCATAAGTGCAAAAGACATCCGTGCTTTTGTACTGGGCTTGGCTTCATATACTTCATGGCCACTGTCAGAAATTCAAGCGTTAAGAATTTCGCAGTTGCTGTGGTGGTGTGAGGACTTGCCAAAGGAATGAGAGAGTAGCCGTAATGGCTGCTTTTTCGTTTTGAAAAACTGAATAATGATAAATCACGCCGTCCTCAGCAGAATTAAGCCATGAATTAAACCCATGTGATTGAAATGGCAAACAAGCGTTTAAATGCGATTATTGAAATCGGTGGCACAGTCTCGGGCACATTGCGCTCGGCCATCGGTTCAACCACCAGCCAGCTGTCGAAAATCGGTAGTGAAATTACCAAAGTCAAAAACAACCAGCGCCAGCTGGGTGATGCAATTAAAACATTCGGCGGTATGGGCAAGGATGTTGATAATCTGCGAACAAAATATGCAGCCACCGTCACTGAATTAAAAAAACTCGAGTCAGCACAGTCACGTTTAAACAAAGTTGAAAGCGCACGTCTGCAAAACAGCAAAAAGTTTGCGGAACTGCAAAGCCAGATCGGGGCCGCCGTTGCCACTGCTGCGACGATGACCGCACCGGTCGTGATGGCCGCCAAATTTGAAACCGCCATGCTGGGTGTGGCCAAGCAGCTGGAAGGTGCCCGTGATCAAAATGGCAACCTGACCAAAACCTATTTCGATATGCAGAAACAGGTACAGCTGCTTGGGCGTGAACTGCCGATTGCCACCAATGAGATCGCCGCCATGGTATCGGCGGGTCTGCGTATGGGCATTGCCGGGGATGAGGTGGTCGGCTTTACCCGTAAAACAGCCGAGATGGCCACAGCCTTTGAATTGCCGGTAGAAGAACTGGCAGACAACATGGGTAAAATTGCCAATATGTACAAGATCCCGATTCCAGCAATCGGTGATCTGGCAGACTCGATCAACTATCTGGATGACAATGCCATCGCCAAAGGTGGCGACATCATCGATTTTATGCAGCGTGTCGGCGGTACGGCTGCAATGGTGAAAGTCAGCAGCAAGGAAACGGCTGCACTGGGTTCGACATTACTCACCCTGGGTGAAAAATCAGAAACTGCATCGACCGCAATTAACGCCGTATTCTCAAAATTGGGGGCAGCAAATACACAATCAAAACCGTTTAAAGAAATGGTTAAAGAATTGGGCATGTCCACCGGGGAGCTTGGTCGTGGCATGCAGACCAATGCCATCGGCACCATCTTTAAAGTGATGGATGAAATTAAAAAATTACCCAAGCTGGCCGCAGATGGTAAAACCTCGCAGATTGATGCGGTGGCGACCTTATTCGGCGCTGAACACTGGGATACGTTCTCTAAACTGTTAGAAAACCGTGGAGAACTGGAAAAACAGATTGCACTGGCAAACAGCACGGCAGCCAAGGGCAGTATGGGCCGTGAGTTTCAGGCACGTATGGCGACCACGGAAGCGCAATGGTCCACATTGAAAAACCGCGCCTCTGAATTAGCTGTGAATGTGGGCAGTGTGCTGCTGCCTGCTGTCAATGCGGTGATGGGTCAGATCGGTAGTGTAGTTTCGATTGTGGCGGACTGGTCGCAAGCCAATCCAGCCTTGACCAGAACTATTGTGACAGCTGCGGTGGCCTTGGGTACATTTAAAATCGGTTTGCTTGCTACACGTTTGGCTATGATTGCGATCAAGTCACCACTGTTGGCCAGTGTTGGCATGTTTGCACGCCTACAGGCTAGTCTTGCCATGTCGCGCTTATCCTTTACCCGTTTTGTGCCAGTCATCAAGCAAGTTGGATTTGCCTTGCTGCGCACACCTTGGGGCCTTGCAGCCGCTGCCGCCGTCGCTGCGGGTCTGATGATTTACAAATACTGGGACCACATCAAGGCGTTCTTTTCTGGATTCTGGACGGGACTACAGCAAGGCATTGCGCCGTTTAAACAGGCGGTGGTCGGCCTGGTTGCGACTGTCCCTTTGCTGGGCAAGGCATGGGATTTGGTGAGTTCAGCCGTATCTACAGTATTCACCTGGTTTACTCAACTATTGGCACCTGTGAATGCTAGTAAGGAGCAAATTGCAGGTGCGACCAATGCTGGTGTTTCATTCGGTAATTTGGTCGGCGGTGCAATCAATTTGGTACTTGCACCATTAAAACTAGTCGTGAATCTGTTCACCTGGATCATGAACAATGCTGGAAAAGTTATTGGCATGGTTCAAGCTGTCGCTAATTCCAATGTGGCACAAAAAATAGGTGGTGCTGTAACCGCTGCTAAAAATTTTGTGACCGGTGGAGGAGTATCTAAACCACCTACATCGATTGCACGTCCAGCACAAAAACCACCACAGGTCCGTGGTGCACAATCCTTTATGGGCAGTCAAAGCAGTTCATTTGCACCATCATTCACAATTAATGCTGCACCTGGGCAAAGCCCGGATCAGATTGCCGATGCTGTCATGCGCAAGCAAAAGCAGGCACAAGGGGTGCAACAACGTAGTTCTATGGTCGACTGGGGGTATGCTCAATAATGAAAGGTCAAATTTACGGCTCATTTTTAACCATGATGCGTCTTGGTTATTTCAAGTTTGCTATTTATACCGCAGCCTATCAGGAGCTTAACCGCAGCACCCAGTATCAGTGGGGTGAACAGCCAGTATTTGGTGGTTGGGATAACCTTCAGTTTTTGGGACCTGGGCAAGATACACAAACCTTAACTGGGGTGATATTTCCAGAATACAAAGGTGGAACTGGTCAGCTCAATGCATTGCGTGAAATGGCCAGTAAAGGTCGTCCACGATTGTTAATTTCTGGAACTGGAAAGATTCTGGATTATTGGGTGATTACCCAGATTGATGAAGGGCAATCCAAATTTGCTGCACTTGGTGTTCCACGCCGTCAGGAGTTCACCATCACGTTACGTAAATTTGGTGAGAAGTCAGGTAATCTAGGCCTAGTACAAGGCATCATGAATGCAACGGGGTACTCACTGTAATGGCAGCAACATATAGAACCAAAGAGGGTGATACGATTGATTATATTGCCTACCAGTATTATGGGCATACCAACAATCTAGTGGTAGAGAAAATACTGGAGGAGAATCCGCCGTTGGCAGAACAGCCAGCAGTATTGCCGCATGGCATCATGATTATATTGCCAGATGAGCAGGTCACAGCCGTCATCACCACTAATAAGGTGAAACTATGGGATTAAAGCCTTGTTTTAAAGTTATAGCAAATGGATCGGACATTAGTAATGTGATTGAAGAGCTGTTTGAATATATCTCGGTGACAGATCAGACTGGCATTGAATCTGATACCTGTGAAATCAGCCTGATTGATGATCCAGTCACACCGATTTCTATTCCACCACGTGGCGCAGAGATGGAAATATTAATGGGCTATGATGATGCACTTGTGCCAATGGGCAAGTACATCGTGGATGAAATCGAGCTGGAAGGACCACCGGAAAAGATGGTGATTCGTGGTCGTGCGGCTGCTCAAACTGCTTCAAAAAGCGGTCAGGTATCAATGCAGACACAGAAGAGTCGCACCTGGGCAAAAGACACCACAATTGAAGCCACTGTACGCAAGATCGCCAAAGAACATAACCTTGATTTTATGGTCAGTGATTCATTGAAAGCAGTGAAATTGCCGCAGACATCGCAGTCTGATGAATCTGATCTGTCTTTTCTATTCCGGCTTGCCAAACGTTACGATGCGATTTGCAAGCCAGCTGGTGCAAAACTGCTATTTGTGAAACGTGGTGAAATTCAACTGGATGTACTTTCTCTAACCCGTTATCAGCTGTCCAAGTGGAGCATGGTGCGAAGCTCACGTGATAGTACAGGCACAGTCATTGCTTATTGGCATGAGAAAGCCAAAGCGAAAAAGCATGAAGTGAAATTAGGTGATGGTGAACCGGTGCGCCGTTTACGTCATGCCTATGCGGATGCAGCCAGTGCAAAAGCAGGGGCTCAAGCAGCACTGGATAAATCAAAAAGGGATGAAGATAAACTGTCCATTACTTTGCCAGGTGATCCACACGTATCTGCCGAGTCGCCAGTGACCATTAGTGAAATACGTGATGGAATTAATGGGGATTGGATTGTGGATTCAGTGACACATAAAATCGATAAGTCTGTTGGGTTTAATACATCGTTTGAAGCGGTGAAAAATTTGAAGGATGAAGAGTAGTATCTATTCAGGGTAAGCATGTGTTTTAAGGGTGTGGCAATTTGCCATGCCCTTTTTGTTGTATTCAACGACATGGTTTTAATTATGGCGAATTCTACTTAATTAGAATTCCATTCCGAAATCCATGGCGTAGATTCTATCCCCAACTTAGGACATAGAGTTTACAGTGATGTGATTTTATTTTTTGCGTTACAGTTTGCGTTACAAGTAAAATATGGTTTTAATTAATTTATAAAATACAATATCTTAAGTTTCGGTTTAGATGCACGCTGAGCGCACCAAATCAATAGCTGAACATACAAAAATATAGTCTAAAAGCCTTTAAATACAAGGTTCTATAATAAAAACATAGCAAAACATAACAAAATAAATAAGGATATAGTTGCAAGTTATAAGGATATATATGAGGATATATTCGATTCTATCGACTTTTGTATCCTTATTCCGACTATGGCTAAGCACATAACACCTCTATCAGATTCAAAATGCACAAGCTCCAAGCCACAAGATAAAGATTATTCTTTATACGATGGACAGGGCTTAATTCTGTTTGTACGAAAAAGTGGCACTAAGGTATGGCGATATAAATATAAAAAAGCCAATGGCAAAGATGGGTTGATGACTTTGGGTAATTTCCCCGCATTAAGCCTAAAGTCAGCAAGAGATAAACGCCGTGAATATGAAAAACTACTGGCACAAGGTACAGACCCCATCGAATATGAAGAAATCCAAAAGTATAAAAAGGACAATTCATTTAGTTTTGAAGCCATAGCCCGCGACTGGCATAAGGAATACAGCAATACAGGCAGATGGATACCTGATACCGCAAACAAAGCATTAAGGAATTTAGAGGACTATGTATTCCCATTGATCGGGGATAAGTCTATTGATGAAGTGAAGCCTAAAGATTTAGTTATGGTTTTGCGCTCAATTGAGGAAAAAGGATTTACAGAGGTACTCAAGAAAACAAGACAGAGATTTAGTGCCATTTTTGCTTATGCAATCTCAAGAGGTTTATTAGAAGAAAATCCATCTTATTTCTTAAAGGACGTATTTGTTAAGACCAATAAGGCAAAACACTATCCGCAATTACCACTTGAGCGATTGCCTGAACTACTACAGAGATTAAACAATGATACTGGCTATCCATTAACAAGGTTATGCACGGCGTTTACCTTACATACCTTTGCGCGTTCAAGTGAGGTACGTTTTGCTCGTTGGACTGAGTTTGACCTTAAAAAGGGGATATGGGCTATACCACCAGAGCGGGAATTAATAGAAGGGCAGAAGTTTTCTAATCGTGGTGCCAAAATGAAAGAGGAACACTTAATACCTTTATCACCTCAAGTCATTTCTATTCTTAATGAGATTCATGTTTATAGCCACATGACTAAAAATGTCTTTCCTAAGAATGGCGACCCTCAAGGCTTTATCAGTGAAACAACAATCAATAATACCTTGCGCCGTTTAGGGTATGACACGGATAGCGAGATATGTGGGCATGGCTTTAGGGGTATGGCTTGTTCTGCATTGGTGCAAAGCACACTATTTCAAACAGAAGCAGTAGAGAAGCAAATGAGCCATCAAGAACGTGACCAAGTACGTTTAGCTTATACGCATCAAGCCGAATACTTAGAAGAACGGAAAGCTATGCTGAATTGGTGGAGTGACTACTTAGAGTCAAATCAGCACAGCTTTATAAGTCCTTATGACTTCACTCAGCAGCTTTTAAGCAATGATGTAATCAATTTTAAATATGCAAAATTGGCTAAGTGACAAGACTTGTCGCAGTAATGCCAATAGATACACAAATATAGTTTTATATCGTTTATATTCAGTTTGCTAAGTCTAGCCTGACGGGGTGAAAGTTGGATACCCAATCCAATTGGCTTAGCTGTTTAATTGGGATGCTGTGGGAGGCATTTATAGTGTTAATTAGTAAAGTAAAAGATTCAGTTGAAAATGAATATTTCTACGTGTGGCAGGTTGCAGAGCTTTTATATAGTCAGACTGAAGGTAACTGGGAAGATGTGGCTCAATTTTTAGGATACTATGATTTTGAAACCAAGTTGCCATTATATAAATGTGATTATTGTTACCGTATAACTGAGGCATCTGACAAGAAATCTATTCGAAAATTTATTGATTTACTTAATTCTTTTTTACCTTTTGATAGTGAGGAAAAATCTAAAAAGGTTGTTATTTCAGCTAAAGTTGCTGTTAGTATGGATTTATGGCGTAAACAGGATATTTATAATTTTCAGCCTATTATGGATTTAGGTATTATCGAGAAACCCCAAACAAATATAGTTCAAGAAAATTCCCTTGATAAGTTAAAAGCAGAGTTACAGGAAAAAGATGCAGAAATAGAATTATTAAGACAATCCCAATCAACTCAACAAAACAACCTGTTAAATCAGATATTAGATGACCAACACCCCTTTTATGCTTTAGACCTAGCTAGAGCAATACAGCTTTGGAAACATGCTTATATTGAATCAGCTAAAGAGGATAGTCATACAAATAAAGCTAATTTATGGATAGTTAAAAATACTAATTATGATGTTAATAAGTCATCGGGGAGTAGGTTAAGGGAGATAACTACACCATTAAAAGACTGGAATCCACAAAGAACTAAATAATATTTAAGTTGTTGATTTATATATGGCTCACCTAGACTAGGTGGGCTATTTTTTTGCCTGCCTGACCTTACAGCACCTATAGCCTAATTTGCTTTTATGGACTAACAATATTTAGCCATACAGGTGCATAAATGACTATTCAACCTATCCGCGTTCAATTCAAAACAACTTGCGAGCTACTCGATGTAAGCCGTGAATCGTTGCGTCACATTCAGCGTACAGATGCCGACTTCCCGAAAGCAATCAAGATCGGAACGAGCAAACAAGCGCCTGTCTATTTTGACTATGCAGAGCTTTTAGAGTGGCATAACAATAAAAAGCAAAGCTTCGTAGTATCGGAGGCTTAAGCATGACTAGTAACACCCAATTACAGCAAGTTTTAGCCCACTTGAAAAAATGTAAGACGATTAAACAGTTAGAGGCTATTAATCTTTTTAATTGCTTCCGATTAAGCGATGTCATTCTACGTTTACGTAAAGCAGGGTATGACATTGTTACTCACCGTGAACCCAATAATGCTAGTACTGGTACACATGCTCGTTATGAGTACAGAAGGGTAGAGTGGTGAAAGAGTTGTTTTTAGACCTTTTTAAAGGTGCATTAATGGGCATTTGTTTTGTTGTGTTTTGCTTAATTCTTGCAACAGCAAGCCGTTCCGCTTATGCTAATACTGTTCACCTACATGGTGAATTAGTCTTGGCAGACTATCAATTCTCAAACGGCGTACATTCCGCTCCATGCGGTTTTTTTGTGCGTAATATCTCTATGCGTTCGCATTTTATGGCGAAGCTGGGGAGGGACACATTTATGTGTGCAGGTATCCGTTTGAGCCTGTCTGCCAACCCTTTTCAGCTTTGCCACCCTTACTTGGCAGTATTTGGCAAAGCTCCTGTAAATTCAAACGGAGCGCATTAATCATGCCTAATCAAATTAATACTGAATTGTTTGTTAGTTCTGAATATCAATCAAAAGAAAGAATACAAACATGGATTGATGCAATAGCAGATAACAAACGCTATTGCTTTGATATTGCCGTTGGACTCGCAGATAGTGATATTGCCTATCCTCTAGGGAACTGGAATATTCCCTTTTACTCTATTGAGGAAGCTAACCAGTTTAAGAATGAGGCTCAATTAAAATACCCTGACTATAATTTTGATTTTATTACAGGGACTTTGCACATTGAGAAAGCAAGGGAGGACGTTTCTTGTGTATTTTGGGATAAATGGCAAAAGAAACATAATGAGCGTATTTCTTTATTAGATAATAAAAAGGCGGTGTCACTATGAATAACACCGCCCAAAACTTTCAGCAAGACTATGATAAGCCTGATGACATTCTAACGCATTGCACACAGCTTGTATCGTTTGATGATGCTTATTCATCACATCCATTGATAAAGCGTTTTGGCAGTCCTGAACAGCCGATTTATGTTGATGATAGTAGTAAAGACAAGCCGTTAATTCTGCCTATTTATAATGGGCAGCTTGAGCTTGTACAGTGTGCAGTCATGATAGATGGGGATATGGTAGAACTCACATCCAATGGAGAGGATGCAGATCGAGGACTGGCTAAAGGTTTTGCAAGGTATGGCGATTTTGACCATAGCAAGCCTGTCATTATTACTTACAGCCTAGAATCATTCTTTAAAGTTGCTCAGACTGGCTACGCCGTTGCATTGGTCATGTTACCCACACTATGCAGTAAACATCAAACAAAACGCAGTAAAAATCAAACAGAACTCAAGCCGTTCGATTTTGAGAAGATTCAATTTGTCATTAATCAGTTATCGCAGGCAGGTTATACAAAGTTATATCTACCTGTCGCCCTTAAACAGATGAACCTTGAGCCATTTAAAGCATTGGAACAAAACACGGCGGTTAGATTGCTTAACCAGTATTTAAAAGTCGGTGTGAGTGAGTTCTATTATCAGTTTATTAAAGATGAGGACACGGCAGAAATACAGGCATTTTTTGATGAAGCTATAGAGCAATTAAATCCGAATACATGGGGTGAATTAATCCCAATATCTAGCGAGGAAACAGTAGCGAATCTATACCCGATTCATGCTTTGCCACCACTGGCACAAGATGCAGTTAAGGCTATATCAGAGCATGTGCAATCACCCATAGCAATGACTGCCCAATGTGTAATTGGTGCAATGTCACATATTGCCCAGTCTAAAGTAAATGCACCGCACCCATTCGACCCTCAAGGTGAACCATGTAGCCTATATCTAATCACAGAGGGGCAAAGCGGAAGCCGTAAGAGTACAAGCCGAAACCTAGCAGATCAGGCAATCATTAAGCATGAGCATAAGCAGTATGAGCAATACCGCAGCGACCTTGAGCAATGGAAAAGTGGACAGGCAGGATTACCTAAAAAAGACCGTGAGGCATATTGTGCTGAGAATCCACCACCCAATGACCCAAGCACCATTTATAGCGATGTAACACTGGAATCTATTGCAGGCTTTTATATTGATGGCATTTTAAATAATGCGTCCATTGCCAGCGATGAAGCAGGTCAATTTTTTGGTGGTCATAGCATGAAAGCCGATACACGTAACCAAGCACTAGGAGGATATGCGAAGTTATTTGATAATGGCTTTGTGGAACGTACACGGTCAAAGTCCAATTTAAACGGAAGTGGGCGAGCTTATGACGTTAGATTGACATTCAACTTACAGGGACAACATGAGGTATTAGCAGATGCACTCAAAGACCCAGTGCTAAGGGGGCAAGGATTTTTGCCTAGATTCATCTTAACCATTCCTGAAAATTTAGCAGGCACACGCTTACAGGATGCAATCTATAGAAATAAGAAAGCTAACACCGACCACAGGCTTATTGCCTACTGGACGCGCTGCGAGTATCTGCTAGATGACTGCCCACAGGTAAAGCCTGAGCATGAGTTGCATAATGGTCGTTATGTTCTACCCATGAATGATGAAGCAAGGGAGATTGATGCTGCATTCTACAATATGTTTGAGGGCTTGCAGGCTAAAGGGAAGCGTTATGAGTACCTACAAGCGTTTGCCAGTCGTGCCAGTCAATTAGCACGGCGTTTAGCTACTGTATTTGCATATTTTGAGGGCTTGCAGTGGATTGATGGCAAAACATTAAAGGGAGCGTGTGAAGTTATTAAGCACTCATTAAATGAATGGGCAACGTATGCAGATATTGAGGTTAAAGCTGAAAGCGATGCGGAACGTCTAATTAAGTGGATTGCTAAAAAATGCAATGAAAAAAAGACTGACCGAGTGACGTATTCATATATTCAAACCTCATGCCCTAGACCAATGCAGGGCAATAAAAACCTTTTAGAGATGGTTTTGAATTTATTGATAGATTCAAACCATATCAAGATCGAATCTATGGGGCGGACAAGATACGTTGTAATTAACCCTTGTTTAGTAAAAACGTGACCAAGTGACTAAGTGAGCATGAAAGCCTTACAGTTAAAGGCTTTTCATTTAGTAGTCATTGTTTTACTAAGTGACTAAGTGAAACTTTAAGACCACTATTCTATTTAGTCATTTAGTCAGAGTGGTTTTAGGTGACTACTAAACATAGAGCCTTATATATCAATGGTTGTAGAGCTATTTAGTCATTTAGTCAGACTTTTAAAGAAAAATATATAAATTGAGAGTGAACCAATGGCAAACGTAAACAAAGTCACAGTGATGGGCGTATTAGGCCGTGACCCTGAAACAAAACAATTTCCCAACGGCGGAAGCATTACAACATTCAGTGTTGCAACTATTGATAATTGGAAAGACTAGACTACAAGCGAACGCAAACAGGCTACAGAGTGGCACAGAATCGCCACCAGTAACCGATTGACCAAGATTGCGAGGTGTAAGTACCTCAAGCAAGGCGGAAAGGTTTATATAGAGGATTCATTGCGTACCCGAAAGTGGAAAGACCAAAGCGGTAATGAAAAGGAAGTGACAGAGATTAGAGCCGATGTGCTGCAATTGCTTTAGTGAATAGCTTCCTTAGTTGGGGGCTTGTTCGCAATCCGATGCAATCTATATCTGTCCGTATCTGTGCATATTTTTGTATCTACTAATTGCAAATTATTCTTAAAAGAATAAAATGAGATTGTAAGGGTGTAATAACCCTTTATATTATCTAGCCCAAATTAATGGGCTTTTTTAGACTCTAAAGAAAAGTAGAGTGCTGTTTTATCCTGCTTATATGGAGAACGACTATGAAAATGCATTTTTCAAATGTAAGCCTTTCATCTATTCGTAAAGCCAATCAGAATATGATTGACGGCAAGAAAGCTGATACCTCAAGCCTCCCAGTAAGTGTTCAGCAAGATATTTTAAAACGCCGCTACTCTGCAAATGAGATTAACAGTGCCTATGCGCGCACTCTTAGCCGAGATTAAGCATTCATATGAGCAGACATCAAACTTTCACTAAATTGGTGACGGATGACAAAGATTTTGTCGGCATGGTCGCTTACACAATATATAAAAATGAAAAATTAGACTGGATTGCTCAATTTAAGACACAAAATTCAAATCGAGAGCCAACAGAGGATGAGTTAAAACAATTCAACTTAACCACTGATTCAGATCTGCGTATACAACAATATCGCCAAATGGCTGAAACAAGTGTTAATAACTTTGTTAGCGCAACAATAGTTGATGAGCTAACTCAGTACCAATTGGCTATTAGAGATGATGCTATTGTAAAGGCTGCTAAAAAAGGCTTTTGGCAAGGGATTGGGGAAAATGTTTTGGCAGGTATTATTGGTGCTGCCATAGTGACCCTTTTTCAACTTGGGATATGGTTGTATCAGGTAAAAGACAATCCTGAGTTTAAAAAACAAGCCACAGATCAAATACAACAAACAGCAAATTAATAAATAGCCTCCTTGACAGGGGGCTTTTTTAATGTCGATAAAATCAAACTAAATCGACATAACATAGATAACGTGTCGATTGGGTACACCTTATTCACCAGTCCAATAGCTAAACCTAGTCATAAGTTAGCTATAACTAGCTATCTGCAATCCCTGTTTTGTCACACTACATCCAACTAGAACGCCGTATTTTACAGATACGCCATATCCTGAATTTGCTTTGAGTAAAGCAGAAATACTTTATTTTTATTGGCATAAACTACCAAAAAAAACCACATAAAATAGGCCCATACTGGATATCTTTATTATAAATTAACCCTAAACCAAAATTTAAACATATAAAACAAATACTTATATTGGTTTTTTCTATTTTTTTATAGTTGTTTTAGGGTTGTTTTACCTGTTTCGCAAAACAACCCCATGAAGCTTTTTGTCAAGCATAATTTTTTAGTATGTTTGAACCGATAATGATTGGCAAAATATTACATTTTCAGCACATAAGATTAGTGATTTATCAATGTAAAAATAACGAATAAATTTGTGTATTGTGGAATTGAAAAAGCCCCCATGCTTATGATTAGGCATGGGGGCTTTTCTGCGAAGATAGAGTTTTAAAACTTGAGTAACCTTACCATAGTTTTTACATGGTTAAATCAATAAGGAAAAGTGCTTGGGCAATGATGGACTCTTGATATCGGAAACAAGCCACAGGAATCGGAAAGCATGGAATTAAAAAACCAAGTAAATTACAACCATGATTGGTAGGTGTGCAAATACATATTCAAAATTGTTACGCTACTACCGATCAAGTAGGCTTTGCACTGATAAACAAGGGGTTAGATAACCCGACTAAAAAAGGGGTACATTCAGGAATGAGGATACAAGAGAGGATACGCAGCGATATAGTGAAATAGTAAAGCCTTTGTTTGTATGGCTTGTAGAGCATTGTTCTATCCCCGCTGAGCGCACCATTTATCTGTTAAACTATTGTAATTATTATAATTTATAAATTAATTTTTCATTTTGTGTATTCATAATTATTTTCACTTGTTTGTAATTGAATATTTTATAACTCACTAAATTTTTATTCTTTTATATTCATATCTATCTAATTGCATTGTATTTATATAAAAATACTTTAATTCACCTACTTATATCCTTATCTCATTGAGTACTTTGTATTGGTCAAATACTTAAGACTCGGGGGAAACAGGATTCGAACTGGTGGAATCATTATGAATGGATGTAAGAAGATAAATCAGATAGATGCTTTGGCCAACGATGCTCTTTTTGAATTATGGTACAGAAACATGAAGAGAGCGTTATCCATGTGAAGAAGGGTGAGCCGCGGGATTAGGTTATTGATGAGTTAGATATAGAGTAGGAAAGTTGAATTGGGAAATTGTAAAATCATGATTTCAACCGGTACCGATATAATTTTATCGAATTTAAAATTCCAGAATTCTTAAAGAAAAAATCTTTTACTATATTATGGGAACTCCAGTAGTTCTATATCTGCTTTTATCAGTAATTCCAAATTTAATCGGTTGCCTAGTACCTGAGAGTTACTGTCTTGCTGGATCAGATAAATTGGTTGATGTTCTAACTATTTCCACATACGTGATACCAATTATTTTAATTATTGTTGTCTTCCATATCGGCGGTAAAAAACTTGCCTATTACTTGCTTGTAACATGTAAATGCTGTGACAAAACTATCCCAATGATCACTATGATCTAGCTCCTCCATTTTTATGCAGGCTTGCATCTTAGAAAGGCATCCGTCAACTTTCTGTGCATATATTTTGGCTCAGTAAAAACCTATGATGTGTAACCCTTAATATCCACGTGTTGCGCCATCCGGATTACGTGGATCAGAATAGCCATAGATGCCATCTGGCAGAATTTGGATGGTTTGGGTTCTGCCCATGGTAGATTTCTGCACAATTTTATGACCTTTTTGCTTTAATAATTCGAGGGTATCGGCACTGATGCCTTTTTCCACACGGATTTCGTCCGGTAACCACTGGTGATGAATTCGTGGTACCGCTGCCACTTCAGCTGGGTTCATCTGAAAATCGATGCTATTGATCAGGGTTTGTAGCACGGTACTGATAATTCGGGAACCTCCCGGGCTGCCAGTGACCAGCCAAGCTTTCTGATTTTTTAATACAATTGTGGGTGTCATTGAAGACAGTGGACGTTTATAGGGAGCAATGGCATTGGCATCTCCGCCAATTAAACCAAAAGCATTCTCTACACCGTGTTTGGCTGAAAAATCATCCATTTCATTGTTGAGTAAAATGCCGGTACCTGCTGCGACAATGCCACTGCCAAAGTTGAAATTCAGGGTATAGGTCACCGAAACGACATTGCCGTGTTGATCGACCACTGAATAATGTGTGGTTTGGTCACTTTCATAGGGGATCGGGTTGTTGGGCTGAATGGAGACCGAAGGACGGGCTGTGGTAGCTGAAATCTGCTGAGCTAGCATTTTCGCATATGGCTTTGAACTAAGACCTGCCACAGGCACATGTACAAAATCAGGGTCTCCCAGATATTTAGACCGGTCGGCATAGGCCAGTTTCATGCTTTCGGCCAGATAATGAAGGGTCTGGGCACTATTTGCTCCCCACTGTTGCAAGGGGAATTGTTCCAAAATATTCAGCATTTGTACCAGATGTACACCGCCGGAACTTGGCGGTGGCATGGTGACAATCTGATAGCCTTTATAATTGCCCCTGATGGGCTGACGTTCGATAACTTTATAGGCATGCAGATCACTTTTTTGCATGATGCCCTGATGCTGCTGAATTTCTGCAATAATTTTGTCGCCGATTTCCCCACGATAAAACATGCGACTACCCTGTTGGCTAATTACTCGCAAGGAATGCGCCAAATCCTGCTGAACTAAACGTTCACCATAGCGTAAGGGGCGATTCTCTTGAAAGAAAATAGCACGTGAACTGGGCCATTTACCTAATTTATCTTGAGCTGCATTCAGCATTTTGGCCAAAGAATGGCTGACCGGAATGCCGTTTTCTGCCAGTTGAATTGCAGGGGTGATTACCTCTGAGAGGGGCAAGCTTCCCCATTTTTTCAGGGCATATTCCAGACCTGCGACTGTGCCAGGAACCCCGATGGCATCATGTGAATACAGTGATTTGCCGGCAATAATATTGCCATTTTCATCCAGATACATATCCCGTGACGCACGACGTGGAGCCATTTCACGAAAATCCAGCGCAATATTTTTACCAGACTGGGCATCATGCACAATCAGAAAACCTCCACCGCCCAGATTACCGGCATGCGGTAAAACCACTGCCAAGGTAAATCCAACGGCAACGGCGGCATCAACCGCATTGCCACCGCGTTTCAGAATGTCCAGACCGACCTGACTGGCGATTTCATGTTCGGAGGCTACCATACCATTTTGTGCCCGAACCGGATGAAAAATGTCATTATCATAATCATAACTGCTAAGCGTTGCCTGATTGAGTGCCGTATTTGCATAAAGTTCAGTAGTAAGGCAACAAAGTGTGGCCAAGCTAAGTTTCAGGGCAAAACGGATCAACATAATATTTCTCAAGAAAACGAACAGTCGAAGCCACACAGCATTCAGCGCACTATCCGCGCGTCGTTTTGGGGCGTCTTAGTATATGCTGAAATTCATATCTGGTTGAGGGTTGATAGAAAAAGCAGGTTAGGACAATGCCGTAAAAGACCATGAAATCATCAGATCGCTCAGTGATGATTTTCTCACAAGCGAATTTTTTCAATCAGCATTCAGCAGTTCGGCCTGTTTTTTCAGCATAGTTTTTGAAGCACTACCGAATTTTTAATTTCATTTTTTCTGATTGTAAAATACGACCAGTAATACCGCGACTATGATCAGTATCACAACTATTACATATCTTTCCATAGGTTCACCTGTAACTAATCGGTGGTCTTAATTCCGAGCATTTAATCTCAAAGCTATTTTTATAGTAATCCGGAGCTGATTCTAAATCAGACAGTAATTTAGCTTTAGTGTATTCAGCTGGTGATAGCCTTAATAGCGATGGAATGTAATTGGATTTGTATGCTATAGGGTATCTTTGTTTAATTTCCGTCAGGGTAAAATCTAATTTTTTAGCGCTTTGAATCAGTTTGAGTTGCTGTAAGTTTTGTTCAGTATAATCCTTATAACCATTGCTTCTAATAAGTGGTTTAATTAATTGCAGTTTTTCATAAAACCGGATGGTATCCCGACTGAGATTGATGTGTTGTGCTAATTCTCCGACTAGCATCATAATCTCCACATCTTCTGTATAAAAACACTTGACCCTAGAGTGTAGTTCATACTTTATCTTAAGCATGAATCAATCAACAGAGTATCATTCTATGCAAGGCTTAAAACAAACAGCATGGGTGATTGGGGCAACAGGATTTATCGGTAAATTTTTAACGGCACAATTACTCAAAGAAAATTATCAAGTGTTTGCCATGTGCCGTAATCTCCGTCAGCAAGAAGCTCAATTACGGGACTGGTTAAATTCATCCGGTGCTGTAAAAAATTAGGTGGTGTTTTAAAAAGTATGCTGACATTAAATGAAGCCATTATTGATGTAAAAGAAGGTTAAGTCGAAGGCTTTAAAATGGTTTTCAAGCTTTTTGGAGAAATTACAACTTCTTCTAAAACCACGCCTTATTCGATGCCTTATTTTGCAATTATTACCTTCAATTCCTACAGTAAAAAACTTACCAATACTTTGCTTGCAGTTTTTAAAAGCAGTGATGAAACTGTCCCAATGATCACTTGCAATTCGGGTGTAGTGAATACCTAATTGTTTAAGCTTTGTCTTCAACCTTTGGACTGTAGCTAAATCTCTCTTACCCCAAACATAAGCAACAATCTCACCTGTTTCTCGATGGTAAGCGTAAATAAGCCATTGTTTATTATTTTTATTTCCAACAAAAGTCCAGAATTCATCTACTTCGAGAGATTCATAATGACTTTGTTTAGGCTGAATTTGATAGGCCGATTCAGTTAAAGTCCGTAAGACTTTACCGATACTAATGCGCTCAACTTCAGCGATATCTCGTATACCGCTGCCTCTGACCATTAACTGTAATATTTTACGAGTAATGCCAGAATTACATCCTAGATAGCTCAGAGCATGGTCACCAATAAACTGACGTTTGCAGTCTTTGCATTGGTAGTTCTGTTTCCCATCTACTTTGATGCCATTTTTCTTTATATTGTCACTGAGGCAGGTTGGACATTTGATTTCTAGAGTTATTTGCATTTCTCTATTTTATCAAAACTCAACCTGCTTTTTTTTAGCATACTTTTTGATACACCACCCAAATTTTAAATATGGATTTATTAATTTCTTGGTGGTGTTTCAAAAAGTATGCTGACATTAAATGAAGCCATTATTGATGTAAAAAAAGGTTAAGTCGAAAGCTTTAAAATGGTTTTCAATCTTTTTTGAAAAATTACAACTCCTTCTAAAACCGCGCCTAATTCGATGCCTTATTTTGCAATTATTACCTTCAATACCTACAGTAAAAAATTTACCAATACTTTGCTTGCAGTTTTTAAAAGCAGTTATGAAACTGTCCCAATGATCACTTGCAATTCGGGTGTAGTGAATACCTAATTGTTTAAGCTTTGTCTTCAATCGTTGAACTGTAGCTAAGTCTCTTTTACCCCAAACATAAGCAACAATCTCACCTGTTTCTCGATGGTAGGCGTAAATAAGCCATTGTTTATTATTTTTATTTCCCACAAAAGTCCAAAACTCATCAACTTCAAGAGACTCATAATGACTTTGTTTAGGCTGAATTTGGTAGGTCGATTCGGTTAAAGTACGTAAAACTTTACCGATACTGATTCGCTCAACTTCAGCGATATCTCGTATACCACTACCTCTGACCATCAACTGTAATATTTTTCGAGTAATGCCTGAATTACATCCTAGATAGCTCAGAGCATGGTCACCAATAAACTGACGTTTACAGTCTTTGCACTGATAGTTTTGTTTCCCATCTACTTTGATGCCATTTTTCTTTATACTGTCACTGAGGCAGGTTGGACATTTGATTTCTAGAGTTATTCGCATTTCTCTATTTTATCAAAATTCAACCTGCTTTGTTTCAGCATACTTTTTGAAACACCACCAAAAATTAATCTGTATTCAAGGTAATGTTACACAAACTGATTTAGGGATTTCGGAGCATGACTGGTAGCAATTAAAAACCGTCGATTATCTGTTTAATACTGCTGCTTTATTTACCTTTGGTGTCTGTCAACATGTTGGTAAATTCAATGATTAAAGCATCCAAGGATGACCAAACGACAGGTCAGGAGATCTTGATTGCCAACCAAGAGCAAATCCATTTTCAAAAACTTGTCGAAATTATTTCAGCGCAATTACACGTCAATAGTCCTCGACATTTTATTTCTATCCTGTTGTTAAAATGTCTACTGCAATGGAAGTGGTTGGCAAAAAAAATAGATTTATCAACAGAAATGTTAAATTTCTTAAGAACCGAAACACTGGATTTGAATACATTTAAACAGCTAGATCGGACTTGGAATACTCCAGCAACCGATCTGAAAAAAACCATTGAAAATAACGCAATATGGGTAAGCCAACACCAGGTTTAAGTAGAGTATCATCCACTATCTCACTGCAATGTGTAGACCTATATCCATGTTGCGGTCGGGTTATTGGATCGAAGTTTTATAATGTGTTCATTCTGGGCGTTTGGGAACAGCCATCCTGTTGATATTCAATATTAAAGCAATAGACAATCAACCTGATACGCCAGATGGATTTTCTATTTTCATGTCGGGAGTATAGAACGTGAACTTTGCCTGTATGCGAATAAAGACATTAAGCTCTTTTTAAAGCTTCTGTCGGTTGAAGGTGTTTAGCTGGATAACGGAAGCTGGCACCACGGTGATTCTCTGGAAGCAACGGCCCTTGGCCAAACAGTTTTTCACGTAATGTCCCTTCCGTATATTCAGTTTGATATACATCACGGCGCTGAAGTTCTGGGACTACAAACTCAACCACATCTTCAAAGGTTTGATGTGCCAGGATGTAGGCCAGATTGAAGCCGTCAATATCGGTATCTTGTACCCATTCTTGCAAACGGTCTGCCACTGTTGAGGCTGAACCGACAATTACCGGACCATTGCCACCGACACTGATAAATTTAGCAATCTCTTCAATTGTCCAAACTTTATCTGGGTCGGCTTTGACATAGGAATCCAGCATGGACTGAATGGCATTGGTATGGATATATTCTACTTGATCCTCTGCCTGGAATTGCGAGAAGTCTACACCTGACCAGCCTGAAGCCAGTGTTAATCCACCATGATAGCTGCCATATTGCTGGTATTCTTTAAATTTTAATTGTGCTTTTTCATCCGTTTCATCGACCACAATTGAAAGCATGGTATAGATCAGAATTGAATGAGGATCACGGCCTTCATCGGCCAGTTTACTGCGGATTCCCTCAACCAGTTTTTTTACTGCGGCTTTGGTCGGTGCAGAAATGAATACACATTCTGCATTTTGGCTGGCAAACTTCTGACCGCGGCTAGAGGCACCAGCTTGATAAAGCACGGGGGTGCGCTGTGGAGACGGTTCACAGATATGAATGCCGGGCACAGTAAAATATTCGCCCTGATGTTCAATGGGATGCACTTTCGTGTGATCAGCAAAGATGCCTTTTTCCTTGTCACGCAGCACCGCATCCTGTTCCCAAGAACCTTCCCAAAGTTTATACAGGACTTCCAGGTATTCATCGGCTATGTCATAGCGGTTGTCATGGCTGACTTGTGTTTTCAGTCCCAGGTTTTTGGAACCACTTTCTAAATAGGAAGTCACGATGTTCCAGCCGGCACGGCCTTTGGTTAAATGATCCAGTGTGCTCATGCGGCGTGCAAAGCGGTAAGGGTGCTCAAATGAGATGGAGGTCGTCACTCCAAAGCCTAGGTGTTTGGTTACAGCAGCCATCGCAGGAACGATTTGTAGAGGGTCATTCACTGGAACTTGAACCGCACCTGTGAGCGCATGTTCAGCTGACTGGTGATAGACATCATAAATACCCAGCACATCGGCAATAAAGATACCGTCAAATTTACCGCGTTCCAAAATTTGTGCTAAGTCTGTCCAGTATTCCAAGTCTTTGTATTCAGTCGAACGATCGAGCGGATGCCGCCATAATCCCGGGGATTGGTGGGCAATACAGTTCATTTCGAAGGCATTAAATCTAATTTTCTTGGTCATACTTATCTACAGTAATATTAAAATTTTTAATAATTTTAATAAAAAAATATTGAGACTTTTAATAAGAAAAATATCAATATTTATCACAATACCTGTTTATGAAAATAAAGTATTTAGTAATGAGACCTCTTTCATAAAGCAAAAACATACAGCTTTTGGGTAATTATCTGTACCGAAAATCTTGTAGGATTTATACATCATCTATGGATGATATATATGGATATAAAAATTTTTCTGACCCTCAGTTCAAGCTATACACGGTTATCTCCTGGTCAGCTTTTTATTTAATACTTGATCAATTACAGAAGCCTATCCCGTCTGAAGGCAGATCACCTAAGTGAAGCTTAGACAATCAGATTCTTCTCTATCTTTGCTGAACGTTATCGAAATAAAGGGAAAATACTCAGTTTTAGATTTAATTTAATCACTGGAATCTACAGCATGGAAATGAGTAAAAAATGATTCATTAAAGCAGTCTATTCTTTCTTTTTATCCTTTATATAAAAATATGAAATTCTAAGAATAAATACTACATAACATTTTAATTAAAATGATTTTCTTCGCTTATTAAATTATAAATAGTCTTTAAAAATAATGTTAGCTTTTATCCATTATATATAGGGTAACTAGAGCATTTTATAATGACATCCAAAATTGAAATAAATCTGAAACATGCAGACAATATTCCAAAAGATTTTTATCAACATGACCAATTGGCACATGTTATACAGTCAGATGAAGAAGCAATTGAAGTGGCGCAGCAGCTGGCGGCTGTTTTTGCCAAAGAGGCTTCCAAACGTGATCATGAACGCCTTTTGCCTTTGCAGGAAGTGCAGCAGTACTCAGCTTCAGGCTTATGGGGAATTACGATTCCAAAGCAGTTTGGTGGTGCAGGGGTTAGCTATAAAACTCTTGCAGAAGTGGTAAAAATTATTTCCAGTGCAGATTCCTCATTGGGTCAAATAGCACAGAACCATTGGGCCTTTTTGGAACATATCCGTCTGGATGCCAGTTCAGAACAGCAGGCATTCTTCTTTGACCAGGTGCTAAAAGGACAGCGTTTTGGCAATGCCTTTTCAGAAAAAGGCTCAAAAACAGTGGCAGATCTGAGCACCAAAATCGAGTTCAAGGATGACCATGCGGTGATTAACGGCCAGAAATTCTTTGCTACTGGTGCACTGCTGGCACACTGGATTCCTGTGGTTGCGGTCAGTGATGAAGGCAAGCCATTTGCAGCACTGGTGCCACAGCATACACCGGGTTTAACCATTGTGAATGACTGGAGTGGTTTTGGCCAGCGTACCACTGTGAGTGGTTCAGTACTTCTAGACAATGTACAAGTCGATCTGAAATATGTTGTGCCGATCTATCAGGCATTTGAACGTCCTACGGCAGCAGGAGCAATTTCACAATTTATCCAGTCTGCTATTGATGCGGGTATTGCGCGCGGTGCAATTAACGAAACCATTGCTTATGTACGCCAGCATGCACGTCCGTGGATTGACTCTGGTCTGGAACAGGCCGTGCAAGACCCGTACACCATTGCCAATATCGGTGAATTAAAAATCAAGCTGCGTGCGGCCGAAGCAGTTCTGGCTTTAGCCGGTGAAGCGATTGACCGTGCTTTGGAAAACCCGACGGAAGATACGGTATCTAAAGCGACGTTAATTACGGCCGAATCGAAGGTACTGACCACTGAAATTGCCCTGTTGGCTGCCAATAAGCTGTTTGAACTGTCTGGCACACGCTCAACACTTTCTGAATTGAACCTAGACCGTCACTGGCGCAATGCACGCACACATACTTTACATGACCCTGTACGCTGGAAATTTAATATCGTCGGGAATTATTACCTGAATGATGTTCCACCACCGCGTCATGCATGGAGCTAAAAGGAAAAATATTATGACTCTTCAAGCCAATCAAAACTTATCTCTGGGTGCAGATTACCAACAGGTTGCGGCTAAATTCCGCCCGATTTTTCAACGAATTGCAGATGGTGCGCTGGAGCGTGAAAAGACCCGCACACTCCCGTATGAACCAATTCAGTGGCTGAAGCAAGCCGGTTTTGGTGCGATTCGCGTACCCACTGCTTTTGGCGGTGACGGTGTATCGCAGAAACAGCTGTTTCAACTGCTGATTGAACTGGCAAAAGCCGACTCCAATGTGGCTCAAGCATTACGCGGCCATTTTGCCTTTGTCGAAGATCGCTTAACTGCCAATAAAACTCAATCTCAAAACCTCTGGTTTCAGCGCTTTGTACGGGGTGAAATCGTTGGAAATGCCTGGACGGAAACCGGCAAAGTTGAAATTGGCGATGTGGTGACCCGTGTCACTGAAAATCCACAGGGCCAGCTGGTGGTGAATGGTCAGAAATACTATTCCACTGGAACCATCTTTGCCGATTGGATCGACTTATTTGCCTGGGATGAAACCACGAATCAGCATGTGATTGCTGCGGTGTCGACTCAAGTGCCAGGCATTCAAGTGGTGGATGACTGGAACGGTTTTGGCCAAAAAACCACAGGCAGTGGTACCTTGACCATTCAGCAGGTTGACATCAACCGTGATCATATTTTGCCATTTGAAGAACGCTTTAAATACCAAACTGCCTTCTATCAAGTGGTGCATTTAGCAACCTTGGTCGGTATTGCACAAAGTGCTGTAGAAGCATTTACTCAAGAAGTCCGCAAGCGCACCCGTATTTTCAGTCATGGCAATGCGGATTTGGTCCGCGACGATGCACAAATCCTGCAAGTGATTGGTAAAGCGTCTGCACAGGCTTATGCGGCTGAAGCGATTGCTTTGCGTACTGCTGAAGCACTGGATGGTGCCTATATCAGTCATTTTCAGAATAATGCGGCGGCTGATCAGCAGACAAATGACCGTGCTGAACTGGAGTCTTCACAAGGGCAGGTGGTCATTTCAGAGCTGGTACTGAATTTGACTACAGAGCTGTTCAATGCACTGGGTGCCTCTGCCAGCACTACCGAAAAGCAGCTGGACCGCTTCTGGCGCAATGCCCGTGTTGTGTCTTCTCATAATCCACTGATCTATAAACAGAAAGTCATTGGTGACTGGGTAGTGAATCAGGCACCTTTGCCTTATGTTTGGCAGATCGGCAACAGTCCGGTAGCTAAAAAGCAGGAAATTGCAGCATAAATATGATTTAAAAGATTTAAATAAAACCGCATTGATATGCGGTTTTATTTTATTGAGAGGCTCGAAAAATATAATCTCAGCTTTATTTTAATTCATGTATTTCAGATATTTTTAAATCTTATTTTCTATCTTAGTTTCCAGAATTAAACCTGACCAAAGCCGTTCCAGTCGTCAATGATGGTTACACCTGCAGCATCATGCGGAATCAGTATGCAGGCTGGGTTGCCATTCAGATCGGTCATCCTGACATCCACCCAGTCAGCATACAGGCTGCTGGTGGTATAGTATTTTTGCCATTCAGCACCACAGTCCCGTTTTTTCATTGTGCAAGATGCGTGCTAAATTGTTCAATGGACTCTTTACCGCCTTCCGACCAGGCACTGCCAACTGTTCCACCTTTGTCGATATATTGCAGCCATAACGCTTTAAAAGCCTCATTCTGGCTCAGCAGCAGATCTTCAGTAAAGCCAAAATGCACACGCAATGCCTGAGGTAAATTGGCATCTGCCTGTGCGAGTAATCAGCAGGGTAAACAGTTCAGGAAGGGTGGTATCAAAATCATGATAAGCCTGCATACAGCCGCTGATAGCGGAATGTTGATGATTTATCTGGAGCAAAAAAGAGCACCCGAAAGTGCTCTCATGCTGCATGCTTCCGCACACATTTAGAATGAATGGAACATTAATGAAAAACGGTTTCCAACGCCTTTAAGCCGACTTTAGGGTCGAGCAGGCCATTATAAATGTCTGGGATTTCACGTTCTACGCCAAAAAACTCGTAAATGGCAATCATGGCACCACGTACTGAATATTCCACGGTAAACACTACATCCTCTTCAATTTCCACAAACTGGCCTAAGAATGCAAAGTTTTGCGAGCCTTGAGGGATGACTAAAGGGCGATATCGCCAGGTTTACGGCAGGCGAACAAGGCAGATGCATAGGGCATCATGGCGGTGGTAATGTCGGTGCTTTGCAGCACATGGTCTAAAATGTCATCAAAACCGAGCTGCTTGACCAGTTCCGTTAAAATCTCTTTGCCTGTCGCTTGTGACATGGGCTTTTTGATGTAATCACCTGTATGGTCAATTTGGAAACCGTAGCCCCAAAGGGTGTACATGCCTTCAGGCAAATCGGCAAAGTGTGGCTGTGCCGGAACAACAATAGATAAATGCCAGCCAGACTCAAACCAAGTCATCAGTGCACCTGTACCCGGCTCATTACCGGTATAGTCAATGATGCGTTTTAACAGTACCTCATCTTTCATGGTCAGGGTAAAAGACTCCCATTTATGTTCATCGACATTGCCATAAAAGGTCATGGGACGGCCAAAATCCGGTGCCTTTTTAGCTAATGTATCCCACAATGTCCAGCCATGATCCAAACGGTCACGAATTAATGCAGGTACATCATCCTTGCCACCATAGCGAGAATCTGCGGTAATCGAACCTAGAGTGAAAATGGCCAAGTCATGCGCTTTCAGCTCAATCTGCTCTGTGCCTTCAGGTAGTTTGACATACAGGCGTGTAGCACGGCGCTCTTGTGTGTCTGCATCAGTCATGAAGTCTGCATCTGTTACATAATTGCCAAAGCGCACATCGACACCTTGCTCCACTAGCCAGCGCTGTAGCGGCAGAATCATCGAATCATACTGATTGTATTTGGTGTGCTTTACCCCTGCGAGCGTATGAATGCGTGGCAGCTCTTGAATGAAGCGCAAAAAATAGCGGCGTAGTTCGGCGGCGCTATGCCATTTTTGAAAGGCGAATGTCGTACGCCACATGCGCCAGAAGTTGGTTTCAAAAAATGTTTCATCAAAAAATTCATCAATACGGCGACTACCGATTTTCTCTTCTTTAGACGCCAACAAGCGCAGCATTTGCGCACGGTGCAGGGTATTGAGGCCTAGTTTTGCAGCATCGGCAATGACATGCTGCGCATCAATCAAACGCGCTTGAGCATGTGTTTTCACCTGTTCATTAAACTCACGGCATTCTTCACGTACGGAAATTTCAGGGTTTTCCAAAGAGGGAATACTGGAAAATAAATCCCAAAGGCATAAGTAGGTTTCATCGGTCAGCATGCGTCCACCCCGTGTGACCCATGCCTGTGCAGCATTGGGAGTAGGGCCGCCGTCCATTGATCCACCTGAAATATCCAGTTCTTCCAAAATATGAATATTTTTTGCAGGTACTTTCGCATCACGGATTGCAAAGGCCGCTGCTGCCATACCAGCAATACCGCCCCCGATAATCCAAAGATGGGATTGCTGTGCATCTAACCCATAGCGTTTGTTATTTTGCATTATTAGCCCCTCGTTTAATTAATATGATGTGCAAACGGTTTTAAAACCATAAATTTAGTATGCTTTTTTATATATGAAAAATGTATTAAATATAAAGTTATTTATCCACAATTTTTGTAATTAAAGATTTACTTATTATGGTTTTTATGAATGCTTAACGGACATTAAATGATTTTAATTTATAATTAAAATATTGAATTAAAAATACTTATTTAGTTATTGCTCTATATTATTTTTTAAAATAAAGATTTTTATATAATTCACAAGTGAATTTAAATTTATAATAAAAATCTATCATTAATGTGAAAGGCTTGGTCTATACGGTTTTCAAAGCTGGCTCTGCTGTTGTCACACTGAATTATTAGATCAAATCAGGAAGATATCATCTTTGAATGGTATCTCGAATTCAGTGAATCATAAAATCATTCAGCTTCAGTGGATATGCAATAAAGTCACTGATGCCGGTTTTACTTTTCATTAATAATTCAGTACACAGACTAAAGAAACTTTAAAAACAGGTTTCGATGTGGGCTGTCTTGCGGCAACACTTCCAGCAGGTGCTGTACGGCATCTATCCGCTCAGGGGCACGACCAATAATCCGCAGCAACTGGTCGATATCCTGCATTTGGTAAATTAACTGGCTCAGTCGCGCATCAAAACTATTGCGCCAGATAGTTAAAAATGGACTTTCGGATTTGCTTAAAAAACTTCCTTTATACAAATTGAAAGTACTAGTAAGAAGACCCGCATTCAACGATTGTTCTGCCCGTAAAAAGTCACATTGAATTTCACAGCTCAATTTGTAAATACGCGGTTCAATACAGTTGGGCAGCAGGTTACGCAGTTGGGAAAGTTCAGCTTTAAGGGTCTTGATACTGACATCACGTTCGCCGTACAAGGCATAATGCAGTTCATCTAGGCTGATGCCGTATGGATGCAAGACCAAAATACACAGAATCTCAATCTGCCGGTGAGTCAGGCTTAAAACATGCTGATTAAACTGAATCCACGGCGTGCCCAGCGCTTGAATATACAGGACATTTTTTGTTCAAACTGGATGGCACGCTGTACCAAATCGGCACAGCGCTCTACCGCAAGCAAGCCGAGCGGCGTATGTTTTTTATATTTGGTTGAAAGGTTAATAATGCCATGAAACTGGCCAGAGTACGGATCTAAAATGGGGGCTGCATAGCATACCCAGTCACGGACGCTATCCATTTGGTTTTCATGCGAGTAAACACAGCTGGAGGTATGGCTGTTCAATGTCAGTCCGATGGCATTGGTTCCAACGGCCTGAGTGGACCAATGTCCGCCTTCGACAAAATGAACCTGTTCAGCCGAAGAGAGCATGGCCGAACTGCTCCATGTCCATAACAAGGTACCCTGATGGTCGGTCAAGCCTATTGCCATGCCGGAATCATCCGCAATTTTCAGCAAATCGGCATAATTATGCTGAATGGAACGGCAGAACAAGGAGGGCTGGGATTCCTGGGGTAAAGTCTATATAGGTCACAGTCTTGGATATGCGATTTAACACATGTTCAGCTAAAGCCCACTTCATAAGTTTTATGAACTTACTCACTGAACCAAAATTTTCGATGATGAAAATGGCTTAATCAGCCTAATATTCGATAGTTAACTGTTTAAGCTTTGAAATTAATGGTGTTGCATCTTGTTCATGACTTTTTGCGAGAGTCAGTTTTTGATATCCAAGTTTGTGTGATATAGCGATAGGGTGAGTATCTAACCCTGATATCCAGCTATTTAGATAGCATTAGGTAAAGTGAATATCTTGATATTTTCTAATTTTAAGATGAGATAAATTCACATAATGATTAGAAGACATATTTTTATATCATATTTGGTTTTGGAGATTTTCTGCATCTCATTCAGCATTTCTACTCAAAAATTTAATAATAAAAATAAATAAGTATTTATTATTTATAGATTTATTAGATTAAGAATACTCAATTTTTTAAAGGATAAAGTAGAGCAGGTTCATCCTCATCAAACTAAAGACGAGCAAAGAATATATAAACATGAATTTTACTCATCTTTTTATTAGACTAAATCATTTTTATTCATTTAATCATTCGCGTATAAATTATCCCATTCAGAAATTTTGGTTTTATCTCAAAAATTAGGGTAGCGGATCACTATGAGTAAAGAGTTTGCATGTTCAATTAAACGAATTCGTTTTGACGAAAACTATCAGCCAGCAGACAGCACACGTCTGACTACGAATTTTGCCAATTTAGCACGCGGTGAAAGCCGTCAAGAGAATCTGCGCAGAACTTTAGTGATGATCAATAACCGTTTTAATAGCTTGGCAGCTATTGATAATCCAAAAGGAGATCGCTATTCACTTGAAATCGATATCATCTCTGCAGAACTAGACGTTGAAGGCAACGGTAAGACTTTTCCATTCATTGAAATGCTGAAAAGTACGATTACCGACCATAAAACCAATGAACGTATTGAAGGCATGATTGGTAACAGTTTTTCATCTTATGTACGTGATTATGACTTTAGCGTTGTATTACCGGCATTGGGCTGTAAAACAGATGAGAAGCCAGAGAACTTTGGTGATTTGCATGGCAAGCTTTATCAACACTTAGTCAATTCAGAGATCTTTAAAGCAGAGTTTAAGAAACAGCCTGTGATTTGCCTCAGTGTTTCAACAACAAAAACCTATTACCGTACCGCGAATGTGCATCCTGTATTAGGGGTGGAATATAAAAATGATGAATATTCACGCACAGATGACTATTTCAAAAAAATGGGCTTACGAGTGCGTTATTTCATGCCTGCTCATGCAGTTGCACCTTTGGCATTCTACTTTAGCGGTGATTTACTGCGTGACTACACCGATTTTGAGCTCATCAGTGCGATTAGCACCATGGAAACTTTCCAAAAGATTTACCGTCCTGAAATTTACAATGCCAACTCGAACGCAGGTTTAGTCTATCAGCCAAGTTTGAACTATCAGGATTATTCATTGACGCAAATTGTCTATGACCGTGTTGAGCGCGGCCAACTGGCAGTTAAACAAGGTCAATGGACTGAAGAAAACTTTATCAAGCCTTATAAAGACATTCTTGAGCAATGGGCTGCAAGCTATGCCATTGAAAGCCAAGCTGCTTAATTTATTCAATATAGATGATTACTGATTATGAAAATTTTATTACCGACTTCAACAGCGGGCAGCTTACCGAAACCCTCTTGGCTGGCAGAACCTGAAAAACTTTGGTCACCCTGGAAACTGGAAGGTGAACAACTGCTTGAAGCAAAGCGAGATGCTTTAAGTTTGTCGTTGCATGAACAATTGCAAGCAGGCATTGATATTGTCAGCGATGGTGAACAAACCCGCCAGCACTTTGTGACCACGTTTATTGAACATCTTGAAGGTGTCGATTTTGAGAAACGTGAAACGGTTCGAATCCGTAATCGTTATGATGCAAGCGTACCTTCAGTGGTGGGTGCAGTATCACGTAAAAAACCGGTGTTCGTGGAAGATGCAAAGTTTTTGCGCAGTCAAACCCATCAGCCGATTAAATGGGCGTTACCTGGTCCAATGACCATGATTGATACGCTGTATGATGAGCACTATAAAAGCCGTGAAAAACTGGCTTGGGAATTTGCCAAAATTCTTAATCAAGAAGCTTTGGAATTAGAAGCTGCAGGTGTCGATATCATCCAGTTTGATGAACCTGCTTTTAATGTGTTCTTTGATGAAGTGAATGATTGGGGCATTGCAACTTTGGAGCGTGCACTTGAAGGTTTGCAATGTGAAACTGCGGTACACATTTGCTACGGTTACGGCATTAAAGCCAATACCGATTGGAAAAAGACTTTAGGTTCAGAATGGCGTCAATATGAAGAAATTTTTCCTAAATTACAACAGTCTAAAATTGATATCGTATCACTGGAATGTCAAAACTCACGTGTGCCGATGGATCTGATTGAACTGATTCGTGGCAAAAAAGTGATGGTCGGGGCGATTGATGTGGCAATCAATACCATTGAAACCCCAGAACAAGTAGCAGAAACCTTGCGTAAAGCATTGCAATTTGTTGATGCAGACAAGCTGTATCCTTCAACCAATTGCGGTATGACACCTTTATCTCGTCAAGTCGCTCGTGGCAAACTTGAAGCATTAAGCGCAGGTGCTGCGATTGTTCGTCAAGAGCTTGGTGCTTAACACGAAGTGTGGCTAAACCAGAGCAGGGCGAATGATCCCTAGATCATTTGCCATACTTGAGTCTAGGTACGTCATAAATACATTTGAGATAGAAGATATGATTGAAGCAACTGACTTTAGAAATGCAATGTCCTTGTTAACCACTGCTGTGAATGTAATCACAACACAAGGTACGGCAGGGATGCATGGCTTTACTGCATCAGCCGTATGCAGTGTGACCGATACACCGCCCTCATTGCTGGTCTGTATGAATCAATCCTCTCGCTCACATGCACATTTTATTGAAAATAAAGTGCTATCAGTCAATGTGCTCAGCACACAGCATGAACACATCTCTAATGCATTTGCCTCAAGCAAATTCAATTCTGAAGATCGCTTCAAATTTGGTGATTGGACTACACTCGAAACAGGATCACCTGTGTTAGAAGATGCTTTGGTGAGTTTTGATTGTCAGATTGAAGATATTCAAAACGTCGGTACACATAGCATTTTCTTATGTCGTGTCTTAGCGATTAAACAAAGTCAGCAAGAGGAAAGCCTGGTCTATTTTAACCGCGCTTATCATCAAGTCGGTCAATTAGAAATGGCTTAACCGTCCATTGCTTTAATACTCCATTCTTTAAAAGTCAGCATATCGTGGAACTTATTATTTTTTTAGCCATTGGGGCGCTTGCCGGATTTGCAGCAGGGCTCTTTGGTGTGGGTGGTGGAACAATTATTGTCCCGCTCTTATTTATTGTCTTTACCCAAATGGGTTACAGTGCTGACGTCATTATGCATTTGGCCTTAGGCACTTCTTTGGCAACCATTGTGGTTACCTCGATCAGCTCATTGATGGCTCACCATAAGAATGGCGCAGTCATATGGCCTGTATTTAAAAATCTCGCACCAGGAATGGTGATAGGAGGCTTTGTTGGGGCCGGAATTGCAGGATTACTTTCTGGAATTCATCTTCAGCTGATTGTTGGCGTATTTTTGCTTTGGGTGGCTTACACCATGTTTACAGGTTCCAGAAAAGTGGTAGATACCCATAAAGTACTGCCTTCATCGCCTAAACAAGTAGGTGCAGGCGCTGGGATTGGTGTAGCTTCTGCAATTTTCGGTATCGGCGGTGGCAGCTTAACTGTGCCTTATTTAAATCATTATGGTGTAGTCATGCAAAAAGCGGTTGGAACCTCAGCTGCATGTGGTTTACCCATTGCGATTGCTGGTGCTTTAGGATTTATGATTTTTGGTATGAATGCCCACGCCGCTGTGCCCAATAGTATTGGCTTTGTACATATTTATGCCTTTTTAGGCATTAGCCTGATGAGTTTCTTTACAGCAAAATTTGGTGCAAAAGCAGCACATGCATTATCACCACAAATGCTGAAAAAATGTTTTGCCATATTGCTGTTTATCGTTGGATGTTTTTTCCTTTTTAAAGGACTGCGTTGAAACATATTCAATCTTCAGTATGATGAAAAAGCCCATGGAATATGGGCTTCTGTATTTTTGCAATAGCTAGAATGATTGTCTGAGACGCAGTTGTCTTACTCGGACTGAGGTAACTGATTGTTGAGTCATAAGTATCATTGAACAGCCAGAATGAAATTTGACTTGCTGAAACAAGGACGAAATGTGCTGAAAACAAAAAATAATTTCACAAAATAGTAGGCAGGATTGCTATGTACTTTATACAAAATGATTTAACCCATTTTTGTATGAATCTGATAAGCAAATTCGTGCCATTTGACCAATCAAATCTAAGAAATATGGGGAAAATTTAGATGAAATTTTAAAAGTGAAAGGACGGAAATTTTATATTTATTGATTCTACAGACTTTACTACTGTGCTTGAACATCCGGGGTATTCTGAAGGACAAGACGTCATTGTGATTCCCAGAATCCGTATTGCAGATAAAACAGCCGGATTTCTTTCAGTAGATGGAAAAGCTTGTCAGGCAATATTGGGTACAGAATTCGTTGCCGTGAGCGTATTTACTATCATTGGGCTAAAAATAGCAGAGATAAACTATTAGATACGAACTAATATGAAAACAGGATTTATTATCCACGCATTTATAAAATATACAATAATAGTTTCTTTGAATTGTTGTGTATAAATGTTGAGCAGGGTTGCCTATTTCATTTTCGAGTTTTATATTAAAAATACAGTAGGTCGAGAGACGCTACAAAGTGGTTGGACGGATCAATGACAGCTTGTTGAGCTTGCAACCTTCGGGTTGAAGCAAAAAATCAGCACTAGCCTTCCAACATAAAAGCCCGCAGTAATGCGGGCTTTCTTATTTTAGGGCTAAAAAAATTTCCAATGGACCAATACTCTAGAATTTATTTTAGATAATTGAAGAAATTGATCGAGGCGATTTATTATAAAAATTAAACGTTTTCTAAATAACATGTTTAAGAGAAATATCATCTATTTGTTTATAAAAAATTACATTGCCAAAAAATCTAACATCTCTAAATTATGAATAAATAAAATTTATGCTATAAAAAGTTTATTTAAATAAAGAGAGCAGGGAATAATATGAGCCAATTAATAGAGATAAAGGTTAAAGACCAATTTAGCAATATTCATGCAGTACAGGCATTATTACAGACAATTCCGGAAAATTCAGCTTTGCATAAACTCTCATTATTTCAAAAGATCGAACATATCGTGGTCAAAGGTGAAATTATTCGTCCAAGTATTGAACTGCTTTTTGAAAGCCGTATTTCCACGAGCATTTACCGTATCATTGAATAATGAAAGTATGATAAAAACTCACTATTAAAGGTGAGTTTTTATAAAAAGTAAAAAAATGATTAAAAATAATCAATACATGGCGTTACAGAGCAATATTTAAATCAAACTAAGTTCGACGTCATATTTATTAAACTCTTCTATCAGGTTTTCAATGACTTTGATTCCAATCGCATCACTACAACTGAATATTTCATCCTTACCTTGAGCACTGTTATAACAGATGATTTGCTGGATTAACCAGCGATTTTCAATTTCTGTTTGATCAATAATGATTCGAACAGGTTGCAGGTTTTCACTGACTTGGCGTGGTAACACACTGGTAATCGCAAGTTGGATATGGGTCAGATCTTCTCTAGGACTCAAAAATGTTATTACCCAATTACCTATTTTTTTTAAGTATACGGGATGGTCTGCCGGATGAAATTCTAAATAATGTAAGGATGTCATCGTGAATTCCCCTGAAATAGTTAATATATGCGGTTTTTAGCAATACTTTACCATTCAGCTAAGGTCGTATTTAGAATCACGCCATGGGTTCTTGTTTAATCTAGTTATTGTGTAATAAATCCAATCTTATTGTTTTATAAGTATAAAAATAAATATGTCTTAGATAGCTAAGACCTTAAATAAATAATGAAACATAAAAAAACTCTTAAGCTTGATCAGCTTGGAAGCTTCTTTAGAGAAAAATTGATCTGATTGAGGTAGCAGTTTAATTCCTGTGGAGTAATGCGGCTTTCCTGTAAGGTGGTAATCCATTGCATCTGGCACTGTTTTAAACTGCGTAAATCGTCAGCAGACAGAATACGGCTAATCAGCTGTTTTGCCATTAAACCGCAATGACGTTGCAGCAGTTCAGCCATGAATTGCTTGACCTGTTCAAAATCAAGGATTTCTAGCGTTGTTTGAACTTCATTTTGACAGGATGCCTGCTCAGCTTTTTCATCCGTGATTGAAGATGGGGAAATGCTGGGAACAACAATCTCTTCGGCAGAGTGATCCTTAAGTTGAGTGCTGTGCAGCGCAGGGCTGGTTTTAATTTCTGTATCTAGGTTGTCGGATGTCAAGGGTGTTTCAATGGACGGGTTAGCCGCACGGCTGATCAGTCCCATTTCCAGCAACTGTTCGAGTAATTCGGGTGGCGCGATACGATGCCTGAATTGTTCAGAAAGCAGGTCAAAATCATCGGTGCCAATCAATAGTAATAGTCTGCGCTGACGAGCATTCAGATTCATTGAACGCTGTTTTAAACTTTCAATGCCTAAATCAGTTTTATGAAATTGAGTCATGCTTTAATTTACGTTGCAATAAATTAAGGCTGATTGTAGGGAGGAATCATGACAGGAATATTAAATAATATTACAAATCATTATATTACAGGGTAACAATACTGGTTTTCTCTAGAGCCTTGCGCAAATAAGGGTCCAGATCTTCCTGACGAAGCAGCCATTGCATATAGTCTGCAGGTAAATCTGCTATTGCTGTGCCTCGGTGCTTGCCAAAATTAATGGTTCGAGGAATACGCGCGTCTTCCGATGCCAGATAAAGCTCTTCAATATTTTGAATGTTTAAATGATGGATTTCATGCATTAAAATATTGGCGGTTAAGATAATATCCATATCGGCACGATGTGCTTTTTTAATCATTTCACGGGCTTTTTCACTGCCTTTGCTGATCATATAAATAAGGGCAGAAATATTGTGAGCTTCGGCATCCGGCCAGACTAAACGTGCCAGGGCAAGGGTACAAATGGCTTTGATCTTGCTGGTATCTACACCGCATTTCTCAATGGCACGAATATCATAATCAATATTGTGACCAATAATGTACGTGGTTTCCTGTGGAAGGCTGAAAGTCGTGTAGTGAGGCTGACCCACCAGCTCGGATTCCAGAATATGATGCACTGCCATGGCTGCATACGAAATCGGTTCATCGACACTATAAAGCTGGTCGAAAATTTCGCTCTTGTCTAAGGAAAGTTTGCTGTCATGAATTTGGATGGGTGCATAAGCAATCTCAATCGGCTGTCCATTTAAAGTATGGGTTTCGGTATCGAGAATAATTGCTTGCATGACAGATCCATAACTGTTGCGATTGTTTGAGTCAATTTACCATTTTCAAAGATACCGATACAAACTGAAAATAGGCTCTTTTCCCTGTTCATGCTGATTTTTGTACCGGACTGCTGGTTAAATACACTGCTTCGAAAGCATCACTCGAAATACAGGCTTGAGATGGATATCAGGATAGCCAGTCATGTTGATCAATGCTTATTTGATAAATCGTAAGCGTACCTTTGGGTTTCTGTTTAATGAATTCACTAATCTGTACGCTATCGCTTAGATGACGGCTTTTATAGGTCAGTTTTGTTGATTAGTTATCGGTGCCGCATAAGAAGTGACCACTTTGCTCACGATTTTTTTAATACTTCTATAGCCTAACTCCACGCAAGCCTGGAATCAGACAAATAAAAGCAGACATATTTTGTTAAATTAATAGTGTTTGATATTTGTAAAAGTAAAAAAATAAAATTTATAAAAATCATTAATTTGTATTAATAAGAATTCGGTTTCTTTTTAAATTTTTTATTTGATGTTAAATCGCATTGTTCAAATATTAAATAAAGGTAATAGTTTGTATTCATAATTACTTAAATCATCAAAATAAAAAGATATAAGGAAATGCAAAAATGAAAAAAACATTATTAACGGTGTTTATCAGTAGTTCAGTCATCCTTTTAACAGCGTGTGGAAGTGGAAATGGTGATTCGGTCTTCAATAGTCCAAATAATGGAATTCCGGTCAATGATATTCAGAACCCGGTCGTTTCTACTCCTACGCCTTATACCGAAACAAATATGACTAGTGTGGCGGGTGAAAGCGTAGTGATGACTTATAAAATGTTGGGGGTGAACAGTAAGCAAGTTCAAGCAACTGCATTGATCTTTACACCGAAAACAGCGGCACCTGCAAAAGGCTGGCCAATTGTGGTCTGGGCGCATGGTACGACTGGTGTGGCAGATCAATGTGCACCGAGTCGAAATGCATTGAATATATATATTCAAGCAATGATTGCTCAACTTTTAACTGCGGGTTATGTGGTGGTTGCTCCTGATTATGAAGGTTTGGGAGAACCAAATGGTAATGAGCTTCATCCTTTCTTGAATGTAAAAAGCGAGGCCTATTCTATTACGGATGCGGTTGTTGCTGCGCGCCATTATTTGGGGACAAAAGCATCCAACCAATGGATGGCAGTAGGACATTCACAAGGTGGACAAGCCGCCTTAGGTGCGGCTCAATATGCTTCACGCGCCTCTAACTTGGTCTATAAAGGAACAGTAGCCCTAGCTCCAGCTTCTAACCTTGCGCTTATTTTGACAGCAGGGGAAAGTGCTGCGGGAAAAGAAACCGACCTGAATAAAAAAATTAAAACGTTGTCATCTTTGGATGCATTTACTGCATTAATTACAGCAGGACTGCGCAATCCTCATCCTGATTTGCAATATAGTCAGGTTTTTAAGTCTCCTACGGATAATATTGCGAAAAATGCAGAAATTGATTGCTATGATCAGTTAGAGCAGAAATTTATTAAAGGGATGGATGATTACGTGGCAACAGCGGGTTCAGTCAATATAAATAATTATCCGCGTACTCAAATGAATTTTATGGGTATTCCTGTAGTTAAAACCTTTTTGGAAAAAGATTCGCAGCCACTTCAGGTTAAAGTCTCAACGCCAGTGATTATTTATCAGGGATCACTGGACCCTACCGTTCCCAAACAAGTGACTGACGTACTTTATTCTTCAGCGATACAACAAAACACCAATATCCGTTATTTGACCGATGAATCAGCTGCAACGAAATGGGATCATGGAACGGTCTATGCTTTAAATATTCCTAATATTATTGCAGATGTAAAATCTCTAATGCCAATTCAGTAATTTGTTTTGACTATATATGCTCATGTTTTTTAATCATGAGCATTTTTTTATTTAAAACTGAGTAAAGTTCATTCTCAACATTTATAAACTTCATGCTACAATACGCGCCAATCTTAGCACGGCTTAAAAGCCCTAATTTAATAGGACCTCGCTAATGTTTGCCAATATCTCTATTGCCGAATTTGATCCAGAAATCGCTCAGGCAATCGCTAATGAAGATGCTCGCCAAGAAGCGCACATCGAGTTGATTGCTTCTGAAAACTATTGCTCACCAGCAGTAATGGAAGCTCAAGGATCAAAACTCACTAACAAATATGCAGAAGGCTACCCAGGCAAACGCTATTATGGCGGTTGTGAATATGTAGACGTTATTGAACAATTGGCAATTGACCGTGCTAAAGAACTTTTTGGTGCTGATTATGCTAACGTTCAACCGCATGCTGGTTCTCAAGCAAACTCAGCTGTTTACTTAGCTCTTCTTAACCCGGGCGACACAGTTTTGGGTATGAGTCTTGCTCACGGTGGTCACTTGACTCACGGTGCAAAAGTAAGCTTCTCTGGTAAAACTTATAACGCAGTTCAATATGGTTTAAACCCAGAAACTGGCGAAATCGATTACGAAGAAGTTGAACGTTTAGCTGTAGAACATAAACCACGTATGATCGTGGCTGGTTTCTCTGCTTATAGCCAAGTTGTAGACTGGCAGCGTTTCCGTGACATCGCGGACAAAGTTGGCGCTTATCTTTTCGTAGACATGGCTCACGTAGCTGGTCTGGTTGCTGCTGGTGTTTATCCAAGCCCAGTGCAAATTGCTGACGTAACGACTACGACTACTCATAAAACACTTCGTGGTCCGCGTTCAGGTTTAATCCTTGCTAAAGCAAACGAAGAAATCGAGAAAAAATTACAGTCAGCTGTATTCCCGGGTAACCAGGGTGGTCCATTGGTTCACGCTGTAGCTGCTAAAGCAATCTGCTTTAAAGAAGCAATGGCACCTGAATACAAAACTTACCAACAACAAGTGGTTAAAAACGCTCAAGCAATGGCTGAAGTATTAATCGCTCGTGGTTATGACGTAGTTTCTGGCGGTACTAAAAACCACTTGTTCTTGTTGTCTTTAATCAAGCAAGATATCACTGGTAAAGACGCTGACGCTTGGTTAGGTGCTGCTCACATCACTGTGAACAAAAACTCTGTACCTAACGACCCACGTTCTCCATTCGTGACTTCTGGTATTCGTATCGGTACCCCAGCTGTTACAACTCGTGGTTTCGGTGAAACTGAAGTACGTGAACTTGCTGGCTGGATCGCAGACATCCTGGACAGTAAAGGCGACGAAGCTGTAATTAACGCTGTAAAAGCGAAAGTTGAAACTGTATGCGCTAAATTCCCTGTTTACGCAAAATAAGTTCTGACTTGAGAAAAGCCCCCTCAAGGGGGCTTTTTTTATATATATTAAAAGTCATATTTTTCAAAGCTGGTATTTCTGCTATAACAGAATAAATCCCCCTATAAAAGCTATAAATATTTTGCTGTTGCTGTAATGACATTTTTCGTCCAAAGGAATCAGATAAATGGCTAAACCCACTATTATTATTTCACAACAAGATCTGGAACGTTTAGAAACGATGCTTGAGCATCAGTCTAAACTGACGCCAACCATGCAGCATCTGGAAGATGAGCTTGCACGTGCCCAAGTGGTTGCCCCGCAGGATATGCCGGCAAATGTGGTGACAATGAATGCACGGGTATCAATTACCATTGCCCCTGCGAATGAACCAACTACGATAACCCTGGTTTACCCACATGATTTTCTGGGTGAGAAAGGACAGGTGAATGTACTTGCACCAATCGGTGCAGCAATTCTGGGACTGGCTGAAGGTCAGGAAATTGAATGGCCGCAGCCAGATGGTCACTTAATGAAAGTGAAAATTGAAAAAGTATTGTATCAGCCAGAACGTGTAGGCAATTATCTATAACTTTTTCAAATAAATAGCCCCCCCATTTAGGGGCTATTTTGATGTACAGATAAAAATAATTAATGCTTAATGATTTTATCGAGACAACACATCATCAATGCTGAAACGACAAAGCTCTGGTGCATGTTATTCCCCAGATTATTTTCTTGATGTTTTGACTTGATCATCAATAAATCGCTTTAAAAATTTGACATTTTTATGTTTTTTAATTGCTTGTATTTTTTAATTGTCTGAATAATTTCAGGGTTGAGAAATCTAATCTCAAAATTCTAAATCAGGAAAGTTCAAAACTTCAGCAGGTATTATGCTGATCACTGTCAACGCTTTGACAGTGTTTATGGCCTATTCAGGGCAGACTGTATTTCAACAACATAACGTTGCAATAAAAATTGAAATATAAGGAATCGCCATGAGCCAAACTCAAACCAAACCCTATGATCCGAACTATCAATATCAACATATTCAGGTAAAACCGATTACCGGGCGTATTGGTGCGGAAATTGAAGGGGTTAAATTGTCTTCAATTCTAAATCAAGACACGGTCCATGAAATTAACCATGCTCTCATCAAGTACAAGACCATTTTCTTTAAAAACCAACAACATTTAACTGATGATGAACAGGAAGGCTTTGCCGCTTTATTGGGCAAGCCCTTGAATCATCCAACCGTTCCGGTCAAAAGTGGCACAGCACATGTGCTTGAGCTGGATTCACGTGGTGGACGGGCAGATACCTGGCATACTGATATCAGCTTTATTGAAGATTATCCAAAAGCTTCCATTTTACGCAGTATAGTTGCGCCTGCAGCTGGCGGTGATACCGTTTGGGCAAATACCACAGCGGCTTATAATGATTTACCAGAAGAACTGAAAGCATTGGCAGATCGTTTACGGGCAGTGCATAGCAATGATTATGACTATGCCTCTAAAGTAACCACAAGCCCGCGTATCGATGCAGAAAAATATCGTGCGCTATTTAATTCAACCGAATATGAAACAGAGCATCCATTGGTGCGCGTGCATCCGGAAAGTGGGGAAAAGACCCTGTTATTGGGTCACTTCTTTAAACGTTTTGTGGGTTATAACAGCCAGGATTCACGCCGCCTGTTTGATTTATTCCAGGACTATGCCGTGAATTTAGAAAACATCGTGCGCTGGCGCTGGAGTGTAGGTGATGTTGCCATCTGGGATAACCGTGCTACCCAGCACCGTGCAATTAATGACTATGGGGATGAGCTGCGTGTTGTGCGCCGTGTCACCATTGAAGGGGATATTCCAGTTGGTGTAGATGGTCGCCCAAGTGTGAACCTGAAGAAAGTGGTGAAACAGGACATTTCTAATTTTACCTTTGAAAATGGTCAAATTTTAGAAAAAGCATCTTAATGGTTAGATGCATTGATTTAGGCTGTATGGACTTGTAGGGATCTGAATTCGAGATATACATAGCGCTAAAAGTTGGTTGGTTTAAGCATATAAAAAACCTAGTATTTATATATTAGGTTTTTTATTTTGAATGAGATCATCAATTTCATATGCTCAGTCGCGCAGAAAAATTACAGCAGATTTTTGGGCAGGATGCTGTGTTTTCTGCATTCAATACACAATCCCATCAAACCTTATTGCAACATGTGAAATATCTGCGTTTTTTACCACAGCAACAGATCTTGCATTATCAGCAAAAAATGGACGATATCTATGTACTGTTGTCCGGACGGATGCAGATTGGCTGGCTGCTCAGTGATGGCGAGTTTAAAGTCAGTGATTATGTGAAAATGTATTCGGTATTTAATCTGGTGCCATTTTTACAGCAAAAACCGCTGAATTTTGATTTTTATGCCGTAGAAGTAGTTGAAGTGGCTGTAATTTCAGGTCAGGTTTTTCTGGAACAATTACAACAGCAGCCGCAAGCCATGTGGCAGATCATTCAATTACTGAGTGAACGGATGTATAGTTTGATGGAGAAAAACCGTTATCTGCAAACTGCGAGTATGACGCAAAAAATTGCGCGTCATTTAATAACCTTGGGTCAACAGGCAAGACCAGTAGGTCAGGAAAAATCAACCATTCAATTTAAAATGAGCCAGCAGGAATTTGCCGAATTACTGCATGTGTCCCGGCAAACCTTAAACAAGCAACTACAATATTTTATCCAGCAACGCATTGTAGAGTGGAATTATAGCCAGATTCGGATTATCGATATGCAGCGCCTAAAACAGCTTAGCCAGTTCTAAAGAGATGGCTGAAAAGTTGCCTGGCTAACTGAAATAATCTCGGATAATTGAATGGGATAAGAAATTCAAGGCAATAAAAAAGGCAAAGTCAAAACTTTGCCTTTTATGATCGCGGGCGATCTTAGTGGTGATGACCACCAGCACCGTGTACGTGACCGTGTTCTAATTCTTCAGCAGAAGCTGCACGAATTTCAACGATTTCAACTTCGAAAGTTAAATCTTGGCCAGCAAGTGGGAAGTTAGCGTCTACAACAACGTTGTCGCCTTCAACTGCTTTAACAGTCACGATTTGAACGCCGTCATCAGTTTGAGCCTGGAACTGCATACCCGGTTGGATGTTGTCCACACCTTGGAACATTTGAGCTGGAACTTCTTGTACGAGGTCAGGGTTGTATTCACCATAACCTTCAGCAGCAGGAACGTTTACAGTGAATTTTTCACCAACAGTTTTGCCTTCTAAAGCGTTTTCTAAACCAGGGATGATGTTGCCCGCACCGTGCAAATATGCAAGTGGCTCACCTTGTGATTGGTCGAGAGTTTCGCCCTCTGCGTTAGTCAACGTGTAGTGGAAAGAAACCACGAGGTCATTTGCAATAGCAGTCATGTTATTGATCCATTCAATTTTTTAAGGGTACATCATAAAGTGAAAAGTAGGTTTTGTAGACTAGATTTAGCAAAAATCTGCATTTTTCCCACTCTTATGGTGTTTTTTTAATAGTGGGGATGGTTTTTTTAATTTCAATGAAATTTTAATCTTTTTAGCTGTTTTTCTTGTGACAAAATCCAGAGCTCTTGATTTGTCCAGTCATACGTCAGTAGTTTGATAATGGTTTAACAACACGGCAAGACTTTGAGTGGGAAATTTGAGCATACTATACTGGGGCAGTGAGGAAAGTTGAATTTGAGCTGTCAGGTATTTAGGAGTCATTAGTGTCAGTAAAAAGAAGATGATAAATATCTACCATCTTCTTTTTATTACTTTTATCCAAATGATTATTTTATGAATAGAATTTTTCTGTCATCTGACTCAAGTCAAAACTATTCATCCTTTAGCGTAGAGGATAAATTTTGACCCGAATGTCATCGCTTGAGAAAAAACTAAAAAGCTGTTTAAACCATAGGGCAATTTTCTGGAAAAAATTGGCTTCTTCAATTTGCACATCATTTTCAATGGCAATGGTGCGGATCAACTGGTTATTTTGATAAACCTGCACGGTGGCCAGTTGCATGACTTTGGCTAAAGGTGCTGTCAGGTATTTTTCCGTGATTTCAACATTCAAGTGTGTCTTGGTTTCTTGTAAGGGCTCAATAGCTTGAATCGTACCATTGCCTGTATTCAGCATAACACGCTGATTGACCGTATCATAAGTTTGCAGATCAATCGCATAAGGCTGATCATATAAAGACGTGGTCACAATTTGCGGTTTGCTGGTTTCCAGTTTAAACATTTTTAAAGTAGATTTCACCACAGGCAATTCAGCAATCAGCTGTTTATCTTTAATCGCCACCTCATTACGGGTATAGGTATAGGCCATATCCATCAGGATGTGGGCAACTTCCGCACGTTTTAATGCATTTTTTGTACCCATCACCACCACAATCAGACGACGTTCAGGCAGTGCAGGACTACCAGTAGGGCGATGTGCAGTCAATGCCAGGTTATAACCTGCCGCCTTGGTGAAACCTGTTTTTAAACCATCTACACTTGGGTCAAATTTGAGTGCCAGATTGGTTGCGCGGTGAAAACGCTGGTTATAGCTGAAACTTGGCATGACTGAATAATGCAGATATTCAGGCGTCTGAACGGTCAGTGCTTGACCCAGCAGGGCCATGTCATGAGCAGATGAGTAATGGTCCGGCATGGTCACGCCTGGTGCATTGGCAAAATGCGTATCCTTCATTCCTAAGGCTTTGGCTTCTTTATTCATGCGTTGGATGAAAGCTGGTACAGTACCTGAAATGCGTTCTGCCAAGGTCACCGCTGCATCATTGGCTGACATCACGATCAAACCTGCCAGAAGCTGATCTACAGTAATCTGATCACCTTGTTTAAGATACATCTGCGACTCATCCCACTGCACCATTTTTACTACTGGTGTCGCCGTGATGATTTCATCCTTTTTTAAACGGCCAGCTTCAATTTCTTTCAATGCAATATACGCAACCATCATTTTGGTCATGGATGCCGGTGCACGTTGCTCATGGCTATTATGCTCTGCAATGACCTGACCTGATTGGGTATCAAGAATGGTCCATGCCTGGGCTTCAACGCTTTCAGGAACAAGGTTGAGTAATGCAGCATTGACTATCGTGGAACACAATAAACTTAAGGATGCGAGGAGGTAGATGACAGCTTTCAATGATCTTCCTTATTTACCAATCCATTGGTGGTAGAAATGCAAAAAATATGAGGAATGCTATGCCTTTTTTTTAAGAATGGCTAGTCGGAATTGCAGACAATTGCGACAGTTCAGCATTGCCGGACAAAAAATGCTAAGCTAATTGTTAAGTTAACTTTTTTATATTTTATATTGCCCATTATGTTGCATTATCAAATCGAATTTGACGATTATCGTCAGCATCTTATTCACGTGACACTTCGCTTTTTGGCAGATCCTACTCAAGTATTATCATTGCCGACCTGGATTCCGGGTAGCTATCTGATTCGCGAATTTTCAAAGCATATTGAGTCGGCTCGTGCTTATGATGAAGATGGGCGCATTTTACAAATTCAGAAATTTGAAAAGAATAAATGGCGCCTGTTTAACACTGATCATGAACTGATTACGGTTGAATATGATGTTTATGCATATGACTTGTCTGTACGCGGTGCCTATGTGGACCAAACACGTCTCTATGTGAATCCGGCCTGTACATGTTTGGGACTAGAAGGGCAGGAAGATAAAGCAGTTGAAGTTGAAGTGTTCCTTCCAGATGAACTGAAACATTTCCAGCTGGCAACAGGTTTAATGGCTAAAAGTCTGGTTAAAGGTCGTTATACCTTAAAGGCGGATAACTATGCCCAGTTGATTGATTCACCTTTTGAGCTGGCAGAACAAACACGTTTTAGCTTTGAAGCCAATGGTATCCCGCATGAATTTGTGGTGTCTGGCAAACATGCCATTAATGCGGCACGCATGCAGCAAGATATTGAAAAAATCTGTGCCACTGAAATATCAATGTTCGGTTCTGCACCATTTAGCGATTATACCTTTATGACCATGGCGACAGGCAATAGCTATGGAGGCTTGGAGCATCCGAACAGTACCAGTCTGATTACCCCACGTGACGATTTGCCTAAAGCCGATGAACCTGCTGAACCCTCTGCGGATTATCAGCGTTTTCTGGGGTTGTGCAGTCATGAATATTTCCATTCCTGGTTGGTAAAATTTATTCGTCCTGAAAATTTCGTCAATTATGATTTGAACAAAGAAGGCTACACTTCATTATTGTGGATTTTTGAAGGTTTCACTTCTTATTATGATGACCTGATTTTGCTGCGTAGTGGGGTGATTTCTCAAGAATCCTATCTGAAATTATTAAAGACACAGATTGACCGTTATTTACAAAACCCGGGACGTGCGATTCAAACCGTTGCAGATTCAAGTTTTGATGCCTGGGTGAAATTCTACCGTCAGGATGAAAACTCCAACAACGCCGGTACCAGTTACTACAACAAGGGGTGTTTAGTGGCGCTGTGTCTGGACTTGGGCTTGCGTTTACGCGGTTCAAGCCTGGATGTCTTAATGCGTAAATTGTATAAAAATGCGCAAAATGGTATTCAAGTTAATGAGCGTACCATCTTCGAATTGTGTAATGAGTTGACCGGTGATAACTGGCTTGAACAGATCAATCATTTGATTAATACCACCGATGAATTACCGCTAGATCAGTTACTTCCTGAATTTGGTCTAAGTTTTGATGTTAAAAATGACAAGTCTTTGCCATTTGGCTTAAAGCTTGCCGATAAACCCGAAGGTGTGGTGATTCAACAAGCACGTCGTGATGGTGCAGGGGCAAAAGCAGGTCTTTCTGCGCAAGATATCATTCTCGCGATTGATGGCTTGAAAGCGACCAGCAAACTGGTAGAAAAGTATGCGAAGCAGGAAGGTATATACACCGTTCATGCTTTCCGCCGTGATGAGTTGATGACTTTTGAAGTTCAGGTCGGTGGTTCTGAATTGACGGAAGTTGAACTCAAAGTTGAAGATCAGGCCAAAGCTGAGAAGTGGTTAAAGGCTTAATTTGTATACTCTTTAAACTTTATGTAAAACCGATGCTTAGGCGTCGGTTTTTTATTTATCTAAAGAAAAATCAATAAAAAGAGAAGAACCTGTTATTTTGCAGGATTTTTCAAGGAAGAAAATAATTGGCATCAGATCAAGACGTACTATGCATTGAGCCAAGTTGATGAAGCATATGACAAGTTAAATCAATAATACTTATTAAAGAAAAAAGCCCACTTTCGTGAGCTTTAATTTGAATACTAAAAATTAACCGCGACCACGCCCACGACCACGCGGTGCTTTGGTGTTCGGACGCGTTGTACCGTTGGTCTTGCGACGTGGTTTCTCGCTTTCATCCATTTGCCAGATACGTTTCGTACCAGATGACTTCTTCACGGAACCATCTTTGTTCTTGCGAACCATTGGCTTACCGCCTGTACCACCTGGTTTTTTCACATAAGAACGTGAACGGTAGGGTTCTTCCGCAGGTACATCTTTAAAGTCCGGGTATAACAAAGGCTCGATTTCTTTAGTTTCACCTGGTTGTAAACCCAATTGAACAAGATCAATAGAACCAATTTTCGTACGAATCAAACGTAAAGTTGGAAAACCTACCGCAGCAGTCATACGGCGAACCTGGCGGTTACGACCTTCACAGATTGAAATTTCAATCCAAGAGGTGGGCACAGATGCACGGAAACGAACCGGTGGATCACGGTCCCATAACCATTCTGGCTGTTGTACTTTAATGGCTTTGCCTGGAAGGGTCATACCATCTTTCAGTTCAACCCCTTTACGCAGCTGTTCAAGCGCTTCTTCAGTGACATCACCTTCAACCTGTACCAGATAGGTTTTAAACTTCTTGTTGGCCGGGTTGGTAATAAATTGGTTTAAACCGCCGTGGTCGGTTAAAAAAACTAAACCTTCAGAGTCCATATCTAAGCGACCCGCCAAACGTAAAGTCGGATCGTCTACGAAGTCAGCCATGGTCATGTGTGCTTCGTCTTTACGGAATTGGGAGAGGACGTCATAAGGTTTATTGAGAATGACGATTTTCATAGCAAATAACTTCTTTAATTACATAAGACTAAAAAGGTTAAGTTTTATTCAATGGGGAAATGTTGTTATTTCCCGTATAAATCTTAAACACAATGGAATTCAATTAAACTATTATGCGTTAAGAAAGGACGAAAGTATTGCCTAATCGGCAATTATTTTTAGATATCGCTAGATACAAAGGGAGAACCTAGACAATGGGTTATCAGAAGATCGTTGTTCCTGCGGATGGTAGCAAAATTACCGTAAATGCAGACTTGTCACTCAATGTTCCAAACAATCCTATTATTCCTTTTATTGAAGGTGATGGTATTGGTGTAGATATTACACCGGCCATGAAAGCAGTGGTTGATGCTGCAGTTCTAAAAGCTTACGCTGGTAAACGTTCGATCGAATGGATGGAAGTATACTGCGGCGAAAAAGCAGACAAAATCTACGGCACTTACATGCCGGAAGAAACCTTTGAAGCTCTTCGTGAATTTGTTGTTTCTATTAAAGGCCCGTTAACAACCCCGGTTGGCGGTGGTATCCGTTCTCTAAACGTTGCATTACGTCAGGAATTAGACCTGTACGTATGTGTACGTCCAGTGCGCTGGTTTGAAGGCGTACCTTCTCCGGTTCAACATCCTGAACTGACAGATATGGTGATTTTCCGTGAAAACTCTGAAGATATCTATGCGGGTATTGAATGGAAAGCAGATTCACCAGAAGCCAAAAAAATCATTCGATTCCTGAAAGAAGAAATGGGTGTGACAAAAATCCGTTTCGAAGAGAATTGCGGGATCGGGATTAAACCGGTATCTAAAGAAGGTACTCAGCGTCTGGTTCGTAAAGCGATCCAGTTTGCGATTGATAATGACAAGCCAAGCGTGACGCTGGTCCACAAAGGTAACATCATGAAGTACACCGAAGGTGCATTCAAGGAATGGGGCTATGAAGTTGCGCTTGAGCGTTTTGGTGGCAAACTTCTGGATGGTGGGCCATGGGTCAAAATCAGAAACCCTAAAACTGGTAAAGACATTATTATTAAAGATGTGATTGCGGATGCCTTCCTGCAACAAATCCTGATGCGTCCTGCTGATTACTCGGTGATTGCCACGCTGAACCTAAACGGTGACTACATCTCTGATGCGCTTGCAGCCGAAGTGGGCGGTATAGGGATTGCGCCGGGTGCCAACATTGGGGGAGCCATACAGATGTATGAGGCGACTCACGGGACTGCTCCTAAATATGCCGGGCAAGACAAAGTCAATCCGGGTTCAATTATTCTTTCTGCTGAAATGATGCTACGTGACATGGGCTGGACTGAAGCGGCTGACTTGATCATCAAGGGTATTTCTGGTGCAATTGCCAATAAAACTGTGACTTATGATTTTGAACGCTTAATGCCGGACGCGACTTTGCTACGTTGTTCGGAATTTGGTCAAGCGGTCATTAACAACATGGAATAAGTCATTTGACCTGAATCTGTATAAAAAAAACCTGCGCATATCGCGGGTTTTTTTATGGTTACGGCACACGATTTTTTATAGATCAGGAGCGAAATTTATCATGCAATCTACACAATAGCATGAATAGTTAAGCGGTATGTTCTAGCATCGAACAAACGCGAGCAAGATAGTCAGTATGCGTCTTATTGCGACCGTTATGCTCATTTTGGGAGGTCAGCCCTGGTATCTGGTGGTACAGCAGGCATAGGTTATGCCATCTGCCTGAATTGAAACAGGCTATGCTGGCTTACTGGTTTTGAATTTAGCTGTACGAGTATGCCAGACCAGTTGTAATGTTCCCAATAATAAAACTATCGCAGCCAAGACAAACTGTTGATGATAAGTCACGCTAAAATGTTGCAGGGTACTAAAACTTAATCCGCCAATCAGCTGCACAGATGCAAAGCATAGTGTGGCAATACTCCAGAGCTTTTTATATGCCAGACCATAGAGTTGCAGAATGGTATAGGAGGTTAAAAACACCACTGCCGGATTGAGCATGCCGGTAAAAAAGGAAGAGGCAAAAGTCAGCACTGGACTGGTGTTTAAGGTTGCAATAAAAATGGCCACTATATACAGACTGTAAAGAATTTTTAGGGCGAAAAAATTGCCAAATTTTCTTGCCAGTGAATAGGCAGCAAAAGCTCCTAAAGCACTGCCTAAGCCATACAGAATCCAGTTGAAATTGATCCAGAACAGGTTCAGACCCAGTTCATGGCTCAGGTAGTCAATCCAGAATAATGAATGGGGAATATAGGCAAATGCACTGCAGGCATACACAACCAGCAAACTATAAAAGATTGTGTTGAGTGGAGTTTTAGATTGAGCCGGCACTTTTTGTGCAGACAGATGATGCTTAAATTGTTGCAGTAAAATACTTAAGCAGGCACAAATAATCAGCGCGAAACCACATAAAATCAGCCAGGCAGTCTGTATGGAAATCTGGTCCAGATAAGGCAGGAACAGGGTCGCCAATAAAACCCCCAGACCAATTCCGCTAAAACCAATAAAATTGATTTTAAAACGGTCCTGAATCTCACAGCATTGTGCCACCACACTCGGGGATAAAATCATCAGCAGGCCGCCACTGATTCCCGAAATTACACGCCAAAAAATATACCAGGCTTGCGGAAAACCGGAAAATGCACAGCACATTAAACTGAACATTCCGGCAATCGCGGCAATCTGAATATATAGGGTCATGCTTTTGTTTTGAGGCAGTCGCATGGCTGCAAAGGCACCCATCAGATAACCGAGTAAGTTGGCACTACCTAAAAGACTGGCAAAACCTGTTGACCAATCAAACGCTTCACGCGTGCTGGGTAACAAGGCGGTATAGGAGAAACGTAAAATACCAATCCCCAAGCACATACTGAGGCATAAAAAAAGACTAAGCTTGATATTGGTTGAGGACATCCATGTACTCACAGTATTTATTATTCATTCATCATATAAATAGCATGTGTACCGAACAATAAACAGGATCAGAACAAATAAACACTATAAAAACATGCATGCATACGTGATTAAGTAATCTTTAAGAGTGGTTCTATAAAATTGGCCAAGATATAAATCTTTTATTTTGTAAATTGAGTTTTCTGAATAAAGGCATACAATTTTGCTTCTTTATTATACTTTGTGAAATGATGAATTTCTCCTATCGTGCTGATATCGATGGCTTAAGGGCAATCGCCGTTTTATTGGTGATTTTTAACCATGTCGGATTATCTTTCTTTTCAGGAGGATATATTGGTGTGGATATCTTTTTTGTCATTTCAGGTTATTTAATTACCCTTATTTTAACCCACGATATTCAGTGCAAACGGTTTTCTATTGCACGGTTTTACAAGAAACGTGTGGTACGCCTGGCACCTGCTTATTTTACCGTACTCAGCGTTGTCAGTATTATTGCCTGGCAGGTGATGCTACCTGGGGATCTGACGCAATATTTTGACAGTGTGATGTATGCCACTCTGCTCATGGCGAATATCTATATGCGCAATGAGGTGGGAGATTACTTCAGCCAGGATGCCGAAGGTATTCCTTTATTGCATTTATGGTCGCTTGGGGTTGAAGAGCAGTTTTATATTTTCTGGCCGTTATTGTTGTTGCTGTTTGTTGGAAAGGTGTCGCGTAAATATACCTGGGCCATCATCACGACATTAATCGTAACTTTACTGTTTTATGCCCAGCACACGTTAACGCAAAATGCAGAGAAGGCTTATTACAGTATGCCGGTCCGTGCCTTTGAGTTGCTGATTGGCGCATTAATTGGCTTCCTGCCCCAGCTCAAGCTGCCAAAAAAAATAGTGCAAAGTCTGGTTTGGATCAGTTTGATCGTTTTATTTGCGGCGGCAGTAAATTTTGATCAACAGACACCTTTTCCTGGCGCAATGGCACTGATCCCGTGTTTGGCAACTGCATTTATCATTTATCTCGGGCAATGTTCACCCTCAAGTAATGTGTTACTGAGCAATCGTTTAAGTACCTGGATAGGAAGAATTTCTTATCCCTTGTATTTATGGCACTGGCCGATTATCGTGTTATTCGGCATTTATATGCAGCCATTAAATGTCGAAAATCAGGTGGTGATTGTATTATTGTCCATCCTGTTGGCATTTTTAACCTATCAGCTCATCGAAAAACCCAGCAAACGTTTTGTGATGGCGGCGAATTACAAGGTGATCATTATTGGTTTTCTGGTGCCAGCCCTGAGTTTTATCGCCATTGCCAAGACCGTCAATATAAATCAGGGATTTCCAGACCGGTTTCCACATTCTGTTTATCTTAAACAGGAAGCACTCAACTCATTTGCGCATATCATCCGAAATAAATGTATGGATATTGAGGACCCGAAAGCTTTACCACAACAGGATGACTGTGTATTGGGCAAGCGGAAAACGGCTATCGATTTTTTGTTGATTGGTGATTCGCATGCCAATGCTTATAGCGCAATGCTGGATGTCTGGGCCAAAGATGCCAATTTACGCGGTTATGATGTCACACAAAGTTCAACCTTCTATTTACCTGGAGTGCGGCGTTTTGAATCTAATTTTAATCGCTGGGAAGAGCTGAGCGAATTTAAATTAAGAAATGATGCGATTACTGCTCATCTTGCAAAAACACATTACCGCACCATTATCTTGGCAGGTTCCTATGTGCCATATTTTGGTGATGAAGTGAAGCTGGAAGATGGTATACATCATTCCAATGCAGAGATATTTAAAACCGGTTTTATGAAAGCCTTGAAGATGGCCTATCAGTCCAGTGATCAGGTCATTCTGCTGAATGATGTCCCTCGGCTAGATAGAGATGGAGTGCCGGCAGATTGTAATCTTCGCAATGAAATTTTACATACCCATGCTCCATGTACTGTGTCCAGAAAAAATTATGAAGCACAGCTCATACAATTTAATCGAATTGTTGCCGAAGCAAAACTGAAATACCCTGACCTGAAAATCATTGACCCGACAGAGGTCATCTGTGATCAGCAGGCGTGTAAAATTATGATTAATGATGTGCCTTTATATCGAAATAAAGACAGCAATCACATTAATAATCAGGGTTCACGGCAATTGGGTATTGAATATTTAAAACAGTATGGCAATCCGCTTAAAGACTAGCAATGAATTGCAGTCATAAAAAAACCGCGCTATATAGCGCGGTTTTTTTGCGATTTCAGAAATCAGGACATTAGCGCATTTTTGACAGGAAGCGACCTAAACGGGTAATCGCTTCACGTAATTCATTTTCGGCAGGCAAGAACACCACACGGAAATGGTCTGGAGTCGGCCAGTTAAAACCGGTTCCTTGAACCAGTAACACTTTTTCCGCACGCAATAAGTCGAGCATGAATTTTTCATCATCCTCAATTGGGTAAATTTCCGGATCCAGTTTAGGAAAACAGTACATGGCACCTTCCGGTTTTACGCAAGAGACACCCGGAATGTCATTTAGCATTTCCCAGGCAATATTGCGTTGCTCATATAAACGGCCACCCGGACGGATCAGGTCATTAATCGACTGATAACCGCCTAAAGCAGTTTGAATGGCATATTGCGCCTGATGGTTGGCACAGAGGCGCATCGATGCCAACATGTCCAATCCTTCAATATAGTCTAAGGCACGTGATTTATCACCAGTAATGGCCATCCAGCCTGAACGGAAACCTGCAATACGATACGCTTTAGACAGACCATTAAACGAGATGCAGAGCTGGTCACCAGCAAGCGCAGCAACAGCAACATGCTCAATACCATCGTAAATAATTTTGTCGTAAATTTCGTCAGCAAACAAAATCAGGTCATATTTTTTTGCCAGATCAACAATTTGTTGCAATACATGACGTGGATATACTGCACCAGTCGGGTTGTTTGGATTGATAATCACAATACCACGGGTATTTGGTGTGATTTTACTTTCCATATCCGCAATGTCTGGATACCAGAAGTTTTCTTCATCACATTTATAATGAATTGCAGTACCCCCAGACAGGTTTACGGCAGCTGTCCATAATGGATAATCCGGCATTGGCACCAGCATTTCATCGCCGTCATCCAGCAAGCCCTGCATCGCCATTACGATCAGTTCAGACACCCCATTACCTACATACACGTCATTCACATGCATGTTGAGAATGCCTTTTTGCTGGTAATACTGACAGATTGCCTTACGCGCAGGGAAAATCCCTTTTGAATCGGTATAACCTACCGCATTGGGCAGGTTTAAAGCCACATCATTAATAATTTCTTGCGGCGCTTCGAAACCGAATGGGGCAGGGTTACCGATATTCAGTTTAATAATCTTATGCCCTGCTTCTTCCATTTCGTTGGCCGCTCGTAACACAGGTCCGCGAATGTCGTAGCATACATGCTCGAGCTTAGACGATTTTTTAATTTCGCGTGGGGTGTGGAAAGTGTTCGACATTTTTATGTTCTCGGAAAGAGTGGAGGTCACTTTTGCATAACGGTATAAATAGCTTTTAAATGTCTCGGTTGTTACCAGATCGAGATGATGTTCATCTCTGAGTAAAGCAACAATTTTTTCATGCGTAAAACCTGTCTGTTGATATTGTTTAATCACAGGCAGCAGATTTTTAAAAATTACGCTCTTTTTCTGCGACATTTTTTAATCCTGAGCAAGAGTAGGATTAAGCCTAACACTAAATTTGCTTACAAAAAAGCATTTAATTTTCAGAATTGCTTACCATAATTTTATATTTGCTTACTTTTTGCTTTTTGAATCATTATATTGATTTTGTAAATTGTTGAATAAAGACTAGAAATTTAAGATTGAATGACGTAAATATACGATTATCCTATTTTAAATAGCACGATATAAAGGGACGTCATCATGGGAAAACTCAATAAAACAGAAAGAGAATGGCAAAGAGAGTTATCACCAGACGAGTTTCGCATTACGCGACAAAAGGGGACGGAGCCAGCATTTACCGGTAAGTATTGGAATACCAAGCAGGCAGGGACTTATCTTTGCCGTTGCTGTGGGACAGAATTATTCTCTTCCGAAACTAAATATGACAGTGGTAGTGGCTGGCCAAGTTTTTATCGCCCTGTAAATAGTTCGGTCATTGAAGAACATCAGGATTCGACGCATGGTATGGTCAGAACTGAAATTGTTTGCCATCATTGTGGCGCACATTTAGGCCATGTTTTTGAGGACGGTCCACAACCTACAGGATTGCGCTATTGCGTAAATTCAGCTTCTTTAGAATTAAAAACACAAGAAAAAAGTGACGAGGAAACCTATCCATGACCAACATTTATCAGTTTGAGGCTGAGTTGTTAGATGGAAAAAATAAATCATTTGCCGATTATCAAGGTAAAGTTTTATTAATTGTAAATACCGCAAGTAAATGCGGTTTTACTCCCCAGTTTGCAGGTCTTGAAAAGTTGTATGAAAAATACAAGGATCAGGGATTTGAGGTATTGGGCTTTCCCTGTAACCAGTTTGGTGGGCAAGATCCGGGTTCCAATGAACAGATTGGTGCATTCTGCCAAAAAAATTACGGCGTGAGTTTCCCGATGTTTGCCAAAGTGGATGTAAAAGGGCCTGAAGCCCATATTTTATTCCGCTATTTGACCAATAACAGCAAGGGAATTTTAGGCAATGGCATTAAATGGAATTTTACCAAATTCTTGATTGGCAAAGATGGCAAGGTGCTCAATCGTTTTGCACCCACCACTAAACCTGAAGAGCTGGAAAGTGAAATTGAAGCAGCTTTAGCGCAGTAAGCTGGAATAATAGAAAATAAATAAAATAGGGCGATTCATGAATCGCCCTATTTTATTTTACAGGCTTAGAAATCTATTTCATTTTCACAAATGCAATCAACAGGTCATTTAATCCATACACTATAAGCCAATCATCCACTGGTGAAACAGTGGATGATGCTTGATCTTATTGTCTCTTTAATTCATTAAAGAATGGCTTTAAGACGCTGAATGGCTTGTTCACATTGTGCGATATCGGCGACCAATGCCATACGGACATGATTTTCACCCGGATTGCCTTGTTCGGTATCACGTGACAGATAACGGCCAGGCAGGACTTTAATATGGGCTTTTTCCATCAGCATTTTGGCAAAAGTTTCATCATTGTCTACTTTTAACCAGTAATAGAAACCTGCATCCGGTTTTTTCAGTGGCAGTAAATGTCCCAGTTCATTTTGAAATAATTCAAATTTGGCACGGTATAACTTACGGTTTTCTTCTACATGCACTTCATCATCCCATGCCGCGATTGACGCCAGCTGGTGCTGAACCGGCATGGCAGCACCATGATAGGTACGGTATTGTAAATATGGTTTCAGTAAAGTGGCATCACCGGCAACAAAGCCGGAACGCATACCCGGCAGGTTTGAACGCTTAGACAGGGAGTGGAACACCACACAGTTTTTGTAATCATCACGGCCGATTTCAGCACAGACTTCAAGCAAGCCTACTGGTGCCTCATCAAACCAGAGTTCTGAATAGCATTCATCTGAGGCAATGACAAAATTGTACTGGTCTGAAATTGCGATCAGTTTTTTAAATTGCTCTTTTGACAATACTGCACCAGTCGGGTTGCCTGGGGTACAGACAAATAGCAATGCAGTTTTTTCCCACACTTCTGCAGGAACCGCATCAAAATCACCCAGATAGTTATTTTCTTCTGTGCAATTAATGAAGTAAGGTTTGGCACCCGCAAGCAAGGTTGCACCTTCATAAATTTGATAGAAAGGATTTGGCATCACCACATAAGGGGTATCTTCACGGTTCACTAAAGCCTGAACAAAAGAAAAAATGGCTTCACGAGTTCCAGAAACTGGCAATACATTGCTCTCTGCACTGATGCTATTGAGCTTGAAGCGACGTGTGAGCCAGTTGGCAATGCTTTGACGTAATTCAGGTAAGCCTTTGCTGTTCGGGTAAGTCGATAAATGCTGGAAGTTGTCAATAATGGCCTGTTTTACAAACTCGGGTGCCGGATGCTTTGGCTCACCAATTGATAAGGCAATAAGGGGTAAATCTGCAGTTTGGATATCCTGAAAAAGCTTATTTAACTTTTCAAAAGGATAAGGATGCAATAATGACAAACTTGAGTTCATGAAATCGATACCGCGTAAATTTAAGTTAGTGGTGACCAGAGACTAGACTTGAGGCTTCATCCAGAGCTGACTTCAATTGGGCAGCAAAAATTTCAGCTTCTGAATCAGTCATTGGCTTACCATCTTTTTTGGTGACAAAGAAAATATCTTCTGCACGCTCACCCAAGGTAGCAATTCTAGCAGAATGAATATCTAAACCCTGCATCATAAATAAACCACCTACTTTAGCAAGTAAACCCGGATGGTCGAGCGTTGCAATTTCAACCATGTTTTGCTGTAAAGCGGCATTCAGGGTGATATCCACGGTATTTTCAATATCAAAATGGCGTAATTGGCGTGGAATACGACGTTGCATTAAGCCCGGGTATTTATCTGACTCGCTTAACGCCTTGACCAAAGCATCAATAACCGTCTGTTCACGCTCAGGGTCGGTCAGCAAGGTACCAAAACGATCTAACACCACATAGGTGTCCAGACTAAAGGCCGTTGATGCGGTGATAATCCGTGCATCCTGAACGTCCAGATTCATCCGGTCCAAAATGGCAACGGTGGTGGCAAATAGATTCGGTTGATCCTGAGTGTAAATAAAGATCTGTACCGCATCTTGTGCCGACTGGCGATGGGCACGCATCAAGACCAGAGGTTCGGTGTTGTTGCCATGCTGCAATATGGCACGGGTATGCCAGGCAATTTCATCGGCTGATTCTTTAATAAAATATTCATCGCCCAGTTCTTGCCAGACTTTTTCGACATTGGCCAGAGAGAAGTCATTGACCAATAATTCACTGGCAGCAAATTTGGTGTCTTCAATCAGCATTTGATAATCCACCGGATGTCCAAGACCGGTACGAATCACATCCCGTGCATGGGTATAAAGCTGACGCATTAAGGAAGCACGCCAGGTATTCCAGAGTTTGGGATTGGTCGCGTTAATATCTGCAACAGTTAAGGTATACAGATAATCCAGATGCTCCATATCACCGAGTTTTTCAGCAAAATCTTGAACTACATCCGGATCGGAAATATCTTTTTTCTGTGCAGTCATCGACATCAGTAAATGACTTTGAATCAGCCAGGCCACCAGATTGCATTCACGTTCGGTAAAGCCATGTTTCCGGCAGAATGCAATCGCATCTTCTGCACCCAGTTCACTATGGTCACCGCCACGGCCTTTGGCAATGTCATGGAACAAGGCCGCCAGATAAACAATGTCGCGACGGCGAAGGCGTTGGAACACTGAACTGACCACCGGGAAATCTTTGGCAAATTCAGGTTCTTTAAAGCGGTTTAAATTACGCAGCAATAACAGGGTATGGGCATCTACGGTATAGATGTGGAACAGGTCATATTGCATCAGCCCCATAATTTGCCCAAAGGCCGGAATATAATTGCCGAGCACGCCATAACGTTTCATCGCCACCAGCGTATCATACAGGCGATGCGGTGAACGGATGATCGCCATAAACAGGGCTTGGTGTTCGGGATTATCGCGATAATCTTGATTAATGCGTTTGGCTGCAAGGGTGAGCAGACGTAAAGTGCGGGCACGGATGCCTTCAATTTCAGGGCGATTTGCCAATAAATAGAAGATTTCCAGGATTGCACTGGGACGTTCCGAGAAAATTTTATGATGCTGTACCGCTAGTTTGCCATCGACCAGTTTGAAATTTTCGTTAATTTCTTCAATTTTACGTTCGTAGTTGGGCAAACGTGGGGTAATCACAGATTCATTAAAGTAAGCCAGCAGCATTTCATTTAAGGTGGATACCTGCTGTGCGCTACGATAATAACGCTTCATGAATTGTTCAATCGGATAATTCGGCGATTTATCTTCTTCACGTGTATAGCCAAACAGGGCCGCAATATCACGCTGATAATCGAACAATAAGCGGTTTTCATCGCGTTTGGTGAGGCGGTGCAGATGATGACGGATTTCCCATAAAAAGCTTTCAGCTTCTTCTAGCACACCCAGTTCGAACTCTGAAATAAAGCCTAAATGCACTAGGTCATAAATACGGTTGACCCGGAAGTGACGTTTGGCAATCCAGCCAATCTGGTTGATATCGCGGATGCCTCCCGGCGCATTTTTAATGTCCGGTTCCAGATTGCTTTCTGTATTGTTGTGCTGAGCATAGCGCTTTGCCTGCTCATCCATTTTGGCATCAAAAAAGGTTTTATCGGTCCAGGTTTGCGAAACAATACGGCGTGGCCATTTGGCCAAATGCCGGTTACCACTAATTAAACGCGATTCAATCAGCGCAGTCGCGACGGTCAAATCATTGGTGGCCTGTTCCACACATTCGTAAATGGTGCGTACACTAATACCGGGTTTGAAATTACCGACATCCCAAAGCGAGGAGATAAAAGTAGAAATCAGTTTTTCCTGCTCGGCAGTAATATCATTTTCCGATAAAATCATGATATCGACATCGGAATAAGGCAGCATTTCCCGACGGCCATAACCACCCACGGCAAACAGGCCCAGATCGGTCTGGTCAAGTTCAGCATGTCTCCAGAGAAACTCCAGGGCTTCATCAATCAAATGGGAGCGGGCCAGGATAATTTCCCGGATGGACTGTCCATTTTCAAAACTTTCCTGAAGCTGATTTTCAACATCGGTGCGCCATTGATTGATCGCCTGAATGTCATGGTTACTTTTAACGTAATTCAGCAGTGGAGAAGTATTGATCATGAACAGTGGTCCGTTAATAAGGTTACAAGTTTAGTTTTGTTGAACACTGACTTGAGACGCAGTCTCTAGTGCAAGTTTACGTGCCTGATCTGTTGTTTCAGCACGTGCAGTTGCGACCCCCATACGACGACGTTTAAAACCTTCGGGTTTACCAAAAAGGCGTAAATCGGTGTTTGGGTTGGCTAAAGCAAGATTTAAGCCAGAAAAAGACAAATTGCGATCATCAACGCCTGCATAAATGACGGCACTGGCTGCAACACTATGACGAGATGTATTTACCGGCAGACCTAAAATGGCACGTGCATGTAATTCAAATTCGCTCTGGAATTGCGATGCAAGGGTAACAAGCCCTGTGTCATGCGGACGTGGAGATACTTCACTAAACCATACTTTATCGCCTTTGACAAACAGTTCCACGCCGAAAATACCGCAGCCGCCTAAAGCAGCCGTGACTTTATGTGCAATGCGCTTAGCTTCTTCTAAAGCCACTGGAGTCATGGCCTGAGGTTGCCAGCTTTCGACATAATCGCCAGAGTCCTGACGGTGTCCAATCGCGTCGCAGTATTGGGTTTCGATTTCACCTGTTTCAGCATTTTTGGCACGAACTGTGAGCAAGGTAATTTCAAAGTCAAAATCGATTTGTGATTCCACAATCACTTTACCCTGATTGACCCGGCCACCGGTTTGCGCATATTCCCAGGCCTCATCGACTTCATCAAAGTTCTTAACTCGTGATTGTCCCTTGCCGGAAGAAGACATTACCGGTTTAACAAAGTTGGGATAGCCAATGTCATCACAGGCTGCACGGAATGATTCAATCGAGTCGGCAAAACGGTAAGCTGAGCTCGGCAAGCCCAGTTCTTCTGCTGCCAGACGGCGAATGCCTTCGCGGTTCATGGTCAGGTTGACGGCTTTTGCTGAAGGAATCACGGTGGCAATATTTTGTTGTTCGATTTCAACCAGAACCTGAGTTGCGATGGCTTCAATTTCGGGCACAATCAGATTGGGTTTGATTTTTTCAATCAGTTGTTTGAGTTCTTCGGCATCTGCCATATTCAAGGTATAAGCATAATGTGCAACTTGCATGGCAGGAGCATGGTCATAACGGTCTGCTGCATGAACTTCTACACCTAAACGTTGCAGAGAAATCACCACTTCTTTACCAAGCTCTCCTGAACCTAATAACAAAACTTTAAAGGCAGAAGCTTGAAGGGGAGTACCAATAGTCACGCTCATGTAAATCATCCATGCTTGATTTTATGGACTTTTAGCATAGCAGAACTGATTGGTGAATTAAGCCCGGATTCACATAAAATAATGATATTGTCCAACAATTTTATTTATAAAGTGATCTCTAGCCTTAATTTTAACTCCCGCTAAGTCGCCCCTTTAAAAAGAGGAGACTTTTAAAACACTTAGAAGGAAACGGGCAGATAAGTGTAAATCAAACCATAGGTCAAGGCGGCGGTTAAAGTCGCCGGGACAATCTTCTTAAACTTAAAATAGAGCCCGGTTAAGGTCAGGAAACCTACAAGCATGGCGAAGCTTTTATTGGGGCTTTCCATCAAGGGGGGGAGAGTTGCCACCACCAGCATGGAACTGATCGCGGCAATGCCAATACTGCCTAAAGCTATTCTGATCCAGACTGAGCCACGCTTTTGAGAATTTTGCTGATGTTTTTGAATGACATAAAACGGACCAAAACGCGAAGCAAAATTGGCAATGCCGACAATGATCCCGACCAGAATAATTTCAAGATTCATGGGCTTCTCCCAATGCATCATCATGCTGTTTTAAAACATAGTGTTTAAATAGGCCAGCCAAAATACCGGATAAGATGCCAATAAAAATGGCTGCTGACAAATTAATGAAATAGCAGGCAATCGCGGAAACAATTAAACAGACCGTGACAATAAAGGTATGTTTCTTTTCAAAGGCAGCGAGCAGGAAGCTGAGGAATAAGGCTGGCAGCAAGAAATCCAGCGCGGCTTGTAAAAACTGCGGTAAGGCACTGACCTGGTCGGCAAACAATCCACCCAGGAAAGAACCTAAAGCCCAGGACATCCAGCTAAACAGGCTCAAGCCCAGCATCCAGGACTCTGACCATTCCTGACGGCGTTGTGACAGTTTAATCATGCCCGAGGCAAACACTTCATCGGTCAGGCCCCAAGCCCAGACGGCAGTTTTCTTTAAATTCAGCTTGTCCTGAATCAGGTTTTGCAAGGCCGGACCGTAAAGTACATGACGAATATCTAAAGCAATCACAGTGAGGGCAGTCATCCATATAGATGTACCACTACCCAGTAAAGCCACGACCAGAAACTGGCTGGCACCGGCATACATGGAGCAGGATAGAAATAGTGCTTCCCAAGAGCTAAAACCGAACTGGCTGGCCGAAACACCAAAAGCAAATGAAACAGGAAGATAAGTAAAAATAATGGCTTGGCTGTCTTTAGCACCTTGCCAAAAGCCGGCAGCTTGAACTGGAGGGATTTTGTGCTCAGACACGACACACCTTTGCGGGAGAGTTGAACAACAGGTCAAATGATGATTGAGTATTGTACTCGAATTCACTAGCATAGTGCCGAATTGTTTATCTAAGCGAGCCTGATATGAGGATGTTGAAGACGCGTGGAATGCTGATTGTTTCTTTATTATGCAGTAGTGTTTTGCTACAGGCTTGTGGAAATGACAGCAATAATGCTGAAAAACCTGAAATTAAGCCGGCACCCAAGCTGACCAATGATGCCACCACTTATGCCAACGAAGCCTGGAAATTCATTAATCAGGTGGATGGTTTGGTCTATGCCAAAAAACTGGATGTATTGGAAGAACAGGTCCGTAAACCTGCACGCAAGCTCAGCACGGATTGGCGCATTAATGTCAAAATGACTGATTCTGTGACTGAAGGTAAATATGCACTCTGCCGTAAAGCCTTGACTAGTCTGGAAATCTGGGCGCGTGAGACGATGGATCAATCTAGCTCAGTGGCCCAGAAACAGGCCGATTACGAACGTGATAAACAGCAATGTAAGGATGCGATTGAGCATCCACAGCTGGGCAATACCGATCCGAAAAAGGTTGGGGTTTAAAAAAATCAAAACGGGGCAAAGGCCTCGTTTTTTTATGCCTTAAATGTCATGGTATTTCCTTTTTTGTTATAGTTTTGAAGAATGATTAAGAGAATAAAACGATAATCTGATAAATATATAAAATTATCTTAAAGTGATAAAATATGTATAATAATTTGTGTTTTTATGATGAAAAATTCAATTTAATTCTAAATATATTTAACTTTAGTAACGATCAGGAGTAATAATGATGTTAAATAAAGTGTTTTTATATATAAGTATAGCTGTTGTTCTAAGCGCTTTGAGTAGTGTTGCCACAGCTGCAGAGCCGCTACAAGCCATCCAGTCATCATCGGACAATGAATATGAAGTTGCGCCATGCACCAATGGTTTTGATGATGTCAATGTGTGCCAATTACGTTCATAAGCACGATGTGTAAAATAAATCCATCATCAGGCAAGTTATTCACCTGTCATGCTTGGCCATAAAATGGCTTATGCTGCAACGGTATACATCTCTGAATTATTTTCATAGTTTAAAATTTCATTCATCTTCCGATTTAAGTATTGGGAAAGGCATGCGCGATGCGATGCAGTTCCGCTACATCCAAAATTTCAATTTTCTTAAAAGATACGCACAAAATATTTTGCTGTTCCAACGCTTGTAGTTCCTGATTGATGGTTTGTCGGGAGCAGGTCAGCATTTGTGCCAGTTGTTCCTGGGATAAATGAATGACATTGTTTTCAATACTTAAATGATTGCCATAGCCATTTAAAATAAACATCAGGCGTTGTGCCAAACGCTGGCTGATGCTTTGCGTTTGAATGGAAATCAGTTCTAAAAAAGCAAAGCGCAATTTTTGACTGGTCAGTTGCGCAATGTGATACCAAAAAACTGGATGTTGTTGCAGCAGGGATTGTAGTGCGGTACTCGGTATATGCAGGAGCAGGCTTTTTTGCGTTGCAATCGCATCGTGCGAACGGGGCTGGGCATCCACCAGCGAGATTTCGCCAAACCACATAACCGGTTCAACAATGGCAGCCACCGATTCCTTGCCATGAATGTCAATATAACCTAGGCGAACCGCACCTTCTAAAACGGCATAGATCCCATTAAATATATCTCCTGAACGGAAGATGCTTTGTTCCTTGTCAAAACGCTGCTGCACAGCACAGTTCACAATAAAATCCTTAAATACCGCAGGCAATTGTGCAAACCAGATATTCTGCTCTAAATGTTTAATATAAATGGGTTCGAGCATTTTTATTCCTTTTTAATCTGAGTTGTCGGCTAGCTGACAACTTGCCCTGATATTTTTTTATATAGTGAAATGAAAATATAAGTCTAACAAGGAAGACGGTCATGACCAAATTAGAACAATTACTGAGCCAGTATGCCGCCTATCATCTGGACCAGAAAAATATTTATACCCATTTTGTGGGTATTCCATTGATTGTATTTTCAATCATGTGCCTGACTGCACGTGCCGGTGTGGTCACTTCAGGTGTCGAGCTGACGCTGGCTTTAGGATTACTATTGGCAAGTACAGTGTATTATCTCAGTCTGGACCGCATCTTTGGCCTGATCATGTTGCTTATCTACACGCTTGCTTATCCATCTGCTTATAGGATTGCGCAGCTGGATATGACTGTCTGGTTAAGCATGAGCATTGGCATTTTTGTGGTGGGATGGGTATTCCAGTTTGTGGGCCATTTTTATGAAAAGAAAAAACCGGCTTTTATGGATGATGTGATTGGTCTGGCGATCGGCCCTTTATTTGTCCTGGCTGAAATGGTGTTTATGTTCGGGTTTCGAAAAGGGCTGGAGCAACGCATGCTGGCAGAAGCACGCAAGCAACGTGCTGCAATGGATGCCAAGACCGTGAATCTGAACTGAAAAAGCTCGAAATAAAAAAAGCCAGCATCATGCTGGCTTTTTAAGCTGTTTTGAAACGTCAGAATGGCTTAAACGTTAAAACGGAAGTGCAGCACGTCACCGTCCTGAACCACGTAAGTCTTACCTTCCAAACGCCATTTACCGGCTTCTTTCGCGCCAGCTTCGCCGTTGTATTGTACGAAGTCATCATAAGCAATACATTCAGCGCGGATAAAGCCTTTTTCGAAGTCGGTATGAATCACACCGGCAGCTTGAGGTGCAGTTGCCCCGACTTTAACGGTCCAGGCACGAACTTCCTGTACGCCAGCAGTAAAGTAAGTCTGTAAGCCAAGCAAGCTGTAACCAGCACGAATCACAATGTTCAGACCTGGTTCTTCCATGCCCATTGCTTCTAAAAATTCAGCGCGGTCTTCATCTTCAAGCAATGAAATTTCAGCTTCAATCTGGTTGCACAGCGGAACCACAATGGCATTTTCTTCAGCAGCCAATTTTTTAACCGCTTCCAGATGCGGGTTGTTTTCAAAACCATCTTCAGCCACGTTGGCAATATACATGGTTGGTTTTAAAGTCATTAAACCGAAACCACGTACCAGTTTGCGTTCATCATCATCCAGATTGGCTGCACGTGCAGGTTTACCTTCATCTAGTAACGGTAAAATTTTGTCCAGAACGGCTTTAGTGGCAACAGCATCTTTGTCGCCACCTTTTGCAGATTTAGCCAAACGCGTAACCGCTTTGGTCACAGTTTCCAGATCAGCCAGTGCAAGTTCGGTATTGATGGTTGCAATATCATCCAGCGGGTCAATTTTTCCGTTTACATGAATCACATTTTCATCTTCAAAACAGCGAACCACGTGTGCAATGGCATCTGTTTCACGGATGTTGGCCAGGAACTGGTTACCCAAACCTTCACCTTTAGATGCACCTGCAACCAGACCGGCAATATCCACAAATTCCATCGTGGTTGGAAGCACGCGTTGTGGTTTAACGATTTCCGCAAGTTTGTCCATGCGCAGGTCAGGTACAGGAACAATACCGGTGTTTGGTTCGATGGTACAGAACGGGAAATTTTCTGCAGCAATAGCAGCTTTAGTCAATGCATTGAAAAGTGTAGATTTACCAACGTTCGGCAAGCCGACAATACCGCAATTAAAACCCATGAAATGACTCACAACGTGTTATTTAAAAATTGCCGCTGATTTTACATGAAAGCCATGACAAAGTCAGGTCATGGCTGGATGCTTTGTTGAAAACTCATAAAATGGATAGGGATTTAAATTTTGCGTTTATCCAGTTGGCTGGAGATGGAATCGCCCGTGGCCTGAACCAGCATGACCAGAATCACCAGCACGACAATCACGGCAAGCATAATCTGCATATCAAAACGCTGATAACCATATCGGTAGGCAATATCGCCTAAACCACCTGCGCCAATGGCACCAGCAATCGCCGATGAGTTGATCATGGTCACCAAAGTCACGGTAAAGCCTGCCACAATCCCGGGCAGCGCTTCAGGTAGCAGCACATGCCAGATGATCTGCTTGCGGTTACAGCCAATCGCTTGGGCGGCTTCAATCAGACCCTGATCGACCTCGCGTAAACTGACTTCTGCAATGCGGGCAAAGAAAGGTGTGGCTGCCAAGGTTAAAGGCACTACCGCAGCCCAGACCCCATAACTGGTGCCGACAATCCAGCGGGTCAATGGAATGAGTGCTACCATTAAAATTAAAAACGGTACTGAACGGGTAATGTTAACTACCCAGCCTAAAGCGTGATTGACGCTTTTGGAAGGATAGATGCCATGTTCGGCAGTACTGACTAAAATGACAGCGATAGGCAAGCCAATGATAAAGGCAACCAGGGCGGATACCCCCACCATCAATAAGGTGTCAATGGTGCCGCTAAGTAATAAATCAATGAGCTGGTCGTGCATAGCCAATGACCTCAATCTGTGCAATGTACTGTTTTAATTTCTGCTGGAGTAGTGTGGTATCTACATGTAGATCGGGAATTGCCACAATAAAACTGCCAACCAGATGGTTCTGGATGCTATCGATATGACTTTGATAGAGATGAACCGATGTTTCAAATTGCTCGAAAATCACTTTCAAATCTGGTGAATGCTGAACACTGGAGGCATAACGTAGTTTTAAAATGCTATGTGAACTGTCGGCAATAATCTCTGGCGTTAGCGAAAAAGGTAATTCCAGCTGTTCCAGATTCAGAAGTTCCTGGGTAATGTTTTGCTGTGGATTAGAAAAGACTGACCACACTTCACCCGCTTCAACAATTTCACCATGTTCAATCACCACCACCTGATCGCAAATTTCACGAATGACCTGCATTTCATGAGTAATCAGCACAATGGTGATGCCGAGTTTCTGATTGATTTCCTTGAGCAGAGACAGCACCACAGAAGTACTTTCCGGGTCCAAGGCCGAGGTGGCTTCGTCACAGAGCAAAATTTCCGGATGATTAACCAGCGCCCGGGCAATCCCGACGCGCTGCTTTTGTCCGCCCGATAACTGGGACGGATAGTTGTGTGCCTTGTCACTCAAACCGACCAGTTGCAGGACTTCATTGACCCGAGCTTCAATCTCGCCTTTGTTATAGTTGGCGACTTTTAGCGGTAGGGCAACATTTTCCCATACGGTCTTGGCTGACATTAAATTAAAGTGCTGGAAGATCATGCCAATGCGCTGACGCAACCGGATCAGTTCAGCATGTTTCAGTTCCGCCAGATCCTGCTGGTGAATGTGAATATGTCCTTCGCTAATCTGCTCCAGACCATTTAACGTACGCAGCAATGAAGATTTGCCTGCGCCACTTTTACCGATAATGCCGAAAATCTTGCCTTCAGGAATATCCAGGTTGATGTTCTTCAAAGCATGTACAGATTGTCCTTGTACTTGATAATATTTGTTCAGGTTTCTGATCTTGATATGGGGAACAGAGAAGTCCACCTGTGAACCAAAACTCACCATCTTATTCTCCTTATTTCCAGCCTTCAAACCACATGCCCGTACCAAAATCCCGGTCTAAAATTGTTTTTACTTTTGTAGAATTCTGGAAAGCTTTGACAAAGGTTTCGAGTTTTTTATCGTGATCGACATAATCTTTTCGGGTCACAAAAAGAATGGCATATTTCTTATCCACCGGATCTAAAAACAAGGCACTGTGAGAATCGGCTTTTTTCGCCATATTTAAATAATGAGGAAAACCAAAAATCAAATCTGCATCGTCATAGGCAAGAGCCGTTTGCGGACCTTCTACTTCTAAAAATTTAAGTTGTTTTGGATTGGCCACAATATCTTGCAGGGTTGACAGCTCATTATGGATATCTTTGATTTGAATCAAACCAGCACGATGCAGCAAAATCAATGCACGAGCCGAGTTTACAGGATCACTAGGAATCACCACACGTGCATTTTGTGGCAAGGCATCTAAGGATTTATATTGCTTGGAATACAAACCGACATGGCTGCCACTGCCTATGCCAAAAGCATGTAGGTCATAATGGGTTTTTTTAATCACATTCTTTAAAAACACGCTTTGCTGGAAAAAGTTGGCATCAATATCGCCATTTTGTACCGCAACATTCGGAGCCTGCCAGTCTGAAAATTCAACCAGCTTGACATGAATACCGTCTTTCTCTACTTCTTTTGCAACTGTTTGTAATAGTTCAGCATAAGGTGGGCTAATACCAATCGTCAGGACATTATCCTGTTGCGGGTTTTGCACATAACGATAGGTCATTAATCCTGCAATGATGACAACGACAGTGAGACCAATCAGCAGTTTTTTAAGATTCAGTTTGGAAATTTTAGACATGATTTAAATCCTTATTTCCAGCCCGGGAACCAGAGTTTGGCACCAAAATCGGCGTCCAACGCCTCTTTCACTTTTGGCGAGTTTTGATAGATCTCGACAAATTTTTTCAGCTTGTCGTTTTTATCTTGGTAATCCTCACGCACGGCAAACAGGATGGCATAACGGTTGTCCTTGTTAGAGTCAAATAACAGCGCCTGTTCGGGATCAGCGGTTTTGGCTAAACGCAAGTAGTGCGGATAACCAAAAGCCAGGTCGGCCTCATCAATTGCACGTGCGGTTTGTGGACCTTCGACTTCAACAAACTGCAAGTTTTTCGGATTGCTTGCGATGTCTTTCAGGTTAGACAGATGGTTTTTAGGGTCTTTCAGGGTGATCAGTTTTGCCTGTTGCAATAAAAGTAGAGCACGGCCTTGGTTGACAGGGTCGTTTGGAACCACAACTTTCGCGCCATCTTTTAACTCATCAAAGCTTTTAATTTTTTTGGAATACAAACCCACATGCGTGGCTGCACCTTTGGCAAAGGCTTTGATCTTAAAGTCGGTTTCTTTTTTTGCATTGTCTAAAAAGGGTTGATGCTGGAAGAAGTTGGCATCAATATCGCCGTGATTCAGGGTAATGTTGGGGGTATTCCAGTCGGAAAATTCAACCAGTTTCACATTCAGGCCTTGCTGTTTGGCCTCGACTGCTGCCACCTGTAAAGGCTTGGCAAATGAAGGACTAATACCAATCACCAGTTCATCAGAAGCTGATTTCTTTTGTTGATTCCAGACCACCAGTCCGATAATCACGGCGGCAATAATCACCCCGATAATGGTCAGTTTGGTTTTTGCTGTTTGTGCCATGTTGCACCTCAAAATTTATGCGGATTGTTTTTGCTTTAAGTTGGAATTCGAAGTTGAGGCGGAGCTTGGACATCGAAATTGCTGAACTGGGTGTGAGGTCGACAGTCGATCGCCTTGATTAAACAGTTTGTGTCTTAAACTGCCATGTTCGTAGGCTGTTTTATAACGGCCGCGCTGCTGTAATTCAGGAATCACCAGACGGATAAAGTCATGGTGTGACTCAGGGGCAACGGTGCGGGTCAGGTTAAAGCCATCAATACCGGTTTCATCGATCAGCTGAATCAGTTTTTCAGTCACAGTGGCACCACTCCCGACAATCAGGGGATAACGGCCACCCAGCACATGCTGGGCTTTTAAATCATTTTTGCTGATGCGCTGTTCTTTAAATTTATTGTTGACTGACGCAATGCTGTTGGTCTTTTGATAAGGAATCGCTTCATCATCGGCAAATTTGGACAGGTCAATGCCGACAGAACTGGAGAAATGTGCCAGACCTGCTTCAGGACTGGCATAAGAGCGATATTCATCCAGTTTTTGCTGTGCCAGTTCATCGGTTTCCGCAGTCACCACGGTAATGCCGACAAAGATTTTAATATCTTCAGGATGACGTCCTTGATCGGTAGCTTGCTGCCGAATCTGATCGACCTGCTTTTTGATTTTTGCAGGCTGATCACCGCCAATAAACATGCCTTCCGCATGCTGGGTGGCAAAGGCCATTCCACGCGGTGAAGCACCGGCCTGAAATAACACCGGTGTGCGCTGAATGGAGGGGGAAACCTGAAATACGCCTTGGCTTTGGTAAAATTGGCCCTGATGATTGACCTGATGTACTTTGGTAGGATCGGTAAATATCCGGTTTTTCTTGTCTTTTACAACGGCATCATCTTCCCAGGAACCTTCCCAGAATTTATAGCAAAGTTGTACAAACTCTTCGGCTTGCTCATAGCGCAGGTCATGGTCTTTTAAGCCTTTTTCACCAATTAATCGCTGTGCGCTGTCCAGATACCCAGTGACAATATTCCAGCCAATACGGCCCTGGGTCAGATGATCCAGACTGGCAAAACGTCGCGCAAATTGATAAGGCGATTCATAACTTAAATTGACGGTAATACCGAATCCAAGGTTTTTCGTCACCGCTGCCATGGCAGAAACCAGAGTGCTGGGGTCATGACTCGGCAACTGAATTGATTCTTTTAACGTCAGGTCGATATTGTTTTGATAGACATCATACACCCCGGTAATGTCGGCAATAAATAGGCCGTCAAACAGGCCTTGTTCCAGGGTTTGGGCTAAATCTGTCCAGTAGCTCAGCTCATTAAAACGCTGCGACTCATCACGCGGATGGGCCCATAATCCGTGATTGATATGGCCGACACAGTTCATATCAAAAGCATTTAACAAGATTTTTTTTGGTATAGATTGTGATGCCATTGTCATTACAATGTCCCCCGACGCGGTGGCAATACGCCATTTAAAATATGATTGGCAATGAAATAATATTTCCAGCGCGAAGCATCATGCAGCGTGTGCACGCGGGCATTGCGCCAGAAGCGGTCCAGACCATCTTCGCGCTGGCTACCACGGCTACCGGCCAGTTCAATCAGTTTTGAAGAGGCTTTGAGTGCAGTTTCGGTACTGTGTGCACGTACTTTGGCCACATCTAACGATGCTTTGGCGATATTTTCTGCGGTCGGTGCAGGTCTGGCGGCATCAATTGAACGGGCGGCCTGTTTCAGTAAAACTTCAGAGGCACGCACATCGGCTACAATCCGTCCCAGTTCGAACTTTGTCAGTGGGTCATCTGTGGCTTGATCTACGCCAGAATCAATCCACGGACGGGCCTGACGCACACGGTTTAAAGTTTCTTCAAAGGCGGCACGGGCAATTCCGGTTTCAATAGAGGCATGCAGCAATTGCGCAAATGGACCCGAGATGGTTGGCTCTGAATAGGCAATATCAAATGGCACCACATCTTCAGCCAGCACTTGCACATTATTGAATTTCACTGTGCCGCTGCCTGTGGTACGTTGCCCGAAACCACTCCAGTCATCGATTAAAGTCAAACCTTGGCTATTACGCGGAACAAAAGCCAGGAACTGCTGATCCTGTTCATTGACCACCAGTGTGGGAATGCGATGGGCAAATAAACTGCCGGTGCAATAAAACTTTTCACCATTAATCACATAGCCCTGATCAGTTTTGCGTATCGCGGTTTGGCGTTGTGCAGCGGTTTTGGTTTTAAACTCGGCAAGGGCATTGCCAAAGCGGGCACCTTTTAACACTTCAGCATAGAGTTTCTGTTTTTGCTGTTCGGTGCCGCTATTACGCAGAATCTCCAATCCATAAAAATGGTTTTGCGGAATCTGTCCAATGGAACCATCTACACCACTCATCAGTGCAATCACTTGCGCTACGGTATAGCTAGAGACCTCTGCACCACCATACTGTTTTGGGACGGTAATGGCCCAGAGTCCAGACTGACTATAAGCTTCAATTTCTGCAAAAGGCAGAATGCGCTCGGCATCGCGCTGAATGGCTCCAGCTTTGAACTGTTCCGCTAGATTGCGTGCAATTTCCAGCGCTTCTGCATCGGATTGAATAATATGTGCATGCGCCAATTGCTCTGAATTAAATGAAATAATATTTTGATATGAAGTCATGAGCGATGTCCTTAAATCCAGGCGTGGCGGGCAGGGAGTGTGTGATTGAGGTAATAATCCCCAAGCGCATGTAGCTTCCAGCGCACCGGATCATGCAAGGTATGCACACGGGCATTGCGCCAGTGCTGGTCCAGGTTGTGCTGACTCAGGCTGGAACGGCTACCGCCAAGTTCCAGTAATTTTTCAGAAATGTGCAGTGCAGCATCATTGGCATAAATCTTCGCTTCAGCGACTAAAATAGAGGCTTTGGCCGCCTGTTCATCAGTGACTGATTGCAGCTGATCCAGTTCATCCAGATATTCAGCTGCTTCATCAAGCAGCAAAATGGCAGCATCCAATAGCACCGCAGACTTGCCGACTTCCTGCAAGGTATAGTGTTCAAAGCTGGCTTTTTCCACTTGTGCATCGACAATCGGGCGTGCTTTATGCACCGCCGTCACGGTATCAGCAAAGGCCGCTTCAGCAATACCGACATCAATGGCAACTTGTAATAACTGTGAATACGCGCCGCGGTAATTGGGCTGACTGGAAAGCAGGCGTTCATCAAAAATTAGCAGTGGATCAACTTCAACATGCTCAAGTCTGACTGTGCCACTTGAAGTGGTGCGCTGTCCAAAACCATTCCAGTTATCAATCACATTCACGCCTTCAGCCTGAGCATTGACGATAGTCAGTACTACATAACCTTCGGGATGAATAGCTTTAATCGCGAGCCAGTGAGCAAAACTGCTGCCCGTTGAATAGAATTTTTCGCCATCGACAAAATAACGCCCATTTTCAAAAGTTAATGTGGTTGCCAGGGTTTTGGTATCTTTGGTATTACGTTCCGGCCCACCATTGGCTAAGCGTTTACCTTGTAAAATTTCTTGATAAATAAACTGTTTTTGCTGCTCTGTACCCATCATTTGGATCATATTCAGCAGCGCAATCTGATTTTGTGGGATTTGTCCTACACTGGAATCGGCCTTATTCAGAATGCGGAATACATGTGCCAATGTTTTATTGGAAACGAAAGCACCACCAAATTGCTTTGGAATACGAATACCACCTAAGCCTTTCTGGCTGAACAGATCAATTTCAGCAAAAGGCAATAAACGCTGTTGATCACGTTCATTGCGACCTTCCAAAGCAAAATCTGCGACATGATACGCAGCATGAATAGCTTCAAGATCGTTTTCAATTACATGAACATTTTCAGAAATTAAACGAGACATAATGACACCTTAAATCGATATCAGAACGCTACAAGTAATTGAGTTCAAAATTAAGCAATTGCTTTTGCAAAGCTTATGAAAAATCCTGTTTAAGATAAAAACTGCAAGATTTTTATTTATTTTGCATATATTAAGTGTTTAAAAAACAACATGATTTGAATTTTTTTAAACATTTATTTTTTGAAGTTTATGGGTTTATATCTGCTTTAAAGATAATCAAGACAAAAAAATGTATAAAAATAAAAAACGTATGACTGTTAGCACCAAGATGATATTTTGGATAAAAAGCGCATTGTAATTCCCGGATAGGGTGACTAAAGTATCCGACTGAATTAGATGGTTTTGACTTGGCAGAACTAAAAAAATAAAAGCGGAGTTTTTATGCGAATTTTATACCAGTTTCCTTTATCTCATTTTTGTGAAAAAGCGCGCTGGTTGCTCGATCATAAAGAATTGGATTATATCGCACAAAATTTGGTGCCCGGTGTACATCGTGCTTTTGCACAGCTAAAAACAGGGCAAAATAAATTGCCTATTTTACGTGATCAAGATCTTTGGATTGCCGACTCAACTGAAATAGCCTTATATCTGGATGAGGTATATCCGGAACACTCTTTATTGCGTGCCGATCCACAACAACGTCACTTGGCTTTGGAAATCAATGGGCTTGCCAACGAACTGGGCAGACATGTGCGCCGTTGGGGGCTTGCCCATACCTTGTCGGAAAGTGAAGAATCCTTAGATATTTTAATTGGTGAAAAGGGATATCTACGCCAGTTTGAAAAATATTCCAAACCCCTTATCAAAGCCTTACTTTCCAAAGGCTATCAACTAAATGCAGACAAGGTGGCCGAATCTAAACAGCAGATGGATAGCATCATCCAGAATTTAAATGCAAGATTGATAGAGAATCATGGGCGTTATTTTGTCGGTGAACGTCTTGGCCTTGCTGATATTGCGGTCTGTTCGATGCTTGCACCTATTCTGGAAATTCCCGGGACACCTTGGGAAAAAGAACAGGGCGAAACTTTATCTGAAGAATTTCGACAGTATAAAGAACATTTAATGGCATTACCCTTGGGACAATATGTGCTGCGTATCTATCACACTGAACGGAATGCACGGGTCGATTGGCGTGGAGTTTAAAAGCCAGCGATAATAATACGCACTCTATAGCGCGTATTATTGCAAATCAAATGACTGTATTTTTTTGTTTTGGTCGAACATCTTCCTTTTAATCTATTTCTATTCAAATATAAAAGATGAGTGATGATCCGGAGCAGGACACTTGACTGAATGAGTGTTAAATTCGATATAAGTCTTTAATATATAATTAAAATTAACATTGAGTGTTTTTTATTTTTGAGTGGCTCAGGGTACTTTAAGTAGGCGTCAAGATCTTTCTTTATGAGCTGGAAGGCTTATGGAAAATATTTTCATAATCTTAAAATTTTGTGAAAAATAAATAATTGCTATATCACAAAGCTAATGTAATATTTTGCGTAGCTATCGATTATTGAAAAGAGTACAAAATGGAACTAGATCGTTTTGATAAACAGATTCTTGAAATATTGAGTCATGAAGATGTCAACTTAAATGAGCTTTCGGAACGTATTAATCTGTCTGTGAGTTCGGTTCATCGGCGCATCAAGCATCTGATTGAAGCCAATATCATGACCCATTTAAAGCGTGATATTAACTATGCCAAGCTGGGTTTCAGTTTACATGTGCTCTTGCAGGTGTCTTTAAATAAACATGATACGGATACTTTTGCCAAGTTTTTAGAAGAACTGGAAAGCATTCCTGAAGTCATTAAGGCTTTTTTAGTGACCGGGCAATCCGCCGACTTTATTGTCGAAGTGGTGGCTAAAGATATGGAAAATTATAGTGAAATTCTGTTAAAACGCATCGGTAAAATTGAGCATGTGGTTGCATTACATTCCAGTTTTGTGATTAAGGAATACAAGGTATTGAATTGTAGTGGCTTACTGAACCGGGTTTGAAATTATAGTTTAGGTAGCAGTTTTATATAAAAATGCCTTTAAAGCACATAAAAAAACGCACCATCAGGTGCGTTTTTTTATGTGGAAAAAGAATTAATCATCTAATTGAGCTAACACTTCTTCTGTGAATTCAACGTTGGTATAAACGTTTTGAACATCATCCAGATCTTCAAACATATCAATCATTTTGACGATTTTTTTCGCTTGATCGATATCTGAAATTAAGGCTTTAGTTGAAGGGTTCATCACAACTTCAGCATTGTCAGATTTAAGACCGGCAGCGGCTAAAGCATCTTGAACTGTACCAAAACTTTCCGGAGTGGTAATGACCAAGATTTCATCTTCATCAACTTCAATATCTTCAGCACCTGCTTCTAAAGCCACATCCATGATTTGATCTTCTAAAGAAACATCTTCAAAAGTAATCTCACCGCGTTTAGTAAACATATAAGCAACTGAGCCAGCAGTACCTAAGTTACCATCAGTTTTAGAGAAACAGTGACGAACATCAGGCACAGTACGGTTTAAGTTATCAGTCATTGTTTCAATAATAACTGCAACACCTCCTACACCATAACCTTCATAAGTGATTTCTTTTAAATCGGCATTTTCTTCACCGCCAACACCGCGCTGGATTGCACGGTTGATGGTATCACGTGTCATATTTGCGACTAATGCTTTTTCAACGACAGCACGTAAACGTGGGTTAGACGCAACATCACCGCCGCCTAAACGGGCAGCTGTAACAATTTCACGAATGAATTTTGTGAATACTTTAGCGCGGCTCGCATCTTGTTTTGCTTTACGATGCTTAGTATTAGCCCACTTGGAATGACCCGCCATGCGAAATATGCTCCTTGTAGATTGGCCTTATGCCTATCAGATTATGCAAATTCTACCATAAGCCCTTTTTTCTTAGAAAGAGCTAGATTTTGAGTTTTTAAACAAATAGCAACTAGTTTTTAGGTTCAGGGATCACAATATCCAGTCCAACTTTTTCTCTGTAAAGCTGTTTTAACAAAGCCAGGTCGTGATTAATTTCTGTTGGATAAATCTTGCCTAAAATACCACCTTCTTTGGTTTGCGAATTGGCATACATTAAAACAATAGGTACACCAGCGGCTTTGGCAATATACCAAAAACCTGTACGGATGGGCTTTCTAGATTCACCCGTTTTGGCACGGGTCGCTTCAGGTGCAATCACCAGATTGAATTTTTCATTCTGCTGAAAATGCTCAACCATAAGTGAAACAATATCCTGATTTGCTTTTCGATCAACAGAAATTCCCCCAATAGCTTCTAATAAAGGCTTCATGGGACCTTTAAATAATTCTTTTTTAATCAGGGTATGAATTTTTATATCATAAATCTGGAATAGTGCCAGTGAAAGCACGGCATCCATCATGGATGTATGTTCAAATCCAACAATAACCTGCTTATCTTCAAGTACATCTGGTTCAACATGATATTTCCATCCTGCAAGTTTAAATGCAGATTCACCGATAAATTTTTTTAACATGAATGTAGGGGATATTTGACTATATGAAAGTTGGCTAATTTCTGCCTGTTCTTGTATGTAGTCAAGTGTTAATGAATTAAAAATAACCAAATGGATACGCATTATATGATGGATGAAATATGTGTATTAATTGCTTTTATATATTAAATCTTAAGCTTAAAGATTTAATATGTATCAAGTTATATAAAATAAGACTAAATAGTGACTATTCAGATGAAAAAATACCTATTAGACTTTTGTCGAAGATAAAATTTTTTAAACACAGGGCGCGATGTGGCCTAGGTTTAATGAGGATTGAAAAGAATGATGTATGTTTCGACTTTTCTATTAGCATTTTGTTTGTTTATGCTGGTTGTTGTATGGTCTTTAATCGAAATTCGCATTGAAGAGCAAAAAGAACGCAGTCTTTAGCAGTGATTTGCAGTCGAAGCTGGAAAAATCTTTATAGTTGGATTTTAAAAAATATTTCTTCCCAATCTAAATAAAAATTAAAGTAATACTTTTTAGGTATAAGATTTTCATCTTTTTCACATGATTTGAATTTCAAAAACGTGAGTGGATGAGGATTTAATTTTTGCATTTTTAAAAAATTATAGTCCACAATCATTCATTTAAAAGGTGTTGAATATTTAAAATTGTGTATTAATCATTCTGTTTTTTAAGTTTTACTCTTCTTAATTTATAGGAGTGAAATATTAGCTCTCATTTGAATCTTTCAAACACTTACTATAAAGGTTTTTAGCTATAAAACTTACAATCTGTTCACAGGAGGGTGGGGTGGAGTCTAAGGAAAAATAATCCTCCTTTAAAATATGCTCAGTAATTGTTGTGTTACTGTGCAAGTGAAAGTAAAAGTGCTTGTTTTTTGAAAAAATCTTCGTTAGTATTGCCTCGCTTGAACTTGTTGATATATAACAAATTCAGCTTATCAGGGCCTATAGCTCAGTTGGTTAGAGCAGCGGACTCATAATCCGTTGGTCGACAGTTCAAGTCTGTCTGGGCCCACCAAATAAATCAAGCACTTAAGAGTAATTCTCTTGAGTGCTTTTTTAATTCTAAATCCTATGTAAGCAATCAAAAATAAATGGTGTAAGCAGGGTAGGCAATAAAAAAGTCTCATTAAGAAGCTTTTATTTCTTAGATAGTCAAAAATTACATATTCATATTATAGTCTTTATTTTTAATAACCTATTGTTTTATATTGCTTTATTAAGGTTTTTCTAGAAACTAAAATTATTGATTGATTAAAATTTCTTGCCTTTGAGGATAGTCTCGTCTCTTTAGCACTTAAGTGAATTTTATTTTGTAATTTTCTTAAAAATTAGAGTTAAGTTATTTGAATTATCATAAAAATATGTTAATAAATAACCGTGATCTTTTTTTGATCACTTTGGTGTTTCAGGATGAAATATCAGATTATAGAAGCTGAACTTAAAAAATAAACAATGATGGAGTTTAGAAAATGCTTCAATTACTTATGAAATTATTTTGCTTACATGTGTATGAGTATGAGCATATGGAAGAGATCGGAGAACATAAAGAATGCAGAAAGTGTGGCATCAATAAACCGCTTTAAATGAAACTATGGGGATCATTACAAAGTGAGCTTCGGGCTCACTTTTTAGTTCTTAGAAACAATTGAAAAAAAGATTAAACTACCAATTTAGACCTATTTGAAATTGTAGTTATGAGCATTGATTTTACTGCAGATACTTATATTGTCACTGATCAATTAGCAGACACTTTGGTTTGGTTAAGTCATCATCAGGATTGTTTTGATTCGTTCAGTTATGACACTTTTACTCAGGAGTTGGTGGTTTACCATGCCAATGGAGCAGATATCATTCGTCGGGGAAATTATTTAAATACACGTTATGGCATGTTAATTACCTCGGGTTAAATAAAAAAAGCCCTAAAAGGGCTTTTTTAGAATTTGCTCAGTTTAACTAGCCATTGCATCTACAGAGAGTTCTTTGACTGTTGGTTTGGCTTTTTCTGCGATTAAACCTAACTTGTTAAATAACTGTCTGTCCTTACCTTCACCGGCATTCGGTGTGGTCAAGAGTTTCTCACCTGAGAAAAGCGAGTTGGCACCTGCCATAAAAGCCAGTGCCTGATCAGAATCGGACAAAGACTCTCGCCCTGCAGACAGGCGAATATAGCTTTTAGGCATAATAATCCGGGCAACTGCAATGGTACGAATCCATTCAGTCACATCTAGTTTTTCCACATCAGCCAGTGGCGTACCTTCAATTGGCACTAGCATATTGATGGGTACTGATTCAGGATGAATCGCTAAAGTCGCTAACTCATGCAATAAACCAATACGGTCCTGGCTGCTTTCACCCAAACCGACAATTCCGCCACTACACACTTTCATGCCAGCTTGACGGACAAAATCCAGAGTATTTAAGCGGTCATCAAAGGTACGGGTACTGATCACATTGGAATAATATTCACGTGAGGTATCTAGATTGTGGTTGTAATAGTCTAGCCCTGCATCTTTTAAACGTTCTGCCTGCGATTGGTTGAGCATGCCTAAAGTCATGCAGGTTTCCAGACCCAAGGATTTTACTTCCCGTACCATTTCCAGTACATAAGGCATATCGCGTTCATGCGGATTACGCCATGCTGCACCCATGCAGAAACGAGATGAACCAGAAGCAAGCGCTTCTTTGGCTTCCTGAATCACTTTATCCACGGCAATACGTTTTTCGGCTTCAAGTTTCGAATCATAATGCGCCGATTGTGAACAATACTTACAGTCTTCCGGGCATTTACCTGTTTTGATTGAAAGCAGGGTACTGACCTGAATGGTATTTGCAGGAAAGTATTCACGATGAATGCGCTGTGCTTCAAAAACCAGATCTAAAAAAGGTCGGTTATATAAATCCTGAATTTCTTCTCGTGTCCAGTCATTACGTACATTCATTGGTGAAATTCCATAAATATCTTCATTATTACTTTTATCATACATAATTTATGCCAAATCCAAAGGCATAAACGACCAAATTTAATAGCATCTAACGATTGATTTTTAAAGTTTATGGTTATTGTAAGATTGTATATTTAGTTGCAAATTGAAGCTGTTTACTATAAATATCACTGCAAAGTTTTTTTATTATTTTTATAATTTTGTCCTGATCTGGAGTTTATGTTTTTTATTAAGGCAAAACTTTGTCAGTATCTTGAAATTAAAAAACTGGAGTAACGGCTGTTAATTTTGGCTCAGTATGGAACTGGATTTGGCCAGCTGTTCTTGAATTGCCCAGTCAATATGGACTTGCACAATCTCATCATGCTGGTCGCGAGTTTGCTTTAAAGTTTCCATAATTTCTGTGGAAAATGGCGCATTGCCCAAACCAATGGCAATATTACGCATAAAGCTTTGGTAACCGGTGCGCCGTAGTGGACTACCTTCGGTATGGGCTAAAAAAGTCTGTTCATCCCAATGCCATAAGTCCAGTAAACTCACCTGATCTAAACCATGTCGCGGATTAAAATCTTCAATTGTGGCTTTCTTGGCAAAACTGTTCCAGGGACAAATCAGCTGGCAATCATCACAGCCAAATACACGGTTACCAATCCCACGGCGCAATTCTTCAGGAATGATGCCTTGATATTCAATGGTCAAATAGGCAATACATTTACGTGCATCCAGCATATAGGGTTCAACAATCGCCTGGGTTGGACAAATATCAATACACGCTGTACAAGAACCGCAGTGCTTGCTGCTTGGACCATCAAAGGGCAAATCCAGCGATGTAAATAGCTCGCCCAGGACAAAAAAAGAACCTGATTTTTTATGGATCAGTAAGGTATGTTTTCCGGTCCAGCCCATGCCGGCATTTTCAGCCAAAGATTTTTCAAATATTGGAGCAGAATCAGCAAAGGGACGGGATTCAAAATCTCCCACTTTTTCCCGAATTTTGCTGGCCAGGGTTTTGAGACGGCCACGCATGGTTTTGTGGTAATCACGGCCACGTGCGTAACGTGCAATGATGGCGGCATTTGGTTCATCCGGGACATAACGTGGTTTGGGTGTTTCTACCAAGTAGTTCATCCGGACACAGATAATGCTTTTGGTCCCCGGCACCAGTAAAGTCGGATCGGCCCGTTTTTCCAGATTTTCTTCCAGAAATTTCATGTCGCCGTGATAGCCACGTTTCAAATATTCTTGAAAACGTGGCAATTCTTCTTGAGCATCCGGTTTGGCAATGACACAATCACTAAAGCCTAATTGCAATGCCTGGGCTTTAATCCACGCTTTCAGCGCTTCAGGATCGGTTTGATCTAAAGGAATTTTTTGTGATGCTGTGGAAGAAGCCATAATGATATAAAAAAGGAAGAACAATGCCTCAGCAAGTTTACCATAGCCCTGTTTATCATAGCCAAAGTATTCAAGCCTGGGAGCAACGCTGGTTTGCCCGGCAAAACAGTTCTTATGGCTTAATGCAGCAAGTGGCTTGGAGGATTGCGCAGCGCTTAGTTCCTGTTTTCCAGCAACAGAATATACAAAATATTGCAGTGTGCTGTGGGCAGGGCAATAATGCTGGAGATGGTTATCTTACGGCTAAATATTTAAAACAATACGGTTTTGATGTAGATATTTATGCTGCTGAATTGGGCGCATCCAAAGATTTGCACACTGCCTGTCAGGAGGCAGTAGATGCAGAAATCAACATCTATGCAGGGTTTGTATTTCAAAAAAAATATGACGCTTATATTGATGCGCTGTTTGGCATTGGTTTAAACCGTGAGCTGGGTGCAGACTGGCAGCAGATCATTCAAGGAATTAATGCTCAAACAGGTCTGAAAATCGCCATTGATATTCCAAGCGGCTTACACGCCAATAGCGGTCAGCCCTTACCAAGTGCCATCAAGGCAGATTACACCTATACCGCGCTAGGCCTAAAGGCAGGACTTTTTACCGGTCAAGGCAAAGAGTTTGCCGGACAGGTAGAGGTGATTTCCCTCATTCCTGCCGATGCCGAATTACAGCCCATTGCCCAGCTTTCGCCAAGGTCTATTTCTTTGCCACAGCGTGAGGCTTTTGGTCATAAAGGCAGTTATGGCCATGTGCTGGTGGTAGGTGGTCATGAAAATATGGGCGGCGCAGTGATGATGGCGGCAGAATCGGCGTTTAGTGCGGGTGCAGGTAAAGTCACCATTATCTGCCATGAAAAACATCACACTGCAATTTTGGCCCGTGCACCGAATATTATGCTGCGTGATATCAATGCCTTGACCAAAGCGGAGATTCAGCAGCTTTTAGATCATGTTGATGCGGTGAGTTTCGGGATGGGACTTGGCCGTGACAGCTGGTCGGAACAGCAATATTTTAAATGGTTCCCTAAAATCAATGCCGCCGAACATTTACAGGTCGTGCTGGATGCAGATGCATTGTGGTTTCTAGCCGAGCATCCAGAAGCATTAAAATCGGATACTTATGCCACACCGCATCCGGGTGAAGCAGCAAAATTGTTAGCTTGCTCGGTAAAAGAAGTTGAAAGCGACCGGATAGCCGCCATTCATCAACTTCAGGAAAAATATGCCGGACAATGGGTACTGAAAGGTTCTGGTAGTCTGATTCTGCAAGATCAGCTGTGGATTTGTACTGCTGGCAATGCAGGCATGGGAACTGGCGGTATGGGCGATGTATTGGCCGGTATGACTGCCAGCTTAAAAGCCCAGTTTGCCGGGAAAATCCAGCTGCATGAAATTGTAACTTTGCATGCCTTGGCGGGGGATTGGCTGGCGGAGCAAGGCATACGCGGTTTACAGGCCCATTATATGCATGCAGCAATTTATCATGTGGTGAACCAAGGATAGGGTCAATGAATAGGGCAGTTAAACTGATTATTCAGGGCAAGGTTCAAGGTGTCGGTTATCGTCGTGGGCTTGCACAGCAGGTTGAAGAATTAGAGTTGAAAGGTTATGTGAAAAATCTCTCCACTGGTGAAGTGGAGGCCATGGTTGGCGGTGATGAACTGACTATTCAGGAGCTTTTGCAACGAAGTTGGCTAGGACCGAGTCGGGCAGAAGTTTCACGAATTATTCAAACACACCAGCCCAGCCAGATTCGAATCTGAAAGATTTTAAAATATTGTATTAAATGGAAACTTGACCAGAATAATGATCTAAGAGGGAAAGATGGATAAATATCTGATAGTGGCTATAGTCGTGATCGTATGTATATTCATCGTCATTTATACGCAGCGCGCTGATACGGGTACGGCGAGCAGATCATTTAAAGACATTGTGCAAAAAGAATTTAGCCCATATAAAGTTATTGAAAGAAATGGTGTGATTGTTATCGGTGAGCACAATAGGCATGATCAGTTCGAAGAACGAATCTTGATTCGAATTGATCCAAACCAAAAAAAGAACATCAGGAACTTTGGACAGAGAATAACTTTTACCTATAGCAAGCAACCCTCGATCCGGGAAATGCGTCAGGATTTTGCACCTTATCTTTAAACATGCTTAACGTCTTCTACCGCTGTAACGGCTACGACCACGGGCCATACCCCCTAAAGCATTCAGCACCGCCATTTTACTCATGCTGCCTGAAGCATGGGCATGACAAATCGCAGCAGCCAGGGCATCGGCAGCATCCTGCTGTGGTTTGATGCTTAAATTTAAAATCCGCATCACCATCATTTGTACCTGCTCTTTATCTGCTGCGCCATAACCGACCACAGACTGCTTGATTTGACGGGCAGTATATTCGGCTACCTGTAAATCCAGATTTACCAAGGCAGCAATGGCTGCGCCACGGGCTTGTCCCAGCTTTAAAGCAGAGTCCGGGTTTTGTGCCATAAACACCTGTTCGACTGCGGCTTCGGTAGGGCCATGAAATTTAACAATCCGTTCCACACCTGCAAAAATCCGTTTCAAGCGTTCAGGCATTTCCGGGGTTTCGGTACGAATGGTTCCTGCATCTACAAATGTTAATTTTTGCCCATCTTTTTCGATAATGCCATAACCTGTTAAGCGTGAACCGGGGTCAATACCGATAATTAATGACATGCAAAGCCTTTAAAAATAAAATAATGCCCATATTGTTACATAAGCGTAGCAAAAAAGCTTGATAGTGATTAAGCAGTTAATGACTACACCTTATTCATTTTGTTGAGATTAGATTAATTTTCATGAAATTATTTCTTATTGTACTGGTTGGCTTAATCCTGGAAGTTTTTGTCTGGATTGGCGTGGGTGACCTCGTCGGCAGCATGTGGTACGTATTTTTCTGGTTTGTGATTGCCTTCTTTATCGGGATGAACCTGATTCGTAAATATTCAGCGGGTTTAATGCCACAAATGCAGCAAATGCAAATGGGACAAATGAGTGGCGATCCTGCATTGACCAATAATTTGCCTAAAATTCTGGCCGGTTTTTTCCTGCTTATTCCAGGCTTAATTACCGATGTTTTGGCATTGTTAATTTTGATTCCGGGCGTTCAGAATGCCTTTAAAAATGTCATGATGAAAACCATGGCCAAACGTCAGCAAGCGATGATGGATAAAATGATGGGTGGCATGATGGGCAACATGAATGGCATGGGCGGTGATGCTCAAGGGCAAAACCCATTTGCAGATTTAATGCGTCAAATGCAAGACATGCAGCAAGGCGGTTCACAGCGTCGCGATTCCAGCATCATTGATGGTGAAGCACGTGAAGTGACACCAGAAGCGAAAAAAATTGAAATGAAAGATGTTAAAAAATAATTTTTAAAATGACATTTTTTAGCCGAATCATCATGCTTCGGCTTTTTTATGTTCTGAATTTTTATCTAAATTATTTAAAGCTGCCATCATGCAAAAAATTGAACAGGCGATATAATACGTTTTTTAAAAATCTCCACTATTTCTATGTCACTGCTTTTGACCATTTGTGCACTGCATTTTGTTGCACAGCTTAGCCCGGGACCTGATGTTTTATTGATTGCCAGAAGTTCAGCATCGACCTCAAGAGCCAATACATTAAAGATTATTTTGGGTATTTCAGTCGGCATTCTGGTTTGGGTGGTGCTGACTTTGCTGGGTTTCACTGTGCTGGTTGAACAATTTCCATGGATACAACAGATTTTAATGTTGGTTGGTGGACTGTTTCTGGCACGGATGGGCTGGGCCATGCTGAATGGCGGTTTAAAAACCCTTAAACAGCACACCGGCATAGAGACGGATGGTCAACAAGTTGCGACAGCAGATGCGCAAAATTATTTTTTATCGGGATTGTTGACCAATCTATCCAATCCTAAAACGCTGATTTATTTTAGTAGTGTCTTTTCTTTGGCCTTAAGTTCTTCAGCTTCAAGCCATTTAAAAACACAGCTGGCCATTATTATTCCGATACAAACCTTTTTGGTCTTTACTTTACTGATGCTGATTTTGTCCATGCCAAAAATTAAAACGGCCTATCAGCGTTCTGGTAGTTATATTGATGTGGTTTCGGGCGGGTTATTTCTGATTTTTGCCATCTGGTTATGGTATGACGTATTTGCCATGTTTTAATGCTCTTTGCTGATATCATCAGTCGCAGGAGTAGATGAGGGAGCAGGGGATATGACTTCCTCATTTTTTTGTGGCTGTACATAACGGTTGGGTTTTAAGGTCGCTTCTGTATTTTCTGAACCTTTATAGCTACGGCTACGGTTGGCACGTTCGCGTAAGCCGCCTTTTTTAATCAGTTGAACCATAAATCCTCCAAGTCATTTACTGCTATTTTACTAAAAATATGAGTATATGGGGGTAGAATCAAATACCCAGATTTAAGGGTGATTTATTTCCATTATAAATAGAGTCTGTTGACATTTACTGTTCACAATTAAACCTATAAAGGTAGCCATAAAAATATACAGGCTAAAGCAACAGAACTTTGATAATTTCTTTTGAGCTTGTCATATCGAGTAGCTATTCCTCTAAATTGCTTTAATCTACAAAACATATTCTCAACTAAATGTCTGATTTTATATAAATACCAGTCCATATGATCATTGTTTGACTGGCTGTTTGCTTTCTTTGGTCTATTGGCCTTTGCTCCTGTTTTTCTAATCTGTTCACGTAAGGGGTCTGAATCATAGCCTTTATCTGCGCATACCACTTCTGTCTATTTTAAATCTAATGTTGCTATTAAATCAGGTGCAACTTTGATGTCATGTGTAGTGCCATCGGTAATCATGAAATCAATAGGATTGCCATGTGAATCAACAATCAAATGTATTTTTGAGGAGTTTCCTCCTACACTTTTAGAAATGGATTGATTCGCTATACCGGCAGAATGTTGATGAGCACGTACGTGAGAGCCATCAATAAAAATCCACTCCATATCGGGGCATGATGCTAATAATTTGAATAATATAAGTAACTTACCACTGCTTGACCAACGATTAAAACGTTTGAAAATAGAGTTTGATTGACCGAAATAGGAAGGAATATCTCGCCACGGACAGCCTGTTCTGATTCTATGGAGAATAGCTTCAATAAAATTACGTAAATTTGAGTTGTGATGAATAGATAAATTACGCAAAATAGCTTTCAACTTTTGCCAGTGTTGATCTGTCAGCATGGTACGAGGCATAGCGAATAGTAAGGTTGGGTTTGGCGATTTGATTTTACTACTTCGCTATTTTTTATACTAAAAGTGTCAACACACCCTAGAATTTCTTTATTTTGAGGGTTTATAATTTTTATAGAAATTAGTAGGTTAATTGGGCTTTGATAATATTTTGGCTTGGGCAGCTTTATTTGTGACTCAATAGGCTTGTATCACAAAAAATACTGGCCTAATATTTTATTAAAACGCCAGTCCATAAGCGCTAAGGGTGGAAAATAAAAACAAAAATAGTAGAAAGTGGTAGGAGTATACTTATGTTATATCAATATCATTGTGCCTGTTGTAACAAGGTTGTTGAATCAACCGAAAAAAAGTGTACAAATTGCGGTTCACATAATATTAAAAGTCCATACGGTTTCTGGATTTTTTGTATTTTAACCTGCCTGGCAGCCGTGATTTTCTTTAAAATGGTCCAGGTTTATTTACAGGATCATCAAGATGTTCCTGTGCAACCTTCGGTACTTGAAGTGATTAGTACCCGACAATAACAGGATTCAGTTTGAAGGATTGAAAAAATCCTGATTTTTAATGGTCAGGATTTTTAGTGTGGATCAATTTTAGATGTTTAAAAAGTCTGCCTGATTGATGGTAGACAGAGGTTGATTTACTTCAAAAATTTTTCCACGAATATTATCGATGCCAAAACTTTGCAGACGTGCAGTGTGCATGTGTAAGTATTTTTCTGCATTGGCTTGGTTGTCAAATAAATAGATGCCGCCCGCTTCCTTGGTGGCACTATTTTCTGTCCATATTTTCCATAGCAAGCCATCTTCCTGATTAATGCTTTCGGCAAGTTGTTGATAGGCTTGACTCATTTCCTCGCCAAATGGACCTTGAGAAGGGAAGTCAACTTGAAGAATAATAGCCACGTTTTTATCCTATGCCATAAAATGATGATTGATCATAACATTTTAGGCTTTGCTATATTATTTTAAAGCAGAAATAAAAAAGCCCACAAGAATGTGGGCTTTTTGATGGAAAAATTACAGTCCGGCAGAGGCTTTAAGCGCTTCGACTTTATCGGTTTTTTCCCAGGTAAATGCAGTATCTGAACCTTGACGGCCAAAGTGACCATAAGCAGCAGTTTGCTTGTACATCGGTTGAATCAGGTCTAACATGCGGGTAATACCATATGGGCGCAAGTCAAAGTGTTCACGAACCAATTGAATAATGAATTCTTCAGGCACTTTTGCAGTATTAAATGTATTGATTGAAATTGAAGTTGGCTCAGCAACACCAATCGCATAAGACACCTGAATTTCACACTTGTCAGCCAGGCCAGCTGCAACGATGTTTTTCGCAACATAACGACCTGCATAAGCAGCAGAACGGTCAACTTTAGATGGGTCTTTACCAGAGAAAGCACCACCACCATGACGTGCCATACCGCCGTAAGTATCGACAATAATTTTACGGCCAGTCAGACCACAGTCACCTACAGGACCACCAATCACAAACATACCGGTAGGGTTGATGTGGAATTTGGTGTCTGCATGGAACATTTCTGCAGGAATGATTTTCTTCACGATTTCTTCAATCACAGCTTCTTTCAAGTTGGCTTGTGAAATTTCAGGATCGTGTTGGGTAGAAAGTACCACAGCATCCAGACGGACAGGCATGCCATTTTCATAGGCAAAAGTGACCTGACTTTTCGCATCTGGACGTAACCATGGTAACGAGCCATTACGACGTAGCTCAGCCTGTTTTTCCATCAAGCGGTGTGCATATGAAATTGGAGCTGGCATTAACACGTCAGTTTCACGGCTGGCATAACCAAACATCAAGCCCTGGTCACCGGCGCCCTGATCTTCAGGTTTTTGGCGGTCTACACCCTGAGCAATTTCAGGAGATTGCTTACCAATCATGTTGATCACGGCACAGGTTGAACCGTCGAAACCGAGGTCAGAGTGGTGGTAACCAATACCATTTACGGTTTGACGTACGATTGCTTCAAAGTCAACATTTGCAGTTGTTGTGATTTCACCGGCAAGTACTACCGCACCCGTTTTTACAAGCGTTTCACAAGCAACCCGTGCATAAGGGTCTTCTTTTAAGATTGCATCCAAAATAGCGTCACTGATTTGGTCAGCCATTTTATCCGGATGGCCTTCGCTTACAGATTCCGAGGTAAATACAGCGTACTCGCGCATAAGTCCTATCACAGTTAATTCAAAAGACGCAATATGTTACATCGAGTTGGACTTTTGGGCCAGTTCTAGACGATAAAAATGGATGAATTTATTTCAATTCAATGACTTTTTAATTGATATGGGCATCTAAAAAACTGATAAGTCGTTAAAAATGAGCCTGAAACAGTAATTTTGCTTATAACAAAAATTTGCTTAAGCAAATATTTAATCCTTGCTTCAAAAGCATTTCTGTTTAATCAAAAACGATTATAAATATATTTAATGGTTTAAAAATTTATATATATTATTGTTATATATTAACTTCGACAAAAAATCATTTTGAAAAAAGCCTGAGGGGATGAAACTTCATAAAAGTGAAGCGATAAAGTTAAGAGGAATTAAATTTTTCAGTTAGTTTTGTTTAAAGTGAATCAAATTCATTTTTGAGACTTGTGAATGTTTATTCATCAATTGGGTAAGGCCAAAAAAATTTAAGGGGCTGTAGTAGATTAGCTTTGTGATAATCTATTTTTATGAAGATAACTCGATGTAAATTAAATAAAAAAAACTCAAAAAAACTACTAGAGTTTTTTGTCGCTGAAGTTACAGCTCGAACTGCTGCCGATTTGCTTGGTATACAATCCAATTCTGCAGCACTATTCTACAAGAAGATTCGCGAAGTCGTTATGTATCATCTTGACCAAGATGCCTTAGAAGTTTTTCAAGGGCATATTGAATTAGATGAGAGTTATTTTGGTGGAGTTCGCAAAGGAAAGCGTGGAAGAGGTGCAGCTGGCAAAGTGATTGTCTTTGGATTACTTAAACGTAATGGTAAAGTTTATACGATCATCGTTCCTGATACCAAATCAAGCACATTAATGCCTGTAATATCTAAGAAAATCAATCCAGACAGCATAGTTTATACAGATCATTGGCATAGTTATAATGCTTTGGATATCGATGGCTTTAGCCATCATCGCATCAATCATTCAAGCCATTTTGCTGATGGTCAAAATCATATCAATGGCATCGAAAACTTCTGGAATCAGGCTAAAAGATTACTTAGAAAATACAATGGTATTGACCGAAATGCCTTTCCATTGTTTATTAAAGAATGTGAATTTAGGTTTAACTATGGCAGTCCAAAACAACAACTTAAAACACTATTAAATTGGACAGAAATTTAATCTTATCTACTACAGCCCCAAATTTAATTTACCCTGCAATTCTGTAGTGGGCATTTATCAAAGAATAAGCAATAAAATGATTCTGTATATTCTGTACATGAGGAAAAGCTTTAAAGCCTATATTCAATAACAAAGTAGAGGTTTTTCATCATTGTTGGATCTTCTTGATTTTTCCCACATGAAGAAATAAAAGAACTGGTGAAAAAACATTCTCATGCAATTAATAATCGTTAAAATGTCATCTATAAATTTTAGATTAAATAAGCCAAGGTATTTACTCATGCGCTAAGTCGCTGCAAATGATGTGAAATTGAGCTTTGCCTGCATTAAAATATGTCCAGTGGTGAATAAATGCCGAAATGTTAGCTATTAGACTTTACCCCTTGCTGTTTTTTTAAGACAATATAGCCAGCTTTGAATTTTCCTATTCATCATATTCTTTAAACGATTTAGTTGGACTCTGACCTATGACAACCCCGCTTAACGAACGTCGTATTGCAAACGCAATTCGTGTATTGGCAATGGATGCTGTGCAAAAAGCAAATTCAGGACATCCAGGTGCTCCGATGGGGATGGCAGACATCGCTGATGTCGTTTGGCGCGAATTTTTAAATCACAATCCGCAAAACCCGCAATGGGCCAACCGTGACCGTTTTGTATTGTCTAACGGCCATGGCTCTATGTTGCAATATGCACTATTGCATTTGACCGGTTATGATCTTTCTATTGAAGATTTAAAATCTTTCCGCCAGTTACATTCTAAAACCCCAGGTCACCCTGAATTAGGTTATGCACCAGGGATTGAAACCACGACTGGTCCATTAGGTCAGGGTATTGCCAATGCGGTTGGTTTTGCGCTGGCTGAAAAAACTTTGGCTGCTCAATTTAACAAAGATGACATCAAGGTTGTTGACCATTTCACTTACTGTTTCCTGGGTGATGGCTGCTTGATGGAAGGTGTTTCTCACGAAGCATGTTCACTGGCGGGTACTTTGGGTCTGGGTAAACTTGTCGTTTATTACGATGACAACGGCATTTCTATTGATGGTGAAGTAGAAGGCTGGTTCTCTGACGATACAGAACAACGTTTCCACGCTTATGGTTGGCAAGTGATTAAAGTGGATGGTCACGATAGCGATGCGATCCGTCAAGCAACTGTTGCAGCAAAAGCTGAAACGGCTAAACCGACTTTAATTATCTGTAAAACAATTATTGGCCTGGGTTCACCAAACAAACAAGGTAAAGAAGATTGTCATGGTGCACCACTGGGTAATGACGAAATCGCCTTGACGCGTGAAGCTTTGGGTTGGACTGAAGGTCCATTCGAAATTCCTGCTGACGTTTATGCAGCTTGGGATGCCAAAGACAAAGGTGCTCAATCTGAATCCGCATGGAATGAAACTTTTGCTGCATATGCTGCAAAATACCCAACTGAAGCAGCTGAACTTAAACGTCGTTTAAGCGGTGAATTACCGGCTGATTTTGTCGCTAAAGCAGATGCTTATATTGCTGAAGTGAATGCAAAAGCAGAAACTATTGCGACTCGTAAAGCCAGTCAAAATGCACTTCAGGCACTTGTACCATTATTACCAGAAGTTCTGGGCGGTTCTGCTGACTTGGCAGGTTCAAACCTGACCTTGTGGAAAGGTGCGCAAGGCGTACAAGACAATCCGGCGGGTAACTATGTTCACTACGGTGTACGTGAATTTGGTATGACTGCAATTGCCAATGGTGTAGCACTTCACGGTGGTTTCATCCCTTACGTTGCAACATTCCTAATGTTCATGGAATACGCGCGTAATGCAGTACGTATGTCTGCATTGATGAAACAGCGTGTGATTCATGTCTATACCCATGACTCAATCGGTCTGGGTGAAGATGGTCCTACGCATCAACCGGTAGAACAGATTGCCTCTTTACGTGGTACACCAAACTTAAATACCTGGCGTCCATGTGACACTGTAGAAGCTTCTATTTCATGGAAATCTGCATTGTTACGTAGTGAAGGTCCTACAGCGTTAATTTTCTCTCGTCAAAACCTGCCTTTCCAGACCCGTACTCAAGCACAAATTGAGAATGTTGCTAAAGGCGGTTATGTGCTGGCTGAAGAAAAAGGCGAATTAAAAGCGATTATTATTGCGACTGGTTCTGAAGTTTCATTGGCGATGGAAGCATATGCACAGCTTGATGGGGTACGTGTAGTGTCTATGCCATGTGCTGAAGAGTTCGTGAAACAGGATGCTGCTTACCGTGAAGCGGTTCTTCCATCTCATATTCGTGCGCGTGTCGCAGTTGAAGCTGCGCATGTAGATTACTGGTGGAAATTCGTGGGTCTAGATGGTCGCGTGATCGGTATGACCACTTATGGCGAATCTGCGCCTGCAAAAGATTTGTTCCAATACTTCGGTATTACCACTGAAGCGGTTGTTGCAGCAGTAAAAGACATTACCGCTTAATCAATTCGATTAGTAGGTTAAAAAGACGCCCCAGTAAAAGGGGCGTTTTTCATTGAAGAAATAACGATTTGTAACGAATGATTTAAACGTCTAGGTTTAAAATTAATTCATTCATACAGTATTCAGCCCGGAGTGCATGATTGCCCCAAGTGAGGAAAATATGAGCCTTTATGATCAGATTAATGATGAAATTGTCCTGATGGATGCTGGTGAACAGAAATGGATTGGTGCAGACCTCGAACTTGATGCCATGGTTGCTGTGGAACTCATGCTGCAAGACTTGCAGGAAGACAAGGTGATCAAGATCCGCCGTAAGAATCATGAAAAGCATAGCGGTTTAAAGCAAATCGACCGTATTTTGGTTGAAAAGTTATAAAGATGAAACATCTTGAACAAGCCCCAATGGGGGCTTTTATTATTTTGGACATTTAAAAATGTGAACAGTTACGAATAGACGGGCTGTACTTTTCATTACTTGATCATGATTTTTATAAACTGTATATTTTTGTATTAAATATTTAATAAAAACAAGACAGAAGCAACAAAGCCATAAAATTGCAGATCAGGGTTTAAAATAATTTATGATGATGATCAATATATTAAGATGAGGTGACTACATCATTTCATTTATGGAGCTAGATAACGGGTAATTGTTCTATTCTTGCAACATATCGTTTTATCTATATCGGTGAATTAAGATAAGAAAGGTATAGACTAATAACCATTCTAAAGCGAGATAACGACACATGAATTTCAAAGCAATAACTTTAGGTTTGGCGGTTGCATCGGTAGCAACATTGTCTTTGGCAAAACCTGTGACTTACCAAATTGATCCAACCCATACAGCGACTGTATTTACCTGGAACCATTTTGGTTTTTCTACCCCATCTGCAAACTTTAGTGATATTCAAGGTACCATTAACGTAGATAATGCAAAACCTGCAAATTCATCTGTGAATGTGACTATTCCTTTATCGAGTTTAAATACCAATGTAAAAGCATTGGATGAGCATTTAAAAACAGCAGATTTTTTTGATGCAGCCAAATATCCTAACATCACTTTTAAAAGTACCAAGGTTCAAGCTTTAGGTAAAAACAAATACAAAATCACGGGTAACCTGACCGTGAAAGATGTAACTAAGCCGGTAGTTTTGGATGCAGTGTTAAATAAGCAGGGTGTACATCCAATGACTAAAGCAGAGGCTATTGGTTTCAATGCAACGACTTCATTCAACCGGTCAGCATTTGGCGTAGGGGCTTATGTACCAAATGTGGGTGATAAAATCACGGTAAACATTACCACTGAAGCATCAGTAGCAAAGTAATATATTAAATTACAATTACTTAACAGGATTAGCCACTTTCTATAGGTGGCTTTTCTATTTTAAAAATTCACAAAATAGGATTAATTGTCACAGTTTTTACAGCATAATTGGTATTATTGTTAGCAATCTACACCAAATCTGCACCAAGAAATGAAGATACCAAAGCCCATCCAGCGAGGGTCGAGCTGGCGCATTACCGTGACTTATCAAAAGCAAAGGTACTCATGTACTCGTGATACCGCAAAAGAGTGTGAGGACTGGGCAGCAATAAAACTGCTTGAGCTTAAAACTGGTCGAGCAAATGTCGAAAATGGAATTAAGCCGGCATTTCCATTTAAGCAACTTTGTGAAAAGTATTATTCCGAACATGGCAGCAAATTAAAGTCGGCACACATTATTCGAAATAAGCTGGATAATTTGGAGCGCATCACTGGCGAACTAGCCACAAAATCTATTCATGACTTTCATCCGAATGATATTGTCAGGTGGAGAAATAAGCGTGTACTTGAGGTACAAAGCAGCACAGCATTACGCGAGTTCGCCATGTTTTCATCAATATTCAGTTATGCACAAAAAGAGCTATTCCTGATTGAGAACAATGTCTGGAAAACAGTTGTAAAGCCATTCAAAGGAAAACCAAGGAATCAACGAGTATATCCTGAGAATGTAGAGCAGCTGCTGGATCGTCTGAAGTGGGACCAAAATACAAGACCAATCAAAGTTATTCACTATGTTGCATGGTCCATACTTTTTGCACTGGAAACAGCTATGCGAAAGGGCGAGATACTAGCAATGACCAGGGGGGATATTAGGGAAGGATTTATCCATTTACCCATGACTAAAAATGGCGAATCTCGAAACGTTCCGCTGTCTACTGAGGCAAAAAGACTTTTATCCTTAATACCGGAAGATCAGAAAATTATTGTGCCGGTAGGTGAGAAGTCATTTAGGCGGACGTTTTATCGTGTGCGTGGTGAGGTAGGTCTGGATCATATCAACTTCCACGACACACGCCATGAAGCGATTACAAGAATGGTAAAGGTTCGCAAGTTGCCAGTGGAGATACTAGCGAAGATTACAGGCCATAAAACAATTGGCATCCTGATTAATACTTACTATAACCCGGATGCACAAGACTTGGTGGAGATGTTCAATAACACCGAGAGTTAATTAACTCTCGGTCTGCCTTTTCTTACTTTTTGGGTGAGCAGGGTATGGGCAAGTTTTGGATTGTAGAGTGACTTGCCTTCAGTACCTTGATTAATGCTGATCAGCCTGTCACGGATAGTGTTCACACTAAGGTTATAAATTCTTGCCAAGTGTGCAGCTGTCACCAGTTGCACATCAACTTCTTTCAATTCCTTAACAATCCCACCACCAATGTTTTGACCAAGCATAATTGATGGCGGTGTATCAGACTCAAGAATAACAGCGTATTTAAATGCACCCATCAACCCACCTCCAATCTTTTACCTGCTTTGATTTCCGAATCCGTGGCATGAGAAAACCATTTTTTGGGATAACAATAGACTTTACCTTTTTTGCACTTCACAACAATATTTTTCCCTATTGTTGTTTCGTATTTAAAAATCCTTGTTTCCTTAGCATTGCATCTTGAAACAACCAAATCGCCATCTTCAAAAATATTGTGCTGGCGGCGGTATTCAAGCATGTGTTCGCGCAATCCCTGAGCATTCATAATAAAATCAATGTTGGGTTGGTTTAAAATATCCTTGCACTTTTCATAACCGCCAAAATCGCTGATCACTCTTTCATAGAACTTCATGGCACCTCCCTTAAACTTTTCAAAACTTCAAAAGGCAACTTCACATCAACACTGGCTTCGTCATTTCGCATCCAAAAATCAACAGCGATATGATAAAGCGCAGATACCTGCTCAGCCGTAAGCGTTTTGACTGTGCCAGTTTTACTAATTACATGCGGAGCCAAGTCTTCAGCAAAGTCTTTTGCGATTTCTAGAATCTCAGTCATTGTTTTAATCCTTGCTTAATGCGACTGCCGGTCTTAATTTCTTCATCGGTAGCGGGGTCTTTAAGTTGAATAATCACAGGACCGTCACGAAAGTCACTGGACACCATCTGTCCATCTAATTGCTTGCGTTCTCTCATTGTTAAATTGCGCCATTTCGCGATACACCAACTGCCTTTAAGAATCCCAATTGGCATATCCATGCACATTGATCCATAGCTATAGCCATGATCTTGCAACCATTTTCTAGCAGCATTCACAGCACTAAAATCACCAGTTTGATTAAATTCGATTTCAGTCATTGGCTGGCTCCAAATCAGGGTATTTGATTAAATCCATCAAGTACGCGTCAGTTTCACAGGTTGGACAACCATCGTGGATTTCACCTGTATCTTGATCAACAAGGTTTTGCTCAAGATCATAATCACTTTCAAATCCAAGTCCGCAGTTGGTGCAACGAATTGTAATTTCAGTCATTGGCTGGCTCCTGTGTTTCAACTGCCATCCAATGGGTAACTTCCACAGGTTCCTCATATTCATGCCCTGTGTCTGACTCAATATACCCTTGCAAAAATTCACCACCCTTAAACACACAATGCTTAATAGCATCAAAAGCAATTACATCTTGACCATCTATTGGTAGTTTATTCTCAACAGAAACCCATCCCGGCACCGCTTGGGCTTTGGCTGCTTTCCATCCAACGTATGCGTAATCCCTGCGAGTTATCGCACCCTCATCGCCTTGGTTTGCTAAGTTATCAATGCCAAGGTATTCTTTTTTAAACCAAGCCTTAAAACACTTCTCTTTCTTTTCAATATCCATCACTTCACCCTAATACTTGAAAATTGTGGTGTTTTAAATTGATAGCTGTCATTTTTGTACAATGCTGACAGCGTGTTCTTGATCGCCTTTTAAGCTCTGCTTCATCCTCTTTTAGTCGTTCACGCTGCTCGTTTATGTCCTTTTGTATCCGAGCAAAATAACCAACTGAATCTTTAATCCATAAAACTGGATTTACCTTTGCTCCGCATTTTTTGCACAATAACTCAAGAGACTTGGTATCGATTTCAACAATCATGTGCTGGCATTTTTTCGAGTTGATTCGAGGAAATTCCAGAACATTGTTCTCAGTATCAATAACTGTATGTTCCTGGAAAGGGTATTTGTAGTTTGGCTTTACCGGCTCATCCATCACGCCACCTCAACTTTCAAAACGTACTTTTTACCGCCACTGGTGAACTCAACCGCTTCGCCTTTTCCAAGCAGGTAATGCCCAATGGCTTCCAAATTTTTTGAGCTCAAACCTGTTTTGGCTCTTGCTCTGCGGCGGTCACACTCAAGACAGATATTTGATTTCACAGATCGCTCTGAAGTACCGCACGATCTGCATGGCGCAACCGGCTTATAGCTTTTTAAACCTTGCTTTTCAGCACGTGTACGCAAAATGTGATTCTGGTGACTATTAGGTCTTTCAGCACTTTGCAAAACAGTATCTGCATTGCAGTAATTAAACTCGGCTTTATTGGTATTTACGGCCGGCTTAATCTCACCACCATTTGCCACAAATTTTGCGACTGCTTCTGAGTAGTCAGGTTTGATTTGAGTTCCAATCATTACGCCACCTTCGCCAAATTATTCATCATCACAGCCTTGCGAAATTTGCCAGCCATGGCCCATTTCAAGTCATCAACAAAGCTTTTTCCATTGTTGAAATACTGCTTTAAAAACACTTCATAACGCCCGGACAAATAATCATCCAGATCATAAAATTCCTTTACCTCATGGCGCTCGAAATGGATCACGCCACGCTTTGTTGACCCTTTGCACTCTTTAGTGATAACCATCAGGTTCTTTTTGAGTGTAATTTTGTGACCGCCTCGATCTAGCCATTCAATGAAAGCTGGCGAAATACTGTTGGGTAGTCTCATGCTGCTTTCACTCCCTTTACTTGAATGCCAGACGTTGTGTGCGGACAAATTCAACACCCTCACACTCAAGAGATTCACGGCTTTGAAGTAAGGCGCGTTTATCCACCTCAACCACAGTCTTTTCCTTTTTAAATTCAGAAGGAATCTTACCCTCATCTTTAACAACGACTGACCAAGGATTTTGGCGAACCTTTACAGACAAAACCGGATCTTTGATTTCCTCCACACCAAAGGTCAGCATTTGCTGCAATAGCAGATTGCTTAGATAGCCAGCGGTCTGATCTAACTTTTTAGCCTTGTCTGCAATCCGCTTGGACTCGGCAGCAATCATTTTGCTTTCAAGCTCTAACTGGTGGACATACTTAGCAACATTCTTTGCTTTTTCTTTCCAGTTTTCCTCAGTGCCTACCATATCCATAAGCAATTCCTGAACTTGATTGCTGTTTGGGTCCGCACCTTCAGCAAGCAGCTCCTGAATATTTTCAATTTTTACAGCTAACTCAGTGCCAAATTCATATAAAGTTGTCATAATCATCCTCCCCAGGATTGAGGGCTGACTAAGCCCTCAGTTCTTTTTATTTATATATGATTCAAAATGGTAGATCGTCATCTAAGTCAGCAGGTTGAGCCGCCTTTGGCTGATTGCCATATCCTGTATTTTGTGGCTGTGCATATCCACTAGGTTGAGCGCCATTCGACTGACGAGTTGCGTCACCCATCGCAAGCAAACGCTCAAGGGCTTTAGGTAATAGCTCCGGTGTTGTTTTGCGCTCCAATACCTCTTTGGCCATCAACTCACTTTCAGCATTAAATGAAGCGAAAAAGTTCATTTGGTGGCGTTGTTGTCCTTGGCCATTAAGATAATTTTCACGCTGCAATAATAATCCGATACGTTTGCCTGCCATTTCTGGTGCAACAACACAAGTTTTCTTAACTTTTTGACTAATTTCATAGTCCCATTTTTCCAACTGCTGATCAGTAGGAGTGAGTGATCGAACTCCGCAGCATGCTAATAAGGCGTTGACCTTGTGAGTGCCAGATAATGGGTTGCCGTCCTTGCTAACAGTCCAAATTGTAAAAGTGCTATATTCTTTTGAGTCGGTTTCAAAGTTCACCTCAAAGCCTTGTGCGCCATTTTTTGAAGTGATGAACTCCATCGACTTAATAACCCCGACATATTTGCCAGTCTGTTCGATACGACCGCCAGCGTCCGCTTGTTTAGCTGATTCAGTATTTAGTGTGAATTGTTGATAAGTAGTCATGATTTATTCCTTATGCTTCAGTTGCTTGGTTGGTTTCAGTTGTCAGTCCGTAGTATTCACAGATGGCCTTATCAACTGCGTTTAGATCATTCTCGACATGCTCGTTTTCGAACAAGCCGATAGGGGATTTCACTGTGTTATGACCATTGTTTTTGGTCATGAAAACGTGCTGCTCATTAATGATTGCTGTCTGTAGGCAGATTGTAACCATGCCTTCCAGGGTGATTTTTTCATCCAGCATCTTGCCAATGGTTTTAATCTTTGTTTTCCCTGATTCACTTTCCTCTGTATGGCTCAGGATGTAGACGCGCTTGTCATCTGCAAGCTGGGCAGCAGTTGTAAATATTTCCCATGTGCTGCGACCGATCTCGGTAAATTTTGCAAAGCCTGTTTCCTGGCTTCTGCGCATGTATTCGTTCGCCATGACGTACTGATAGTCATCAATCACAATGATTGGGCGGGTTGATTTGTTCATGATTGCCATGATTTGCTGCGGATTGTCTGTAACCACAATCGAACCACCTTCTTTAGTAAGCGGCTTCCAGTCAGCAGATCTGAACGGCAGTGGTTTTTTAACCACCTGGATTAATAGCACTTCACTTGGGTTTAGATTGCGAAGGCTTGTTGATTTACCAGTACCAGACTGGCCTAAAATTAATGTTGCTATACTCATTATTCAGTCCTCAGTATTCAGTATTGATCGTTGGCAGCCTTAAGCCACCATCCCCATTTCAAATTTTTCAACCGCATCCTCTTCAAGCCATTCATTCAACTCATAAACCTGAGATTCAGTTAGAATGAAATGCAAGCCTGCTGGTGTTTCTTCAAAGTCAGATCGAGTGACCAAAGCCAAAGTTTTGTTGTCTACTTCAAGCTTGGTGTAATCCACATCACGGCCAGATTCAGGGTGAAATTGCTGTTCCATATACATTGAATCCGTCAATTCAACCGCTTTGATTTCACAATCAATGGATTGGTTGCCGACCATGAAAGAGAACTGCACGTTGTCTGCATCAACCTCGATACGTGATGAGATTGAAAGCAGCGGAAAACACGGAGCAAACAATTCAGGTTTAGTTTGAGCGTTCATGGTTTGCCTCCATCTGAAACTTAACCGCCTGCACTGCCTGACGATCCACATCATCTGAACAACTACGAACTGCAAAAGGTGTTGCCAAAATTGGCGAACTAAAAACCACTACTGCAATCACGTCACGCATAAAAGCTTTGAGCTTATTGCGTTTATTCGCCCGAGCAATCTGTTCACTAGAAGGCGGCTGCTGGTAAAGAATCCCTGTTGATGGGATATGGCCAAACTCTGGGGTTTGACTGTGGGAAGGTGTTTGGTTCATACTTATCTCACTCTTTGAGTAAAAGTCCCGTCGGTCGAATGTCAGGGACTTTTTTGTTATCTGGTGAAATTTAGTTTACCAAAGGAAACTTCAAAGTCAACAATAAAGTTTATTAAAAGAAACTTATTTTTATATTTGGAAACTTGTATGTTTTAATAGACAAAAGAAAACCCACCGCTGGGGTGGGTTAAAAGTATTTACTAGATATCAATAACAATAATTATTCATTTGCAGCTTGTGGAAGCTCTGACTCTTGATCACTTCTACTTGAATCATACTCTGCTTCGATTTCGCTGCTTCCTGAATCAATTTGCTCACCTGGGTTTTCTCCTCCGCATTCTGGATTATCATTTGCTTGTAATCCTGAGGTAGATGGTAAGTCGGCATTTTGTTGTTCATTTTCAGTGTTCTCTAAAAAGAGGTTTGCATTCATGACTAGATTATGGTCATTTCCATTTTCAAAGGCAATGACCAAGTCTTGTATTTTGGTTAATATTTTTATCTCTTCATGTGTGTTTGGTTTTCGAACATTTTTAAACAGTTCTTTTAATTCTTTTCTATCAATAACAAAACCATGTGATGAATAAGATAATAACAACTTACCTAAAGCATTAGATTTCAATATCTTGTATTTTTCATTTAGCCTCTTACCGTACTCATATGCAATAAAGTTTGCACGTTGTATTTCACCCATTCGAATAGGATCGATTTGTGAGTAAATTGGAGAAAGGAGGTTAGATGTTAAATTGGTTGCAACTTCCGCAGCTAATTTTGTAGAAACCCTACCGCCCATTCTGACGTCAATTAAAGTCTCTCTGAATATTTTGACCGCTTCAGTTTTTAGAGCTTCAAATGCTTGAGGTAAATCAAGACCAGAAGTTTTTTCACCTAATTCAGAAGATTTATTTAATTGTATATCTAAAGGGCCTAGCTCACCTTTGTCGTCTACTATTAATTCATTTGCACCAATACAAATTAATGTACCTGCAGATTTACAATAGGAAGGAATTAGCACACTAAAACCATCTTCATAATAGTGCTGTAAAGCTCTACCAATACGATAGCCTGCATCAGGATCTCCACCAGGTGTAACTAAAATCAAACATGCTTTTTTCTTATTAGATGACTTACCGATTTCTGTAATGCGATCATACCCAGATCTTGAAATATCAGCCATATATAAGATGTAATCAATATCACCCACTAATTATTCTCCACCCGATCTGTTCTAAAGGCTGCGTCGGATTCGCAGTTTTTAAATAGATTCAATATCATCAAAATACTTATTAACAGAATGAACCCACTCAGGTATAGATTCAAAATTTTCAAGTTTTGGAGTTTCACCAAACATAGCAATTATGTTTTGTGACAACGGGTATTTGATATTTCTTTTTTTAGCTAAAGCTGCCACATATTCATCAAATGATTCAAAGTCAGCAATTCTTGGATGATACTTATTTTTTATCAAGCGCTTATATGTGAAAACATAGACAAATAGTGAAATAATTACCGCAAGAAAAGATTCACCCGAACCATTTGATCCAATAAATGTTAAAAGCGACATAAATATAAAAACAGCAATATACTGCCAACGTGCTTTTTTTATATCTTTTAAAGTTATATTTTTACTTAATGCATAGTGAATTAAAGGTATGCATGAAATAATAAAAATATTAGTAATAAAACGAATAGAATCCATAAACCCTCTTATTTTTAATATATTCCTATCCAGCTCGCCAAAATTGACGACCCATAACTTTAAAATTTAGACCGTTTTGCTCCGATACTTCACGATCTCTGTATTTTGCATTTAAGCTATGCAGGGTGAGTTTCCCGCCTTCCTCTTTGAATATCTGCTTAATCATTCCTTCACCCTCAAAATAAACAGCATAAATTTCACCATCTACAATTTCAGTTTGAGAGATATCAATACCCACTAGATCGCCATCATGAATAAAGTCAGTCATGCTGTCGCCCTTGGCTTTAATGATCCTCATACAACTTGGATCAACATGCTTCCTTTGAAAGAATGATGGTGTAAATGGAAACTTCCCATTAATAACATCAAAATGAAATTCTATAGATTCACCAACACCACACGAAAAATTAGCTTCCACGACATCAATCCAAATAAACCCATTTTCTGTTTCGTAATCAATAACAGTTGGCTTATGCACTTCATCAACATCAAATGAAGCATCACTTTTGCCAGTCAAATTATGCTTATTCATAAACTCTTGCATATTGAAATTATTGAAGAGCTTTTCTTCTTCACCTGTAAGCAGCCAGTTCTGAGATGTTTTTAATACTGCTGCTAATGCCGGAAGGAATTCTGCCTTGGGTGTATTTGTTCCGGCTACCCATTTAGATACAGCTCCTTTTGTGGCTCCGGTTGCCTCAATTATTGCTGTTTGTCGAAGACCAAGCTCTTTCATTCTTTGAATTATACGGTCGCTAATAGTGGTCATACAAAATCCCTCATTTCCTGTTTCCTATAGTAAACAAGCACCTTGATATATGAATAAACTTATGGTTTACTAATGGAAACTATTAGTTTATAAAGGTAAACCATGACTGTTGATGAGCTAAAACTTCATTACGGAGTTAAAACCGATTCTGAACTCGCTCAGAAGGTCGGATACACCAAGGGCGCTGTTAGTAAATGGCGAAGCAAGGGCATATCCCTAGAAACCCAAGCTTTATTGCAACTAAAAACAAAAGGGAAGGTTAAGGCCAATCTACAAGCTTTAACTGCATAGGTGAATTTATGAGTCTTGAAAAGAAATCTACACATGTCCGTTTATCTCCGGAAATCCATGAGCGAGCTAAAACACTCGCTGAAATTAAGGGTAAAGACCTTGCTCAATATCTGGCGTTTCTTCTTGAAAAAGAAATCGTCGGTGAGTGGCATGTACTTAATTTACAAGCAAAATCCTTTGAGCGCTTGGGATTAAAAGCTTTAGTGCGGGATATCTCTACTGAGGTGAGCTTCGGAGAGGGACTGGAAGGGATTAACGAGAATTTAGGCAAAGAAAAAGCCTGATGGGAAAGATCAGGCTTCATGTTCTTTAAACGAGGTAAATCATTTTGAACTATCAAATTTTAGCAGAAATTGAACTAAATCGAAAGATAAGTTTGCTTCAAAAAGCCGCTGAAAATTACGCACTAAATCGAACACTTGAAAACTCAATGGCACTCGCTAGAGCTAAGGCTGCGTTGTGTGCTTTTGTGATGGAGGGTGTTTGATGAGCGCATTAAAAATTCAACCTTTGGATAATGTTGACATTCATCCAAGCACAGCAAAAAGGAATGAGCATAAAGCTATGTCCAAAAAGGAAGATGGTTATACACCATTGCCTAATTTTGTTTGTGATGAAGGGTATTTGGCTGCTTTAAGCGGTGAAGCCATCAAGTGCCTTGTTTTGCTAAATAGGCATATCAAAGGATTCCGTGAAGATAATAAATCGATTGGCGAATCTTTAATTTTGAAATTGGCTGGCTTTAAGGATAAGCGAACTGTTCGCAAAGCTATGTCAGATTTAGCAAAATTCAACCTTGTAAAAATCACAAAAACTTTGGGTAAAGCGACAACATATGAGGTCACTTTTGAGGATAGATTATCTATTGAACTAGTAACATCAAATGATACTGGTACATCAAAAGTAGTTACATCAAATGTACCTAGACTAGTAACATCAAATGATACTGGAACTAGTAACATCAAATGTCACTCTGTAAAAGAAAAGAAAATAAACTTAAAAGAAAGGGATCAAGAAAACCCAATCGATGAAGTTATGAATATCTGGAAACCAGACTTGCATCAGCTCAATTCGTGGATGCAAAGATCAGGCTTACCGAAAATCAATCAAACTCAGGTTGATGAATTACTTCTTGAAGTCAACCCTCACTACGAAAACAAAATCCGCACTGGTGCAGTAACCAGCACTCAGATGTATTCAAACTTCGTGAAGTGGATTAAGCGTGACAACAAACTTGTTGAAAAACTCATGCAGCAGGCTGCATCTGCAAATGCTCAACCAGTAATCCCTCAAGACTATCAATCTGACATGGGGGATTGGTAATGTCGAATATTCACAATTTATCAATCGAGCAATGTGTTCTTGTTGCTTTGATGACTGTCCAAAATTCACTTGAAACCGTGATGAATGATCTGGATGCAGAATGTTTTTACGCTGAACGACACAAGGCAATTTTCAACGCCATCACCGACCTGTCGAACGAAAACAAACCGTATGACGTAGTGTTTGTTGAACAAAAGCTGATTGAAACAAAACATCATGAATTGGTCGGTGGCACTGAATACTTGATGCGCATGTTCACCGAATCACCAAGCTCGTTCTACAGCCTGGAATCATATGTTGCTGAACTCAACAAGTTTAAATCACACCGTGAAGTTGAACAGATCGGCCAAAGCATCCAGGAGAAGGCGAAGGACCTAACCGTACCTGATATTCACAATGCTGCTGAAAACATCCTGAGTGGGTCAAACACAAGCGACAAGGCTGAGAAATCCAGTTTTACGTTTGAGGAAGCTTTGAAGCGTGCCGGTGAACAGTTAATCCAGAAAGCTGAAGCCAAAGCAAGTAAGCAATACACCGGCGTTAAGTTCAACCTGCCTCATTTGGACAACGTAGTGGGCACCATTCAGCGCGGACACTTCTGCGTGATCGGCGGTAGACCCGGATCAGGAAAATCGACTCTGGCGCAAATGGTGGCGATTCAGACCGCTATGCAATTCCGTGAAGCGGTATTGGTGGTATCGGCTGAGATGGATGTAGAGACATTCACGAACCGTTGTATCTCCGCATTGACCCATATTCCGTATGACAACATTCACAATGCTGAATTGTACGACGGCATGATGAGAGACTTCGCTAATGCCCAGGAGCGTTTTAACAAGCTACCGATCCATATCGAAGATAAGCAAAAACCAACCATTGCAGAGATTCACTCTTATGCACGCAAGGCCAAGCGCAACTACAAAAAATTGGGCTGCATCATTATTGATTACTTGCAGCTTGTGCGTGACCCAACCAAGAAAGACCGCTATCAGGAAGTCAGCTCAATCAGTCGTGACCTCAAGGCCATGGCCAAAGAGTTTGATTGCCCAGTAATCGCACTGGCACAGCTCAACCGTGAATCAGAAAAAGGAAAACGTCCAAAGCCGAGCGATTTAAAAGAGTCAGGCCAGATCGAGCAGGATGCAGATCAGATTTTGTTGGTTCATCCAATTATGAACAGTGATGACGAAATGCCAAGCGGTGTGACTGAAATCATTATCGGCAAGAACCGTCATGGCAAGAAGGGTGTGGTCCGGGTTGTGGACCGTTTGGATATCTGCCGTTTTTCTTCGATTCGTAGTGATGAGGAACAAGGCTTAGGGGGTGGGGTGTGAAGAATAGATTTTATTTACGTTCACCGCATGGCAATACCGGATCAAACATGGTTTTTCATGCGATTGATGGCAAGGGCTATACCTCAAATTTAGATTTAGCTCATGTTTACACATTGGAAGAAGCACAAAAGGAGTGGGAATTAGCTCGTGATGGTGAATACCCAATTTCCGCAGATCATATTGATTCACTGAGCATCTGGAAGATAGATCACCAGTATTTACCATCAAAATCAGACTTAAGCCCATCTGATAAATATGTGCTTTTTATTAAAGGCATCTGGGATGGAAACGATGTTTACTGGAGCGATTTGAATGGTAATAAATCAACCAATTTTTTACATGCTCAAATAATTGGACGCACAGCTGCTGAGTGCATTAACCACAATGATTATGTAGTGGTGCCTTTTGAATTGGCAGATAAGAAAAAACGTCGGACATTTAATTTTGCTTTGCTTAATCATAGAAAAATGATGATTGCAGCAGGCTTAAGAACTCCAGAACGCATAAAGAAATCATGTCGTAGAGTCATAAACCCAATGACCCGATTTAACTGCCCAACATGCGGAAAAATTAACTGGCAACACAATCCATATGATTTTGATGGATGTAAGCATTGTGATGAAGGGATGCATATTTCTTTTCAGTGGGGTGCCGCATGAAACACCCATTAGACGATAAAACAATCCTACTCATCTGCCTTATTGCTTTGATTTGCTTGTGTGCATTGGCGAGTGGATCTGAAAGTAAAAACTTTGTGCTGGGGTGGGTATGAACGAAATCATTCAACAACGAATTGAGTTTGTGCAAGCGGGCAAAGACATCACTTATGCACAGTTAATCGCTAAGCGTAATTTGCGTGAAGAACTTGAAACCGAAATGGAGAAGTATTTAGCGCGTGGTGGGAGGGTTGAAACACTCAAGGGTACTGAGTTTGTACCACGCCCACCGCGCAAACAAACCAAAATCAAAGGGCATGCGTCAAAGTCCCAGGTGGTGAAAATCAGAAATTGGGTGAATGCAGTAAGCACCACCCCAACCAGGCGCGAACAACTTTCAAGAACTACAGGAATTCATATTAATCGCGTTCGATCACTGCTTGCACCACCAGCAACACATGGTGCACGGATGACACAAAGTGAGTTTTCTTTGTTCATGGAGGCGATTCCATTCATCGAAAGACAAGAAGCGCAAAAGGATGCGGCATGAGCACCGAAGCAGATAAAACTTATATCAATCTCATGATTTTAAGGACTTTAGCAACAACAAAAGGGCGTATCTCAGTTAAGCGGATACATAACGAAATTGAGCCAAAAGTGGGCCTGACTGTTCGAAGCATACAGCGGTATCTGGTTGGGCTGGAATATTGGGGTTTAGTGAAGGGTGATGGTGAATGCCCTTAAGGATTCTCTCTAACATTGCAGGCAATAGAGTTACTAACCGATATGGCGCAAGGAGTAGCCACATGCAAAACCACGACTTAAAAATACTACGGGACAAGATCAACGGCTCAATTCCACATGATGAAGATGAGATGGAGCTTCAAGAACAATGGAATCAGGTGCATGCGGAGTTGGAAGCGTTGAAGGCTGAGGATGAACGGAATTATGTGGAGTGTGGGCGATGAGTGATTTTGAAAAGTGGTTTGTAGACCAGGATTTCTACACAAACATGCGGTTTACTTATGGCGAAAATTTATTTCATAAAGACTTGGGTGTTTATCGGATACTACCAGTTCAGATGGCGTTTAAGGCTTGGGAGGATCAAAAAGCCAAGCTCAACAACATGGAAGCTTGTTATATCGGGGTGAAGAAGCAGGTTGAGGCTGTTTCACAAGTGCTTTGCGAGCTTAAGGAATCTCTAAAGGATTTTCGGGAAATGGATTTATACGACAAGGGGTATCGAGTTACCACTGAGTATGTAATTGCTGATTTAGAACAAGCCCTGCGAGGTGCCAATGACTGACCTGATTATCGGCATTGATCCAGACCTAGAAAAATCAGGGGTGGCTATTCTTAGCCAATCCCTTGAGCTTAAAAATTTAACATTTTCTGAAACTGTGGAGTTATTCCGCAGTCAGCAAGACCAAATCAAGAAAGTTGTCATTGAGGCTGGATGGGAAAATAAGAAGTCTAATTTTCATAGTCGTGTAGGACAGCATAAGAGCGTCGGAGAGCGAATTGCCAAGAATGTAGGGGAAAACCATGCGACAGGTAAATTACTGGCTGAAATGGCGAAATCGTGCGGTTTGGCGGTGGTACTGGTGAAGCCTTCACGCTCAAAAGTGGATTCAAAGGAATTTAATCGTATTACGGGTTGGCAGGGCAGAACGAATCAAGAGCAGCGTGATGCGGCAATGTTGCTAATTTCAGAAATTAAGCGAGGGTGAGATGGCTTTAGTAAAAATTTGGGATAAAGAAATTAAAGGGAAATTGTGGGCTGTTGGGGATATTCATGGCTGCTACAACCTGCTTATGACTCGACTTAAAGAAATTGGTTTTGATTTTGAAAATGATTTGTTAGTTGCGGTTGGTGATCTGGTGGATCGTGGAATTCAAAACATTCAGTGTGTTGAGTTGTTATCCAAGCCATGGTTTACGTCAGTGCGCGGTAATCATGAGGATTTATGTATTGGTGGACTGCATAACGAATCCTATAAGCGCTGTCATGTGGCGAATGGTGGTGAGTGGTTTTATATGCTGGATGGGCAGGCGATGTACAACATTGCAAAAACCTTCGCTGAGTTACCAGTGGTTTTAGAGATCAGTCACAACGGTAAAAAGTTCGGATTTGTTCATGGGCACATTGAGCAGAACAATTGGGATGAATTCAAAGAGACTTTCACTCAAGAGCTAACAGCATTCCGCGATCCATCTGAGTTGGCCATGTGGGGACGTGACCGGCTGGACGAAGATAAAAAGCAATATACCCATGTGTCCGGCATTGATGCGGTAATCATGGGGCACACAGTCACTCAAAAACCTTGTAAGCGTGACAACTGTTACTGGATTGATACCGGTGCAGTTCATTGGGGAACAATGACAATTTTAGACTTGAGTTTGATTTAAGAGGGCAATGGGATGAATGCAGCGGTTAAAACACAAGTAATGGATTGGTCAAAATTTACAGCTGAAGAATGGTTAAAGCAGTACGGTGCATACATTCAAACCTGTCGCATGAAGTCTGGGAATGAGCCGGATAGTCTTGGGGTGAATCAGATCTACTGGCTGATCTGTGAAAACAATAAAGGTGTGGCACCACGCAAGGATCAGATCATTTGCAAGATTGATGATTTTGAAGCGGAGCATGTGCGGAAGATCATCATTGAAGTGAGGCAATCAAAACTGATTTGTGATTCGGCTAAGGTGGCTGTTCAGCTGTTTATTGAGAAGAATGTGAGAGGGATGTCAGACCGAAAGATGGAAGATGAATTTAAATTAGGCCGGAATGTTTTAAGAAATATGATTTATGCCGGGAAGTTTTACCTAGCTGGTCACGATAAACGATTACGCATTGATTAGTATTTGACTGGCATGCCGAGATATGGCATATTTGTGTTACAGTCGACGCAGTGTAAGTAAATTGCTGTGTTAGATAGAAAGCTCGCCAAATGGTGGGCTTTTTTAATGCCTGCAAAAAGCCAATTTGCAGAACATGCCTTGAGTAAATGCCTAGATGTTTTAGGCAATTCCAGTTAGGGTTTGGCAACCCGACCTAAAGAGGATTGAAAGCAAGTAAAGCAGACCGTGCATGTTAGGTTTGTGTGATTGTGAGTAGCGGTAGATCAGTTGCCGAGCTGATTAATATCGTAATCTAAGGCAAGGGTGTGGCAGATCACCACATCCTTTTTATGCCCTGAGAAATGCCTGTGTAAGCAATATCAGGGCACCTATGGCGGTTTTCTTATTCGTAGTGGTTTAAGATTAATTACCGCCTCCAGATTACTGACAAAATTACCGACATTATTACGGCATGTTTTAGTTAAAAAATAGAATAAATCATTGGTTTTAATAAATAAATTATTGATATTATTTCAGACAGATTTAGTTATTTTTAGTTATTTCGATTTGCAATGAAATAAGGATATCCGCATGCTCCAATTGTTAATGTGTTTATTCGGCCTGCATGGTGCGATAGAAATCGATTACACAGTTGATGATGAAGAAATCAAGGTGTGTCGGGATTGTTTGAAAGAAGTTAAATGAACCCTTGTCACTTCGGTGACTTTAGCCGAACGGATTACGGCACATAAGACCCCACGTGTACTAGGTCATGGTGGGGTTTTTCTTTTCTTATTGGTGGTTACATGACAGACAAAGTGCAAGCGAAACAAGACTTAGAATTTTGCAGTGCTGAGCTGTCTAAGTATCAGAATCTTAGTAGATCTGGTTTAAAGCGTCACCAGTTAATGGCGATTGATGAAATCATGATAGGGCTTAAAGAGCGGATCAAAAATTTACGTACGGTTCTGCATGCGTGATTCAAAAAGACTGGCTGAGATTAGAAAGCTTCCGTGTGTAAGGTGTGGTAATCCAAACTCACAAGCGGCTCACAGTAATTCAGCGAAGCACGGTAAGGGTAGAGGGATAAAAGCAGATGATTCATTTACAGTTCCTTTGTGTCACGTGTGCCATTCTGATTTTGATCAATACAAGCTGGGCAATCGGGCAGAGAGTGAAGCCATGTTTGAGAGGTGGCTGGTGAGAGTGGATCGGATGTTGGTGATGGAAGATAAAGAAGTTTTTTAACTGAGCCATGTGGCTCTTTTTTTTGTGAGAAGAAAATGTCAAAAAAACTATTAGCGCATGCATTGTGTGCATATATCGGAACCAAATCAGTCTTAGCCACAACCATGACCCGCGGCGAATACAATGAATATCGCGGTTGGCAGATTCCGGAAAATGAAGATCCAGGCGAACAAGGTTATCTGGTTGAATACGTGGATGGTGGTAAGCCAAACGATGATCGTCATGCTGGCTATATCTCTTGGTCACCACGTGATGTTTTTGAAAAGTCATATCATCAATCCCAAACGCCAAAAGATCGAGTGCGTTTAGAGCAGCGTGAACTACATACAAAACTTGATGCACTGGAAAACTTCTTAGATAAGGGTCAGCCAAGTTTTATTAATGATGAGCAGTGGGCATTGCTTCAAGAACAGCAAAAGCACATGGACGCATACAACGATGTATTGGTGAAGCGCATCACATTATTTTAAGCAGCACGGAGGGTAGGAAATGCAAAAAGCCGTGTTTCCTATCAACTCCCACGCCGACATCACTAAAGCCATTAATTATATGCACACCAATTACACTCAGGCGATTAATGAGGGTAAGCCGTTAAGGGTGGTGATTGATCGGAAACAGGATGACAGATCCACTGCACAGAATAGGCTCATGTGGATGTGGCTTGGTCAGATTGAAAGAAAGACTGGTCAGGATAAAGATTCACTGCATTATGAGTTTAAGAAGAAATTCCTAATTTATATCTATCGTCGTGATGATCAAGAGTTTGCTGAGACCTGTAATGCGATTGCAACGCTTAAGCAGAATGAGTGTGAAGAATACAGGGTGATTGCAGAGCAGGTGATAAGACTTTGCAGCACAACAAAATTAAGCGTTAAGCAGATGACCGAGTATTTGAATTGTGTGCACGATTTTACTGTGACGAAATTAGGTATTCATTTGACTGTGCCAGATGATTTGAAGTGGGCTTATTACGATGGATGTTGATGATTATTTCTGGAAAACCAAGAAATGTCCAATTAAAACCAAACCACGTGCTAAGCCTCTACCAAAAGCAAAAGATGCATATTTAGAAGCAGAAGAAGAATTCGAACATGCTTTAAATGTCTTGGGTATCAAGTACGAAAAGAAATTTCAGTTTAAATCGACCAAGCACTGGCGTTTTGATTTCCACCTGATTGAGCACAGAATTTTAGTTGAGATTTCAGGTGGACCATGGTCTGGTGGGCGTAAAGGCAAATTAGCGAATAAAGCCTGGAGCATGGATCGTTATGATCATGCTAATGAGATGGGTTTTACCGTTGTTCGATTAGAGTCAGCCAACAGATACAAGATTGATGAGTTTGGGCCATTACAGATAGAAGCTCAATTCGCATCTCAATGGCTGAAAAATTTGAAGAGAGAATCACTCAATGGACCAGTTCAGACCATTCCCACCATCGAATCTGATTGATCAGGCTGAGGAAGAAGAAGCGATTCGCTTGGCACCCGCCGTGGATCTAAAAGAATGGGTCATTAAAAATTGGCTGACCATTGGTGGTGAACTCCACAACCCGGATCATGACCACATTGCTGAGCTGCTGCACGATGATGAAACCTTCTTGGCATTTGCTTGGGCTTCATCGGCCGCCGTAGCTAAAAAACGAATGGTGCTGGGTCAATGTGAAAAAGTCATGTTTAACCAGGGCGGGTGGAAGAAGGCCCGACAAGAACAACAGATGCGTGACTGGTTCGGCTTTGTCCCTCAATACCTGATTACTGTAGATGCGGCATTTTGCGAACAAACTTCAGATCGTGAATTTTGTCGTTTGATTGAACATGAGCTTTATCACATCGGTGTTGAACGTGATGCAGATGGTGAAATCATCTACAGCGACCATACCGGTCTACCTAAGCATTATTTGGCTGGCCATGATGTGGAAGTGTTCTTCGGTGAAACGAAACGTTGGGGTGCTGATGAGTCTGTTAAACGGCTTCTGGAAATCTCCAAGAATGCGCCGTTTGTATCTGAAACTAATATTGCCGCGTGCTGTGGGAACTGTGTGATTAATTGAGCCTAATGGCTCTTTTTTGGCCTATCTTGCTTTACGTAGCTTTACGGAGGGGTGGCTGTGGCAGCACTTAAAGAGCCTGTAAAAATCTTTATAGTTCAGTCTCTTGCTTGCTTTGAAACCCCTCAACAAGTGGCAGACGCTGTAAAGCAACAATTTAAGATTGAAATTGAGCGCCAGCAAGTGGCCTTATATGATCCGACCAAATACGCTGGACGAAACTTAAGTAAAAAGTTGAAAGACCTTTTTGAGAAAACACGGGAAGATTTTAGGTCTAATGTTTATGACATCCCATTAGCCAATAAGGCAGTGCGCCTTAATGAACTCCAGAAAATGTATGGCGACTGGAATAAGAATAAAAAAATGAAGCAACTCATCATTAAGCAGATTAAAGATGAGATGCATGGTTATGAACTTCAATTGCTAGATGCACAGCTGAAGCAGCTTGAGATAGACAAAATTAAGAATGGTGATGGTGAGGGCGCTGATGATCCGACTCCAGTGAAAGTCACAATTCAGGTTGTAGATGCGAGTAAATCAAATGCCGAACATCAATCCGACCCTGAATGTACCTCAGGCTAACTTTCTACAGCTGAAAAATAAGTTTCGTGCATTTGTTGCTGGGTTTGGTAGCGGAAAAACTTGGGTTGGGTGTTCAAGCCTGTGTGATAAGTCTTGGGAATTCCCTAAGGTGCCACTGGGCTACTTTGCTCCAACTTATCCGCAGATCCGGGATATCTTCTTTCCAACGATTGATGAGGTGGCATTTGACTGGGGGCTGAAAACCAAAATCTACGAATCGAATAAAGAGGTCGATATCTATTACGGCCGGCAATATCGAAGCACGATTATTTGCCGATCTATGGAGAAGCCTCAGACGATTGTAGGTTTTAAGATTGGTCATGCACTGATTGATGAATTGGATGTGATGCCTACCGTTAAGGCACAGCAAGCATGGCGGAAAATCATTGCTCGTATGCGTTACAAGCAAGCTGGATTGACCAATGGTATTGATGTTGCGACTACACCAGAGGGCTTTAAGTTCACTTATGAGCAATTTGTAAAAGAGGCCAATTCAACTCCGGCTAAGCGCGCACTGTACGGAATGATTCAGGCATCTACTTATGACAATGAAGCCAATCTACCGGATGATTATATTTCATCACTGTTTGAGTCATATCCACCACAATTGATTTCAGCATATTTAAAAGGTCAATTTGTAAACCTTACTAGTGGTGCGGTTTACCCTGATTTTGATCGAAAGCTAAATCATACGGATGAAGAAATACGGCCCCATGAGCCTTTAATCATCGGTATGGACTTTAACGTCCTGAAAATGGCAGCTGTGGTTTATGTGATTCGTGAAGGTAGACCTCTGGCACTGGATGAAATGGTTGGGGTGCGTGATACACCGACTATGGCCACATTGCTTATTGAGCGCTTTCCATTTCATGAAATGACTGTAATACCGGATGCAGCCGGCCAAGCCAAATCTTCAAAAAATAGCAGTGAATCAGATCATCAGATTTTGAGAGACAAGGGTTTTCGGGTGGAAGTGAATGGGACAAACCCGGCAATCAAGGATCGTATCAATGCGGTGAATGCCTTGATCTTAAATGGTGAGGGTGAGCGCACATTACTTGTGAATACCAATAAATGCCCACGCTTTACCGAAACTTTAGAGCAGCAAATTTACGATGATTTTGGTATGCCGGATAAGAAATCTGGGCTTGACCATGTTGGGGATGCTGGCGGTTATCCTCTGGTTAAACGATTCCCGATCATTAAGCCGGTTACCCGTATCGATATACCAATGTTTGGATTTTAATTATGAGCATTACAAACACCCATGCTGACTATGATAAGCACATTGCGACTTGGAATAAGTTGGACGATGTTTGTGATGGTCAGGAAGTTATTAAGTCTAAGAAAGAAACATATTTAAAAAAGCCTGAGTTATTCGATTCAGTTAAAGATCCAGGTGGCAATAAGCGATATGGAGAGTATTTGCATCGGGCCATTTTCCCGGGTGTAACTGGTCGTACATTGGCAAGTCATATCGGCTTAGCCTTTGGTAAAGCACCGGTATTTAATCGACCGGATGATCTGGAATATCTGGACCGGAATGCAGATGGTGCTGGGCGTTCTATTTACCAGGTATCACAGCGTGCAATGCGGCTGATTAATCGCAATTATCGCTGTGGTGTGTATGTAGATCATCCTAATGTAGAACCAAGCCGAAACCGGGCAGAAGATAAGACCAAAGGTGCTTATCCGATGATTCATATCATCAAAGCATCTGCGGTTGAAGATTGGGATTACATCATTGTTGGCAATCAAAAAAAGCTGAGCTATGTCAAAATTCATGAAACGGTTAAAGAGCGTGATGGATTTAGCTTGTCCACCATTGAGCAGTATCGATTGCTATGGTTGAAAGTGGTAGACGGTCGCTTTGTTTATGTGGTTGAAGTCCATAAGAAGAATGAGAAAGGTGACTGGTATTTAGATCAGACATCAACTCCGACTGATTATGACGGCAATACATGGGATTACATTCCATTCACTTTCTGTGGTGCTATCGACAACTCAGAAGAAATTGACACAGCACCTTTGTATGAACTGGCCGAGATTGAACTTTCATATTACCGGAGTTCTGCTGATGTAGAGGAATCTGCATTTATTGTAGGACAACCTACATTGTGCTTTCCAAATATCACGCCAGAACAGTACGCGATGGTGAAAGAGTCGGGTGCCAGTGTTGGTAGTCGCACCGGTATCCCAACGGATGGTAAGTTTATCCAGGCGGATGAAAACGGTTTGGCATATAAGCGTATGCAAGACAAGTGGGACCAGATGAAAGAACTGGGTGCCCGGCTGATTGAGGTTGGGTCTGCCAATAAAACGGCTGAGCAGGCCGGGAATGAAAACTCTATTCAGCATTCAGTCTTGTCGCTGGTGGCAGCTAACATTTCAGAAGCGATGACCATGGCCCTGCGCTGGTGTGCAAAGTTTGCCTTACCAAATCATGATCTTAAAGTGGATGAGCTGAGCTTTACGATTGCTCAGGACTTCAATAAGCCGAAATATGATTCAACACGCTCTAAATTGATTTATGAAGCCTGCCTTGCTGGTGAGTTGCCGATGTATGTTTGGTATCACTACGAGCAGACAGGTACTTTCCCTGAAGATAAATGGGAAGATATCGTGAAGAAAATTGAAAAGCGGAATGATGGCACTGTGGATGCATAAATATGAACACATCAGCGCAAAAAGCCTTACTTGATGCGCTGACTCAACATCAGGCATATCTATATCGGGCATCCTCACAGAATGTAAATGATCTGATCAAAGTTTTTGACAAGTTGTCGAATGAGCAGCTCCTTAAATTTGGTGATTTACTCGAGAACTTAACTGAATCAGAACGCAAAGCCTTACAAGGTCTCAACTTTTCAAGCAAAGCTAAGGCCAGTCGTAATATTGAGGAAATCAAAGCCACTTTAAACGAGTGGTTTTCTTCATTAAATACCCAGATGTCAGAGATATTTGAACAGTCTGCTATTGCCTTGGCTGTATATGAGGCTAGTTATACCATTGCGCTAATGGGCGAAACGCTTCAGGTTGATGGTGAAAAGCTATATCAGAAAGCCAAAAAGATGCCTTTCTCTGGCGGTCAGCTGGTTGATTACCTGTTTGCTGATATCGCGGAAAATTTACGCAAGAAAGTGGAATACGTCATTCGTGATGGTATTTCACAAGGCCAGACTAATCAGCAGATTATTAATCGAATTAAGGGGCGAAAGTCACTTGATTATAAAGATGGATTGCTCCAGTCAGAACGTTATGTCATTGAGCGCCAGGTAAGAACAGCCAGGAGCCATGTATCGAATACATCGTATTTACAGACCTACGAAGCTCTTGGATTTACACATATTAAATTCGTCAGTGTGCTTGATGGGCGTAGTAGTTTTACGTGTGCAAACCTAGATCAAACCATGTGGAAGATTGATGATCCCAAAATTAGAAGACCTCCACTTCATCCAAATTGCAGATCGACGCTGATTGGTGTTGATGCTGATGGAAATCTGGGTGGGGTGCGTCCATTTGTGGCGGACGAGCGGAAAATCAAGAATATCCCCAAAGATGAGCGTGATGGCATCATTGGTCAGGTCGAGGCGAATACTAAATTTTCAGATTGGTTTAAGGATCAGGGTGATGATTTTCAGCGCAATTGGTTGGGGAGCACACGCTTTGAGCTATATAAAAAATCAGACTTTCCAATTGATAAATTTGTTGATCCAATTGGGCGAAAATACACGCTTGATGAGTTGCGAAAAATGGACAAAAAAACCTTTGAAAACTTAGGTTTATGATGTTTCTGTGGTATAATTTTTAGACAAAACAAAACCCCAAAAGACGGCTATCTTAAGGGGTTTCTGATCACAACTTATCTACTTGGAGATAATGTCATGACTGATTCGAATTGTACTTGCAAAACTTGTGGTTCGCAATTTAAACCAGTGAAAGGTAAGCGTAATATTTACTGTGGAATGCCTTGCTATCGTGTTGCACAAAAGCGCGGTGATTATATTGGTTCAAAAGGTACTACTAGAAAGCATCAATGTGCACATTGCAATGCCGATGTTTTAGGTAAATCTAAAAGTAGTAGGCGTAATGGGGCTTTGTCCGAGAATATATTTTGCAACCGTATTTGTTACGATGCTTTCAAGGCAGACTTGAAAAACAAGGTTTTAAGAAGATGTGCAGGTTGTGATAATGAGATTAGTCGTGCACATGGTCATGGGACTAATGCGAAATATTGCTCTAATGATTGCAAACTAAATCATAAGAAATCAAAAGATCGGCACTGTATTTCTTGCGGTGTGTGGTTTAGCTCGCTGAAATGGAATAATACAATTGGGCGTTTGGTTGCTGATAATTTCAGAAAAACATGCTCTGAAGAGTGTTATATAAACCAAATCAAAACAAACCAAGAGCGAAAAGACAAAATAAGCCAAGCCTTTCAGGGTGCAAAACACCCTAATTGGCAAGGTGGCTCGTCTTACATGGAAGCCAATAAGTTTAGAGGCTCTAATTGGCAGGTGATACGCCAGAAAATTATAAAAAGAGATGATTTTAAGTGTATTCAATGCGGTTTAACCCGTGAGCAACACTATGAAAAATATGGGCGTGACTTATCTGTAAACCATATCAAGCCATTCCATCAATTTGGTGGGAAAAATGAGCTGGCAAACAAACTAAGTAATTTGGAAACGCTCTGCGATTCATGTCACACAAAGACTGATTGGCAGTATCGAAAATCGAATTCGATTCAACAAATTCTGTGTTTTGCGTGAGCTTAAGGCTTTGGATGAAAAGACGTTTGAGGTGGTGGGGTTATGAAGGTGAAGTATGACTGATGTAATGGGTGCGGTATATCTTTGGCTTTTTATTATTGTTGCTGTGGTTTTTTCAATTGGTTTTGCATGTGGAACTTATTTCATATGACTATATCTGAACAGCAAATCATTAATGACTTAATTTTAAAGGCTTGGACTAAGAAATGAAAGAAATTACGATTCAAGAATATTCAGTGCTAAAGAAAAAACTTGAAGCTGAGATTGCAGGCTTTGTGCAAAATAAAGTTGCAGAATTTCAGCATCAAACAGGGATTCAGCCCACAAATATTTATATTTTTACTGAAACCATGAAAGCATTTGGCTTGCCTGATGCGGTTGTAGTTACTAGCAGTGAAATCGAAACAGATATTTAAAATTTAACCAAATTCAACTTAAGCACCCAACCGGGTGCTTTTTTATTGCCTGCTGAAAGCGGATGCGGACAGCGTAACGAGCGGATGCTCATTTTAGAAATAGGGTCGGATGACTTATGAAATTGAAATTAGACGAAAACGGTCATGTAGTGGTTCAAGATGGCAAGCCTGTTTATGTCCATGATGATGGTAAAGAGGTAGCTTTTGATGCACCGCAGACAGTGGCAACGATTACTCGCCTGAATGGTGAAGCTAAAACTCATCGTGAAGCCAAAGAGCAATTTGAAGCACAGGCTAAAGCTTTCGAAGGGCTTGACCCTGTAAAGGTAAAAGAGGCGTTAAACATTGTTCAAAACTTGGATGCTAAAAAACTTGTGGATGCAGGTGAGGTAGACAAGGTGAAGGCTGAAATTACTGAAGCGTTAAAACAGACCTACGAGCCACAACTCCAAAAACTTACACAAGAACGTGATTCTGTGCAGCAGCAATTACACAGTGAATTGATTGGCGGTGGTTTTGCTCGTTCTAAGTTCATTCAAGACAACATCGCTGTACCGGTAGACATGATTCAAGCCACGTTTGGGAAAAACTTCCAGATCGAAAACGGCAAAGTCGTGGCAGTTGGTGCCGATGGTCAAAAAATCTATTCACGCACTCGCCCGGGTGAAATCGCAGACTTTGATGAGGCCTTGGAAACTTTGGTTGGTGGATACCAGCACAAGGATTCAATTTTAAAAGGTTCTCAAGCTGGTGGCGGTGGGTTCCAGGGTGGTGGTCAAGGTGGTGGTGCAAAAACAATGACGCGCCAGCAGTTTGAATCTCTTGATCCTGTTGGCCGGGCACAATTCACGCGTGAAGGCGGACAAATTCAATAATATTTTTAATGGAGTTTAGCTTATGGCTAACGATTTAAATGGTTTAATCCCTACGATTTACAATGCGCTCGATACAGTATCACGTGAGCTTGTTGGTATTATTCCAGCAGTTTCGTCTGATATGACATTTGAGCGTGCAGCAAAAGGCCAGAAGGTGAAATCACCTGTAACCTCTGGTGCAACTGCTACTGACATCACACCAGACGTAACGCCACCAGATGATGGGGACCAAAACATTGGTTCTGTCGAAATGGAAATCACTAAAGCACGTCGTGTTCCTGTTCGCTGGAACGGTGAGGAAAAGCGTGGTCTGGACAACAATGGCGCATCATACAATGTAATCCTGCGTGACCAATTCGCTCAAGGTATGCGTACTCTGGTGAATGAAGTTGAAGCGGATTTGGCGGCATTACACTTAAAAGCGTCACGCGCAGTTGGTACTGCTGGCACAACTCCTTTTGCAAGTGGTTTAGGCGATACAGCACAAGCACTGAAGTTGCTTAAAGACAATGGCGCACCAGCATCTGATTTGCAGATGGTAATTGATACTACTGCTGGCGCAAACATGCGTACATTGGCGCAGCTTAATAAGGCGAATGAAGCTAACGACGATAGCTTGCTGCGTCGTGGTGTATTGCTTGATGTGCATGGTTTTGCGATTCGTGAATCCGCTCAAATCAAATCGCATACAGCCGGTACTGGTGCATTAGCAACTACTGATACAACAGGTTATGCAGTGGGCGCTAAGGAAATCACGCTTGCGAGTGCTGGCACCGGAACCATCCTTATTGGTGACGCTATTTCATTTGCTGGCGACCCTAACAAATATATCGTTGTTGCTGGCGATACGGATGTGTCGAATGGCGGCAAGGTGACTATTGCGGCTCCCGGCTTACGTAAAGCAATCCCAGCAGCTGCGACAGCAATCACTGTGACTGCTGGTTCTGTGCGAAACATGGTTTTCCCTCGTTCTGCGATTGCACTGGCAACACGTGCACCTGCATTACCGCAACAAGGTGATTCTGCTGTTGACCGTACAATCATCACTGATCCAGTGAGCGGCTTGTCCTTTGAAGTATCTGTATATGCTCAATACCGTCAGGTGCAATATGAAATTGCGCTGGCATGGGGCTGTGCTGCACTCAAGCCTGAACATCTCGCGATTGTTTTGGGGTAAGCATTAAATCAAGGACGCTTTGTGCGTCCTTTGTTTTTGGAGAGCAACATGCCACAGATGAAAACAGTAAAAGTTAAACCATGGTCAAAAGATCAAGGTAACTATGTATTAATTAATGAATTGGATTTTGATCCAAAGATTCACGCACTCTATGAAGAAGTAGAGCAAAAAGAGCCAGCCAAACGCTCAACCAGAACTGTAAAACCAACGGAATAACAATATGAGCTTTATTACTCAACAAGACGCTGAAACTATCCTTGGTCTGGACTTTGCGCCTGATGGTGATAAAGCTCGCCTAGTTTTACTTGCAAATACCTGGATGAAAAATGAAGTCGGATTCGTTCCAGATCCAATTGATCCACTTTTAAAAGATGCTACATGTGAAATCATCAAAGGCATTCAGGCTAGTGTGATTTATTCGGGTATTGCTCGGCAGACAACCAGTGAAAGTGTAAAGGCCGATACAGTACAGGTTAGTGAAACATTTGCTGAAGGCAGTCGCGAAATATCAGAGTATGAGCAAATCGCTAAAGCCCTGATTGATTCGCTTAATCTTGTGAATCCAGACGCTACACAGGGCTTCGGATTTGAGGTGTATCGGGCATGATCAATAACAACTATGTGCCGGAGTGGTTCACCACACCATTTGAGCACATGCGTTACACCCTGGTCAGAAACCAAGATCAACTCGATATTCTATTTGATACTGTAAAAGCACCATTTGAATTTTTAGAAGGTGGCGCAGATGCCCGGGTAAACTTTAATGATGACCATGCAATTGTTCAGATTAAAGATTGCGACTGGTGGGATGTAAATCAGATTCATGGCCTTCTACTTCATGAGGCTGTGCATATCTGGCAAGAGTTAAAGTTAAAAATGGGTGAAGAAAACCCAAGTATCGAGTTTGAAGCTTATTCAATTCAAGCACTAGCTCAAGACTTATTTGAGCTTTATGAGCGGAGTGAATGCAGTGATCAAAAATAAAATCCAATCCAAGGTTGGTAAGGCATTTGATAAAAAGCTCGGTGATGCAGTCGATACTTTTACATGTTCCAAAGAAATCCAGTCAGGTAACTTTGATTTTGCAACGCAGACCTATCCGGTGATTACAGTTGAAGCTTATACCGGACGTGGTGTGCTGTTTGGATCGTACTTAAAAGATATGGTCAAACCGACTGATTATCAGGTGACTGACTGCAAGGCCATTGTGCTACAGAATGAAGTGACTCAGGTGCCACAGATTGGTGACGTCTGGACTACCAGTAAGGGCCGGTTTAAGTTGGTAAATATTGGGGTTGATTCAGTAAGTGCTACTTATACAGCTCAATTAAGAAAGGTGAGCGCATGATTTGTATTGATGATCAAAACCTTATACACCAAGCCATGCATACGGATGGCGTTTATCATGTTGATGTAGGGCAGTCCGAACCTAGAGTTAAAGAAGTCTTGCTGGATGGCATTAAGTCACCACGTGTAATTTTTTGCGACACAAATAAAGGCTATCTCATAAAGCATAAACAGGCAGTGGATGGAAATCTTATTGTGGAAAATGGTGATTTTATTTATGAAATAATAATAGGTAAGGTTGAGGTAGTTAAAGATGTCATGGAAAAACAAGCCAACTAATTTTGCACTCAACGTTCTGAAAGATGCAGATGACCACCTTAAAAAGATTGTAGGGGATACGCTACAGCAAGTGATTACTCGATCCCCGGTTATGGATGGTGAATTTCGAGCATCACATAAAGTCACACTTGATTCTCCGCAAACCACCTATGAGAAAGGCTTTGACTTGTCAGGTGGTACAACCCTAGCGGAAGGCTTAAAGGTGGCATCTACAGCAAAAATAGGTGGTCTTGTTTATATCCAGACGTTAAGTCCTTATGGCACACGCTTGGAAAATGGTTGGAGTCAGCAAGCGCCTAATGGCGTATTTGCTCTAGCGTTTCAATCAGTAGCGAGTAAATACAAATGATGACACTCCCACAAGTAGAAACCGCAATCTACATAAAGATTGGGCAATTCACCTATCCAGATACTACAGTTCGAATTGAGAATCAGCCTTTATTTAATGGTCAGCAATTTGTGCCGCCAATAGATAAACCATGGTGTAAAGTTTTTATACAGTACGCAGACAGTCAGGTGGCATCTATTGGCAATAGTCCATGTATTCGCGATTACGGCATTATTTCAATTCAATGCTTTACGCCAAAGAACATCGGAACACTTGCTATGACCGAATTGTGTAACGCATGGCGCTCGTTCCTGCAATCATTCGGTGTATCTCATCTTGAAGTCTACAAAGTCCACGCACCACAAAGCATGGATGACCAAGATTTTTACGCAAAAATAATTAGAGCTGAGTTCCGAGTGAACTAGCTTAAACCCTTAATTAAACCGTCCTTATTGGGCGGTTTTTTTATGCCTGAAATATGGCAACCCACTGGCTAGAACGACGGTTCGAAAAGCACGTTTCCATGTTCAACGTGCCTGCCAGTTTCTTTTTTTTTGAGCATGATCAGGAGAATGCTATGAAGATGGTAGCGCAACCGCAGACTGTATTTTTTCACAATACTCAATTATCAATTGTTGAATACAACAATCAGCCTTACGTGCCAATGAAATTGGTTGTCGAAGGTATGGGGTTGGACTGGAAGAGCCAGCACAGAAAGCTCGCTTCAAATCCGAGATGGGGTATGGTCAAAATGACCATCCCTTCAAGTGGTGGTATTCAGGAGATGCTTTGTATTCCACTGCGAAAACTATTTGGATGGTTTAATTCAATCAGTGCAAACAAAGTAAAGCCTGAATGCAAAGAGGCTGTCATTAAATACCAAGAAGAATGTGATGACGTGCTTTGGAATCACTGGGCAGGCAAATTAAATGCTAGATACAAGGCTTTTGATGAGCTGAATGCAATTGATATGGATGACAAGATATCAAAAGCAAAAGGAACTCTTTTTAGCCTTGGTATGCACCAGCGTAAACGCGAAAAGAAAATCAACAAGCAGAAACGTCAAGACTGGATTAATAAAAATACCCTATTGCTTAATTTTGGTGCCGACCTATGAGTGATGATTTAGATGAATACATCGAAATGCGCCAAGAGCTTGAGACAATGACGCACGCAGAACTTGTTGAAGAAGTCATTAATCGAATGAAATTCCAACAGCAAATTGTTATTGATAACTGGAATGAAAATAAGGAGCTTCGGAAAGAAGTTCAGGATAGTCGTAGATTTCTCGAATCCACTTCTGAAAATTTCAAAAAATGGAATGAAGACCTAGATGAGATTGTGGCAAAAGGGCTGTACTGGAAAAGATCCTTTTATGTCCTTTTGGTGCTCATGATCATTGTTCTTATTCATTCATTTATACAGACATAAACCCCGCCAAGTGCGGGGTTAATTATTTCAATGCCACCGAAAGGTGGTTTTTTTATGCCTTGAATAGGAGAAAACCATGAGTTCGGGCGC